>CAVXVD010000097.1:0-61924 GCA_963765015.1 uncultured Acidobacteriota bacterium | reverse complement strand
TTGACGCCTGCCTGCAAGGCGAAGACAAAGCCCGAGCAGCCGGCGGAAACGTCAAATCCCCAGGCGCCTTTGGCGCCGATTTTGTTCTGCACCAGGCAGGCTGTTGCCGGAAACATCATGTCCGGCGTTACCGTGCCAACGATAATCAGCTCGATCTCGCTGGCGTCAATGCCACGCATGGCAAGACACTTTTTGGCCGCCTCGGTGCAAATGTCGCTGACGCCCAGCCCCTTGGCCAGAACATGCCGTTCGCGAATGCCAGTACGCTCCAGAATCCGCTGGTCGTTGGTATCCACCATTTTTTCAAGGTCTTGATTGGTCAGAACTTGCGGAGGGACATAGGTTCCAAAGGCGGTAATCTTGGCGCGGCAGCCCACGACGGGACGAACACTCAGGGTCAATGCATTTCTCCTGGCAAATCTCTAAGACTGTCATCCTGAGCGGAGCGCAGCTGGGTTCGCCGAATCCTTGTCGTCGTCATCCGTCTTGCCTGCCGCCGCTCTGGCCGTCGCTTTCTTTACCGGCGGCGCCGGCGTTTCGACCCGCTTGGTGTGCGGGACGAAGATCCGGATGAAGGTGGCTTGTTCGAAATTCGCCTGATTCTTAGTGTAGTAATCTTGAATATCCGTATCGCTCACATTGCTCGCATCAGCTTGCAGCGCCTTGCCCAGTTCCTGGGATAGGATCTGCATGCGCGCGAACCGGGTGACTGGCTCGTAATGCGGCGTTTTGTCGAGTTCGCGCTTCTCCCACGGCCGACGACATGGTCAGCATCCGGGCATACGCGTTGGCCAGCTGGCGCCGCATCGCCGGCGACATTCCCGGCTGGAGCGCGTCGGCCAGCTTTTCACAGCCAGACCGCGCCGCGTCCATCAAAGTTGAGTATGACGACAGTGCTCCGACCAACGAAGCGAGCCAACTGAAACGCGAGGCAATCTTCCAGCAGATCATTGCTCAGGTAAGCGCGCTTCCCGGAGTTGAAAGTGCTGGCATATCTGATTACCTTCCTCTCGGGCCGAACCGGGAGTGGGACTCGCCCGAACCCAAAGGAAAGACGTTCACTCCGGGAGAATTGCCGAATCCGCTCGTCTACGTAATCACGCCGGGCTTTATCCGCGCCATGGGAATTCGGCTCCACGGGCGCGATTTCACGTGGTCCGACGGACCGCACAGCGAGAGAGTTGTCCTTATCAACGCCTCCGCAGCCCGCTTCTACTGGCCTGGTGAAGATCCAGTCGACAAGATCCTGATGCGCGGTACCGAGGCAGACCGCGTGGTAGGCGTCGTCGATGACGTCCATGAAGAAACCGTGGAGATTGGGACGGGCGCCCAAATCTACTACCCTGTAACTCAGCAAAATCCCTCGGGAGCCCAGTTGGTAGTCCGCACCAAGTTGCCGCCCGCGGCGCTGGCTGCCAGCGTTCTTCACGCGCTGCGGCAACTGAATCCCAATCAGCCCTCCGCTGAGTTCCGTCCCATTCGCACGATCGTGGACCGGGCGGTCTCACCTCGCCGCTTTTTTATGCTGCTGGTAGCCGCGTTTGCGGGACTCGGCCTGCTCCTGGCGGCCCTCGGCATCTATGGCGTGATCTCTTACTCAGTCACGCAAAAGACGCAGGAGATCGGCGTTCGAATGGCCCTGGGAGCAAGCGCGGGGCGCGTCCAACGCGACGTGATTCTCAACACCTTGCGGCTCGCGGTCACGGGCATCGTCATCGGAGCCATCGCATCCCTCGCCTCGGCCAGGCTTATCGCGTCGCTTCTATTCGCGACTTCACCCTGGGATTTGACTACCTACGCGGGCATGATGCTTTCTCTGATCGCAGTAGCCCTGGTCTCCGGCTACTTACCTGCAAGACGAGCGTCCGGCATCCATCCCATGGCGGCCCTGAGAAATCAATAAGGTCAGTTGGGACGACAACTGGGGGCTCGACGGTAACCGACGTTTTAAGGATCCGCTTCAGCATGGCCTAAATACGTAGTGGAGCTTGTACAATTTTTTTGTGCTCCGCTCCCTGGCAGCAATCGTAGTCTTGTTTGGCACGACCGTTCACGCTGCCGATCTGCGCACTGACGTTCAACGCATCATGCAGGGCCGCTCGGGAACAGCCATCGTCCTCGATGTGGCTTCCGGGCGCATACTGGCCGATTACCATCCCGACGTCGCGGCCCGCCGTCTAGCCCGCCCTGGCTCCGCATTCAAGCCATTCACGTTGCTGGCGCTAATGCAGTCGGGTAAGTTGCAGGCAACGGACTCGTTTGTCTGTCGGCGCGATCTCCATGTGGGCCATCACGACCTGTCGTGCTTCCATCCAAAAGTGGGCGCCTTGCAGGCGGTCTCCGCGCTGGCGTATTCGTGCAACGACTTTTTCGCTACCTTCGGGCTGCGCTTAACGGCGGACGACCTTCGTGCTGCCTTTCACCAGGCAGGATTCACATCACCTAGCGGATTCGTCACAGGTGAAGCGGTTGGCTCCATTCATTTGGCGAGCAGCGATGAGGAACGTGAATTGCAAGCAATTGGCGAAGCGGATATGAAAGTCACTCCCCTCGAAATGCTCGCTGCCTATCGCAACCTTGCGCTTCGCCGGACTGCGACCAACGCCACCGATGCGGAGCGGACGGTTTTCGCCGGGCTGGAAGCCGCTACGGAGTACGGAATGGCCCGATTGGCCTCGGTTCCGGGCATGAAGGTCGCAGGCAAGACCGGGACCGCCAGAACGGATCAGGGAGCCTGGACCAACGCCTGGTTTTCCGGATACGCTCCGGCCGACAAACCGCAGGTCGCGGTCGTCGTCTTCCTGGAAAAAGGGACGGGCCCGAGCGATGCCGCAGTCCTCGGCGGCGAGATTTTGCAAGCCTGGTATCAAGGCAACAAGCCATGAGGGAGCTAGTTGCAATCGTATGGTTGCTGTCACTCAGTGTGTTGGGAATGGCACAGCCACGCCTGTTGCAGGTACGCTTATTCTGGCAGCATCCACCGGCAACCGTTCATATCCTTCCGGACCACGCATTCTTCCGGGCCTGCGCGACTTGTCCCGCGAAACCCTTCGCCAGCGCGGCTGACATCACGGCACAGGGATCGAACGTCGTCTATGAAGGAATGTTCGTACTCAACCTTCGCGCTGAACGGACGAGCTCGTATCACGGGCGCAGACTTCTCTCCTTTTCGGATCGATGGCGAACTTCGCATCGAGAGTCGCGATGGATTTCTGCTGCTAACCCTCAGTATGCCGCTGGAGCGCTATGTTGCGGCGGTTCTGCAGGGCGAAAGCGCTGGATTCAAATCGGGCGAGGCTCTAAAAGCCATGGCGGTCGCGGCGCGAACCTATGCAGTTCACTTCGACTCACGGCATCGCTCGGAGGGCTTCGATTTTTGTGACACGACCCATTGCCAGGATGTGCGCCTCGGGAACGAATCGGCGCGCGTAACAGCAGCGGTTGCGGCAACCGAGGGCGAATTGCTGTGGTATGCGGGGCGTCCAGCGGCCACCTACTACAACCGCAGTTGCGGCGGTGAAACGGAAGACGCGGCGGCGCTCGAACCTGGACTTCAGGCACCTTATCTGCGGCAACACCACGACGACTATTGCCTGCGCGTTCCCGACGAGTGGCAAACGCAAATCAGCAAAACGGATCTCTCACGCTCGCTTGGGCAGCCTTCGGATCGAGTGACCGTGGCAGCCAGGTCGGATTCAGGACGCGTGAAGACACTGCTGATCAACGGTCGTGCCATCAGCGCCACGGACTTTCGCCTGGCGGTTGGCCGCGCGCTCGGCTGGGAAAAAATCCGGAGTGACCTTTATCAGATGGAAGATCTCGGCGACCGAATCTCGTTCCGCGGTCGCGGGCAAGGACACGGCGTGGGGCTCTGTCAAACTGGCGCCGACACCATGGGAGCGCAAGGCCACACGTATCGCGAGATCCTTGACTTCTACTATCCCGGAACCGCGCTAGGGCTGAATGCGCGGGGATTGTCATGGGAGCGATTCCCTGGCGAGTCGGTCGACCTCATCAGTACACATCGCGAAGATGCGACGGTCCTGCTTCCGCTGACCGAACATGCCCTGCACTTCGCAACGATTCAAACAGGATGGGTCCTCGACATTCGGCCGCAAATCAAGGTTTATCCCACCATCGAGATCTATCGGGACGCAACCGGTGAGCCGGGATGGGTGGCCGCGAGCACGCTGGGAAATGTGATTCGTCTGCAACCTTGGGCCACGTTACGTCAAACGCACACACTCGACGCGACTCTTCGTCACGAATTTCTGCACTTGCTGATCGAGTCGCACGCTCATCCCGGAGCCCCACTGTGGCTGCGCGAAGGAATGGCGATCTATCTCTCGAATCCGCAATCCGTCAAACCAGCGGCCGCCGATGTGGACACCTTAGAGCAGCGATTGAATTCTTCGAAAACCGAGGAAGAGATGCGATCGGCCTATCGCGACAGTGCATCTGCCGTAGCCCATGCAGTCGCGAAGAACGGATTAAGTACGGTGCTTTCCTGGCTGCGAACGGGGAAATAATCGGCCATGCTTCCGATTCTTATGATACGGGTGCTGCGGGAATTGGCTCGGACTTTAGTCCACTCTTGACTGTTTCTTCGCCAGCGCTGGTGCGCATGATCGCTGCACACAGGATAAGCCACGCTGTCACCAGCAGCAGGTACGCGACCCCAAACCGCATCGCCATGCTCACTTTTTGTTGGTCGAGCGGAGACGGTTTTGTCGGGGTCATCCAGATCAGTTCAAAAGGTATGTAGCCGCCGATGACGAAGCAGACGAAATAGGCGATCCAGAAGCGCAACTCTCGCAGCGGACGAAATGCGGCTTTCGCATAAAACCCGCGGAAATTATTCGCCGCGACTTGCGCGCCCACCGGCAAAGACACGACCGGCCACAAGAAATAAAAGAGAAACCAAAGCAGCCACCAGGTCGCGGCCATTGCCGATCGGGGTGTGATGCTCTTGCGCAGAAAACCGGGCAACAGATGGCGGATCCATCCTCCGGCCTGCTGGTCGTAGATCCACAACTGACCGACCAGCCATAGTCCAAGACCGAAAATCGCTACCCAGACCAGAAACGCTGGGAGGCAAGCGACAGAACGCCGCAAGGACTGTCCCAGGCGGTGCTCCGACAGCTGGAAATAATCAAACGTAGCCGCGTGCAGCCATAGAGTCGCGACTGCAATCAACAGGCCGCTCGCGGCCGTAAATGCTAACTGAAGTGCGCTTTCCTCGGGAATGCGCAACCAGTAGAAGAAGGCGATCATCAGCGACGCATTTGCTACCACATGAATCAGCCAAAGGAGCTTGCCCTGCCAGACGGTCACGAGTATGTCGCGCTCAAAGCCCTGCATACGGGAATTCATTGGACCTCCAGCGTCAGCGGATCACTGGTCGCAAAATACGATGGTTGATACATGGGCTCGACCTTCCCCGGACTCACGCGGAATACTCCCGGATTCACCACCTTGAGCAGGTATACATATTCCTGTGCGCCACGGGAGAAGTAGGTTTGGAAAAAGGCCGCCCGGTCGTCCCGGAATTCCCGCCGCGTGAACCACCAATTCCACCAAGACGGCTTTTCCGTCAGCTCGTACAAATTGTCATGCTCAATCAACTCGGTTCCAGCCGGAATCGGATCTTCCACCATCATGTACTTCCACTCCGAACCGCTGACCGTCAGCCGCACCGCCAGCGTATCGCCGACTTGCACCGCCCCGTTCAGCGGATCAAGCTTGTACCGAATTCGTTCGTTCTCTCGTACCGGCGACAGCTTAAAATACTCACGCGCCAGCGTGAGATTAAACGATCCGGCATTCGTGAGCTTCTTTTCGTCCGAGTAGTACTCGCCCCGCAGCGACCAGTACAGCCTGCCGGGCCCTTTCTTGCGGATCACAATTTTGTTACTCGACCCTAACTGATCGGGCCCAATACGGAAGTTCGCCAAACCAGGAGAAAATGCATCGGATTCCTTGAACTGCCGACTGACGACCGGTTTGTCATTCACCAGCACTTCGACGGAATAGGTCGGCTTCAACTCGCCGCTCTGTCTCAGAAAGTCCGTCAAGCCGTATACGACGAAGGCGGTTTGCTTTGTGGAATCCCACCAATATCCCTCATCGCGATGGGTTACCAGCCAAAACGCTGCCTTCGGCAGCAGCGGGCTCTCGGGATGAACCTTACTCAAGAACTTTGCTGCGAAGGCCGTCGCCTCGGGACTGGCGTCGGTATCAAAATCGAGCATCGGATCGCGAGTGAGCTTCCACTGCGCCGTCTGCTCGTCCACGATCGCCCCCTTTTCGACGATGGTCGCGAGTTCTGCGGTCCGCGAATCCTTGGCGATGTCCATCGCCAAACCAAGCATCGCCGCGCCATAAGGCGTCAGCTCGGAACGCTGCTCCCACACCGAATCAAGGATCGCCTTGTCCTTCACACCACTTAATGCGAGCGAGTAGGCCATATAGGCGCGAAGATCTGGAACGAGCTTTGGATCGGCGTCAAAGGTGTGGCGCACCCATCCCTGCGCTTTCGAAAGACGTTCCGGGTCAACCTCGTATCCAACCTGTTTGGCCTGGCTCAACCCGGCAAGCACATAGGTCGACATGAACACGTGGCTGTCGTCGGTCTGCCACCAGCCCCAGCCGCCATCATCATGCTGGTAGTCATAGAGACGCTTCAATCCCGCCTCAATCTTCTTTTTCAGTTCGGCTTCATTCATTGCCGGCTTCAGTCCAAGTTGCTTGATCGCGTCCGCGACGATGATGTCAGGGAGGAAACTCGACATCGTCTGTTCGGTGCAACCATACGGATACGACGTCAGATACTCGAGAGCTCCGAAGATTGCACCGGCAGCAGAAGGCGAAAGATCCAGCTGCAGAGATCGGCCAGAGGGCTCGCCGTGTTCCGGAAAACTGATCTCCTGCGTTGTCTCCCCATTGAGGTCCGCGATTGAACCAGATCGCGGGATCGCCATCTTCACGCCATAGGGAATCACGGGCAGCGTGAGCTCCATGGCATCGGATTCCTCGTCCGTGAGCGCCTTGGCGAGCGCTGAGCTTTGCAGCACGTTGTCAGCCTTCACGCGCCAATCGAGTTTTGCGTCCCCCTTGCTCGGAACGTTCACATCGCGAGTCGCCCCTTCGAGAACCTGGAGGCCCTTCACTTCCATTGACACGCGGGCCATTTTTGCAGCAGGAAGATAGTTGTGGACAATCGCTGAAATCGTAACCACGTCGCCTTGCCGGAAGAATCGCGGCACCACCAGTCGCACCATGACGTTCTTACGGACAATCACCTTCTCGACAGCACTTCCCACTTTGCTATCTGCGGTGATGCCGCGTGCGGTCGTTCGCCAGGTTGTCAGCGAATCCGGGAAATTGAATTTCACGGCGGCCTTGCCGTCAGCCCCCGTCTTTACATCCGCCACCCAGAATGCGGTATCTGGAAAGGCTTTGCGGATCTTCGGCTCCACGAGTCGTTCGGGCTTGATGTCCGCTAGCCACCGGTGCGGCTTCACGAACGCTAGCTTCATTTCTTTCTTGCCCGCTTCCCCATGAAAGAAATACGAGAGCGAACTATCGGTAGTCACATGATTAAATACGCGTCCATAGAAGAACTTCGTAATGTCGGTCGTGGCTTCAGGACGGATCGCGTATATGGCTTCATCTACCACGCCAAGGCTGAACTCGGCGGCCGCCGGTTTTCCCTGCGCGTCCGTTGCCACCAGAGCGTAACTGGCCGCTTCTCCTGGCTGGAACTGGGCTTTCGACGGCTGCAGCTGCACTTTTAGTTTGTAGGCGTCAGGAGGAACGTTGATGCTTTTTGAGCCCTGGTGAAGTTTGTTGTCTTTCAGAAAAGCGGCACTGATGTAAAAGTTCGGCGCGCTTTCCATGCGGATCGGTATTTGAACCTTGACCGGGGCGCCGTTACTCCTGACAACCTGCCGGCTCAGAAGACCTAGCCCCTCGGCGGTCACCAAAATATTTGCCGGATCGGGACCGGCCATAATCAACACGCTTGCCGTATCGCCTGGTTTGTAGGACTTTTGATCGGGAATGATCTGGATGCGCTCCGCCGCTCCGGCGCCCCAATACCAATTCTGATCAGGTACCCAGAGGAATGCCATTTCCTTTAGCGTGCGCTTTTCCGGCGTCGTGGCGGTCACGGTGGCATGCATAGAACCGCCCTTGGTGATGGGAATCTTTATTTCCGCATGCCCGTTGGCATCGGTTTGCCCGTCGGTCGAGAATACCGATTCGCCGCTGCGGCTGCGATAATCCCACGTCTGCTAAGTCGACATGGAACGCCGTTTGTACCGGCTTGCCATCGTAAGAACGCGCCTCCACATTCAGTTGTGCCGTGCTGCCCACCTCGTACACATAACTCGCAGGGCTCGCGCCAATCTGGAAGCTGCCATAGGTCGCCAGCACGTAATTGCGCCCAGTGATTTCGCGATTGCCCTCATCCGTAACGCGAGCTTCAATTCGATAGGTGACGTCTGCGCGCTTGTCTTCTTTGAACTGCGTCGGTACGGTAATTTGCAGCTGCCCGTTCTGATCCAGTGTTCCGGACTGCTCATCAGTCTGCTCCCCGGAATAGTAGCTTTCTGAGTCACTGCCGGCGCCTTCTTCACCACCTTCACCCTCGGAATCGCCCTCTTCTCCACCCTCCTCGGCATAGAAGTTCAATCCGCTATAAGTTGCTTCCTGGTGTACGACCCACTTCACCTTCGCGTTGGCGACCGGCTCGCCAAAGTAATACTTGGCTTCGATCGTCGCCTTGATCAGCTGCCCTTGCAGCACGCGTTGCGCCTCAGGAACGACGCGAACTTCATACTCCGGCTTCTTATATTCCTCCACAGCAAAGCTGCCGCCTTGGGTGTAGTTCTCGCCATTGCGAAGCTGGATGTTGTAGTCGCCGAGCGACGCGTTCATGGGAATGGTGTACTCGCCGTGCAGCGTTCCCATCGGACTGGATTTCAGTGTGGCGGCAAAGACCTCTTTGCTCTCCACGTCATCGATCTTCACATTGAAGTCCGTGTTCGACGGCGCCTGGTAATTAAATCCGGAGCGAGTGCGCAGGATGAATTTGAAATGAACGGTATCGCCCGGGCGATACACTGGCCGGTCGGTGTAGACATAAGTCGTAAGGGAATGTTCGGCATCGGTCGCCATCCAGTAGGACCATGGCGAGTTGACCGCAAAATCGTTCGCGGTGCGCGCCATGACCAGCACGCTCTCGGGACGCGGATCCGTGACTGCAATCTGCGCCAGGCCATCCGTGTCCGTAGTTTGCTCTCCAGCAGCCGCGCGGTTCACGAAGAAGTAGGTCTGTGCATTGGAGACAGGCGCACTGGTCTGGCGATCGGAGGCAAAGGTGAGAATCGCTCCGGGCGCAGTCTTCGTGATCAGTGCCATCTGGCTGACGATGACGATGGTGTAGGCGCGGAGCTTGCCGTCTGTGGCTTCCACGAGATACACGCCGCGCTCTTTGACCGGGATGGCGACGTTTTCCGTCTCCCAGCGCATGCGGCTCGAGACGACATTTTGTCGCCAGGTGGCGACCAGTTGCTGCGAGTTCAGAATTGGGATCTGGGCGAATACCTGCGCTTCCGTCTGTGGCAGTTGCTTTGCCTCGCTGCTCTGCGCTCGTATCTCCTGCCGGTTGGCTGCGGTGAATTGCGCTCGGAACACATCCCGGATCCACACAAAAATCCCGTGCTTCCAATTGTGAAACCTTTCCAGCACCGTGACACGATGAGGCGGTCTCGGGGCTCGTCCCCCAAACTGGTGGATATCGCCGAGCTGTTCGAAGAATTTCACTGGATCATTTACGCGATAGACGCGAAACTCGAGCGTGTCCACGTCCTGCGCCCACACGTCCACAGACACTTTCTGGCCGGGCGCAAAAGTTCGACTGGAGTTCAAAGAAAAGAAGCCCGGCCTCTCGGCCTGGCCGAATGCGGAGAACGAAACGAGGATGACTAATAAGGCCAGTAAAATTACTCGAAAAGGACGCATAGTTAGTCGGCCTCCCGGAGAATGTTCCATCGGTACACGCCTAGAAAAGCAGGATTTTGCGGTACGGGCCGCCAGGAAGCTTGCGGGTGCTGCAACAGATCATGAATCGCGACGCGCCGGATTTCACCCGTCCGACGGTCATCCGACCCAGTGTGATAAATGAGCAGATCCGCACCGCTGTCGAAGTAGCTGCGCCCGAGATAAATCATCGTGTGAAAAGGCATTCGATGCCCAGCTTGCCGGAAAAACAGCAAGTCTCCCGGGTGCGCCGCGTCCAGATCGCGGCTGACCAGGTGCGTGTTGTAGCGCCACAGGGTCTGCGCATCGGCGAACTCGGCGAACGCACCGTCGACTAGATCCTCCGGCGTGAACGCCCCAGGACGAATTCGGAAAAGGCCGGCGCCCAAAGCTGTGTGCGGATAATCATATTTCTGGATGGATGCGCCATTGGGCAGGGAGGGCAAGTTCCACTGCGAGGCCCACGCTCCATCATGCCGGCGTAACGCCTCTCGATAGGCAAAGCGGATGAGCGCGCCGCAATCATCAATCTCCGCTGGACGATCCATTTCTTTTTCGAAATACGTAGACTCGGCGAGGAATGCAAACCAATGCCGGAATGCATTCTGATCCTGCGCATCCTGCAAGCGAAGAAAGTCCGGAGTTCCGTCTCCGAACTGGTCGGTCGGGTCGAGATTGAGTTGAATCTGAACTCGCGCCGGCTTGAGGCCCGGCACGGAAGCGACTACCACGATACTGCCGGGCGTAACTCCCGCCCGCAACCGGGCAGCGGACGCGTCGGGCTCAAGCGCGCCGCGAGCCTTTCCACCGTCCAACTTCCAGGTTACATTTTGCAGTTCCCGGCCATTGCTGGCGCGAACCTGCAGCCGCGCTTGCGAATATCCGTCTGCCGGAAGAGTGTCATGATCGACCGTAACCAGAAGCACCGCGGGCCGGGCACGGAGCACTGATGCAATCGCCAGTCCCGCGATCAAACCGATCACGAGTACGGCCCAGCATCGTAGGGCGAAGTGGCGTGGCAAAACAACCCTCTCGGGAAAGCGAATTATAACGCCCGAAACGATTGCAGTTCAGTGACCACGCGGGTAACGCGGATAAATCTCAGAGAATCGAATGCGAGAGTGTCGCAGCAGAGACACAGGATGTGTGCGCGCTGAGACGAACGTGCCGCAAAATTCCAAGTGCCACCCTGCCTGATCGACCTTTCCTAATTCGTCGGCCGTTTCCCGGCTGCGGACATTGCGGCTTTGATCTTTCTATCCATTTCGTCGGTTAAGTATCCGCAATCCAGTCGCAGGAAGACCGAGGTGTATGGGATGGCTTCCTTTGTCTTGATGAGCAGGACGCGGAACGTTTTGCCGGCTTCGTCAATTCTGCTCATCGCCTCGGCATGCGGAATGCTGGAAACCTGGTCCCTGGAAAAGGTCGCCGCGATCTGCTCCCTTAGTTCCGACACCCCCGGATAGTCTGGTTCGTAAATGAATTGCAGCTCCTGATCGAGAAAGACGGTGGCTCGAACATGACTGGAGGAAGAGATCGCCTTGGCTACGTATGCCAGAACTGAGGGTAGGCTCTCGTCGACGACGATGGTCTCAATGCTTGGTGCGGCAAAGGCCGGAAAGGCGGAATCTGTGACTACGATCCAGTTTCTATGGCCGTAAAGGGGAAGCCGTTTCTG
Organism: uncultured Acidobacteriota bacterium; assembly: GCA_963765015.1. Lineage (GTDB taxonomy): Bacteria > Acidobacteriota > Terriglobia > Terriglobales > Acidobacteriaceae > Sulfotelmatobacter. The sequence continues at coordinate 50,202 of CAVXVD010000097.1, read as the reverse complement.
AACCAGCGCCTTCCAGTCTGAGGAGAATTCACTGGGCGGGGCTTGTGCTACGCAGAAGGCGCTCAACAACATTATCCAGACACAGAGAGCGAAGCAAAATCTGGATTTCACCTCTGACTCGAATGTATTCATATCAGCTCCGCAGAAATTCGAGACGACTCCTGACACTTCCCTGCTTCTGGAAACTTCCTGGCCAGAAAGAAAACTCCTGGCTCGTTCGTAAATGCCGCCAAACCGCCGCTTCCCTAAGAATCACGCTCGGTGCTTACCAGCGATTGCTGTTCGAGAAAGCGGTCCACTTCTTCCCCGGTTGGCATGGAAGGTTGAGCTCCGCTCCGGGTAACGGAGATTGCGGCTACGGCTGAGGCAAAAACCGCGCTGCGGACCGCAGTGTAACCGCGCAGCAGACCGACTGCAAATCCAGCATTGAAGGCATCTCCAGCGGCGGTCGTATCTACGGCCTGCACAGAGAATGCGGGAACCGGCTCCTGGGGCATTCCGCCTTGGGCAATGACGCACCCGCGCGATCCCAGTTTTAACAGGACATTCTTGACTCCACAGGCCAGCAGCCGTTCTGCGGCGGCATACGTTCCCTGATGTCCATCCAGGCTGGTGGTGTTGAGCAACGTTTGAGCTTCCGTTTCATTTGGCGTAATCCAGGTCACCCTACGAAGTAGAGACACGGGAAGGTCCCGCGCCGGCGCCGGGTCCAGCATGAGTGGGATGTTGTTGCATTCGGCGAACTGAGCCAGATACTCAACCGTCTCTAAAGGAATCTCTAGCTGCACTAGAAAAAAACCGGCTCGTTCCAGTAGAGGGGTCGATTTTTCCAGCAGGCCGGGCGTGAGATGGCCGTTGGCGCCCGGGACCACGACGATATTGTTCTCGCCATGGCGTCCAGTCGTAATCAACGCGACTCCGGACGGCCCCTCAACCGCCTTGACCCAGGCAGTGTCGACACCCGCGGACTTCAGCCCGTTGCGCAACTGCGACCCGAAAGCGTCGTTGCCTACATTTCCCACCATGGAAACCGGATATCCGAGTTTTGCTGCCGCAACTGCCTGGTTCGCCCCCTTTCCACCGTGAAAAGTATTGAACGTATTGCCGATCACCGTCTCGCCAACTTGGGGAATACGATCCGCTCCGACCACTAGATCAAGATTGATGCTACCGACGACGACAATGGGCCTGCGCATAAAGCTCCATTTCACTTACCGGGCGACCGTAGGGGCGATCGCGATTGCTCCCAACCCGAGCAAGAAGAAGATGAACATAGCGGGAATCAGACTGCGTGAGGCTGCGGGCGCGCCGGCAAATTCTTTCCAGATAAAGACTCCCCAGACCGCTGACACCATGGTCGCACCTTGACCGATTGCGTAGGAAACCGCCGGACCGACCATTTGTGCGTGAGATGCGACAAAGTTAGAGACGGCTCCGAGGCACCAGATCAGCCCGCCCATCACACCCCAGAAATGCCATGCTGGTTTCGCCTGGAAATATTCGGACATGCGGACCGAGGCAGTACCAGTCAACGGTTTCCTCATGAACAGGTAGTTCACGGGGACGGCACAAAGGGCGGTTCCGATAGCGAAAAAGAAAGCGACCGAGTAAGGGCCGAGGGCATGGTCTCCGGTCACAGCCTTGGTCACTAACGGATAGAAGGTACCCATCAGAAAACCGCAGGCAATGCTGATCCAGATTCCGCGCACACTGACGGAACACCGCTCGACTTCTCTACGGCGATAGGCGAGCGCATCCAGAATAATTGACAACACGACCAGGGCTACGCCGCCGAAGAGTAGTCCGGGATGGCCTTTGGGAGAGATCGCATAGTTCAGAAGAACTCCCACAACGAGCGCAAGACCGATTCCGACCGGGAAAGCGACCGCGAGCCCGGCGATGTCGATGGCTGCGACCAGGAGTAAATTGGCCAAATTGAACACGGCTCCGCCCGCGATAGCGAATAGCATGTGGGTTGAGTCTGCCTGGCTGATATTAGCCAGGAAAGAAAGCGGTCCGCCGCCCCAATTGCCCAGCGTCAAACCCAAGACAACGCTGCCCAGGACGATCCCGATCACGTAATCCCAGTAGAACAACTGGAAGGCGTATCCGGCGGTGAGCTTCATCGTGTTGGCCCACGATCCCCAGCAGATCATGCTGGTGATCATGAAAGCCAGCGCAATTGCATAGGCTTCTGGCTGGTACATACTCTCCCGACGAAACGACGCTATCCCTTTACCGGAGGCACGGCTGGACTGGCGCGGGCGGAAAGCCCGCGCCTTGACCAGCATCTAGAACACAAACCTCATATTCAACTGCATGAGGCGACCGGGACGACCTCCTGTGATTGTCCCGAACTCGCTTGCGGAGTTGGTGAGACGATCGTCGTATGTATCGATGCTCGACCACTGGGTATGATTGAAGGCATTGAACGCATCGGCGCGGAACTGCAGCTCCCGGCCTTCGCCAATGACCCTGAACGATTTTTGCAATCCCAGGTCCCAGTTGTTGATTCCAGGCTGGCGAAGATTGTTGCGCCGTTCGTTGCCGCGGGTCACCGCGTAGTTAAAGATGCCTTGACTCGTGTAGACCGGGTCTGTGCTGGCCGCCGGTTCTACGTAGCAGTTGGTGTTGAAGTATTGGGTAAACGTTCTGCTGCTCTTCGCAATGTTGCCATTGCAGGTTTGAAGCGGAACATCACCCATCCCGTCGTACGACTGGGTATACCCGTTATAGACGGTGGTAGGTGCTCCGGATTCGAAAGTCGCAATGGAGTTGAGCTGCCAGCCTCCGATCGCGTAACGCAGCGCGTGATTGCCTAACGACTTTCCAGGTAGCTCGTAGGTAAAAGCGGCGACGAAACGGTTCGTATGGTTTGCATCGGAAGGACCGTAACTCCACTGGGGGTGCCACTGGCCGCCGATCGCGTGCTGCCCACTTTCTCCGTTTTCTCCGAAGAACGTGTCCATCTGCTTCGACCAGGTGTAGGAAACCTGGCTGGTCAAACCATGCCAGCCGCGCGTCTTCAGTTCCGCGTTCATGGCGTTGTAGTTGCTGCTCTCATCCGGGCGCACCGAATTTATGGCGCTCCAGCGGCCCGGATATGTCGCCGACAGCGGCCGTACGGCGTCGCAAGTAAGACATTCCGAGGTGTAAATATCAGGATAAAAACCCTGGGGATAGAGGTTCAAGTCATACTGGATGGGGATATGCGTGCCCTCGGAACCCACATACCCGAGGGTCGCTACAACCGCTTTTCCCAGTTCCCGTTGCACGTCTAAACTCCACCGCTGGCTGTAAGGAGTCAACCAACTCTTCGCATCAACCGTCGAGGTGGGATATGCGCTGCCATTGGGCCACATCTGGCCTCCGTCGGTTCCCAGCGGGTACGGGTAGGTTCCCCGGGTGACCGTAGTGGGAGCTTGGAAAGTGTCGGAGAAGTTGTAATACGGCAGTCCCGGGTCGGAGACCTGATTCGTTGAATAGTACGAAGTTCCTCCATAGCCCGGCCCGTTCCAGGTCACCTGATCGAGGAATTTGAAGCGGCCGGTCTCATAGAAGATGCCGTACCCAGTGCGGATTACGGTCTTTTCTCCCAGTCGATAAGACAGACCTAGACGAGGCGCGAGATCTTTCTTACTCGCCGAAAAGGGATGAGCTTGGGTTCCCGGCGTTAAGCCCGGCATGACAAATCGCCACCCCGGATAGGTCTCGTCGAGCACGGACCAGTAATTGTCGACGGAATATGCCGGAATCGGCAGGTCGTAACGCAGACCAAGGGTCACGGTCAACGATCGAGTCGCATTCCAGTTATCCCCCACATAAGCGCTGTACTCAGGCATGCCGTAATAGAGGCTGGCATCGCCGCTAGCCACCGGCGTGCGCTGGCCCATCGCGCTCACATCGCCCAGTTCGAAGTCGGCAATTCCATTGCCCGAACCGTCGTTGGAGTAGGTCCCGTTGCCGGTGTAGTTACCGTTGAAGTTCACCGAGCGGATGATGTCGTTATCGCGCTCGTAACGGCGTGCCATGTAAAAGCCAGCCTTCACGGTATGCCGGCCGAAAGTCTTCGCCACGTTGTCCGACAATTGGAACACCGGCACGTACTGGTACCAGTATTCCGTGGATCCCAGGTTCAAACTGTTTCCCATGGCGGTACCGGGACTGGAAGGCAATGCGCCACCGATGGCCACGGAGAAAGTCGCGTCATTGCTTACGTTGAACAAGCTCTTGTCATATGAAGTGAAGCCCGCCATGTTCGACGACGAGTTTTGGAAGAGGCTCGGAACCCAGGAGTTGACGAACTTGGCAGCTTGCGAAGGATCGTCACTGAAGTTGTAGCCTCGGTACCAGCTCACGTTGAACTCGTTATTGAACGTGGAACTGAAGGCGTGCACGTAGTGCGCTTGATAGGTGTTCGCGCGGTGATAGGGCCCGCTGTTCATGGACAGAGCAGGCAGCACGCAGCACTGATTGATGACGCTGCCGGAATCATGCAAATATCGGAAATAAACGGAATCGCGGCTGCCGATGTTGTAGTCCCCACGAACCGTGTAGTTGTTGTTGTTGATGCCGGCGGTGTAAGAACCAGCATAATTGTTCACGTTGTCCGCCTCCGGCGAAGAGTAGCCGTTCGGCTGCGGGAAATGCGAAAGGTACGTCTGGGCCTGGGTCGCCACCAGGCTGGGATTCATTTTGTTGTAGACGCCGCCATATTGAAATGGGAGACGCTGCTCGTAAGTGGGATCGCTGGGATTCAAGTCCAGCGTGGAGGGATCGTAAATCACAAAGCGGCAATTAGCAGGCTCGCTGCCCGGCACGCCATTGCACTGGGTTGGGTCCACGGGAAAACGAGTCAGCAGATCACTGAAATCTCCCGCCTGTTCGGCAGTGGTGGGGACATAGGCGGTGAAGTCGCTGACGCCGCGGTTGCGCAACCGCTCGAATGATCCAAAGAAGAACAGCTTGTTTCGTCCGTTGAAGACTTTCGGAATGACCACCGGGCCGCCCACGGTGAACCCGTACTGATTCTGGTGATAAGCGTTGCGCGGTATGTCCTGGAAGTTACTGTACGGATTGTTCGCGTTCAGGCCAGAATTCTGAAAAGTGTCATACACAGATCCGTGCAGGGCGTTCGTCCCGGACTTCGAGGTCACGCTGATCTGGCCCACATCTCGCCCGTACTCTGCCGAGTAGTTGGAGACTTCCGCCTTCACTTCCTGGATGGTGTCCTGGTTCACATTCATGAGCGGACCTTCGACCCAGTTGTCGTTGTTATTCAAACCGTCAACGTAATAGCCGACTCCGTACTCCGTCCCTCCAACATTCAACTGCATGGCGCCGGGCATCGTTGCCGATGCCAGTCCCCATGCCATGCGCGACGTATCGCCGGTCCCGCTGTTAAAGTTCGGCAGGATCTGGGCAAAGTTCAAATAATTGCGACCCTGCACGGGAAGGTCGCGGACAAATTTGTTCTCGATGACCTCCGACACGTTTGCATCGTCGGTCTTGACCAGAGCCGCGGCGCTCGAGACTTCCACGGTTTCGCTGGTTTGTCCAATCTTCAGTCCGAGATTAATCCGGAGAGTCGTTCCGTTTTCGAGCGCCACCGCGGTCGACTTGACGTGCGAAAACCCCTCTTTGATGACCTCAACCTTGTAATGGCCCGCGATGAGTTTGGCGAATTGATAGTCACCGCTCGCGCTCGTAGTTGCCTTCCACTGGACTCCGGTGTCCACGTTCGTGAGAATTACTTTCGCGTCTCCGATGACGGCGCCTTGCGGGTCAGAGATGGTACCCACGATAGTGCTCGTGATTACGACTTGCGCGAGCAAGGCAGTAGCGAGAACGCAGAAGGCTGACAGGAGCAGAGCAGGGATGCGGCGCATAGAATTCCTCCGTGCCCAGGACGGCTGCGGTTCCAAGAGACGAGGACCAGCGCCGCCGCGAGCATTTTGAAACGTTTCAATCCTGACCACCGCGAAGGTTAGTCCTGCGTTTCAACCATTGTCAAGCAGAAAAAATCGATTTTCGAAAACTTCGAAGGTCACTCAGCGAACTTCGATCGCTTCCACAGCCTGTTTCACTTTGGGAGAAGCCACCGGCGAAACCGGCGCAACTGAATGACGGATCTTAAGTTCGCTAGGCAGCACAATCTTTTTCGGCGAGCCTTTCAAGCCGCCGATCCGGTCGAGCAGCAGACGAGCCGCGGTCGTTCCGAGTTGGTATCCAGGCTGGTGCACGGTCGTCAATGCGGGTGCCGTAAACTCGGCGAAATCGAGATCGTCGAATCCCACGATGGAAAGCTCCTCGGGACAATGTAGATCCATTTCGCGAGCCGCCAACAGCACGCCCAGCGCCATCAAGTCGTTGCACGCAAAGATTGCGGTCGGGCGCGGCAACATGCCCAGCAGCCGGGTGGATGCCTGGTATCCGCTCTGCCGGTTGAACCCGGCCTCCTGAATGTATTCCGGTTCGATGTGCACCTTGGCTTCGGCCAAGGCGCGCTTGAATCCTTGCAGTCTCTCCACCGCATTGGTCAAATGCAATGGTCCGGTAATCACCGCGAGTTGCCGATGCCCCATGCGCAGCAGATGGCGCGTGGCGCTGTGGGCCCCGGCTTCGTTGGCAACCAGAACGACATCCCCCTTCCAGTCGGGCGGCTGGCGGTCGATGCACACCACCGGAGTTCCAGAGGCAGCCACCGATTTTGACTGCGCCGCCATTTCGCTGTCGGTAGACGGAATGATCAGCCAACCGGCGGGGCGATATGAGCGTAGTTCATTCAGATACGAGCTTTCCTTCCGCGGATCGTTGTCGGCGTTGCATAACACGAGACGCAAGGAATGCTTATAGGCCACGTCCTCTACGCCGCGCACCACCGCGGGAAAGAATGGATTCGTGATGTCGGGAACGATCATCACCAGGATGTTGGTCTGATTTCGGCGGAGACCTCGTCCCAGCTGGCTGGGCTGATAGCCAAGGCTGCGGATTGCATCCATCACCCGCAGGCGGAGCTTCTCTCGCACCTTCGCCGTTCCGTTGATGACATGCGACACCGTGCCAATCGACACTTCGGCCCGTTCCGCAATCTGCCGCATTGTGACGGGAGGATTCATCGCACGGTACGACCCGAGATTGAGGTTAGCAGATTGTCCTCGCAGATGCGTCTCCGGGAGGCTCGTTTGCGGGGGCCAGACTCGCTGTCCAGTGCCGGAACCAGTTTCACGATAGGTCTACTCCGAGTCTTGCGCACAGCGAAAACCAAGCCCTCCGGAGCGATCCATGCTGGGCGCCATGAGCAACAATTTTCCATGTTCGCCAAGCTTGTAAGCTTGCGGGAAATACCAGATCGATCCCTGGGGCTGGTAATAATTGCCCCCGCGCACGATTCCCCCGCGAGTGTGCTCATCTTGAAATTCCTCAGTCCACTGCCAGACATTTCCAACCAGGTCCATTACGCCAAACGGGCTTGCACCCTGAGGATGTGCGTCGACTCCATCGGGCCCGCGCATCGTCCGGCCTTTGTCCGGAACCGGAACCGCATCGGCATTCCAGGTATTGCCCCAGGGATAGGTTCTTCCATCCGTGCCCTGCGCCGCATATTGCCATTCCCATTCGTGCGGCAGTCGCTTCCCTGCCCAGGTGGCATATGCGCGCGCGTCCTCGAGCCCAACCCACGTGACTGGCTTGTTATCCGCGCCGGATGGATAGTTGCCGTCCTTCCAGTCGCGCAAGAAGTTCAGGTCGTCCTGCGGATGGTAATGAGCGGCATCCAGAAATTTTTTGAACTGCGCGTTGGTCACGGGATACTTGTCGATCCAGAAGGACTTCACATGCATGGGATGATCATGAAAACGGCGGGGCGAGTCCTCCCATGGATACTGCACGTCCACCCCGATATCGTCGAATCCCTCAATCTCAATGCCAGTGACGCGAAAGTCGAAGTCTGCTTCCGGAATCTTGACCATCTCCGCGGGTGATCCTGCCGGCGGCTTGGTGGCAGCGATGGGCACGATTTGTTGCGGCACCACCTTAAACTCATGCGCGTAGCTGGCCAGCGGTGTCGCGCTCAATTCTTTCATCTTCGACATCAGCTTTTGCATGCGGGCATCGGGAGCCGAACCTGTAGCCAACAATGCGCCATAGCCGTGCGCCTCGATCGGGAAACTGAGTACCGCGCCGCCGGTCGAGTTCTTCGCGAGCGTAAGTTCGACGCCGTGATACAGATCGAAGTAGTGCATGCCTTCCTCTGCCTTCACTTCCATCTGCGGGCCCTCGACGTCGTACTCGTTGCGATTCACAATCGTCCAGACCGTCTGCTCCCCAGTTGGCCAGCGACTGGCGAAGACGCCGTACCGCAACATTGGAACCAGAGGTTCCCAATCTGCGCTAATCAGAAATGGGGCGACCGCCCGCTCGATGGTGGCGACGCGGCGGGTAGCTTCCGCATCGCGTGGGTTGATGCCATTCCAGATGCCCCATATGTTTTCCCAGCTTTCCCAGCCCACACCGTTGAAGAACGCGAACTGCAGGTTGTCCGTCTTATCGCGCTTCCAGCGGTCGGAAATATTCACCATGTGCCGCGTTTCCAGCCATTTGTACTTATCGACCATGGGCACAAACGGATATTGATACTGGCCCCATGTCATGACGTTCCACGCCAGCGCCTCGTCGGAGGGACCGCCTTCCGGTTCGAAGGCGAGAGGATGCCCAATCTTGTCGGCCGCCAGCGAGAACGCCACCGGGACGCCGTCCTGCGTATCGCCGTTGATTCCGTCGGCTCCAATCTCCGCCATCAGGCTGGCGATGGCATTCGGCCACGACGTACCGGGTTCCCTTGTGCCTTGATCCCACATCATCATCGGAAACAGAACCTTGACTCCCCGCTTATGAAAATCGGCGATCATTTGCCGCACCCCGGCAACTCCTCCCGGCATCGAGCGAATCATGTCGTGCTGATTGCGGTTATCGATCCCCATGTTCGGATAGGTGGGCCAAATCAGGACTGAGTCGATGCCGCCGTAACGCTTTTCCAGGTCGTCGAGGTAACGATCCACCGTGTAGCGATGCGCTATGGGGTCGTAGAAGTAACGATCTTCGGCCATCATCTGCGGCTGAAAAAAACTCGACTGCGTCCATCGGAGTGCGGGCAGGTCGTAGCGCGATCCGTCATAGCCAATGCGAATCCGTCGCTCGTCGCGCCAATGCCGGATGTCGGTCAGCCACGCGTCATGTTCATTCTGCGTACACGGCGTTGATCCGCCTTCCCACGCTCCCTTCATGTTCAGGCACCCGGGAGTCGGAATCTGCTGACGCTCAGGCCGATAGTGGGAGTCTTGCGCGGAAAGCAGGCTCACGGCAAGGAGAGCGAGGACTGCGAATGAAGAAGTAGCGAGCTTCATGAGGACACTCCTGAAGGAAAGCGCTTTACGCGCGCAAATATAAAACGTTTCAAAAACTTATGTCCATGCTTTATTGTGAGGACTGCTGTAGGAAGTGGCGCAGTGAAAAAGAGCACCCTGCTCCGAATGAGGCTGCGTACGCGGCTCGGCAGCCACTGCGTGGGAAACGAAGAGGAGAGAGAATTATGAAGACCGCGCGAGTCCGGTTGGTCAGTCTCATCAGCGTGGCTGTCCTGTTTCCCGTATTCTTCCATGATCTGTTGCGCGCACAGGAGTCGCCATCCAACGCGGCGCGAACGCAGCAACTCTCGCACGAGGAATATCTGGATCGGGTGCAAGCCATTTGGACGGCGCAAATGATCGCCCAAAGGACGGGAGGACGTTTCGAGCACCAGCCAGCCTCCGTTCTACCTATCACACCCCTGAGCAAGCTTCCGGGTTATGCCCCGGTGGACGATGACTACTACTACGAAATGGTCGCGGTCCGCGCATTCGAGAAATACGGAATCGGAATGACCGTGCAACAACTCGGACAACAATGGCTCGAAAACAATGCAGGCTCGTGGGGATCGAGCGAGCAGACGCTCTTGCTCTTGAAGCGCGGCGTTCAACCGCCGGACACCGGACATCCTCGCTACAACAAACTCTGGTGGACGATCGGCCCCCAATTCAGCAGCGATGTGTATGGCGCCCTCAGCCCTGGCATGCCCAACGTTGCGGCTGAAATGGCCCGTCGACTCGGCCATATCAATGGCTATGCCGAGGGCACGGATGGCGCTGTTTTTGTATCGGGAATGATAAGCCTCGCTTTCTTCGAGAAAGATCCTCATGCGGTGGTTCGCGAGGCGGCAACCCTGATTCACCCGGACTCCCCGTATCGTAAGTGTCTCGACATGATCATCGCGATGGCCGACGCGGGCAGCACTCCCGACCAGATTTTCCGGGCCATTGATGAACGCTGGGGGATTGAGTATCCGGCCACCAATAACGCCGTCGTCAATGGAGGCTTCGTCGCCACCAGCGTGTGGTTCGGAGGCGGCGACTTTCAGAAGACGATTCAGTTGGCGGTTCATGCCGCGGATTTTTCCGATGCGGACTGTAATGCGGCCAATGCCGAGTCGGTGGTCGCAGCCATGTGGGGAATGAAAGCCCTGCCCCCGGAAAAGGTGTCCGAACTTCACGACCGAATCAAGGGCGCAGAGATGGGTCCTTTGAAGCTGACACCTCCGGTTGACGAGAGCATCAGCGAACTCGCCAAGCGCACAGCGAAGCTAGGAATCGCCAACGCAATCGCGCACGACGCCAGCGATGATGGGAGTACGCTTCGCATTCGAGTCCAGGAACCCAAGACTCAAGCCGCCGAATTATTCAGACTGTCGGACCTGATGCATTACTGGAACTCCGATTGGACCCTGGAGCGTGCTGGATTCGGTGGCGCCGGAGGAGGAATGCCGGGAATTCGCGGCATCACTTGCCTTGACGGCGGCGTACTCGCCACTTATCCCCGCGACGAAGTGCGCGGTACCGTCCTGCGTCGAACGGCCCGACTTGGCAGTGGCAGCGTTTTGCGGTTCAAAGCAGGAGCGGATGCGGGGCGAGCCTGGCAACTGCAGGTCTATGTGAATGACGACAAGGTATTGGACAAATTGATCGAAGGAGCATCGAACTCGCGAAGTATGCAGGACATCAAGGTCGATCTATCGAAGTATGCCAGCCAGGAAGTCGTGTTGCGAATTTATCAGCGTGTTCTGATTCCGCACCATGAAGCGGGAAATGCCTATTGGCAGGATTTGACCCTGAAATAGTCCTGGCTAGCTGGCCGGCTCCCGAATGGTCATGACTTGATCCGCGCTCACGTCGTGAACCGTTTGCCGGATGCCGCTGGGCCAGCGAATCTCAATCTCTTTAACGCGCTGATTCGATCCCAGTCCGAAATGCACCCTGCTATCGCTGGAAGAAGCGAATCCCACCGCCGTAGTCACCTCGTTCCACTGCGATTGCCCGTCTTCCGTGGTGAGATGAACCTGAGCACCGATGCCCATGCGATTGCTCTTGGTTCCCGCAAGTTTGAGAAGGATCCAGTGGTTCTTGTTTCCCGAGACATTGTGAAAGAGCTTCACCGCGCCGTTCAATACGGTAACCACAGCGTCCACTCGCCCGTCATTGTCGATGTCTCCGAATGCCACCCCGCGATGTGGAGCTTCTTTCTGGAAATCCAGACCAGCCCCTGGACTCGCATCTTCGAATTTTCCATTGCCAAGATTGCGGAAGATGGAATTCCGTTCCGCATACTTCCGTTCTGAAACCAGTTTGCTGATGTTGTCGAGCACGTTGGAGCGCGCGACAAACAAGTCTTTCCACCCATCATTGTCGAGATCGACGATCCCGTTCCCCCACCCGGACATTTGCGAAGTCAGACGCGCCAATCCGCTATTGACCGTGAGATCCGCAAATTCACCCCGACCCCGATTCCCGTATAGAGGAAAGGTCTCGAATTCCACGGCAGTATGCCAGATGTCGGGCAAACCATCGTTGTTCACATCGCGAAAGTCGGAGCCCATCGCTGACAGAGCGGCGCCGTTCGATCCATAAGCCACCCCGGCCGTCTCGCCCACTTCCTCAAATCGCTTTCCTCCGAGATTGTGAAACAGAAAACTGCGGGTAGTGTCGTTGGCCACAAAGGCGTCAAGGTAGCCGTCGCCGTCGTAGTCGGCAAACGACACGCTCATCCCTTTACCGAAATGCGATGCAATTCCGGTCTCCTCGGAAACATCCGTGAACGTCCCGTCTCCGTTATTTCGGTACAGGGTGTTGTGAGTCGGAGCGTAGTACCGGGGATGGCAATAGCCGCGCGTACCACCGCCGACGGTGCAGTACGGTTCCTTGTTGACCTCCCACTTGCAGTAGTTGACTACGAAAAGATCCAGCAGGCCGTCATTGTTATAGTCGAACCAGCCCGCACCGATCGACCACATTTTCTTTCCGTCGAGCGTTGCGCCCTGCAGTCCGGCTTTGGCGGTCACATCGGTGAAGGTCCCATTACCATTGTTGTGAAATAGCTGATTCCCCGTAACATTGGCGATAAACAGATCAGGCCAGCCGTCATTATCGTAATCACCGACGGCCACGCCCATGCCATAGCCTGCACCGGCAACCCCTGCTCTTTCGGTTACATCAGTGAAAGTTCCGTCGTGATTGTTATGGAACAAGCGGTTCCAATAAACCGGGGAGTCCTTCTTGAGCGAAGGAATCGCGGCGCCATTCACCAGGTATATGTCGAGGTAACCGTCACCGTCGTAGTCCAGCAGGGCTACGCCTGCGACCATGGTTTCGATCTGATTCTTGTTTGCAGTGGGCGAGTTGGCAGTCGTGAAATCTAGCCCGGACCGGGCAGCGATCTCTTCGAAGCGAATCTCCGACGGAGCGGTTGAACTGGAGTGAGGCGCAAACGCCAAAGCTGTCAGAAAGATAACAATCAACCTACGCATCGCAGCCTGGTCTCCGCGCTTTTCAAAATCGGCTTCGGAGAAAGCTTATCACCGCTCGGTTTCGCCGATCCCCATGACACGATCGAATGCACGCCTTTCCGCAGTGATACTATGCCCGTTTAGATGAGGATTCTCGCAATATTCTTGTTGATTTCGGTACTCGCCGCGGCTCAAGCTTCGACCGACGTTGTTGCTGTGGTGCAGCAAGGAACGAAGCTCGTCGATAGCGGCGAGTTGGCAGCGGCTCAGGAGTTATACGAGAAGTCACTTGCAAGCCACCCAGGCGATCCCGATCTCCGCTTCGAATTGGGTATGGTTTATTTTCGCCGGCAGAACTGGGCGAAGGCAGTTGAGAACTACAGGATTAGCATCGGCAACCGTCCGGGTAGGGTCAAAGCTCTGTTTTATCTCGCGGAAGCGTACTTCATGGAGTCGGATCTCGAGCGTGCTACTGAGACAATCGGTCAAGCCGCCAGCATCGCACCCAACGACCCGCAGGTCTGCCAGAAGTATGGCGAATATCTGAGCGCCAAACTTGAAACCCGCACCGAGGGACTGTCCTGGCTGCAAAAAGCTCGCCGTCTCAATCCTGCACTAGCTCGAATCGATTTCGAGATCGGCAAGGCACAATTCGACTTGACCGACTTTCAATCTGCAAGGGCAAGCTTCGAGACCGCGCTGAAAGCAGATTCCAACAACGGAGAGACGGCGTTTTATCTAGCGGAATCTGCGGCGAATCTAGGTGACTGGGAAAAGGCTCGAGATTCCTACCGGCTCGCCATTGGCCGGGGATACGCGAATGCATCTGCGAACTACGGGATGGGGAGAGCTTTCGTGGAATTGGGAGACTTCGACGCCGCCCTGGCGCCGCTGCAACGCGCGATCCTTCTGCAGTCGTCGCTGGCCAAGGCCCACTTCCAACTGGGAAAGGCTTACCGTCAACTCGGCCGAAGCAACGAAGCGCAACATGAAACCAGACTCTTTGATGCGCTGACCGATCGGGTAGACACCTCTTCGGAACTGAAGGGCTCGGAAGAAATAGCGGCATGGAAGCAGGTGAGACCGCTGCTCGAAGCAAACCAGGAGCAGAAAGCACTGGATTTGCTGGCCAGGCTGCCGGTTGCCGATGTCCTCGATCACGGAGAACCGCACTACCTGCTGGGGACGATGTATTACAGCCTGGGCCGAATCGGGGACGCGAAGCGGGTTCTAACTCTTGCCCGCTTAAAGGCTCCCCAGTCGGCGCGGATCGCGGCCTATCTGGGCATGGTGCAACTTTCTGGCGGAGAAACTTCCGCGGCTGAGGAATCTTTCCAGTCCGCTCTCGCTCTTAATCCTTCCGAGTTTTTGGCCCTGATTGGGATGGGAGGAATTCGATACCAGCAGCAGCGATGGAATGAGGCCGCGTCGTATCTGGAGAAATCCCGGACCGCGGACCCCGGCACGCTCTACCTGCTTTGCGATGCGTATTTCCACATGGGAAGCAATGAGCAGGCTCTGCTCACTGCAGAAGTAATTCGAATTCTGGGCGCGGAAAAGAAACCATTGCTCGATGAACTTGATGCTCTGGTGAAACTTCATCAGAAGGATTGACCCGGAACACCCAAGCCACAGGATCGGTTCACAGAATCGCGTTCACGTTAGAGATCACACCCCCGAGATGCGAAATGAGCGAGTTCTGGCATCTGCTACAATTCCCCGTTCTCAGCTGGCGGCCGCGCACAGTTACGGCTTCCCGCAAGGTACTCCATGCGCTCAACCGTCTTCCGCCGATCATTCAGTAGTTCCATTCTCGCCGTCTTACTGACGCTCTCCGCCGCCGCACAAACCGCCAGGTATGTCCCCGACGGCGACCAACTGCCCGGACCTGACTGCCTTAATCCCATCAAACCTTCGCTCGGCCAGCCGAAGATTTGCACCAGTGAAGACTACAAGGTGTGGCTCGAGGACATTACGCACTGGCGCACAGAGATGAGGATTCGGGCGGGTTATTCCCCGAAGCAGTACGAGCGACCCGAATTGAAGTGGGAGCAATCCAGCTTCATTCAGCCGCAGATGATGGTCGAGGATCGTTATTTCTATGATCCGAAGATGGGCCAATACACCGTCGACAAGTATCTCGATGATCTGGAAAAACGCTACGGCGGCATCGATTCTGTCCTGATCTGGCACGTCTATCCCAACATCGGTATTGACGATCGCGACCAGTACGACCTGCTTCGTGCCATGCCCGGAGGAGTTGAGGGAGTGAGGAAGATGGTCGCGGATTTCCATCGGCGGGGAGTGCGAGTTTTCTTCCCGGTGATGCCGTGGGACCAGGGCACGCATGATCCCGGTTTACCGAACTGGGAGGCCACCGCGAAGCTGCTGGCGGACGTGGGTGCGGACGGCATCAACGGCGATACCTTCTGGGGTCTGCCTCGCGCCTTTCAAACGGCAGCGGACGATCTCGGCCATCCGCTGGTTCTTGAGCCGGAACATACTCTGCTGTCTCCCTTCGAGGGGTTGACCTGGAACACCATGACATGGGGCTACTGGCAATATCCTGCGGCTCCGATGGTCAGTGCTCTGAAGTGGCTTGAACCGCGGCACATGGTCAATGTCTGCGACCGCTGGAAACGCGACAAAACCGACAACCTCCAATATGCATTTTTCAACGGTGTCGGATACGAAAGTTGGGAAAACGTATTTGGCATCTGGAACGGCATCGTCCCGCGTGATGCGGAAGCCATTCGTCGGGTCGCGAAGATCGAGCGGGTCATGGCGGACTTTTTGGTGAGCCCCCAGTGGCAGCCCTACGCCCCGACCGAACGATACGGCATCTACGCCAGCCGCTGGCCCCTGGGAAAGAAGACTTTCTGGACGATTGTAAATCGCCTGCCAACCGATACCGATGGTCCTCAGTTGCGGATTCCTGCCCAGTCCGGACTCCGCTACTTCGATCTGTGGCACGGTATCGAACTGACCCCTCAAATCACGGGGGAGAGTGCACACTTGTCCTTTCCCATTGAGGCCCACGGATTTGGCGCCATTCTCGCAACCCCCGACGCGCCCGATGCCCAACTCCGAGCGCTCCTCGATGCGATGAAGGCCTCTGCCTCCACGCCGCTCGCAAGCCTTTCCAGCGAATGGAAGTTCCTTCCACAACAAATGGCCGAGATTGCCAAGACCAACCCCGCACGCGATAACCCTCAAGGGATGGTGAAAATCCCATCCGGAGATTTCGTCTTCAAGGTCAATGGGATCGAGATCGAGGGCTTCAACGAGAGCGGAGTGGACGTGCAATATCCCTGGGAGGACTCTCCGCGACGGCACCACCTGCATACCGTGCATGAAGATTCGTTCTGGATTGATCAATATCCAGTCACGAATTCCGAGTTCAAGAAGTTTCTGGATGCAACTCACTACCATCCCAAGGACGACTTGAACTTTCTGCGTGACTGGCATGATGGAACCTATCCATCCGGATGGGGAAACAAGCCGGTGACCTGGGTATCTCTCGACGATGCGCGGGCCTATGCCGCATGGGCTGGAAAGCGGCTTCCGCATGAGTGGGAATGGCAATATGCCGCGCAAGGGAGTGACGAACGGCTGTATCCATGGGGCAATACATGGGATGACTCGGCCGTCCCCGCACCCGATCGCGGCCGCGCGCTTCGCAGTCCTGACGACGTAGATGCCCATCCTCGCGGCAACAGCGCTTTCGGAGTTGCCGACTTGGTGGGCAATGTCTGGCAGTGGACCGACGAGTTTGCCGACGAGCACACTCGTGCAGCAATTCTTCGAGGTGGAAGCTATTACCAGCCGCAGGGCTCGGTGTGGTATTTTCCGCAGGCATATCGTCTCGACCAGCACGGCAAACTCCTGCTGATCGCCCCGAGCAAAGATCGGGCGGGCACCCTGGGATTTCGCTGCGTGAAAGATCTGGAGTAAGAAGGTCTCGAATAGAACGAGTTCCGTCGCCAATCTGGGGTTTCTGACGTTTCCGCTCCACCATTGAATGCATAACTCCAGCCCGGAGCTTCCCGATCACCGGTCCCTTGCCACCGCTCCCGACACCCCCGGGTGGCAGTACTCTGTCGCTTCTGCAATTTTGGGCTGGGTTCTCGACGCCTTTGATTACTTTGTCGTCATATTCCTGATCGATCTCCTCGCCTCTCATTTCCAAGTTGAGAAAAGTGCGATCATCGGGACGATACCGATCTCCCTCGCCATGCGCCCCGTCGGCGCGTTGCTTTTCGGTGCGCTAGCCGACCGCTTTGGACGGCGCATTCCCCTCATGGTTTGTGTCCTGTATTTTTCCACCATCACTCTGCTGAGCGCGTTCGCGCCCAACTATGCGACGTTCGCCATCCTGCGCGCGCTCTATGGGATCGGCATGGGCGGATATTGGGGAACGGGCGCGTCCCTGGCCATGGAGAGCGCCCCTCTCCGACGCCGCGGATTTCTCTCTGGCCTGATGCAGAGCGGATATCCCATCGGGTACCTGTTGGCTGCGATCGCAATTAAAACCATCCTGCCGCACTACGGTTGGCGTGCCATGTTCGCAGTTGGGCTACCCGTGGCGCTATTCATCAGCGTGCTTGCTCTGCGGTCGCCGGAATCCGTGGCGTGGGAGGAGAGTCGTGCGGGCTCGGTGCGCTCTATTTTTCTCGTGCTCTGGAATCACTGCGGCAGCTTCGCCTACCTCCTGCTTCTGATGACGGTGATGTCTTGTCTTTCCCACGGCACACAGGATCTTTATCCCGATTTTCTGAAAAATGCCCACGGCCTGACGCGAAACAAAGTGTCCGATATCGCGATCCTCTACAATCTGTGCGCCATCGCGGGCGCGCTCCTCTTTGGACAAATATCGGAGCGGTTGGGACGCCGGCGTGGCATCATGCTGGCACTCTGCGTATCTCTGGCGGCGCTGTACTACTGGGCTTTCGGCGTTTCCGTGGGAGTGCTGATCGTAGGCGCCTGTTTGATGCAGGCAGGAGTACAAGGAGCCTTCGGAGTGATTCCCGCGCACCTGAACGAGCTCTCTCCGGATGCCGCCCGTAGCTTATTTCCCGGCCTCGCCTATCAACTGGGAGTGCTGATCGCCTCGCCCGCTATATCGATCGAATACGCTTTACGCAATCGTCTTGGCTATCCGCCGGCACTGGCCATTTTTGAAGGAGCAGTCATCCTCTCCCTGTTGCTCATTTTTCAGATGGGTCCAGAGCACAAGGGAAGAGATTTCCATGCCGCGCATTCCTCGGAGTGAGTCATAAGCGATCGGAACCTTGTTTCATCCGATTCGCGATGCGCACCAAAAAAAGGGTGCCCTTTTCGGTAGGCTTCGGGGTGAACTGAAGCCTGCCGCAAGAGAACACCCTTGGCGTCGAACGTGACGATGATCTAGCGGTGCAGATCGTAGCGATCCAGGTTCATCACTTTGTTCCACGCCGCCACGAAGTCCTTCACGAACGCCTGCTTCGAGTCAGTGCAGGCATAGACTTCCGCAATGGCCCGGAGCTGGGAGTTGGAACCGAAGATCAGGTCGACGCGGGTGCCAGTCCACTTCCCTTTCCCCGTCTTGCGATCCTGCCCTTCGTACACTCCTCCCGAAGTAGGCGAGGGCTTCCAAGTTGTATTCATGCTGAGCAGGTTGACGAAGAAATCATTCGTCAACGTCTCCGGCCGATCGGTGAAAACGCCATTTTTCGACTGCTTGAAGTTCGCATTCAAGACCCGCAGGCCGCCGATGAGCACCGTCATCTCAGGAGCAGTCAGGGTCAGCAATTGCGCCTTATCGAGCAACAACTCTTCAGCAGATTTTTGATGTCCGGCGCGAAGGTAGTTGCGGAATCCATCTGCGGTCGGCTCCAACACAGCAAACGCGTGCGTGTCAGTTTGTTCTGGCGAAGCATCCGTGCGCCCCGGCGAGAAAGGAACCTTCACGTCGTGGCCCGCTTTCTTCGCTGCTTCTTTCACAGCCGCGCAACCTCCAAGAACGATCAAGTCCGCGAGCGAGACTTTCTTGCCCTTGCTGCCGTTGGACTGTGAGCTGTTGAACTCCTTTTGGATTGCCTCCAGCTTGCCGAGCACTTTCGCCAGTTCGGCGGGTTGGTTCACCTCCCAATCCTTCTGCGGTGCGAGGCGAATCCGGGCTCCATTGGCCCCGCCACGCTTGTCGGAGCCGCGGAAAGTAGACGCCGCCGCCCAGGCGGTCGAAACCAATTGGGAGATCGACAGTCCGGATGACAGAATCTTCGCCGCCAGAGCCGCCATGTCCTGTTCACCGATTAGCTTATGATCGGCGGCGGGAACAGGGTCTTGCCAGATCTGTGGCTCCGCTGGAACCAGCGGCCCAAGATACCGGGAGATCGGACCCATATCGCGGTGCGTCAGCTTGAACCACGCTTTGGCAAAAGCGTCGGCGAACTGATCCGGATGCTCGTAAAAACGCCGCGAGATTTTTTCGTACGCCGGATCAAACCGCAATGCAAGGTCCGTGGTCAGCATCGCTGGCGCGTGACGCTTCGACGGATCGTGGGCGTCCGGGACCGTGCCGGCTCCCGCCCCGTTCTTCGGTGTCCATTGCTGCGCACCGGCCGGGCTCTTTGTCAGCTCCCAATCGTACGAGAACAGGTTTGCGAAGAAGTTGTTGCTCCACTTTGTGGGCGTAGTGGTCCAGGTGACTTCCAATCCGCTGCTGATCGTCTGGTCTCCGTTGCCGCTGCCGAAGCTGTTATTCCAGCCCAGGCCCTGCTCCTCGATCGGCGCGCCCTCGGGCTCGCGGGCGACGTACTTCTTAGGATCGGCAGCGCCATGAGTTTTGCCGAAGGTATGCCCGCCGGCAATCAGCGCAACCGTTTCCTCGTCATTCATCGCCATCCGGGCAAACGTCTCGCGGATATCCCGCGCCGCAGCAATGGGATCCGGCTTGCCGTTCGGACCTTCCGGATTTACGTAAATCAAGCCCATCTGCACCGCACCCAGTGGATTGTCGAGTTCGCGATCGCCCTTGTAGCGCTTGTCCCCCAGCCACTCAGTCTCGGGACCCCAGTTGACGTATTCTTCGGGCTCCCAGACATCCGCGCGTCCACCGGCAAAGCCGAACGTCTTAAAGCCCATCGATTCGAGGGCGACGTTGCCGGTAAGAATCATGAGGTCCGCCCACGAAATCTTTTTTCCATACTTTTGCTTGATCGGCCACAACAAACGGCGCGCCTTGTCGAGGTTCACGTTGTCAGGCCAGCTGTTGAGGGGCGCAAAACGTTGTTGGCCGGAGCCAGCGCCCCCGCGGCCATCGTGGATTCGGTAGGTGCCCGCGCTATGCCACGCCATCCGAATGAAAAGACCGCCGTAGTGGCCAAAGTCGGCCGGCCACCAGTCCTGCGAGTCCGTCATCAGGGCATGCAGGTCCTTGATCACGGCCTTCAGGTCGAGGCTCTTGAATTCTTTTGCGTAATCAAATTCCTTGTCCATGGGATTGGACAGAGGAGAATTCTGATGAAGCGCCTTCAGGTTCAGCTGATTCGGCCACCAGTCCGCATTCGTCGGAGCCCAGCCTGCTACGTCCGCGCGACCGCCGTGGGCTACGGGGCATTTGCCTTCAGGTGCTACCTCTGGTTCCGTATTCCCGGGACCAGGCACGCCAGCCAGTACTTGTTTTTCTTCAGACATAAATTCCTCTCTCGCTTATGAAATTGTTTTTGAGGGTTTGGCACTACAGCGCTGGCAGAGACCGAAGATCTCGACCATCGGTTCAGTTAGATCGAAGCCGCCCGGCGCCTGCCGGGTCAGCCGTTTGAAGTCAATGAAATCGCCGGAAATGTCCTGCACCGACTTGCAGCGGGTGCAGACCAGGTGATGATGGGATTCAAGGTTGCCGTCCACGCGCAAGGTGGAAGCATGGGGCGTCACCTCCCGCAACAATCCTTTTTCTACGAATAACCGCAGATTGTTGTAGATGGTTGCGAGAGAGACCGAAGGGATGCGCCGTTTGACGATCCCGTAGATCTGTTCTGGTGAGTAATGTCCATGAGCAGCCACCACCGCTTCAAAGATGACCTTGCGCTGGTGAGTGGCCGCCAGGCCGTGCTTCCAGGCAAGCTCGCGAAACTGCTCATGACGCAAACGCATGATCGTGGATGAGAATGATTATCAAACAATTGAACTTATTTAGCAATTGAGGACAAAATGTTTCGGAGCGGAGTCGTTCAAGTTCGATTCGGTGGCCCATTCAAGCCAGCTCTTGGCTTGAGTGGGCAGTTCCTTGCGCGTTTACAGAATTCTCTCGTGCGTATAGCCGGCTGTCACCAGCGCCCCCAGCAGTTCCGCGATGTGATCGGGCCCGCGGGTCTCCATCGTGATATCAATCGCCGTATCCCCCAGATTGACTCCGTGATAAGCCCGGTCATACGCGGTCTCGACGATGTTCGCGCGATGTTCCGCCAGAATTCCCGTCAGCCTGTACAACGCGCCGGGATAATCCGGCAAATGTACCCTCAGGCGCACCAGCCGTCCGTCTTTCACCAGGCCGCGCTCGATAATGCGCGCCAGTAGCGTCACATCAATATTTCCGCCGCACACCAGCACCGCGACGCGCTTGTTCTGAAGCGTCGGCAGTTTGTGGTTCAAAACCGCGGCAATCGCGGCTGCTCCCGCGCCCTCGGCCAACGTTTTTTCGCGCTCGAGCAGCAGCAGAATGGCGTTCGCGATCTCTTCTTCCTCAACCGTGACAATGTCGTCGACATATTTCTGCACCAGCGGCAGCGTGCGCTCTCCCGCGCGCCGTACCGCGATCCCATCCGCAATTGTTTTCGCCGACGGCAGTGTCACTGGCTTCCCCTGCGCCACGGCCTCTTTCATCGAGGCGATCCGCGCCGGTTGCACTCCAAATACTTTCACCGACGGTTTGCTTTCCTTAACCGCGCAGGCGATTCCACCGATCAGTCCGCCCCCGCCGATCGGGGAGACGATCACTTCAATATCGGGATGCTGCTGCAGAATCTCCAGCCCCAGCGTTCCCTGCCCCGCAATCACGGCGTCATCGTCGAAGGCATGAATCAGCGTCATGCCATCCTGCTGGCTCTGCTCCACCGCCTGGTCGTAGGCTTCGTCGTAATTAGTGCCATGCAGTAGAACCTCCGCGCCGTAAGCGCGGGTCGCCGAAACTTTCGTCAGCGGCGTGGGCAGCGGCATCACAATGCGCGCCCGCACCCCGTGCCGTCCCGCATGGTACGCCACTCCCTGGGCATGGTTTCCGGCGGACGCGGCAATCACCCCGCGAGCCCGTTCCTCCGCGCTCAGGGTCAACAATTTATTCAGGGCGCCGCGTTCTTTGAACGCACCCGTGCGCTGCTGGTTATCGAGTTTCAGAAAGATGGAATTCTGGGTGAGGCCGGAAAAAGTTTCAGACCGGGTGCACGGTGAAATGCGGATATCGGCTCGAATTCTGCCGAGCGCAGCTTCGATGTCGGAGAGTTGAATCATGGCGCGGACCGGCCTGGCTGCCGCTCCACGTTAAAACCGCCAGAATGCGCCGCCACCCACAAAGAAATTATGCTGGCGCGTTTTGCCCGTGGGAGCGAGCGGGAAGTCCGGTTCGCCGGACCAGAAGTCGCGCACATCCAGTCGAACACTCAGTTTCCGCCATACTTTCACATCGAGCCCGAGTCCAGCCTCAATGACGGCGCTGGTCGTCGATTTTCCTGGGTTCGCCCCGCCGTAGACCAACGTGCTGCCCTCGCTGAAATGCCCGAAACCTGCTCCAAGACTGACCCATGGGGAAACTGCGGTGGTAGGAAAAAGATTGACTCGCGCCGCCGGGGTAACGAACAGCTGCTTGTAGTCCGACGGAACCACCGCATTCAGGTAAGCGCCCGCGTTCAAGTCTTCGTCGGGGTTGTACACGAACAGCGCCTCGGCCGACAGCGAGTAAATCGGAGTCACGATGAAGCGCCGCGCGTATTCGCCTTCCATCGTCAAACCTTTACCGGAGTGAATGACGGGGTCGAAGTAGTTTCCGCCCTGGATTCCCTGGTCGCTGATGAAGGTGCGGCCGAGCATGCCACCGATTTCGTTCTTTTCGTCTTGCGCAACCGCCGCTGCCGCCAGCATCGTCGCTACCAACAGAACCGCAATGCAGAGCTGTTTGCCAAACATTTCCCCTCCAGCGAGGTGGTTCCCTAAATTGTACGGCGGTAAGGACCTAGCCTAGCACGACCCCGGCTTTTTGGGAGCCACTCCCGCTATCTTTTCTGGTGCCGGCAGTGCCACCGTCGCGATCCACAACTGCAGCACGTCCCGCTCGCAATGTTAGAATAGAAAGATTGCATGCCTGTGAAGGACCTCACTATTAGCGGTTCCCTCGAGTTCAAGAAAGTAAAATCTCCGGAGAAACCGCCGTCCGCCAACGCCAGCGAACGCCCGCAGAAGGTGGGCTTCGTCAGTTTGGGCTGCCCGAAAAATCTCGTCGACAGCGAGGTCATGATGGGCCTTCTAGCCCGCTCCGGCGCCGAACTCACCCGTCGTGCCGAAGACGCCGACGTGATCGTGGTCAACACCTGTTCGTTCATTGAGAGCGCGCAGCAGGAGTCCGTGAACACGATTCTCGAAATGGCACGCCACAAAACAGCGGGCAAGGCTAAGAAACTTGTAGTCGCCGGATGCCTCGTCGAGCGCTTCCGCGATCAGATTCGCAAGGATATTCCCGAAGTCGATGCTGTCGTCGGAACCGGCGAACTGGAAAACATTCTGTCGGCCACCGGAGTTGCCGCACCGGCACCAAACAGCTCGCCGCTGGTGACGATCCAGACTCGCCCGGAAGGCGATGCCCGCGCCGCGCAGGGCCGCTTCTCTCGCGAAAACTGGAACGGCGCCGTCCGCGATCTTCCGAACTATCTCTACGACGACGCGACGCCCCGCATCCTTGCCACGCCGCGGCACATGGCGTACATCAAAATCGCCGAAGGCTGCGATCATCCCTGCACCTTCTGTATCATCCCGCAGTTGCGCGGACAGTTTCGCTCCCGCCGCTTCGAGTCCGTGATCGCCGAGGCCGAACGCCTTGTCCAGGGCGGCGTCCGCGAGATCACCCTCATCGGCCAGGACACCACCTGTTACGGCGAGGACTTCGGCCTGAAAGACGGCCTCGCCCTGCTCCTCGAAAAGCTGGCCGGGATCGAAGATCTGCGCTGGGTCCGTTTCCTCTATGCTTACCCGAACAAAATCACCGGCAAGCTGCTGGACACGATCGCATCGCATGAAAAAATCTGCTCCTACATGGACGTGCCTCTGCAACACGCCTCCGCCACTGCGCTCAAACGCATGAAGCGAGGCGGCGGCGCGGACGTTTTTCTGAAGTCCATTTCCAAGATGCGGCGCGTCATCCCTGATCTGACGCTTCGAACTTCCTTTATCGTCGGGTTCCCTGGCGAAACCGAAAAAGAGTTTGAAGAGCTCTGTGATTTCGTGCGCGAGGCTCAATTCGACTGGATGGGCGCATTCTCCTACTCCGACCAGGACGGTGCCGCCGCCTACGCGCTCGACCAGAAACTTTCATCCCGCGAGATCGAACGCCGCCGCAAACACCTGATGTCGATCCAGCGCCAGATCAGCAAGAAGAAAAAGAAGCTATGGGTGGGCCGCGAGTTCGACCTGTTGCTCGAAGGCGAGTCCGAAGAAACTGAACTGCTGCTCGAAGGCCGCACTGCGATGCACGCCCCGGAAATCGACGGGAAGGTCTTTGTCAACGACTTTCCCGAAGAAATCGCGCCGCAGCCCGGCCAGTTCTACCGCTGCCAGATCACCGAAGCGCACGACTATGATCTGGTGGCCAGAATCATTTAAGGTTGCGCGTTTTCAAATCGCAAATCGGCTGTCTGCACTCGACGATAAAGCTCATGCCCCGCAAGCGTACCGTCCGCCTTCGTTGCCCGATCTGCAAGAAGACCGTGACCAGCGACGTCGCGGACTTTCCCTTCTGCAGCGACCGCTGCCGTCTCATAGACCTGGGCAAATGGTCCAGCGGCGCCTATGTAATTTCCTCGCCCGTAACCGACGCGGAAGAATCCATCCGCGACCGTAATCCCGAAGACTCCGAGGACGAACAGTGAATCCGGAAAGTAGCGCCGGCTTCCCGCCGGCTGTGGCGGGGGCGTCCCGCCCGTGCGCTCCGCTGTGGGCAACCTTGACTGCCACTTTCTTTGGCATCGGGCGTCTCCATCCCGGCCCCGGCACTTGGGGATCCCTGGCCACGGTCTTGTTGTGGGCCGCTCTCGCCTACAAACTCCCGCAACCGTTTCGCACACCATCGGCGATCGCGCTGGCTGTCTTGATTACACTCATCGGTATCCCGGCCGCCACTCGGGTCGCCCGCGCGAATGCCACTAAGGATCCCCAATTCGTGGTCATCGATGAGGTCGCTGGACAACTCATAGCCCTCATCGCCGTCCCCTTGTCGTGGAAAACTTTTCTCGCCGGCTTTATACTTTTTAGAGCCTTCGATATCGTCAAGCCGCCTCCGGTGCGCCAACTGGAGAAGCTTCCGGAGGGAACGGGGATCGTGCTCGACGATGTCGCGGCGGGACTCTACGCTCTCGTGGTCATGCAACTTCTCCTCCGCTCTGGTCTAATAAATCTGGTCTAATGAAATAGTACCGAGTCGCGAGTGCTGAGTGACGAGCGCGGCTCGCCAGACTCGATATTCGTTCCGGTACCTGGTCACTTTCTCATGGGATTTTCCGATCGCATCCTCGGCAGAAAGAACGTCAATGGGGGTCCCCACATCGAATCGGTGGCGCCTTCCCTCGCGCTCACCGGTGGAGAAGTCCGCATCGTCGGTACCGGACTGCGTCCGCAAGAACTGCTTCGTCCCAAAGTGAAATTCGGTGACTTCGAGGCTCCGATCGTGGTCAGCTCCGACGGCTTTCTCGTTACCCGCGTGCCGGAAGGCGCGACCTCAGGTTCGGTGGTCGTTGCGACCGACGGACACGTCAGCAATCCCCATCCGGTGAAGGTTGCCGTGCCGATTGCCGAAAATCTTCATCCCGTCACCAACCCGGCCGTTGACGCTGAAGGCAACCTCTACGTCACGTTTTCGGGATCGCGCGGACAGAAGGTGCCGGTCGCCATCTACAAGATCGACACCAACTACGCGGTCAAGCCCTTCGTCTCGGAAATGATGAATCCCACGTCTATCGCCTTCGACCGGCAGGGACAGATGTATGTCTCTTCGCGCTTCGATGGCGCCGTTTACCGGGTCGCTCCAAACGGCACGATGACGACCTACGCGGAAGGCATGGGAGTTGCTACCGGGATTGCCTTCGATCGCGAAGGCAGCCTTTACGTCGGCGACCGCAACGGAACTATTTTCAAGATCGCGCCCGACCAGCAGGTCTTCGTCTTCGCGACGCTCGAACTCAGCGTGTCCGCCTATCACCTGGCGTTCGGCCCGCGCGGCGAGCTATTCGTCACCGGACCAAATGACCGCGTTTTCAAGATCGATCCCAACGGCAGCGTCACCACCTTCTATAAAGGCCTCGGCCGTCCGCAGGGTCTGGCCTTCGACGAAAACGGCAACCTCTACGTCGCGGCGTCGCTCTCAGGCACACGCGGGATCGTGAAAATCACTCCCGACGGCAAAGCCAATCTCGAAGTTGCCGGCCAGGGACTTGTTGGTCTCGCCTTCGCTCCCGGCCGCTCCGTAATCCTGGCAACCACCAGCGCAGTCCATCACTTGCAGTGGAACATTGCAGGCCTGCGTCTCACGCCTGAGTAGCTCAAACATCTCTCTGCCATTCCAACCCTGAGCGAAGCGGAGGGGGAGGAATCTGCTTTCCCCCTTGTCATTCCGACCCCGAGCGAAGCGGAAGCGGGGGAATCTGAGCCAACCCTGTGTCCTCCACATCCTCTGCGGTTCCCTTTTCATTTAAACTCGTAAGACGTGAACGCCGAAATCATCGCGGTAGGCTCCGAACTGCTCACTCCCTACCGCATGGACACCAATTCGCTCTATCTCACCGAGCAACTCAACCTGCTCGGCGTCGATGTCATCTTCAAGAGCGTCGTCGGGGACAATCTGCGACAACTCGTCGCGGCCGCCGAGCACGGTCTTTACCGCTCCGACATCGTGATCTTCAGCGGCGGACTCGGCCCCACCGAAGACGACTTGACCCGCGAGGCCGTCGCCCAGGCGCTTGGGGTGAGCCTGCACCGCGACTCCGAAATCCTGACCCGCCTGGAACAGCGTTTTGCCGAGCGCGGCTGGAAGATGTCTCCCAACAATGCCAAGCAGGCCGACGTCATTGAAGGCGCCACCGCTCTTCCCAATCCCAACGGCACCGCTCCCGGACAATGGCTCAGCGGACAGTTCGACGGCCGCGAACACATTATCGTGCTCCTGCCCGGACCTCCCTTCGAATTGAAAGCGCTGTTTGAAGCTGAAGTCCGCGATCGCCTCCGTGCGAAGATTCCGCCCGCGCATCTGTTCACGCGCACACTGAAAGTTGCGATGCTGGGCGAGTCGGCGGTCGACGCGCGGGTAGCTCCCATCTACAAGCGCTACGCCGATGTCGAAACCACCATCCTCGCGGGCGCGGGGGAAATTGAACTGCACTTTCGCACGCGTGCCGCCACCATTGACGCGGCGCAACGTCGAGCCGATGAAGTTGCCGGCCTTGTCGAGGACGAATTGGATGATGCTGTTTACTCGCGCAACGGCGAATCCCTCGAGCAGATCGTCGGCTACTGGCTTCAAATGCGCAATGCGACCGTGGCTGTGGCTGAGTCGTGCACCGGCGGTCTTCTTGCCGAACGCATCACCTCGGTCGGCGGCAGTTCCCGCTATTTTCTCGGAGGCGCCGTCGTCTATTCCAATACTCTGAAGACGGAACTTGCGGGCGTTCCCGCCGAAATGATCGATCGCCACGGCGCCGTCAGCCGCGAAGTCGCGGCGGCCCTGGCCGAAGGCATCCGCTATCGCTGTGAATCCACTTTGGGAGTTGGAATCACCGGGGTCGCTGGACCAACCGGTGGCACTCCCGAAAAGCCCGTGGGACTGGTGTTTCACGCCGTAGCCAGCGATCGTGGAACCGAAGTCGTGCAGCGCAATTTCCCCGGCGACCGCAAACGCATCCGCCGCTTCGCCAGCACCATGGCGCTCGATATGCTGCGCATGGAACTGATGTAGCGCTGAGTACTGAGTACCGAGTGTCGAGTACCGGTAGAAGCCGTTCGGTATGAGAGACTCGACACTCAGGACTTGGTACTCGGTACTCCCTACTCGGTACTGACTCTATGCGCCTCTTCATCGCCCTCGATATCGACGACGCCATCCGCGATCGCCTGACCCGCTTTGTCGAAGGTGTCCAGAATTTCGCGCCTGACGCCCGCTGGATGAAGCCGGAATCACTCCACGTCACGCTGAAATTCATCGGCGAACAACCCGGCGCTGCCATCGAGCCCATCCAGCACGCGCTGGCAACGGTTGCGGTCGGCTCTCCGGAGATTCGCTTTCGCAACTACGGATTCTTTCCCACCGCAAAGTCCGCCCGTGTTTTCTGGATCGGCATGGAAGCGAGTCCGCAACTGGCCGCGCTCGCCGCAGAGATTGATGACAGAACAGCCGCACTCGGAATTGCGAAAGAAGACCGACTCTTTAGCCCGCACCTCACTCTCGCGCGCGGCGCAGGAGGCTCCGGCTCACCGCGCCGAAGCCAACACGACGGCCCGAGTCGCGTCTTCCAGCGTTTGCAGGAAAAGCTCTCCGCCCTTCCGGCCCCCGAGTTTGGTACCATGACGCCCCGCGAGTTCTTTCTGTACCAAAGCCAACTTTCGCCGAGAGGATCGAAGTACACCAAGCTGGCGCGATTTGATTTACAGTAGCGGCGGCGTCTTGCCCTCGCTTCCAAGACCATAAGAACCGACGTGTTCTAAGGACATGCCGCACTTCCTGCTCATCGCCGCCGTTAGTTACCTGCTGGGCTCCATCCCGTTCGGCTATCTTCTTGTTCGCATCTTCCGCGGCGAAGATGTCCGCCAGAGCGGCAGCGGCAACATTGGAGCCACCAATGTCTCCCGCAAGTCCCCCGCGCTAGGCGTGCTCACCCTTTTGCTAGATGCTTTGAAGGGAACGATTGCGGTGTGGTTGACCTATCGAACCCTCCAGTTTCCCGGGAACATCGACGTAGATCTTTTCCTGTTTTGTTCGACCGCCGCCGTTTTCGCGGTGGTCGGTCACATGTTTCCCATCTGGCTGGGGTTTCGGGGAGGCAAGGGCGTGGCAACTTCTCTCGGTGCTTTTGCGCTGATTGCCCCCCATGCGATCTTGGGCTCAGCAGCGATTTTTCTCTTTGTCGCTGCGGCATCCCGGTATGTGTCTTTGGCTTCCATTACCGCCTCGTTAAGTTTCCTCTTCCTTACGTGGCTTTCATTCCGAGGGACTTCGGAGGAGTCTCTCCCTCACCTCTTGCCGATGGCCATCGTTTCGTGTTTAGTGATCGCAAAGCACTATCAAAATATCCGCCGATTGTTGGCGGGGACTGAAACTCGCATCGGACAAAAGCGCACCCCATCGGAGGGCAATAAAGAATCATGAGTGAGATCGCCATCATCGGTGGAGGCGCGTGGGGGACCGGCCTCGCCATTGTGCTCGGCCGCAAAGGCACGCACCGCGTCCGGCTCTGGGCCCACGAAACGGATGTCTGTGATTCCATCACGCAGCGCCGCATCAACGAAAGATTTCTTCCCGGCCGCACCATCCCGGACGCTGTCACTGCCAGCAACGACCTTGCAGCCGTATTGAAGCGCTCGCAGATCGTGGTGAGCGTCATGCCTTCGCAGCATTGCCGCGCTCTTTTCGAACGCATGCGTCCGCTGATTGAGCCCGGAGTCCTCATCGTCAGCGCAACCAAAGGCATTGAAGAAGGATCGCTCCAGCGCATGAGCGAAGTCATCGCCACGATCCTCGGCCGGAAGGATGCCCCCATCGGCGCGCTCAGCGGCCCATCCTTCGCGCAAGAAGTAGCCCGCGGGGATCCCACTGCCATCACCATCGCATCCAACGACGCCACCCTCCTGCGCACAGTCCAACAGGAGTTCAGCGATCCCAGCTTCCGCATCTACACCAATAATGATGTGGTCGGCGTCGAGCTCGGCGGCGCGCTGAAAAATATCGTAGCCATCGCCGCCGGCATCTGCGACGGCCTGGGCCTCGGACACAATTCCGTCGCGGCTCTTATTACCCGGGGCCTCGCCGAAATGACCCGCCTCGTCGTCGCCTGTGGAGGCCGCGCCGAAACCATGGCCGGACTCGCCGGACTTGGCGATCTCGTCCTCACCTGCACGGGCGGCCTCTCCCGCAATCGCAGTGTTGGAGTCGAACTCGGCCGCGGCAAGAAGCTTCCTGACATCATCGCCGCCATGCACGGCATGGTCGCCGAAGGCGTCTTCACCACTACCGCCGCCGTCGGCCTCGCGCACGCCCGCAAGGTCGAAATGCCCATTACCGAGCAAATGGACGCCATCCTCCACCTCGGCAAGTCGCCTCGTGAAGCGATCCAGCACCTGATGACACGCACCGGCAAGAGCGAGACCGGCTCCTAGTATCCCCATGAACATGTCGGGACAGCCGCCCTCGGCTGTCCGCCGGGCAAAGCCCAGCCGCCGAAACCGCACCGCACTCCAAAGGTTCTTCGGCAACAGCAGACCCACTCCCGTGTTACCTTGTGAGGTTTCCAGTTTGCTCCGCAGGAGTTCCTACATGCGCCGGAACCTGATCCACGCCGCGCTATTCTTCTCGATCTCTCTGAGCACCGCCGTCGCTCAATCCAAGACGGTCGCCGAGCGACTCGGCTATCCTGCCGACTCCAGGCTTCTCATCATTCACGCCGACGACCTGGCCGTTGCCCACTCCGAAGACGCCGCCAGCTTCGACGCCCTCGATAAGCACGCCGTCACCTCCGCCAGCATCATGGTTCCCTGCCCATGGCTCACCGAGGTTGCCACCTACGCCAAGGCTCATCCCGAGGCGGACCTCGGACTGCACCTGACTCTCACCAGCGAGTGGAAGACCTATCGCTGGGGACCAGTTGCCTCGAAGGACACGGTTCCAAGTCTTCTCGATCCCTCGGGATTTCTCTGGCCCGAAACCGATCCTGCCCAGCAACACATCAAAGCCGAAGAAGCTGAGCGCGAAATTCGCGCTCAGATCGGGAAGGCGTTATCCCTCGGGATCCATCCCACTCACCTCGACAGCCACATGGGAGTGCTTTTCTCGCGCCCCGATCTGTTCGCCGTCTACGTTAAAATCGCCCGCGAATACAAGCTTCCTTTTCTCGCCTTCCTCGGTCCCGACACCCCAAAGGAGCTTTCCGCCCTTCTCTCTCCCAACGATGTCCTCATCAATGGCATCGTGATGGCCGATCCCCAGGTTCCGGCGAATGGCTGGAAGGATTTTTATCTTACCGCCATCAAGAATCTGAAGCCCGGAGTTACGGAATTCATCGTCCACCTCGGTCACGATGACGCCGAGTTGCAAGCCGTCACAGTCGATCATGCCGACTACGGCGCGGCTTGGCGCCAGCGCGACTACAACGTCGTTACCAGCCCAGAGTTCAAGAAACTGCTGGAAGAAAATCACGTCATCCTGGTCCGATGGAGAGATTTGAAAAAACTCCTGAACTAGGAGCCGTAGCGCGATCGACCCATACCGCCGCGTGGAAGCAACCTTCATTTCCTGCACGCCTTAATAAGAGTTACGCCTCTGGCGCACGCTCGGTAATCTTCGCGAGTACTTCGGTAACCTCCAACCCCCACCCTTTTCATTCCCCCCGTCCTCATTCCCCGCTAAAATTTGATAGATAAAGCCTTGAAAGCCGCCGCCACTGCGCCTTCCGGCGTCCGCGATTTAAGTGAAGGGAGAGACTTGTCCGCCGACGCCTCCAACCACGCGCGCATCCCGATTCTGTATGTCATTCTCGGCGTGCTCCTGATCATCAGCATCATCCCCATGTATTTTTATTCGGCCCAGGTCGAAGCCATCAATCGGGACCGGCTGAAGACCAACGAGATGCTGCTGCAAAATACGGTGACCCGGTCGCTGGCCGACGATTTGTCGCAGCACGAGCGCTCCCTGCACATGATGCTGGCGAATTTGTCGTCCGCCATCCAGGTCGCGAGCGGTGGGGATATCGGCGAGAAAAACATCGAAGCTCCCGAACTTCGCGCGCTGCTTGAAAACTTCGTCTCTTCCTCCGACGAGATCGCCTATGCCACCCTGCTGAATTCCGACGCCAAAGGAATCTCCGCCGGACGCATTGCTCCTGACGCCTTCCTGCAGCGTGAGCTAGAACGAGCCTTTGCGGCCGCGCGCGATGGGCGCGCCTACAACGGTCAGGCCCTGGTCGTCGGCGAAGGTACTTCTGCCCGTACTGTTTTCCTCGTTAGTTCTCCGGTGCGTTACGGACAGCGCTTTCTGGGCATGATCGCCTCGGTTGTTGATCTTCAGTTTCTGATTCGCCGCCTGCAGGAAGTCAGCGGCGGCGGCCTCACGCCCTACGTCGTCGACTCCCAGGGACGCCTCGTCGCAGCCGCCACTCCGGAATTTGCCACCGGGCAGGACATGAAAAATCTCGACATCGTGCGCAATTTTGTCGATGGCGGCAACAAGGCGCAACTCGCCGAGACTCGTGAATTCACTGCCGGTCCCCAGCACGTAGAAATGCTTGGAACCTACAGTCCGGTCAGTTCGCTGAACTGGGCGGTCGTCGTGCAAAAGCCCCGCCTCGAAGCCTACCGCGGCGTATACGAAATGCAGCGCACCGCCCGCCTTCTGGCTCTCCTGGCCGTCCTGCTGAGCATTATGGTCAGCATTTTTGCGGCTCGCCGCATTACCAATCCTTTGCACGTACTCACGCAATCGAGCCGCGCTCTGGCCCGCGGAGATTTCTCGCAGCGCGTCCATCTCTGGAGTCGCACCGAAATCGGCGAACTTGCCCAGACTTTCAACACTATGTCCGAAGAACTCGAACGCTTCGTCGAAGACCTGAAGCGCGCTGCCGAAGAAAACCGCGCGCTATTCATGGGTTCCATCCAGATGCTCGCCGGCGCCGTCGACGAAAAAGATCCCTACACGCGGGGCCATTCCGACCGCGTCACGCGCTATTCCCTGCTCATCGCCAAAGAGATGAAGCTGCCCTCCACCTTCATGGAGACCCTGCAAATCTCCGCCCAGCTGCACGATGTGGGCAAGATCGGCATCGAAGATCACATTCTGAAAAAACCCGGAGCGCTGACGGAAGAAGAATTCGAAGTCATGAAGACCCACACCACCAAGGGAGCGAACATTCTGCGGCCGGTCACGCAACTGGCCGAGATGCTCCCCGGCATCGAATTGCATCACGAAGCCCTCGATGGCCGCGGATATCCTTACGGACTGAAGGGCGATCAGATCCCGCTGCTCGCGCGCGTAATCGCGGTGGGTGACACCTTTGACGCACTCACCACCAATCGTCCCTACCAGCAGGCCCATACCCCCGAACAGGCGCTCCAGATCATCAAGAATCTCGCGGGAAAGCGGCTTGATCCCGACGCGGTCGCGGCGCTTCTTGCCGTCTACGAGCGGGGAGAAATCAAGATTCAGCGCTTCACCATCAAGCGTCCTATCATCGCTCCGCCGGTAGAAGCAGCCACCGCCATTGCGGCCTCGGCCACAGCCAATCCCGCTCTCGCCGAACCCGCCTCGTTGGAAAGAAACCGCGTCTAAGAACAGCCAGTAATCACTCCAGCTCAATTTTTACTTAGGACTATAATGGCCGCTCACCATGGCCCTGGCTGCTGGCACGAAGCTAAGTCAGTATGAAATCCTCGAACCTCTGGGCGCGGGCAGTATGGGCGAAGTCTACCGCGCGCGCGATTCCCGGCTAGACCGCGACGTCGCGATCAAAGTTCTTCCCGCTTTCGTTTCTCTCGACTCCGATCGCCTGCTCCGCTTCGAGCAGGAAGCCCGGGCCGCCGCTTCGTTGAATCATCCCAATATTCTCGCCGTCTACCAGATGGGAACTTACGCCGGCGTTCCCTATCTCGTAACCGAATTGCTGGAAGGTAAGACCCTGACCGAGACGATCCGCCGCGGTCCCCTGCCCTTCCGCAAAGCTATTGACTATGGCGTGCAAATCGCTCGCGGCCTTGCCGCCGCGCACGAAAAAGGCATCGTCCACCGCGATCTGAAGCCCGACAATCTGTTCATCACCAAGGATGGACGCGTTAAGATCCTCGACTTCGGCCTCGCCAAGCTGATGCAGCCGAAAGAATCGTTGACCAACCTGGCGCCCACGTTGACCCTCCCCGGCGTGGCCATGGGAACCGTCGGCTACATGGCTCCCGAGCAGGTGCGCGGACTGGCGATCGACCACCGCGCCGACATTTTCGCACTGGGCGCCATTCTTTACGAGATGGTGATGGGCAAGCAGACCTTCCAGCGCCCTACCTCCGCCGACACCATGAGCGCGATCCTCAATGAGGATCCCGCTCCCATCACCGACCTTGCTCCGGAAACACCCCCTGCGCTCGAAAAAGTCGTCCGCCGCTGTCTCGAGAAACTTCCGGAGCAGCGCTTTCAGTCTGCCTCCGATCTCGCCTTCGCGCTCGAATCGTTGTCGGACCCGACGCTCTCCTCGAGCGGCGCTCATCCGATTCAGAAAGACACCCGGCATCGTCC
Source organism: uncultured Acidobacteriota bacterium (assembly GCA_963765015.1). Lineage (GTDB taxonomy): Bacteria > Acidobacteriota > Terriglobia > Terriglobales > Acidobacteriaceae > Sulfotelmatobacter. Next base: position 15,616 of record CAVXVD010000097.1, on the reverse strand, counting down.
TTCGGCCCTATGGCGGACGATCGCGGCCGCACTCGCGGTTTTGCTCGCACTGGTGGCTGGGAGTTATTTCCTCATGCAGGCTCCGCCACCTCCAAAGGTCTCCAATTACGTTCAGCTCACGCACGACGGCCAGCAGAAGTCGATCATCGGCAATGACGGCTCGCGGATCTATCTCACGCTCGGAGAAGTGAGGGCCGGCAGCTTTGCCTTTCACGGCATCGCTGAGCTCTCCACCGCGGGCGGCGAGCCCAAAAAGGTTTCCGTCCTGCCCTCGGTCAACATGGCTCCCGTCGATCTATCGCCGGATGGATCGCAAGTGCTTGCCGTGGACGGCCAAGGCGCGCCTCCCAAGGGCCCGCTCTGGAGTATCGGCATTCTGGGTGGCTCTCCGCGCCGGCTCGGAGACATCATCGCCGAAACCGCCGGCTGGTCTCCCGATGGCAAACGAGTGGCATACACCAATCTCGGGGATCTCTTCGTCGCCAATTTCGACGGCACCGAATCGCGCAAGATCGCCAGCGTCAAGGGCGACATCCTCAACCTCGCCTGGTCGCCTGATGGCAGTCACCTCCGTTTCGATTCTTCCGAAACCGCCGGCACCGTCGGTCAGAATCTCGAATGGGAAGTCTCCGTGTCGGGAACCAATCTCCATCGCATGTTCGAGGGCTGGCACAATCCTCCGGACGAATGCTGCGGCAAGTGGACGGCCGACGGAAAGAATTTCATATTCCAATCCGGCGGACAGATCTGGGCACTTCCAGCGACCGCCGGCCTCTTTCGCGGCGATCCAAAACCGGTTCAGCTGACCTCGAGCCCGCTGTCTCTCTCATCGCCGCTTCCCAGCAAAGACGGCAAGAAGCTCTTCGTCATCGGACAGACCTACCGTGGAGAATTGACCCGCTACGACTCGAAGTCCGCGCAGCTCGCGCCATTTCTGGGCGGCATTTCCGCCGAGTACGTCGCCTTTTCCAAAGACGGACAATGGGTAACCTACGTCGCCTATCGCGAAGGCACGCTTTGGCGCAGCAAGCTCGACGGCAGCGAACGGATGCAGCTCACCTATCCGCCGATGTACCCCGTACTCCCGCGGTGGTCGCCTGACGGCAAGAAAATCATTTTCTTCGAATTTGCATTGAGCGCCGACAAACCGGCGCGCCTCTACGAAGTCTCGCCCGACGGCGGAAGTCCGCGTCCTTTGCTGCCCGACGATCGCAGCCAGCAACTTGACCCCAACTGGTCGCCCGACGGAACCAAAATCGTCTTCGGCAACGAATCAAACGACCCGCAGTCCGCCATTCACGTTCTCGACCTGACCACTCATAAGGTCTCCAGCCTTCCGGCCTCGCAAGGACTCTATTCACCACGCTGGTCGCCGGACGGGCGCTACGTGTCGGCCTTCTCAGCCGATTCCAAGACGCTTCTGCTCTTCGATTTCCAAACGCAAAAATGGGCGACATTAGCCGAAGGCTCGCTGAGCTGGCTCAACTGGTCGCACGACAGCCAGTACGTCTATGTACTGGATTATCGAGGAAAAGATGCGGTCGTCCGGATTCGCATCAGCGATCGTAAACCGGAACAAGTCGTCGATCTAAAGAATTTCGTGACCGTCGGCCGCTACGGCGCATGGCTCGCACTCACTCCCGACGACTCACCCCTCCTGCTCCACGACACCGGCTCGCAGGACGTGTACTCCGTCGATTGGGAATCGCATTAAGCCTGCGGGATTATGGGGACAGCCCAGAAGAATTTTGGGGATAGAGGAGAACCATGTGGGGACAGCCGCCCCCGGCTGTCCAGCGGCCCAGGTGTATCGGGCCGCGGCGGTTTTAGATTCAAGCCGGAAGAAAATCCCAAGCCCTCGGCAAATCGGCTACTCACAGCGCCGCCACCCTGCGCTGAATTACCAGGAAATATCCCGCCACCAGAATCAGCAGCATACCGTTCACCGCCAGCACGATCGGTGCCGTGTACAGGGGCACGATCCAGCCAGAAACGATGTTGCCCATCGGCATGCCGCCGCGGAAGGCCCAGTTGTAGACGCTCATCACTCGTCCACGCATCTCGTTGGTGGTGATCAATTGCACCAGCGATGTGACCGTGGCGAAGACTGCCATCATCGACGCGCCCACCAGAAGCAGCATTGCGTAGGAAAGGGGGAGATGTTTCGAGAGCGAGAATCCGACGATCCCCAAGCCCAGAAAAATCATCATCGCCAGGGCGAAGCGTCCTTTGTTCGCAATGTTTCCCAGGCTGGCGACGCCCAGCGACCCGCAGATCGATCCCACCCCCATCAGCGACAGCAAATTTCCGTACGTCTCCGGGCCGCGATGGAAAATGTCTTTCACGAACACAGGAATGTAAGTTCGCATCGGCATGCTCAGGAAAGTCATAAGGAACGCGAGCACGATCAGCCCCACCATTGATCCATGGCGCAACAGAAAGCGAACACCTTCCGCGAGACTGGTGTAGATCGACTCCTTGGTCGCTACCGGCAGGAATCGCGCCGAAATCATCGAGAGCGAAATAATCGGAGCAACAAACGAAAGCGCATTGAGCCCGAAGCACCACTTCTCCCCCAGCCTGGCGAGCGTAATGCCGGCTAGCGCGGGACCCACCGTCACGGCCAGGTTGAACTGAATGGAATTCAGCGCAATGGCGTTCGGCATATCTTCCTTCTCGACCAGCGTGGGGATCAACGCCGAGTAGGCCGGCCCACCAAAGGCCTGGGCCACACCGGACACGAACGACAGGCACAAAATCGGCCAGACATGCGTCAACCCCAGCGCCACCAGCACTGTGAGAATGCCCGCGCTCGCCATCTGGATGTACTGCGACATCGTCAGGATCTTGCGCCGCTCCTTGCGGTCTGCGATAACTCCGCCCAGCGGCGACAATAAAAAGATCGGCAGGCCGGCCAAGAATTGATCCAGTCCGAGCAGACGCGCCGAATGGCTCAGGCGGTAGATCAGCCACCCCTGGGCCACGATCTGCATCCATGTGCCAATACTCGACGCGCAGGCTCCCACCCACATCAGGCGGAAATCGCGGTACTGGAAGGCTTTGAAAATCCGGCGGAGTGTCGATGTCTGCATGTCGTCGAGGCGGTCTGGGCCTTTCTATCTTCGCACAAGCCCGGTTGATCGAGAGTTACGTGGGGGGAGAGTTTGCGTGGGGAGGAGAAGTTTGTGTGGGAACGGCCGCTCTCGGCCGTCCAGCCGCGCAGCCTTGTAAAGGCACTCGATGCGGCGACTCTTCGATGGTTTAACAGCGAGCCTGAGCCAAAGGCCTCTAGGACTGAAATCGACTCATTACGTCGGTCACCTGCACCTCCCGCGGTGCTACCTGATAATTGGCTAATGTGGGGCAATCATGGGGATTTCGGGATGGTCCCTAAACGGTTCAAGCCCTAAGCAACCGAAGGTGTGCCTTCGAGGAAGAGCGCTTGGCGAAGATAGACGAGCAAGAAACCCGCACGGAATCTAAGACGCAACTGGTTGAGCAGATCGACCGCTCTCTGCGTTCGGGTGACTACTCGCGCGCGCTGGATTTAGTGCGAGGCACGGCCGCCGAGCTCCCCAACGATGCGGAGCTCGCCGAGTTGGAAAGGCGCGCCCTCGATGGCATCAAGCGCGTTGGCGAAGCCAATCGCCTGATCACCGAAAGCCAGGAACTGTTCGCGCAGCAAAAATCCGCCGAAGCGCTTCAGTTGCTGCGCAAGGCCTACGAACTGGACAAACACAATTCCCTCGCCCGCACCATTCTGGCGAATGCGCTGGTCGAACACGCGCATTCTATGGTGGAGACCGATTGGCTCGAAGCTGAGACGCTGACCAATCAAGCGCTCAACTTGAACCCAGCACATCCGACGGCCAAAAGCATCCGCGATCTGATCGTAGACAAGAAAACCACGAGTTCCGTCGACGACTGGGTTGCGCATGCCCGGAAGCGGCAAACTGCCGGCGATCTTTTCGCAGCCTTGGCGTGGGTTGCGGAAGGCTTGGCCGTACATCCCGACGATTCCAAACTGCTTCAGGTTCAGGATGAAATCCAGCGCGACCAGGGCGCTCGACGGCGCCAGGCGCGCCGCGGCGATCTGGAAGACCTGCGGCGGATGGAGCAGGAAATCAACAAGACCGCCGACTCTGCCGCAAAACAAGCACTAGCCGAACGCATCCAGTTGGTTGCCGCCAAGCACTGGACGGATGGAGAAATCTTATCCATCGCCAACGCCCTTCTCCTGCGGCTGGGATTGGTGCCCAAGGGTGGAGCACCCGGGTCGCCGCAAAGAAAAGGCGCGACCGTCATTTTTCACGTCCCGCGGCCCACCGCTGCAGAGGCTTCGTCCGCTGCTGCGAGCCAGATTTCAACGCTCCCGGTTTCGGCGATCCCGGCTTCTGCGAAGCCAGTCGCGTCGAAGCCGGTCGTGGCCAAGCCGCCGGTGCAGAGTCCGACGGTGCCAGTTCAAAACTCGCCCAGTCAAAACTTGCCGGCCGACGTCTCGCCGCCCAAGCTTTCGCCCGAGAAGGCCCCGCTCAACCCGGCTCCACCTGCAACTGCTTCGGCGGCCGTTGCTCCACTTAGCAACCTTTCGCCTGCCATTGCGCCGCCATCGACAGGGCCAAGTCCTGCGCCGCAGCCGCAACCGCCTACGGCGCAACTTCCTATGACATCAGCGGCCGTCCCCGCCACGGAGGCTGTCGCAACAGCAACCGAAATCCCGGTTCGATCTCAGCCGACATCCCGGCGAAAGCAGGCCCCGCGACCGAGCTCCACCGCGTTGATCCTCGCCTGCGCCGCTGCCATGATCCTCATCGCCGCAATCTTCGTTTTCGCTCGAAAGCACACCGCTCCGCCAGTGACGAAAACGCCCACCGCTGCTCCCAGCGTCGAACCCCCGGCTTCCTCCGCTACGACGCAATCCACGACTGAATTATCCACTACTGAAAACCCTAAGACCTCTACTTCCGACGCCGCCCCGGTCGAGATCACGCACGACGATCCGCAATCCGCCGCAACGGCATCCGGACCCGCCGAGCCCGCCCATAACCTGGGCACGCTGCTCGTCGTTGCCGGTCAGGACGATGCCAAGGTTTTTCTGGACGGAAAGCTGCAACGACAACTCACGCAAGGCGGCCAGTTACGTCTGACCAATCTCGAGGTCAAGGACTACGTTGTCCGAGTCTCGAAGAACGGCTTTCAGGATCCTCCTCAGCAAAACATCCGCATTCGCTCGGGGGAACAGGCTGGGCTCATTTTCAATCTCCAACCCTTGCCTCGCCTCGCGTCGCTAGCCATCCAAGGCGGCTCTCCCGGAACCACGGTGCTGGTCGATCAAACTCCCGTGGGCACCATTCAGCCCGATGGCACTCTCTCGGTATCTACCGTCAGTCCCGGAGATCACACCCTCGAACTGCGCAAAGACCGATTCAAGCCGCGGCAGCTTCAGGAACATTTCGTTGCCGACGCCGCCATCTCGCTGGTTGCGGCGGACACCGCGCTCGAACCCGCTCCCGCTGAACTGAAAATTACCTTCGCCCCCGCCGACGCCAAAGTTGCCATCGCCAAAACCGGTGAGCTTCCGGCGATGGTCAGCAACGGCGTCCCGCTCAATCTGGCCGCCGGTACCTACACCCTTACCGCGCGAACCGCTGAGCGATTCACGCGCTCGTCCACCTTCGAACTCATCCCCGGCCAATCGAAGACTTTCGATTTATCTCTCGCCCCGAACGGTATGTCGAAGTGGGACGATCCGAACGCCTGGAAACATGATGGAGATTCGTTCCTTCGCCAAGGGGGAGACTTCGTCCTGTATGGAGTCGCTCCTGCCTCAGGCAGCTTTGCTTTTTCCGCGACGCTGACCAAGGGGCACCTCTTGCAGTGGGTGTTCAACTACATCGACTCGAAAAACTACGTCCTCCTCCAGATGGACGACAATAACTTCTACCGCTCCGTGATTCGCAACGGGCAAAAAACGGACGAGATCATCGTTCCCGATAAGAGCGATAAGAAAAATTTCCGCACGCTCCACATCCGCGTGAGCCCCACGGAGATCGTCCACCAGGTCGGGCACGGTGACAGTTGGAGAGTCCTCGATCGCTGGACCCAGCCCGGCGCTAATCTCAGTCTCGGAAAGTTCGGCTTCTACCTACCCGGCAACGACCAGGTATCGCTCTCCGGCTTCGCCCACTATCCCGACCTGAACCTCCACTGAGCTGGGGCATTCGTCAGGAAGACTGAAAAGCCTTGACTGGCAGCCCCTTTGAAACCTATCATTCGCACTCGATCCTCCGGCGATCGGATCCGAGAATGGCTCGTCGAGAGATCGTTTCGATTACCGCTTTGCTGTCCCCTGCTGGTTGGCCATGAATCGCCTGCCTCACACGTGAACCGGGCCCCGACGTAGGATCTGGATTGCACCCGAGGGAATTTTCGAATGAATCAATCTTTCTCTGCTCTTCGTAACAGAATGACGCTTGTTCTGTTGATGCTGGCGTTTTCGATCGCGCCGGCGACTTTGTCTTTGGCGCAGGAAGCCCTCGCGGCCAGCTTGACGCGCATCAGCTCCGATCCTTTTACCGTAGGCCCAGGACAGCACGCGACGGAAGTCGAACCGCACATGCTGGCCAACGGATCTACGCTGGTGGCAGCGTTTCAAACTGGGCGCATCGCACCCGGCGGTGCGACTGCGATCGGATGGGCAACTTCGACCGACGGCGGCTCGACCTGGAGCCATGGCTTCTTGCCGGGGTTGACCAAGGGTGAGGGCAGCGGCCCGTTCGATGCCGCCAGCGATCCTGCGGTAGCGTACGACGCGAAGCATCAGGTATGGATGATCGCCTCGCTCCCCATCTCGAATGCCTTGCGCACCCCGGCGGTCGTCGTAAGCCGCTCGACCGACGGCGGCTTCACCTGGAACAATCCGGTGAACGTCGATCCGCTTTCCCAGAGTTCCGACAAGAACTGGATCGCTTGCGACAGTTGGGCGACCAGCCCGCATTACGGAAACTGCTACATGGAGTGGGACGATCCCGACACCGGCGAAATTCTGATGTCGACCTCGACCGATGGCGGGCAGACGTGGTCTGCGGCGATCGGAACCGTGAACCAGGCTGGCGGCATCGGCGGACAGCCGCTGGTGCAGCCCAACGGCACGGTGATCGTGCCCATCGAGACCAGCGGTATGTCGTCTTTCAGTTCCGTCAATGGTGGTGCCAGCTGGTCTCCGCTTGTGACCATCGCCACCATTCAAACCCACCTCGACGCGGGTGGAATTCGCAGCGGCCCGCTTCCCTCCGCCGCGGTGGACGGAGCCGGAACGATTTGGGTGGTCTGGGAGGACTGCCGCTTCCGCACCAATTGCTCGACCAACGATCTGGTCTACAGCACATCGACGAACGGAACCACCTGGAGCGCTGTGACGCGCGTCCCGATCGACGCGACGACCAGCCCGGTCGATCATTTCATCCCGGGTATCGGCATTGATCCGGCAACTTCCGGGACCAGCGCCCATGTCGGCATTCACTATTACTACTACGCGAAGAGCAATTGCACCGTTTCAACTTGCGCGCTCTTTGTAGGCTACGTCTCGTCCCCGAATGGCGGTTCGACCTGGAGCGCCCCGGTGAAGCTGGCTGGTCCCATGAAGCTAGCGTGGCTCCCGAATTCGCAGAACGGGCTGATGGTCGGAGACTACATTGCCACCGCCTTCACCAATGGTGTGCCCCATGGCGTTTTCGCCGTGGCCGCCAAGAATGTAGGCGCCGCCTTTCACGAAGCAATGTTCACCGCTCAGGGATTGACCGTCGCCGAAGAGGGAGCGATTTTTTCTTCCAAGGGCGACAAGCCTCTGCACAAACTCTCCGACAAGATCGAGAAGGAGCGTCCGGAAAAGGGCGTAACTCCTCCCGGACCGAGGGCGGCGAAGGCCAGCAAGAAATAGTGAAAGTGGACTAATAGAAGTGGCGTAATGGAGCTTGGAAGTAGGCCGCCGATCAGGATCGGCGGCTTTTTCATTTTATTACCCATGCAGTAAGCCGATTCTCCACCCTCGGCGTCATCCCGACCGGAGCCGCCGTTCAGGCGAAGGGAGGGATCTCCCTCGCAATCAATGCCTGCGGGAGCAATTCAACAAAGCAAACCAACCGGCTACTGCTCGTCGTCACCGCCGCAGCACTGCGCCGCTACCCGTATAATCAGGTTTTGGCTCTCTTATGATTCAGACCCTGTTTGGCAGCCTTGAAGAAGAGAAGAAAACCGGCTTTCTTGACCGGATGAAGCAGGCGGTCACGCGCACCCGCGAGAACCTCGCCGATCGCATCGAAGAAGTCGTTTCGCTGGGAAAAGAAATCGACCGCAGCACGCTCGACGATCTTGAGGCGACTCTGATCGGCGCTGACTTGGGCTCGACCACCACCCAGGAAGTGCTGAGCAAGCTGCGGGAAAAGGCCGACCGCAAGCAGATCAAGAATGTGGAAGAGCTGAAGAGGCTGCTCAAAGAAGAACTGCTGGCCATTCTGAATGCCGCAAACGCACGTCCCGCCAACCGAGTAGATGGCTCGCCGGAAGTGATCCTGGTGGTCGGCGTGAATGGCACGGGAAAAACCACGACCATCGGCAAACTGTCGCAGGTATTCCGCTCGCAGGGAAAGAATGTCCTGCTGTGCGCGGCGGATACGTTTCGCGCCGCGGCGATCGAACAGCTCGAGATCTGGGGACAGCGCACCGGGACCGAAGTCATCAAGACCAAAGCCGGAGGTGATCCAGCGGCTGTTCTGTTCGACGCCTTGCAGGCAGCGGTTGCGCGCAAGTCGGATTATGTGGTGGTCGATACGGCTGGCCGCTTGCACACCAAGACCAGCCTGATGTCAGAGCTCGAAAAGATGCGGCGCACCGCGCAGCGGATTATCCCCGGCGCTCCGCACGAAACTTTGCTGGTCATGGACGCGACGACCGGTCAGAATGGGCTACAGCAGGCTCGCATGTTCACCGAGTCGGCCGGCGTGACGGGAATTGTGCTGACCAAACTCGATGGCACGGCCAAGGGCGGCGTGGTGGTGGCCATTTCGCGAGAGCTTGGACTGCCAGTCCGGTACGTGGGGGTGGGCGAAAAAGCCGGAGACCTGCTGCCCTTCAATCCGAAAGATTTTGTGGATTCGCTGTTTGAGTGAGAAGCCTTGAGTGACCAGGTTTGAGTAAGCAGGCTTGAGTGCTTTGAAAGGGCAGGGGTTTTAGCCGTGCCGTCGGATTCCAGATTCAGATCGGCTTTGCCCTGATGTCAACCGACTGGCAGCAGGCTTCGAATAGGAGGGACCGATGCGAGACAAGAGTCAAAAACGTTCTCTCAAGAACAAGATTGAGGATTTGATCCGGCGGCTTTTTCGCAAAAGACAAACTCCTCCGGAAGGCGATCCGTACGCATACGCCATGGCGCCCCTGCGGCGCGGGCCGACCGGGCGTAGCGGAGCCGCGGTCGCTGAGATTGAAGACGACGACTTTCACAGCTTTCCGCCCCGCCGGTAAGGGTCATGGCCGATCACTCCGCAGATGAGCCCCTGCTTCAGCGCGCCCTTGAACTCGCCCGCCAGGCCTTTGGGCTAGCCTCTCCGAATCCCTATGTTGGGGCTGTGGTCGCCGATGCCGGCGGCAATGTTGTGGGCACAGGCGTCTACACATACACCGGCAAAAAGCACGCCGAGATTCTCGCGCTCGAAGCGGCCGGAGAAAAAGCGCGTGGCGGAACCCTGTTCATCAATCTTGAACCGCACGTGCATCACGGACGCACGCCTCCCTGTACCGACGCGCTGATCGCCGCGGGAATTCGTCGCGTCGTCGCGTCGATGCCCGATCCCAACCCGAAAGTGAGCGGACGCGGCTTCGAACAGCTGCGCGCTGCTGGCATGCAGGTGGAAGTCGGGCAGATGGAAGAACCGGCCCGCCAGTTGAATGAGGCCTTCGCACGCTACATTCGTTACGGAATGCCGTTCGTCACCCTCAAGGCCGCGATGACGCTCGACGGCAAGATCGCTCCGCCGTCGGCGGAAGCGTTGACGGGCGCGGCAGGAACTCCGGCCGGAGGTTGGGTCACGAGCGAAATCGCGCGCGCTCACGTGCAGGAACTGCGCCACCAGAACGACGCCCTGCTGGTAGGGGCCGGAACGATTCTTTCGGACGATCCGCTGCTGACCGATCGCAGCGGACGGCCGCGGCGGCGACCGTTGCTGCGTGTGATTCTTGATTCGCGCCTGCGCCTGCCGCTCGATTCGCGGCTGGTGGAAAACGCGATCAAAGAACAAAAGAGCGATGTACTGGTGTTCTGCTCATCCGCTGATAGTGCGAAGAAGTCTCAGTTCGAGCGCCTGGGAATTCGTATTGAGACTCTGCCTGCCGCGGAAGCCGATGGGCGTCCCGACCTTGCCGCCATCCTGCACCGCCTCGCCGAACTGGAAATTACCAGCGTGATGATCGAGGGCGGTGCGGCCGTGAACTGGACGGCGCTGGCGGCAAATCTCGTTGACAAAGTTTTCCTCTATTACGCCCCGAAGATTCTTGCCGGCACGGGATCGATCCCGTTTGCCGCCGGCACCGGCTTTCGCCACATGAACCAGGCCGCACAGGTTAAAAATGTTCATCTGCATCGCTTTGGAGAAGACTTCGCCGTCGAGGGCTATTTGCGGGATCCGTATGGCGAGTGAAAATCGTTTACCACCGAGACACAGAGTCACAGATAAAAACAAAACCTTAAAGAATTAGGACGGCAAGGACTTAGGTCTCTCAGCGTCTCCGTGGTGAAGTAAGATGTTTCGTTCATTCCGTGGAGGCAATTATGTTTACTGGAATCGTCGAAGAAGTTGGGCGCGTCACTCGCATCGAGCAGCGTGGCGAGAACCGTCGCATCACAGTTGCGGCAGAGAATGCGCCGAAGGAACTTGGAAGCGGTCACAGCATCTCGGTGAGCGGCGTTTGTTTGACCGCGCTCGATATCAAGCCCGGCTCTTTCTGCGCCGATCTGGCGCCCGAGACCTGGGGGCTCACCTCGTTCTCACGTATCCGCGAGGGCGCGCTGGTCAATCTTGAGCTCCCGATGAAAGCCGACGGCCGCTTTGGTGGGCACATCGTGCAGGGCCACGTGGACGGCGTCGGCAAGCTGATCGAGTTCGAACGCATCGCCGACTCCGAGAATTGGTGGCTGCACATTGAATTGCCCACAGAGGTTGAGAAATATACCGTCTATAAAGGATCGATTTCCATTGAGGGCATCAGCCTCACCGTCGCGCGCCTGGAGAAGAATCGCTGCACGATCGCCATCATCCCGCACACGGTCGAGATGACAAATCTGCATTCGCTGAAACCGGGCGATCCAGTGAATCTGGAAGCCGATCTGATCGCAAAGTATGTCGAGAAGATGATGAAAGGCGAGGCCAGTTCCCTGACGCTGGAAGAGCTGGTAGAACAGGGATTCTGAGGTCTGAGGTCCGACGCCTGAGCTCCGAGGTCAGTCGTCACTCATAAGGCCGGCCCATCCGGGTAGCCTCGGTCTTCGTGGAAGAGCGGTCCTTCAGGGCTGCGTTCAATCGTCGAGCTGCCGTGGTCTTCAGCCCCTAAGGTTTTCAGTTCTCAGCGCGATGCCGCGCTGCCATCCTTCACCACGACCCCGCCTTTCATTACGAAATACACATGCTGCAAGAGCGTGATGTCCTGCAGCGGGTCGCCTTCCACGGCGATCACGTCCGCGTAGTGGCCGGGTTCGAGCGCGCCTACTTTTTCCTGCCAGCTTAGAAGTTCGGCGGCATTGATGGTGGCCGCTTGAACGGCTTCGAGTGGAGTCAGGCCGCGTTTGGTCAGAGCTTCGAGTTCGGCTGCGTTCTTGCCTTGCGTTTCGGCCTCCGCCGAATCAAATCCCGCGGCGATCTTCACGCCCAGACTCTTGGCCATGGTAACTTCCTGCTGGATTCCCTGCATAAAAGCCTCAAAGCGGACACGCTGTTCGGGCGCCATCGAATCGCTCTTGCGGTCAGCGTTCATGTTGTCGATCACTCCAATCGTCGGGACCAGAAAAGTTCCCTGCGCCTTCATCATTTCCAGATCTTCGCGATTGATGCCATGGCCGTGCTCGATCGAATCAACTCCGGCGGTCAGCGCGTTCTTGATGCCCTCGGGCGTGGTGGCGTGGGCCGCTACTTTCCGCTTCTGCTTGTGCGCCTCTTCCACAATCACGCGCATCTCGTCAACGGTCAGCGTGGGATTCATCCAATCGGCATAGACCTTGATCAGGTCGGCGCCGTGGCCGATCTGTTCCCGAACCGCGCGCCGGGCTTCATCGACGCCGCTGATCATCTGTGCTCCGGTGGGGAAATCGGGCAGGTCCGGCGAGACGCCGAACGGATTGTACTGGCCGACTGCGGCAATCGCGCGGGTCGCGACCAGCATGCGCGGGCCTTCGGCCAGCCCTTGCTTAATGGCATCGCGCAAGGCAACGTCAGAATATCCCGAGCCTTCGCTCTCCACATCGCGAATCGTGGTGTATCCAGCCTGCAAAGTGATCCGGGCGTTGTAGGCCCCTTCCAGCGCGCGTAAGGCTTGCGACTTGGTGGCGAGATTGAGGATGTATCCGTCGTCGCCTTCAGGGATGCGCGCCATGATGTGCGTGTGGCAGTCGATGAGGCCGGGCAGCAGAGTGGCGCGCCCGAGATCGATGAGGTGCGCGGTTTTAGGCGCGTGCGACTGGATGTCGGAGGCGCGGCCGACCTCCTTGATCCGGTCACCTTCGATCCAGATGGCAGCACTCTCGAGGTAGACGCCTTTGCGGACGTCGAGGAGCCTGGCCGATTTGACTACGACCGAAGTCGGCGGCGACGTGCAGACTGGCCTGCGGCGGGGACGCACAGGATCGAAATGGCGACGACAGCGACCAATGGGATTCTCATGGGGCTTTCTAGTTATCACAGTCGCGGCAGCCCGGGCAAGGAACAAGGCAAACGAATGGCAGGTCAGTCTGATTCGTATCTGCTCGTCCGTCATCCCGAAGGCCTGCGTTTTCTCCAGCGGGCCGAGGGATCTCCCTCAGCAGACACTCATCGTCTGGAGTGCCCCGGCCTACTTCTTCGGCTGGCCCAGCGCGGCCAGCCTGCCTTTCGCAGCACGAAGATAGTCCGCGGGCGCAATGAGAATTTGCAGCCCGCGCATCCCGGCAGAGATCGGAAACCACATCAAACAGTTCGATCGTCTCGTCCACGTAAACCGGAAACTCCCGTTTGGCGGCGAGCGCAGTGACTCCTCCGCGAATGTAGCCGGTGAGCGCGTGCAATTCTTTGACGGGGACAAGTTGAATCTTTCGTTCTGCGGAAGCTGCGGCCAGAGCCTTCAGGTCGAGTTCCTGATCGCCGGGGATCACCGCCATCGAGACGCCATTGCGGTCACCCCGCGCGACCAAAGTCTTGAAGACTTGTTCGGCAGGCAAGCCTATTTTGGCCGCCACGTCTCGGCAGCGAGATCGTCGGGATCGACCTCGTATTCGCGCAGCTCATAGAAAATGCCGAGCTGATCGAGAAGTCGGGCCGCGTTGGTCTTGGCAGGCATTGGGGGAGTTAGAGCCAGGAAGCCATCTCATCAATCGGTTTTGAAAGGGTGCGGCTTCAGCCGCGCCGATCGAGTCAAAAAGCACGGGCTTCAGCCCCTGCGGTAACCCGACTCTACTGTCGAATCCGTTATGAGATGGCTTCTCGCTACGCGGTACTCAGGACTAGGTACTCAGCACTAGGCTTCTATCTTCAGCTCATCCAATTCCAGAAATTCCTGAATGATCGGCTCCGGAGATTTTTCCATCTCGGCATACGTGCCGAAAAAGATGGCTCTACCTTCGCTGAGAAAGACAACTCGCTCGGCTAACTTCTTCGCCAGGCGCATGTCGTGCGTCACCACGAGGCTGGTCAGGTTGAGCTGGATCTTCAGCCTCTTGATCAGGTCGCCCAGCAGTTGCGCCATCAGCGGATCGACCATGGTTGTCGGCTCGTCATAGAGCACGCATTCTGGCCGCGCCGCCAATGCTCGGGCGATCGCCACCGAGCGCTTCATCCCCGTCGACAGATCGGAGGGCAGCAGGTCGCGCATCTGTTGCACTCCAACCATCTGCAGCAGCCCGTCGACGATCTGGTAGATCTGTTCCTCGTTCAGCTCGCGGGTTTCACGCAGCGGGAACGCCACGTTTTCGCCCACCGTGAGCGAATCGAACAATGCCCCGTTCTGAAACACCATCGTGACTTTCTTGCGGATCACTTCCAGCTGCTCTTCGTTGTAGTCGGTAATGTCCTGGCCGGCGACGATCACCCGTCCGGAGTCCGGCTTGAGAAAGCCCATGATGTGATGCAGCGAGACCGACTTCCCAACGCCGCTGCGTCCCAGAATGCAGACGGTTTCCGTGGGCATCACGTTGAAGTTGACGTGATCGAGCACTACATTGTCGCCAAAGGCCTTCGACACATCGCGGAATTCAATGTAGGGCGCGGCGGGTTGTAGGGTCGCGTCAGCCATGAGCAAGCGGCAAACTGCTGGCTATTAGCTTAACCCGATTTCCCTTCCGGCGACGACTCTGGGGGGGGCTTTACTGCGAGGAATGTGGTCGATGAGTGCTATGGGGACATTTCAACAGTTGAGGAGCTTATTGCAGCACCGGCATGTCTGCGTTCTTCTCCGTGAACTCCAGAGAGAGCACTGTGTCCGACTTCTTCTGACTCAAATGCATCATGCAGCTTCCGCCTGTGTGGTCGAATGAAACTTCGGAGTCCTCGATTGGCGGGGCGGATGTCGTCACGGACATAGGCGGTGAAACAATAAACAACCCCTTTCCATCAAACGGCTTCATCATCTTCAGAGTCCAGTGTTGGTGGGAGTCCTTTTCGAGGTTAGCAGTGTAATCGCCCGCAGGCACGCTCATTCCTTGTGTCGTTACGAGAGGTCCGTTAATTGACAAGCGATACCGTTGATGCCCAAGTGAGTATGCAACAGCAATGCTGGTTCCGTCCGAGAACGTGCATTGTGCGCGGTTTGGCGATTGTGCCACATCTTGAGAAGCAGCTCCCATTGCGAAAAAGATTATCGTCAGGAACGTCGCTGTTTTCATGTGCATTCCTCCGGCACCCGTTGGTTAATTCTACGCTCAACCTATTAGGGAACAAGTATTCATTCTCTGTAACTGTCGAAAACAGGCGATAGCGCTCATTGCCCCAGAAGGACGGTCCGCTGATCAATCCTTCGTGCCCGATTCCCTCGCCTCAGCAACTTCTCCCGGAGTATTCAAATTGCGGAACAGTGCCGCAGAGAAGCCTGCTTGTTCCAACTCTTCCTCGCCGATCAATTGCGTAGTACCCGCAGCGAAGAGCCCACCGATCTTGTAGCGTCCCGCCCGCAATGTCTTCTCAGCGCCTTCGGCAAACTCGCGACGGTAGACCGCGCACAGTGGCTGGTATCCGCCGCCCGATTGCGCCAGCGTGACCGTCGCCGACGAATCCCGTGCCCGCTCGATCAGATAGTGCAAGAGCTCCGTCGAGACGAAGGGGACGTCCACGGCGAGAATCAGGTTCAGTTCGGTTGGCGAGGCGCGGATGGCGGCGTGGATCCCTCC
>CAVXVD010000096.1:0-158817 GCA_963765015.1 uncultured Acidobacteriota bacterium | reverse complement strand
TCGCAAGATCGCGGATCGTGTTCATCGGATGAAAGTTGGTCAACACTTCGATGTCAGAGGCGTTGGCACGGACGAGCGGAGCCGCAACCGATTCCGATCCGGTTTGTATGCGGCTGCTCGGCTCGACAAGGTCTCGGTGCGCGGGCTGCCGGACGGAAGCGTGCGCGTCACGAGAGTCGGCTTGTGGCATAGGACAGAAAGCCAAGACTCTTGATCGCTAGCTTTAGGAGGAGATGGTATGTTTCGAACTTCGTGTGGGAGAAACACTCAGTTTCGATTTTGGAAGTTCTGTTCCTTCTTTTCAAAAGCAGCTTCGGCGGTTTTCCTCATCGTCGTTGTTGGTACGCCTGCGTGGAGCCAAGACCAAAATACCCCAAGTTCTGCCCCTCCCACGGTGAGCACAGCCGCGTTCACGACCACGGCTGTTCTCGGGCTAAAAGGCGGGAAACTGCCCGCTAATTTCGTCATTGGGAACGGCTGCCTGCAAAGTTGGGATGTTCGAGCGCACGTTTTTCTAAGCGGGAGCCACAAGATTACCTATCCCGTAGTTGGGGTCGTAGACTGCACGGACTCCGGTTCCAACGGTATTACCGTGCTTGCGGCAACAACGGTCTTTAAAGCAGACACCAGAGTCGAGTCCTCACGTTCTGGCGGTTATCTGATAGAACCGAAGCAAGTCGTTAAAGCAGGCGATGCTGTTCCGTCACTCCTATTCATAGGAAAGAACTTCAATTCTGTTGTTTCAATTGAGTCGGTGCCCGGACAGAAAGACAAATCCGACACAAGTACCTCACAACCATGGCTAACCATTTTTGACGAACGACTGAAACCAAGTGAACGAACCGCTGTCCTAGACGCATGGCGAGCGGCGAATTCGTACGTTTCGACGGCGCTCAAAATGCCGGGTCAATTCAAGGTTTTGCCATAGCTACACGCTCTATTGGAGAACTGCTGTATCGGGAAACGCTATGAAGGGATTGCCCGGCTTTGGGGCATAAAGCAGCCACGTAACCCAAGGAAACAAAGCCCGCCCATGAAAACCTTCGCCCAACCCGAACCCCTGACCGACGCCGAACTCGACCGCCTCGGAGACTTCCTCAAAAGGTGCAAGGGCGGCAAGGCGATGAATCTGGAAGAACTCGACGGATTTTTCGCCGCCTTGATCGCCGCGCCGGAGATCGTGATGCCGAGTGAATACAATCGCGAGGTCTTCGGCGGCGAGATGTCGGAAGTCGTGGAGTTCTCCGGTCTCGACGAAGCACAGGAAATTCTGAATCTGATGATGCGGCACTGGAACAAGATTGCCTCAACGCTCTACAAGGGCGAAATCCACGTTCCGCTCATCTGTGAGGACGAGAAAGGCGAGCTTCACGGCAACGACTGGGCACGCGGGTTCATGCGGGGGATGCACATGAGACACGACGGCTGGGCTGAGCTTATCAACGACGAGAAATATGGCGGCTCCCTGACCCCGATGATGATGCTCTATCACGAGCACGACGAAGACCCGGAGATGCGACCCGACCCGATTACGCCTGACAAGCGCGAGCAGGTCATCGCTTTCATGGCAGCGGGGTTGATGAACGCCTACGAGTATTTTCGGAAAGAGCGGGAAGGCGATCTCGGCGTCGATGCACCTGAATCCCGGCGAAGCATCCCAAAGATTGGGCGGAACGACCCGTGCCCTTGCGGTTCGGGAAAGAAATACAAGCGGTGCTGCGGCGGGGCGACGGTGAACTGATGCCCGGTCGGAAAAGAGGAAGCATGGGGAATCGTCAGCAGAATCAGGAAGCGTCTTCGTCTTCATTCCCTTACGAGGTCTTAACCACAACGGAGCTTGCCGAGCGGCTGAAAGTGAAAGAAAGCTGGGTGGTTGACCAGAGCAAACGTTCGCGCACTGCCGATCCGATCCCGATCTTCAGGCTGGGCAAGCATCGCCGATACCTCTGGGGCTCGCCGGAGCTTAACGCGTGGCTCCGTCGTCGGAGCGGTTCGTCAGAGAAGAGCGCGTAGAATCCGGCGGAAGGTGGATGCGGGATTTCGGTACAACTGGGGTACTACTGAAGGCGAGAGAAAGACTGGCTTTTTGCCCCTATGCGACACCAAATGAAGCACTTAGATTTTTGATCTTCTCTGCTTCGGGACCAGGGGGTCGGAGTTTCAAATCCTCTCTCCCCGACCATATTAACTGCTGGACTTCACGCCGTTTCCCCGATCTGCACCTGCGCGCGCGCCCACTTTGAGCTTCCAAGAATATGGAGCGCAATCCCTTTGCGCGCCATGCCGGGAACAGATGCGCGAGAAAGCGACCGGCTGCTTTCTCCTGCCGGTTACTTGAAGGTAAGCATCTGCATGATCCATCCTTGAGCCGCAGACTGGATTGCAGTGGCCCGGTAACGGGCCGGCGCGGAGACCACCTCATCCTCGACAATATTGCCCCAAGCGGATTGGATACGCTGCGTGTAACCAGGACCGGGATTGTTGGTCCAATATTCCATGTTGTCCGCGGCAAAGAGCAACTCGGGTGCGGCCGCGGTCTTTACCGATCCGCTGGCCATAAGAGTGGAATCGCCAGTGTTCGCGCTGGACGCATCCAGCGTGCTCACGCCGGCATACTCGACGATCCGGACATCCGGGTAGGCGGCCGCAGCGTTGAATGTGACCGTCACCGTGTTTGCTCGTTCCGGCGCCGCCTTTATTTGGCTGGCGTAATAGATTGCCTGGGTGCCCGGCATGATCAAAGACTGGGTGGGACCAAGCGCGAGAGTGTACACATTGCCGTTGGAGTCCGTTACAGAAGAAATCGATGCCGTGGCATCTTCCCACCCGACAACCACGATGTTGAGGTCTCCTGCCGCCTGCTGGTTCAGATAAGGCACGGCAATCGAGCTGGCAGATGCGACCACGTCCGTGGCGTCGTTGGCATTCACTTGTATGAACTGGATGGCATTGGAAGCCTGAGAATTGATATTCAACCCGATGGTCAGGCTGCTGCTCATCGTCTTAGTAGTCCCCGTGACTGTCAGGTGGGAAAGTCCAAGCTGGGCGGTCTTGTCGGCCTTCAGCGTGAGCGTAGTGCTTCCTGCGGTGGAGGGGTTCGGGCTGAATGAGGCGGTTATGCCTTTCGGCAAGTGTGTGGCCGAGAACTCCACCGGACCGTGGTATCCAGAGACATCTGTGACGGCGAGAGTGCTGGTTGTGCTGTCGCCGCCAGCGATCATGGCTAGGTAGTTCGGGGCACCACTCAGCAGGATACTGGGAGACACCTTTGAAATAGAAAAGTTCTCGGAGGCGTTGGTAGTGCTGCACGGCTGCTGAACCGCTCCACCTGTCTGGACGCTAAGGCACAACTGACTGTCCTGGCCTACGAGCCACCACGCACCGCTGGTCTGGGGCTGCAGGTTGAAAACTTCATTGGAACCATAGGTGCAGGGATAAGCCGTGACGGGCGCGCCGATCTGCAGCGCATCGTTGCTGACATCCGCACATTGCGTTCCCGACGCCACGTTGGTCACGAAATACTGCGTGCCCGAGGATGGTTGCAGGGTAAATTCCTGAAGCGGATTGAAAGCGGTGCAAGCCTGGGCTTGCAGGCGGGAGTTACTGGAGCCGACCGTGAGGCAACCAAGATTATTGCTGAGGTAAACCGTTACATCGGAGGTCACCGGATCCGGTCCACCCAGTTGACTGATATCGACCTGCGTGCCGGCAATCTCGAGCGAGCCGCTGCGCATCGCGTTGTTTGCAGAATTGCGCTCCAGGGCAACGTTCACAATGGCATGGCCACGGTTGGTAGTACTGGACAAAACATTGATCCACGAAAGAGAAGATGGGTTCTTTACACTCCATGAACAATTGGGGGAGATGGAAACCTCGAAGGAATAAGTGGCGGCGCGACTCGCCGCCACCAGATTGGGCGGAGTCAATGTGACATCGCTGCAGACCGGTTCTCCGCTCAAGTTCAACTCCCACACACTGGCTCCAGTGCCTGCGTAAAGGCTTCCGTTCACCTCGCTCATCCAATCGACCTGCACGAGCGGAAGCGACCGGCCGAGTTGTTGCCAACTGGCGCCGCTGTCCTGGCTGACCAGTACGCCGGTGTTGCTCAATGCGGCGTAAATCTGATTCGGGACCAAGGGGTCGACCATGACCCAGGATGCAGGCAGGTTGGGGAAGCCGGGCAGGCGAATCGCCGTCTGGCCGGCGTCGGTCGATTGATACAGGCCATCTCCGGCGGCGATGTAGACGGTATTCTCATCGCTGGGAGAGATGGCCATCATTCCTACTCCGCCCTCCGTCACCCCGGAGGTCCAATTGGTGCCAGCATCGGTGGTGGACCAGAGTTGGTCGCCGCCAGAGATGATGTAGAGATGTTTGGGATTCGAGGGCGCTACTTTCACAATGTAGACGTTCTGGCCGCCAAATGTGCTCGATGCGCCGACTTGCTTCCAGGTCTGCCCAAGGTTCGACGACTTGTAAAGATTCTGCTTACCCACATAAAGCGTCTCTGGATTGACCGGATCGAACTCCACGGAGAGGTAGTTGTATGAGGGGGACTCGGACGGAGCGGGGTCGATATTTTTTTGGGGATGTTGGGCGGTGGGAGCGCGCGAGAAGCCGTTTCCACCCATTTCATACAGGTCGGACGGATCGTGAGGGTTGACGTAGTATCGGTTGTACTCGTAACCGTCGTTGCGGGCGATCCAACCGCTGCCGGGAATGTAGCTCTGCCCCGCGTAGTCGGCCGGGTTGGTATAAATCTTCCCATCGGTGCCCACCGCGTAGAGTGATCCGCCAACCGATTTATTGGTCAGGACGCCCGTATCAAATCGTACCCACGTGTTGCCGCCATCAGTGCTTTTGAATACGCCATCGTCACCACCGTCATAAACAACGTGCGGATGCGACGGATCGAAGGTGACGGCCAAACAATCCGGGCCTGGCGCGGTGCCGTCCTGCAGAGTGGTCATCCCATCCGTGGAATATTGCAGCGAGGTATTGTGAAGGATGACGTGACCTGCGCTGAACGGATCTGAGGCGATGGCCATGTCATACATGCCCTGCTGAAATTCGCTGGTGGTCGGTCCGGCAGTCCAGGTTTTCCCTTTGTCGGTCGAGACATAGGTTGCCAGCGTTGCATTGCTGCCAGCGGTGTAAGCCTCGGCATACACGTAGTTGGGATTTGCCGTAGACCAACTGAGAAGAGTGGCGTTCTGCTGTCCGGTGGGATCGACCCAATTGTCGACTTGCTGCCAGGTTGAGCCGGCATCGGCGGAACGCATCACTCCGACCGTTGCCGCTGCCAGCAGCAAGACATTGGGATTGACCGGGTCCACGGCGAACGAAGGCCGGTCATTGAAAAATTGCGGCCACACGCCGTTGGAATCGCCATAGGCGAGAATCTTGGTCCACGACTTTCCTTGATTCGTGGTTTTGTATAGACCCTTGTCGGTGGGGGCGTAGATTACTTGCCCGGACTCATCGCCAAAGCCGATTTCCCAGACACTCGCCGTCGGGTCCTGGGTGGGACCGATATTCTTCCAGGTGGTTCCGCCGTCCAGCGAGAGAGCGATGCCTACCCCTTTGTTGAAACTTTCAAAATAGCCTCCACCATAAGCGATCAGACCAGCGGCCACCATGCCCGTGACATGAGGATGAATGCGCACGGAAGAGAACGCGATATTCCGAAATCCGTTGAACAGGGGAAGCCACGTCTGGCCGCCATCGTGGGTTCCCCACAAGCCGCCAACCTCATAGGCGGCGTAAACATTTTGGGAATTTTGCGGATCCACGGCCACGGCATAGGCCTTTCCGCCGAAGTTATCCGGTCCTAGACTGCGCCACTCTCCTAGAGAGGTGTTGACAGGAAGCGACTCGAAAAGCTGACGAGCGACAGCGGATTCGGGATGAAATGGGCGCGGTTCTTTGGCGACGCGTGGCTCTTTTTCTTCTTGGTTGCGCACTGCTTCGGGGCGGACCGCTCGTGAGCTAACAATGTTCTGCCGACGCGGATCTGAAGCAGAAACAATCCGGCGATCGCCGGGGATCGAAGGGCGGCTGGTTGCCGCAATCGTGATCGGATTCCGGGCTGGAGATATTGCGCGGGCCGCAAGCCCCGAATTCGCCGTGTAACCGCGGAAGGCCGAACGCTCAGTTCGGCTGAACAAGAGAAGGAGGCCAAGAACAAGAAGAAGAGCGGCGGAGTAATTGGCGAACTTGCGGAGTGACATGGTTTTTTCCTGAGAGTGCTGTTTTCTGATTCAGGCCGAACCGGAAATGCGCCCGAGAGCGAGGCGTCCGGCACAAAAAAAATGGCAGAAGTCCCGGAACATCGGGACTTCTGCCGGAGGAACCGACTTACCAAATCACTTTCACACCCAACTGTCCTTGTCGCGGGTTATCGGTCTGGCCATTGGCTTTAATGACCTGGCCGAAAACTCCGGAGAACAGGTTTGTATTCACGCTGTAAGGCCCGCCAAACGTCGGGTGATTCAGCACGTTGAACATTTCCATGCGCAACTGCATGCTGACGCGCTCGCCGAACTTGAAGCTCTTGTTGAGGTCAATATCAATCTGCTGAAGAGATGGCGCGCGAATCGCTCCCGTGTAGGGCTGAGTATAAGTCGGCGCGTACGGAGCAATCTGCTGCCACGCTAGACCGTTGGTGCAGTTCCCCTGCGGTGTCCCGTAAAACCCCGGGCTGGTCGGCGTCGAGGGGTTCCACAGTTCGTAGCAGCTGTTATAGCCAGTATCGATGATGCCAGAGATGCTCTGTTTAGGAGCGTGGACGTTCCCAACCAGGTTGAATCCAGAGGGTGTTGACAGCGGCTGGCCGCTCTCCCAGAAGTAGTCGCCGCCAAGTTGCCAGTTTCCTACCAACGCATCGACCGCACGATTCATCCCGGAGAAGTACGGTTTCCCTCTTCCCACGGGAATGTCGAGGACGCTCTGCAGGGTGATTCGGTTCTTGCGATCCGTCGGAGCGATATCACGGAACGGAATCTGGTAAACCTGATCAAGGTAGGTGTTGTTGTAATAGCCGGGGAAGTTGGACATCGTCTTGGACCACGTCCAGGAGGCGCTCATCTGCACCCAGGAAACATGCTGGGTGTAGACGGTTTGCAGCGAGTTGTACCAGGTCTTGCCACTGTTGACCTGGACCTCAGTAACGCTCGTAAACTGCGGGTACGGGCTCGCCAGTTGCAGCGGAGTAATGTTCGGCACGCTGCCCAATCCACCCAGCACGCCGGGCAGATTATAGAACGGGTTTGGAACGGTGGTATTGACGCAAGGATCGGAAGGTTGGGGATTCGAAGCCGTTCCAAGCGCCTCGTTGCATTGCTGGGCGAGAGTGCGATTCAGGTTGACAACGTTGTTGTTTACATCCTGATCGTAGCTGCGGCTGCCGACATAGCTGACTTCCAGCTTGCCTCTCTTGGGCAGGGCTCTCTCGATCCCCAAAGAACTGGAATTGACATAGGGCAAGCGATAATTCCGGTTGGCATAGGCGACGCTGGCCCCCACATTCGTGAGCAGGCCGGCAGTCGACCCCGGAATCGGAGGAACGCCTCCGCTCAGCGCGAACGGATTGGTGAGGATTCCAGCACCAGCGCCAGTTCCGCCCGAGTTGTATAGCGTGTGCCCACCATCAGCGGAGTCCACAAAGACCGGATTATTCGTGAAGCCGGCTGCCTGCGGATTCTCCAGGGGGCTCATTACGATGCGGCCAAATCCGCCGCGGACGACGGTTTTGTCGTCAATACGGTAGGCAAATCCGATGCGCGGTTGGATCTTGGTGCGATCCGGATTCCACGGAAGATAACTGGAACTGGTGGGGAAGGTAATTCCGCCCATGACCGTGGGCAAGGTCACACCGAGAGTAGTAGCTGCAGCTTGCGCCGCGGTGTTGATCGGGTTCGTAACGGAGGAATTGAAGCCGGTGTTGAGCCAGCCGTGGCGCGCGGTCGGAGGTCCGTTCAGGTCGTAGCGCACGCCGAGATTCAGCGTCAGCCGGTTATTGACTTTCCAATCGTCCTGAAACCACGGGGCGATATAGTGCCAGTTGTAGTAGGGGAAAACCTGATTCGTTACAGAAACGGAGTCAGGCTGGCCGAGCAGGAAATCGAGGACGGGATTTCCTGCCTGCGTCGAAAGCGCGGTTCCATCCGGCGCGGTGGCCTGATCGTTGAAATCGCCCTTGTTGTAGTACTCGTTGCTGGCAAATCCGTTCGAGTCCATCTGCACCACGTTGGTGCCATTCAAGATCTGGTTCAGGTGCATGAAACGCCAATCCAGACCGGTGCGGATGGTGTGTTTGGCCCGAATCCAGGTGACAGTCGGCGCGATGCTGATGGTGTCGTCGGGCATGTAGTAATAATCGCGCGAAGGATTCAGCCAACTGCCGTAGCCGGGATTGATGGAAACGTTCGGTGCAGGGGAAGCGCCGGAACTAAAAGAAATCTGGGGGAAGCCGGATTTCGTCGGCAGCTCCGCGAGGAACGAAGGATCAAAACCGAGCTGCGCAGGATTGAAGGTTGAGTCGGGATATCCATCTTTCCGCCAATAGCGCTGGTAGCTGACGTGGAAATCCAACAGGAGGTTGCTGCGGAAGGTGTGAACCCAGTCGACGCCCGTCACCAGACTGTATTCACCGAAATTTTCTCCGTTCGCCAGGGGACCAGCCGGAGCGGTCAGATATTCATTCAAGCTGGTGTGGTGGAAATAGTTGACGGAGATACGATCCTTGTCGCTGAAAACGTGGTCGATCTTGAAGATGTAGTTGTGCGCCCACTGGCTCTGGTTCCCGTTGTCGATCCAGTAGGTCTCCCACGGAGCTTCGCCCGGGAAGGTCGCGGTGGTTGGGGTGGCAGCCGCCAGGATCATTTTGATCACATTCACCGAGACGGGGTTGAATCGGCTGGGATCGACGTGGTTGAGCTGGCCATTGAAATCGAAAAGCTGCTGAGCGGTGCCGGCGGCGTTGCGGGTGGCCGGATCGTAAATCGGAATCAGACAACTGGGTGCGCCGCCCAGGCAATTGGAACTGAAGTCCTGAAGGTTGGAAAAGTCACCGTTCAACCATTGCGCGGCTGGCATTTCGAAACGCCAGTTCGCCGGCAAGTCTTCCTTCAGGCGCTCCAGATTGAACATGAAGAAGGTCTTGTTCCGTCCGTTGTAGAGGTGGGGGATAACGACTGGGCCACCAACCTCGAATCCGTATTGATCTTCGGTGTGGGTAGGACGAGGTGTACCGGAAGAGTTGTTTTGCCACGAATTCGCGTCCAGATAGCCACGCTTGCCGAACTCCCATGCCGCACCATGCAGCTGGTTGGTGCCCGACTTCAACTCCATGTTGACTTGGCCACCGGCGGATCGTCCCTGTTGCGCGTCGTACGGATTGGTAACCACTTTCACTTCCTGAAGCGCATCGATCGAAGGGATGGCGGACGGGCCATTCGCGCCGTACCAGGGAACGGAGTTATTGGCCATGCCGTCGATGGTGAACTCGAGGTTTGCCGCTTTCCCGCCATTCACCGTGTATTGGCCGGCGTAGTACATGTTGTTGGCCCCGACGGGTCCCGAATAGATGGACCCGGCGCCGTTCTCATCGGTGATGCCGGAAAGGGAGTCCATCAGAGACATCACGTTTCGACCGTTCAAGGGCAGCTCGGTCAGTGTCTTGTTGTCGATCTCCAGTCCGCGATCGGCTTTGGCGTCATCCAGTCCGACGTCGAAACCTGCGCTGGTGACGGTTACGGTTTCCTGGACCGTCCCGACCTGAAGGGTAAAGTCGGCAGTCTGGGTCTGAGAGATATCAAGGATCACGGGCGGGTAGACGGATTTCTTGAACCCAGTTGCTTCCGCCGAAACTTCCAGTTTGTGCCCAGGATGCAGGAAGGGGACGGTATAAACGCCCGCGGCATTGGTCTTGGCGGTGATGATTTCGCCGGTATCCAGATTGCGAACGGTAATGGTTGCGTCGGGGACCGCGGCCTTAGAGGCGTCGGTGACGATGCCGGTAATGGTGGCGCGGTACTCCTGCGCGGCCAGCAGGCCTGAAGCCAGCAGGATCAGAGCTACGACGAAACCAAGTCGACGCTTAAGCATACAACCCTCCAATTTGGGGCGATTTCTCCAATGAAAACGTTTGCATCAAGAAAAAGACCACGGAACGCCAACCGAAGTCAAGTATTTTGTGAGGGATTTACCCTATTGCATTTAGTTCGGGTCCGCGAAGGACGGTTCCGTTCCTGCGGGGCGATTTTCGGGGGACGGCTCCGGTGGATTCTCGCAGTACCAACGATGTACCGATCTGAATTTCCTGTCCTTGCGTCATCGTGCCTTCGACGCAGCGGTAGAGGGCATCAAAGGCTTCTCTACCCAACTCTTCGCGGGACAGGCGAATGGTGGTCAGGGGCGGATGCATGTACTGGCTGAGTTCGATGTCATCGAATCCGATCAGGGAGATGTCCCGCGGAACGTCTAATCCAGCCGACCGGATTGCCCGGAGGGCACCAATCGCGGTGAGGTCGCTAGCGGCCAGAACCGCGGTGGGGCGATCGGACTGCGCCAGTAGGACCCGCATCACGGCCTCACCGCCATCCACGCGGTGGTTTCCTTCCATAGCGGCCTGCTTGAAGTGCGGAATCTCGAGCTCGCGAAGAGATTTCAGAAACGCGCTATGCCGGCTATGAATTGACTTGAGGGCCAAAGGACCGCTGATAAATGCGATTTTCCTGTGTCCCAGGGATACGAGATGCCGCATCGCGTCCGAGACGCCGCTCTCGTAATCGACGACAATGCGGCTGACCAGCGGCCGAACTTCTCCCCAATCCAGGAAAACCATCGGCATTTTGCGGCGATAGAGTTCGGTCAAATGCTGGCGGTCAAGCTCGGAAGTCATGATGGCCAAGCCATCGACCTGGCGCTCGATCATTTTGGCGACGCAGGTGCCGAGGCGATCGACCCGGTAATCCGTACTCGCCACAAGGATGTCGTAGTTGTGGCGAACCGCGGAATAGTCGAAGCTCTTGACCAGTTCGGGGAAGAAGGGATTGGAAATATCGGAAATGATGAGGCCGAAGATGTGGCTCTTGCCGGAAACCAGAGCGCGGGCCTGGCTGTTGCGCACGTAGTTGGACTCGCGGATGACGCGCCAGATCCGCTCGGCGGTTTTCGCGTCCACTTTGCCGGGCTGATTAATGGTTCGCGAAACGGTGGCAGGAGAGACCCCAGCCAACGCCGCGACTTGCTTGATGTTCATCCGTGGAGCCTCAAGATCGACTCAACCACACACCGCAGCTGCGGGCGTGAAATCGTTTGCACTCCTAATTACGGGATATACATTAACACGGCGGAGGAGTTTTGAGGCGACCGTGTCATCCGTTTCTGGAGTCTTGGGATGCCGGGAACAGGGCGCACTAATCGGGACCAGGGTCTTTTAGGGGTGAGGCTTTGGCGCGTTCCTCGGCCTCGTCCTGGAGTCTGCCGAGTTGATGGTAAGTATCGGCCAGATATCTGTGCGCTTCGGCTGAGGTGGGATCGAGTTCGGATGCGTGTTTCAACCTGATGAGGGCTTCGTCGGGATGCCCTTCAATCAGCAGCATCTCGCCGTATTTCAGGTTCGCGGCGAAATGGTTGGGATCGATCTCCAGGCTGCGTAGTACCTCGGCCGTAGCCTCGGGCAGATGCTTTAAGTGCAGTTCGACCATCCCCAAAAAGTAATGGACCTGAGCGGAATCTGAAGCCAGCTTGGCAGCCACACGGGCCTCTGGGAGAGCCGCTTCCCAATCCTTGGTCTTGACCAGGGTCAGCGCGAGTTCGTAATGAGCGGCGGAGGAATCCGGCATTTTCTCCGCGGCGCTGCGGTAGCAAGGCAATGCCTCCTGATAATGTTGCTCGCGATACAGAGCTCTGCCTAATTCCATGGAAACACCCGCCATTCCAGGCTCTCGTTTGAGCAGGTCGCGAAGAGTGGAGATTCCGTCGTCGTAGCGATCCTCTTCGAAATCGACGGCGGCGCGATGAAACTGGTTGGCAACGTCGATCTTGTCTTTGGGGTCGATCAATGTTTTGCCGGGCTGGGCCGCTGCCAAAGCGGGATCAGAAGGCATGTAACCAAGAGCTCGAAGCTTTTCCGCCTGCACCGGGTCGAGTTTTGCCGAAGATGATTCTGTGCCGCTGGTGTCTTTTTGGAACTTCGTCAGTTTGAAGTCGAGAGTGTCGGCCACGGCGGGACTGGCCTCTGCCAGATTGCGACGGGCTTGGGGATCGGCAATCTGATCGTAGAGTTCCCGCTTCGGTGCCTTCACGTAGAGATACTTCGTGGTGCGCCACGAACTCAAACCGCTCCAACCGAAGGCGCGTGCGTAATTTGACTGGGAGTAGACTGCGGCGTCGCCGGCGGAACGGTCATGAGGACCTTGGTCTTTATCGAAAAGCGGAACCAGGGAATGACCCTGCATCGCCGGAGGAACGGGAACTGCCGCGGTTTCAAGCAAGGTGGGAGCCAGATCGACCAGGGCCACGCGATCGTCGACTCTCTTTCCGGCAAATCGATGATCCGGCAGTTTCAGCAAGAGCGGGACATGAATCGTCTCGTCATAGAGAAACATTCCGTGGCGCTGCTCGCCATGCTCGCCGAAAGCCTCACCATGGTCCGAGGCAATGGCAAGGACCGTGTTGTTGTACAGATCATGTTTTTGCAATACGTCGATGAGGCCGCCAATGACCCAATCCGCATAGGCGATTTCTCCATCGTAGGGTTGGGAGGCGTAGCGGGTCTTAAACGGCTCGGGCGGATCGTAAGGGTCGTGAGGATCGTAAAAATGGATCCAGATAAAAAACGGTCCAGGCGGCTGACGGCTCAGCCAGGTCATCGCATGACTGAGCACTTCGGCGGCGCGGCGCTCGACGCTGTGGTAACGATCCTCGCCGGGCTGCCGTTCATGAAAATGCGCGTCGTACACATCGAAGCCGCGCTCAAAGCCGGCCGCGGTGCCTGCAGGATCCAGAACAAAGGAGCCGACAAATGCTGCCGTGTGGTAGCCACGGGCACGCAGTATTTCGGGCAAGTAGGGCATATCCTTGCTGAGAGACGCTCCCAGATCTTCGATGTGGTTGAACTGAGGATAGGTTCCGGTCAGCAAGACGGCATGCGAGGGAGTGGTGAGGGGGACCTGGGAATACGCGCGTGTGAAAACAACGCTCTGTTTCGCCAGGGAATCGAGGTTGGGCGTGAGGCCGCGCTCGGAGCCGAGAAAGCCCATGCGATCGGCTCGCGTGGTGTCGATTGTGACCAGAATGATGCTAGGGGATTGCGGGGCTGCATCCGCCGAGACGGCTGGCGAAGGAAAGAAAGCAGCGATCAGGGCTGCGACAACAATCCGAAACCGGCAACGAGTCGACATCTGGAACGAGATGGAGTCTAGCACGGCCCCGGTTTCGCTACACCGCTCAAGGACGACGATTGCGGTAAAGAGAAGGATCGACCTGAAGGGCCATCGCTTCCACATTCAAATCGATCTCCAGAAATTCCCGGATGGTGTTGGCGCATCCGAGAGGATCGTTCACCAGTCTTCGGTAGCCCATGCGGCACAGCGGCACATCTTCCCTGCGTTCGAGCCAAGCAGTGACTTCCCGCATGTGAGCGCGAAACGCGGAGACCAGCACTTCGGGATCATCAGCCAGGGTTACGCCGGGCTGGGTGACACCGCGGCGCTTCAGCATTGCATCCTGCGACGCCAGAACTTCCGGCAGCGGGCGTTCCATGAAGATCAATTTGTAGGCTCTGCCTTCCGGGACCGAAAGGAGAAGCTGGGAGATGATCTTCACCGCCTTGCCTTCGGCCTGGTCGATGAGATCGGGTTGCCTGGGAAGCCGTTTGATGGGCTCCCACTCGCAATAACCACGAGGATTGTCCAAGTCTGGCTGGCGTTCGAAATCGGTGAGCAGAGGCAAACTACCGGCGGCCAACATCTGCATCATGAGCGACGTGCCCGAGCGCGGCAGACCCGAAACGATGGTGATCACGATTCGCCCTTTTCCCCGGCAGTCGCGGGCTGTGTCACGGTCCAGGCTCGTCCATCGAGATGGCCGGGCAGGGGCAGGCCAAAGAGTTGCAGCATGGTGGGAGCGACATCGACGATGGCAGTTTTCTCTTCGGCAATCCTGTGATTGCAGAACAGCACTCCGGGAACGAGCCGCGGATCGACGCAGTGGTCGCCGCTCCAGGCCTTCAGGTTATCCTCAAAAATCTGACTCGTGACCTTCCCCATGACGGAATCCCACGAGGCGCGAAAGCCTTCTCCATAGCCGACAACCAGATCGGGCGCGTTCTCCGCGTATGGACCGGCATAAACGGAATCGCAATCGAAGACACCGGTGATGCCGACGCGACCCGACGCCGGATCGACCAGGCCGTCGAGCTTGCGCCGCAGTTCGTCCCGCAAGGCAGCGGCTTCCTCTGGTGCAACGATGCCTTGGCCCTCGCGTCCCTTGAGATTGAGATAAAGACCGTTCAGTCCCATAGTGAAGGCGCGGGTGCGTGACCAGTCCACATCTTCGAACCAATCTCCGCTTTCGAGCTTTCCTGGTTTCAACGCAAGGTATCCGTTCTGGTGCAACCATGCGTTGAGATTGACGCAGCGGGCAAATGATTTGAAGCCATGGTCGGAAACCACCATCAGCAAGGTCGAGTCGTCCATTTTTTCCATCACGCGGCCGATCAGATTGTCCATGCGCGTGTACAAATCCTGAATCACAGCGGGGCGCTGATCGCGCGGCACTTCGCGGGCAGCGGGGTGGTCCTCCTGCAGATACCGCCAGAACATGTGCTGCACGCGATCGGTGGTATCGAAAACGCAGACACATAATCCTTGCCGCGTCTTTTCCAGGCAATCGAACAACATGCGCTCACGGTCTTCATGGTTGGCATAACACTGGGCAAGGAATGCGTCGTCATTCAGCACGTCTTCGTTCAAGGCCCAGGTATCTTCGGCCAGGCCCAGAGTTGCGTAGGGACCAAACAATTTCGCCAGATAGACGGAGTAGGTGACGGGATGCGAGACAGGAAGATCGGGGCGGCCAGGGTCGATATTTACCGGCGTGACGTATACCTCGACCTCGGGTGAGAGCTCCTTGAGATAGAAGCGGCAAATGCCGTGGGCGCTGAAGCCGATGCCCGCCTTGAATTTGACCGGGATCCAATCTGAATATTCGCCAGGCTTCAGCGTGAAACTCTCGGAGCCCACGGTAAAGAGGGCATGATTTCTGCCGTTTAAGCGAAGCTCAAAATCCACACGCAGTTCATCCTGCGCGCCAGGGAGCAGCGGATTCTCTGGGCCAGGCACATAAGAACGGCAGAGTTCTCCGTATCGTTCGATGGCAACCCGGACTCCGCCCTCGCGAAACTTATCGCCGCCAGTGCGGGTGGTGCACAAACAGAACGTGCCCTGGCTTCCTTTCAAGTCCGGAACGCACATGCCGGACAACAGCACGCCGGGAAATTTTTCGGGCGGAAAAGTTACCGGGACGCGAATGATGGAACAGAAGATTCCGGCATCCCCCAACCAATGCCAGAAAGGGATACCCCGGCGCATGCCCCGAATGCGAGCGCCGCCGAGAGGAAGTGTATATTTGCCGATCTTCAGAGAGCGTTTCGGCCCTTTGATCTCTGCCGACGACAAGTACGGGAGATAGCTGTTGAGATCACGCGCCAGGAAATCGTAGATGTTGTGCTTGCCGGGATTCACTCCGGTCATGAAAGTTGACCAGGCCACGGGAGAGATCGGTGGGCAGGTGGTGCGCAGCTTGCGAAACGTTCCGTTCGTGCGCAGCCGGGCGAGGTTTGGAAGGCGGCCTTCGGCGATAAAGCGCTCGGTCAATTCCGGGTCCATGCCGTCGAAACCGAGAATCACAGCTCGCTTGATTTGGGCTTTGCCGTAGGCTTTGCGTTTTCGCAAGAGGCGAAACAACTGGCGGAAAGGCCAAACCAGAAACGCGTAGAGCGAATAGAGGAAGGCAACGAAGAGCGTCCAAAGGGAAGAGAGAACAGCGAAACCTGCGCCGGGGCCGGCGTAGGCGTGACTGCGGAGCGGCCAGAATAGAACGAGGCTGAGAACGAGGAAGCAGGCGAGGAGTCGTCGCTCTCGGCCTCGATCCCTGATTCGCTCTTTGATTCGATAACTGATTCGATCGATGGTGCGGCGCCGAGTCATATTTCAATTCCGAGAATACTCTTGAACAGATAACCCGCCGCCATGGACAGCACAAAAAACAACCAGATCCAGTTCCACTCGATCCCCGCGAGCACGATCAGCCGGGGGGCATACTGGATTTCGATAACATCTACGGGACTGTTCGCCGGTATGGCAGGCTCGCCGGAAAAAAGCATGCGCTCCCAGAATTTCCCACGAAGCCGCATTGTGGATACGCGCGACAGGCCGGAATCGACCATCACGCTCTTTGAAATCGTCTGGCCCAACGCTTCCACCGTGATCTGATAGTCGCCATTGCTGGATGCCACGACTCGCCAGACGATTTCGTTCGCAGAAGGGACATGCACGGCGGCGGTCGCAGTGAGTCCCTCAGGAAGATGGAGCGCCACATCGTTCAACGTGGATGCGTTCGCGACGTGCGCCTTCACCAGAAATGCATGACCGGGCTGAATCGGAATAAATCCCAGGCGCTGGTCGAGCTGAGCAATCAGAAAAGTCAGCGGAACGATCACGACCAACACGGGCTTGAATGCCAAGCGGAGATAGTGTCCGGTTGCCAGTACGATGCGGCCATAGGAACGCAGGACGACGGCAATCTGATCCTGGAAAAGTCTCACGGCCAGCAGATGAGCGGCGAGGCGGTCTTTGGCAATGCGAATCGCTTTCTGGTCGGAGGTATAGCGGAATATCACCACCATGAGCAGCCCGACGACCAGCGAGATGACGATCACAACGACGGCTGGCAGGTTCGCTCTCAGGAGGCCCATGGAAGCCTGTGGTGTCTGGCAAAATTCGCGGCGGAAGAAGAGAAGCTATTCAATATAGCCAAGTCCCTGTAGCCGCTTCCGGAGAATTTCCTTGGAGGTCGATTCGCCTTCCCCGGGCGGAAGCACTTTATTCACTTCCTTTTCCAGCGCGTGGAGCACAAATTCGTCTACCGAAGCATAGCCACAGGCATCGGCGCACCGCTTTACCTTATCGAGCAATTCACCCTCAATTTTTACTTTATGAGAACCGAACATAATTTCCTCAAATGTCGTCCAGGTCAGCGCGGAGCATGACTCGGCTCAAACACTGACTGCCCAATCATACTGTCTGTTTTCTTGACGCCAAACTCCGCCAGAATGGTAGGAGCGATATCCGTCAGAGCAGGCGTGTCAGCCGTGATCTTACGATTGCTCAGCAAGACTCCCGGAACCAGGCGGGAGTCCATACAATGATCGCCACTCCAGGGATTCGAGTTGTCCTCGAGTTCGTCGGCAGGAAAGGAGCCCAGAATCGTCTTCCAGCCCGCGCGATAGCCGCGGTTGTATCCGACGAGAAGGTCCGGTCCCGTCTGGGAAAACGGTCCCTGATACACCTGACGCGCGAGATCGACGCTGGTAATGACGGAGAGATTCGCGGCGGGATCCTTGACCGCCAGCAGCTTTTCACGGATTTCTGCCATGAGATGGTCGGCAGCGGCTCCCGGCTCCACGATGCCATTTTTTTCGCGGCCGCGCAGATTGATGTACAGGCCATTCAGCCCCAGTCCATACGCTCGGGTTTGGCTCCAATCCACGTCTGCAAAGGGCTCATTGGAATCAGAAGCAGCAGCTCCGGGTTTCACCGTGATATATCCGTTTCGCAACAGCCACGTATTCAGATTGAACGAGCGGTAGTAAGGGGCGAATCCGTGGTCGGATACGACCAGCAAGCTGGTGTGATCATCGAGCTTCGGCAACACCTCGCCAAGGACCTGATCCATCTGCTGGTAGAAATCTGCAATCGCCGAACCGTTTTGGGCTGCAAGCGCGGCGTTGTATTCCGGGTGCTTGGGATCGATCAGGCGCCAAAACATGTGCGAGTTAAGGTCGAGGCTAGAGAAATAGAAAAAGAAAACTCCCTTCCCAAATTTGGGGAACTCCTGATCGAAAATCCGCCGATATTCGGCGAGCACGGTTCGTGCCTGCTGCAAGTATTCCCCATCGTCAAGCACGCCATCCGAGAGGCTTTTCGTGTCCTCGGCAATTCCCAGAGTGTGGAATTCTCCCGCTTCATCAGAAAGGAGATGCGAGTAGGCCGAGGGAGTTGAAATCGGCAGGGCGGGATCGACGGGATCCATATTCATCGGCGAAACGTAGAGTTGAAACCGGGGATGCGCTTGCTTGAGATAAAAACGGCACATTCCTTTCACGCTGCTGAAGAATGGGATGAGCTGGAAGTTCACCCGTGTCCAGTCGCTCCACTCTCCCTCGCGCAATACAAAATCCTTCCCTTGCACCGCGATCTCGGCCACAGATTGCAGGGGATCGATGGCAACCGAAAACGGTTCGGTTGCCGGGGCCGAGCTCTTATGGAACGTATTATCGGGGCCGATCAGTTGGCTGGTGACGAGTGAATTCTCGACCTGAACGGCGACGATCTGTCCGCCCTCGACGGGACCCGACATCGCTACGGGGTCATCCGTGTAATAAGTAAACGTGCCATAGCTTCCCCGCAGATCGGGAGTACCCATGCCCGACAGAGTCTTCCCCTTCGACGCCACAGGAGGAAAGTTGGAAGGAATGCGGACGATCGTGTTGGGGATTCCGTGCTGATCGAGAATCTGCCAAAAGGCGGTTCCCTGGCGCAACTGCTCGGCGGTACCACCTCCCAAGGGAATCACCCAACTGCCGAGATGGAGGGCATGCTTCGGAGCCTCGACCCGCGAGGCGGAGAAGTAGAGAGTCATCGTCTTCGGATCGCGGTGAATAAAATCAAAAATCCCATGACCGCCGGCGTTCATTCCGGTGATCAGGTTCGACCACGCGACCGGACTCTGCGGTGGAATACTGGTGGCGAGTTCCCGGAAGTCTCCCTGTGCAGCCAGTTTCGCGAAGTTCGGCATTTTCCCCTCGCGAATAAATTGACGCAGAAGCTGGGGATCCATTCCGTCGATTCCCAGGACGATCAGTCGATGATCGCCGCGCCAGCGGTTTGACGATTGGCAGCCGGTGAACAACACTGCGATTGCCAAGAGCACGCTGCAGAGCCACCAAGTCCGCAAGAAACTATTCCTCGAAGAGCGTCGTCTCCGTTGATGGCAGCGGTCGGGAAACGTTGTTAGACTCTTGGTCATGCTGCGGTGTTTGGGCTCCTGGCTTTGTGCTGGCATTTTAGTCTTAGTTAGTGTAGCGGTCGACGCCCATGCTGGCGGCAAACCCAATATCGTTCTCATCACGGTCGATTCTCTGCGGGCGGACCGGGTAGGATTTCTTGGTGCGAGCCGCGGAGTGACTCCTGCGCTCGATGAGCTGTCGCATCAGAGCATCATCTTTGAGCGAGCCTACGCGCAAGCGTCTGAAACGGTAGCTTCCACGGCGACCATTCTTACCGGCAGCTATCCTCAGGTTCATCGTGCCGGAATCTTCGGCACGCCACTCGCGCCCGCGCAGGTCTATCTACCCGATCTGCTGCATGCCGCCGGATATAAGACTGCGGCGTTCGTGGGATCCATCCGGCTGGACCCTCGCGAGGGCCCATTTCAAGGCTATGACCGCGGCTTCGATCAATATGATGCGATATTCCATCTGCCGCAGCGCGGGGAGAAGCGCTACCAATCGATCGCACTGCCTGGTGACCAAGTCGTCGCTCAAGCCACACGGTGGCTGAGCGCGCATCAGGAGTCGCCATATTTTCTATTCGTGAACTTGCATGACCCGGAGGCTTCTTCGCCGGTTTCCTATGATCGCGCCGTAACGAGCGCCGATGGGAGCATAGGAAAACTGCTCGCATTTCTCCGCGCGCATAAGTGGTACGACGATACGCTGATCGTGATTGCGTCCGATCATGGGGAAAGTCTAGGGCCACACGGTGAAGATCGAAGTGGCGTTTTTCTGTACGACGAAAGCATCCACGTCCCACTCTTGGTCAAGTTGCCGGGCGGCCGGATGTCGGGCACACGAATCAAGAATCGTGTCCGACTACTCGACGTTGCGCCCACCGTGCTCGAGGTTGCGGGCGTTTCTGTCTCTTCGCAGATGCAAGGACAATCCCTCATGCGAATTGCTCAGGGTGGACCGCAGATGGATTCACCGGCCTATGCTCGCAGTGATTTTGCGCAGCAAGCCTTCGGATGCAGCGTGCTGGAATCATGGAGGGCGGGAAAGTATTTGTACATCCGGGCGCCGCGCGCGGAGTTTTACGATCTGACGAGCGATGCCACGGCCACCAAGAACCTGGCGGATAACTCGAAGGCAACACTGGAGACGATGGCTTCACAACTTCAGGCGCTGGACACTCGTCTCGCCACGGGGCACAGTGTTGCTGACGCGGGCCTGACTTCCAGTGAAATGCAGAAATTGGCGTCGCTCGGATATGTGGGGTTGCAGAAAACGTCTGGCGGCGTAAAGGCACAGACCACCGGGCTTGACCCCAAGGACGTAATAGCCGTGATCAACCAGACTCGCGCAGCCGTAGAAGATCTGGAGGATGGGAAGCCGGAGACAGCGATTGTGGGATTGCGTCACGTGGTGGCTTTGCGCCCTGAAATGTATCTCGCGCAATACAGCATGGGCGTTGCACTGGCCCTGTTGCACAAAGACGCGGAAGCGATTCCACATCTGCACAAAGCCATCGAACTGCAGCCCGATTCTCCATGGGCTCACATGGCGATGGGGCTGAGTTTGAGGAACACGGGGGATTTCAAGACAGCCGCGGTGCATCTGGAGATCGCTTCGGGACATCTGCCCGCATCTTCCATTCTGCATTTGCAACTGGCCGAAGTGTATGGCCACCTGGGACGCAACGAAGACGCTGTGCGGGAACGCGGGAAAGCGACGCCTCAACGAAAAGAAGCGGCAAAATGACGGCGCTTGGACTAATGCGTCAAGCAGCGAAAGGTTTGGTTGTGTCCTGGAGTCTGGCATTGGCTGCCCAGACTCCGGCGGCGAAACCGGATGTTTTTCTGGTCACGATGGACACGCTGCGGGCGGACCACGTGCATTGTTACGGATACGCCGGCGTGGAAACTCCCGCATTGGACGCCCTGGCGAAAGCCGGAATCCGGTTCTCGCAGGCCTATACACCGAGCCCCATCACGAATACTTCTCATGCCAGCATTCTTACTGGGCTTTTGCCCAGTTCGCACGGCGTCACTGATTTTGGCGTGCCCTTGTCGGCAACTCATCCAACTTTGGCCGTGTTGCTGAAATCCCAGGGCTACCAGACCGGCGCATTCATTGGGGCTGTGATCCTCGACAGCAAGACACTGGCGCCCGGATTCGATCGCGGGTTCGATTTCTACGACAACTTTCCGGAGCAGCCGCAAACCCAGTCCCGCTGGGGACGCATCGAGCGGCGCGGCATGGAGGTCGTTGAACACGCGGAGTCTTGGCTGAACCAGAATGCAGCTGGCCCGCATTTTCTTTGGGTGCACCTCTACGACCCGCATGATCCGTACGAACCGCCCGCGCCTTATTCTGAACGGTACAAGGATCGACTTTACGATGGTGAAATCGCGTATGCCGATTCCGCGCTCGCCCATTTCATCGCCTATCTCAAGAAGATCGGCCGGTACGACAACTCGATCATCGTCGTGGTGGGCGATCATGGGGAAGGGTTGGGGGAGCACCATGAAGATACGCACGGAATCTTCCTGTACGATGCAACGACTCACGTGCCGCTGATCGTAAAACTGCCGGGGGACTTGGACGGTGGGACCACGGTGGCGGCGCAGGTTCGAACGCTGGACATTGCGCCTACCATATTGGACATGGCAGGCGTCTCCGCTCGACCCGCGCAGGATGGCGAATCGTTGCGAACTTATTTTCGGGGAAAAGACGCGATGGATCGTCCCGCCATTGGCGAAACGGATTACCCTTTGCGTTTCGGATGGGCTCCGCTGCGCTCGGTGCGCAGCGATGGATTCAAGTTCATCGAAGCGCCGCGACCTGAGCTGTACGCGTTGGAAACCGATGCTGGCGAATTGCACAACAAGTTCGAGGCGACGGATGGCCGCGTGCGCAAAGCACGGATGATGCTGGCAGATTTGCACGCAAGAGAGGCTTCGGCGGAAGGTTCGAAACGGACGGTCGACCCAGCTGCAAGCGGCGAACTGAGAGCTCTGGGGTATGCTGCATCCGCCGATGCTGCTGGTTCGTCACCGCAGACATCGGCGCTGCCGGATCCGAAAGACAAGATTGAAGAACAGAATCTGTTGCACGCGGCCATGATGGCCGCGGAGGGCAGTCGTTCCGCAGAAGGTCGCAGGCTTTTGGAAAAAGCGCTGGTGCTGGACCCGAAGTCGGCCACCGTCGTCACTCAACTCGGAGAGTTGGAACTGCAGGAGCAAGACTTTGCCCATGCCGCCCAGCATTTGAAAATGGCGGCGGACCTTCGTCCGGGCGATGCGACCGTTGCATTCCACGCGGGACAAGCGCTCGAGAAAACGCACGATGCAGCGGGGGCCCGCGCCGCACTCGAAGCCAGCTTAAAGCTCGCGCCCGATCAGTTTCCCGCACGGCTTCTCCTGGGCCAGGTCTATCTGGAGTTGCACGAACCTCAGGCGGCCGCAGATCAGTTTGAAGCCGCACTCCTGGTCCAGTCCGACAGCGTGGACGGGCAACTCGGTCTGGCCAATGCTCAAATCGAGGAGCATCACTTCGCGGAAGCAGCGAAGTTGCTGGAAGATCTTTCGAAGCTTGAGGCCAATAATGCGCAAGTGTTCGAACTGCTGGCGAAGGCTTACTCGGGCTTGGGCAAGACGTCCGAGGCGCAGCGGGCCGAAGAGAGAGCTCGCATTTTGCGTGAGCACGACTAGCGGTGACGCGATATCGAATCTTCTCGTTGTCATCGACCCGTCGTTGACATCAACCCGTCCCCGAATTGCAACGAAGAACTGCGAGCCACGATCGAGTTTCGTTTTATTCGGTTGCGTGGTTGCGTTTCGGCTCGTACGATTGCGTTTTATTAAGGTTGATTTCAATTTCATTCGCGGCCCAAAGTCGCGCACTCACGGCGCCCAGGAGTTCTCTTGAAATCGTGGAAGCAGTTACTGATCTTCATCGCGTTATGCTCACCACTCGCTATAGGCCAATCCGAAAATCTCACCGCCCTCTTAAAGGATGTCCACACAGTCGGCACGCACGCTAACGAAGAGGAGGGGCCGACGGCGATCGCTGTCTATGGAGAAAACGCGTTTCCGGTGATCGTGGGGGAAGCCGAAGGAAAGGCCGCGTTGCCGATCATCGTCGCTGCTCGATTTGGCAGGGGTCGTGTGGTCGCGCTTTCCGAGAAGGGGCTGTTGGGAGATGTGACGGGCTTGCCGCTCCACGACGACGACCAGTTTCTGGCGAATGCGATCGCGTGGGTTCGTCCGGAGAGCCTGCGCAATGAGAATACGCGCATCCGCGTCATACAGGTGAAGGGTCTGGCGGAGTCGCTGAAGGCGCGGGGATATGCGTTGGCGCAGGATGATTCCGCGTGGAATGCTTCTGGTGCCGACGTGATCATTGCAGCTGTGGACGCCGTGAGCTCCGATGGAGCCGCGAGCCTGCGCAAGTTCTTAGAGCACGGAGGAGGCTTAATCCTGGCAGCGTCCGTTTCGCACTGGGAAGATCAGAATACG
The DNA here is from genome assembly GCA_963765015.1 of uncultured Acidobacteriota bacterium. Classification (GTDB taxonomy): domain Bacteria; phylum Acidobacteriota; class Terriglobia; order Terriglobales; family Acidobacteriaceae; genus Sulfotelmatobacter. Next base: position 135,012 of record CAVXVD010000096.1, on the reverse strand, counting down.
CAAGGCGAAACCATCGCGGAATATCCCGGCAACGCCGTACTCGCGCCATTCGGCATTCAGTTCACGGACGTGGACGCAAGCGGAAAAGAGGGCGCTTACGAGGTGCGGCAGGAGATTCCGCCGATGGCCGGCGCGCTGCCTGCAATCGAGATCGTCCGTAGCCTCCGGGAAGGAAAGACTCCTGCCGCGGCTGATCTGGACCAGGCATCGCGCGTGCTGATGACCGCGGTGGGTATCATCCCCGCGGATGACCGGCTATTTCTCCCGCAGTTGCGCAAGGCGATGGCGGGATTTCGCGTGGAGCATTATCCGTCCGCAAAAAACCCCGTCGTACGCGCCGATTTCCTGACGCGACTGGCTCTCGCATTGGACCGCCGCGCCATGGATTCTCATCCGGAGAAAACGGGTGCGTATCTATCGGCCACGGATTTTCCTGGCGCAGTTCCAGCAACGGCAAAGCGTGAAACCCGAACGGTGGCGATCGATACCAGCCATCCTCGCTGGCATAGCACTGGGCTGTACGCCGCGCCGGGGCAGGTGATCCGGGTCGAAGTACCAGCGAGCGCGGTGAACCAGGGATTCAAAGTGCGCATCGGAGCGCACACCGACACGCTGTGGCATCTCGACAAGTGGGAGCGGTTTCCCGATGTCTCATTGGTATTTCCGGTTCGCAGCGAACATTTGCAGGTGGCGAATCCGTTTGGCGGGTTGCTCTATTTCGAGGTGCCAGGGAAGAGCACGGTTCCGACTTTCTCAGTGAAGATCTCTGGAGGGATTGCGTCCGCGCGGTTTGTTCTGGGGCAGACTACGCCCGAGCAATGGGCGCAGGCGCGTCGCGATTCGCAGGCTCCCTGGGGCGAAGTGGAGTCCGGCACCCTGATTCTGACGGCTCCGTTGGCGGACCTGAAGAAGCTCGATAACCCGGAAGAACTGATGCGTTTCTGGGACAAGATTCTCGCGTCGCAGGCCGACCTTGCCGGCTGGCCAACTACTCCGACCTCCGCCGAGCGCATCGTCTTCGATCAGCAGATTTCCGCGGGATATCTGCATTCGGGATATCCCGTGATGGGACCTTTGTCGCTGGCCGGACCGTCATTGTCGACTTCCTACATGGAAGGATCCAGCGACTTCGAGGGAGGCCGGTGGGGCTATTACCACGAACTGGGACACAATCATCAGAGCGATGATTGGACGTTTCGAGGAACGGTCGAGGTCACGGTCAATTTGTTTTCTCTTTATTCCTTCGAAGCGGTGAATGGGATTCCAGTGGCGCAGAATCCACGCGGATCGGCCGAGTTCAGAAAAAAAGAAATGTCCAAGATCAACTGGACGAATTCCGAGTTCAGCAAACTGGATGCATTTCAGGCGCTGGTCATGTACGAACAGTTGCAGCAGGCGTTTGGATGGGACACGTTCAAGACGCTATTCCGGAAATACCGTGCGCTGCCCGAGTCGGAGCGGCCAAAAACCGATCTGGAAAAGCGGGACCGTTGGATGGTCGAATTCTCGCGGCAGACGGGGAAAAACCTGGGCCCGTTCTTTCAGGCTTGGGGTCTTGAAACTACACCGGAGGCGCGAGCGTCGATCAGCAACTTGCCGTGCTGGGCGCCGGAGGAATTGCCGGTCAAGCCTTGCGCGACCAATTAACCGCCGCCCGAATCAATTTTTTAAACAGCGATCTTCATCCGACGTCGAGCTTCAATCGAGGGCATGACGTGAGAACACTCCATGCAGAATGAATTCGTAAACGCCAGTCCTGCAGTCCCTTCCTGGCTCCGCATCGCGAAGTTTGGGTTGGCCACGATTCTCCTCCTCGCAGCTTCTGCGCTGTCTCAAGAGGCGTCGGATCCGCTTAAGTGGGATGCGGATCAACTGGGCAATCATCGCTTTGTTCTGCGAGTTGCCGAACCGGCGGACGCAGTGTGGGCCCATATCGAGTGGCGACGCCGGGACCAGAATCCTGACGCGAAAGAGTTGATTGTCGTAGACGGCAGAACTGGCAAACCGCTCCCAAACGTGCTGCGCATCAAGATCAATCGCGAGAGCGGCGACCTTCTCTTCCAGCCGGTGAGCGGCGCTGGAGAATACTACGTCTACTACCTGCCCTATACTGGCAAGCCCAAATCCAGCTATCCGCGAATTTCCTATCCGGGCCCGAAACCGACTGCCGAGGCGATGTGGCTCGACAAGCTTGCGACCAAAGATCCCGCGGCCCTCATGGCGCGACGCCAAACATTTCCGGCTGCCAAAGTATTGCGCTACGAATCGGCGGATGCACTCGACCAGTTCACGGAAATGGAGCGGATTGCAACCGAAGCGGAAGTTTCGAAGTTGCTCGCCCAGCATCCTGGGACCGATTACTTGGTATTTCCGGAGGACCGCTCCCATCCGATTCGCATGACCTCCGACCTGCCGCAGCGCTGGATAAAGCGAGGGCCCGAGGCACCTTTTGCTGACACTGCGCAGCCGGGGGAATACTACAGCTTCCAGTTGGGAGTATGGGCGGCTCGTGCGGCGCTGGCTGATGTGCAGGTCGCCTTTGGAGATTTGCACGGTGAGCGCGCGAAGGAAACGATCCCGTCCGCAGCGATGCGTTGCATCAATCTCGGTGGAATTGATCATGAAGGGCGGCGCTTTGTGAGACGAGTGGAGGTTGCACTCGGAAAGATTCAGCCTCTATGGTGCGGAGTCGATCTCCCAGCCGACGTGAAGGCCGGCATTTACACGGGAGAGATAACGGTCTCGGCGACCGGGAGCAAAAGCACGCACGTAAAGTTCTCACTGGAAGTATCTGGCGAGGTAATCCAGAATCATGGAGATGATGAACCTGGGCGTTTGTCGCGACTGCGCTGGCTGGATTCCACACTGGCACAGGATGACGGAATTGTGCCTCCGTACACGCCGGTGGTCGTGGAAGGAAATTCTGTCGGCATTCTGGGGAGAAGACTCGCTCTGGGATCAGACGGCTTCCCGGCTTCGATCGAGAGCTATTTCGATGTCGCGATGACCGAAGTTCATAGAGCGCCTCGCGAATTACTGGCCGCTCCGATTGCGCTGGTGATCGAAGATGCAAGCGGTCATCTGATTCCGTGGACGTCGACCAAGCCCCGATTCTTAAGCAAGGCCGAGGGGCGCGCGGTGTGGGAGGCCGTCAGTTCTGCCGGCCCACTGCAGATCAATGTCCGGGGCGAAGTTGAATCCGACGGCTATGTCACTTACTCTGTCGCCGTCCACGCCTTGCAAGGAACCGACCTCAAGGACATACGTCTCGAGATTCCCTTCAACGCCGACGTGGCACGCTACACGATGGGATTGGGGCTGAAAGGCGGCCGGCCTCCAGCTGCGTTCGATTGGAAGTGGGAGGTCAAACACAATCAGGATGCCGCCTGGATTGGCGACGTGAATGCCGGTCTGCAATTCGGACTTCAGGATGACCACTACTCGCGGCCGTTGAACACGAATTTCTACTTGTCCAAGCCGCTGGTCATGCCCGCGTCGTGGAATAACAGCGGCCAGGGAGGGTGCCAGTACAGAACGGAGACAGCCATATACCGTGTGCGGTGCTTCAGCGGCCCGCGGAAAATGGCTGCGGGCGAGACGCAGCACTACGATTTCCACCTGCTGATCACGCCCTTCCACACCATCAATCCAGCCAAACAGTGGACTACGCGCTATTACCATGCCTTCAAACCGGTGGAGGAGATCGCAGCGGCCGGCGCGAATACCATCAACGTTCATCATGCGACGGCGATCAATCCTTACATCAACTACCCTTTTCTACGAGCGAAAGAGATGAAGGATTACGTCGACGAAGCGCATGCGCGCGGAATGAAGGTGAAGATTTATTACACCATCCGCGAGCTGACCAATCACGCTCCGGAATTATTCGCGCTGCGGAGTCTGGGCAATGAAGTCATCGCCGACGGTCCCGGGATTGGCGGGCCGTGGCTGCAAGAGCATCTCGAAAATCATTACATTCCGGGATGGCACGTGCAGGAACAGGCGGATTCGGCAGTGGTCACGACCGGCATTTCCCGCTGGCACAATTTTTATGTGGAAGGGTTGAGCTGGCTCGCCGGCAATGTTGGCATTGACGGGCTCTATCTGGATGATGTGGCTTTTGACCGCACCACCATGAAGCGGGTTCGTAAAGTGCTGGCGCGAGGGCGCCCCGATCCCTTGATCGATTTGCACTCGGCGAATCAATTTGACGCGAATGACGGTTTTGCCAGCAGTGCCAATCTTTATCTCGAACACTTTCCCTATATCGACCGGCTCTGGTTCGGAGAATATTTCGACTACAACTCACCGCCCGACTACTGGCTGATCGAGATGTCGGGGATTCCGTTCGGACTGATGGGCGAAATGCTGCAGGACGGAGGAAATCCGTGGCGGGGCATGGTGTACGGCATGACCGATCGACTGCCGTATTCAGGCGATCCACGGCCCCTTTGGAAAGTGTGGGATTCGTTTGGAATCCAGAACACCGACATGATCGGTTACTGGGTACCAGATTCGCCGGTAAAGACCGATCGGCAAGATGTGCTGGCAACGGTATATCAGGGGAAGAATCGTGCTCTGGTTGCGATTGCCAGCTGGGCACCGGGCCCAGTCGACATCAACCTCGCGATCGACTGGAAGCGGCTGGGAATTTCCCCGGAGAAAGCCAGAATTACCGCCCCAGCCATTCAGGATTTTCAGGAGGGAAAGACGTTCTCCATTACTCAACCAATTCTCGTCGCGCCGGGGAAAGGTTGGCTGCTGGAGATTGAGGAACGAACGGACAATGCTGAACTCGCTCCGTAACGCGGAACGCTAACCGCGTGTTTCTTCGTGAATCCAATCTTCGGGAACCAGGTTCAAATCCAGGTTCAAATCTGAGATTCGAATCTGAGGTTCACTCGAGATTCGAATCTTAGATTCAAATCTGAGATTCGAGTCGGAGATTCAAACCTGAGATTCAAATCCTCTCGTCCCGGCCAGTTAGAACTTTCGGATGATCTTCACGCTTCAATCGGCCGGGGCCCACGCAAGGGCTACTCCGCGAGTGGCTTTTCCTGCAACAGAGGTTCCGTTGCCTGGACTCGCGGGTCGGAATGAAACCAGCGCTGGATGACTTGATCGCAAAGGACATTTCCGAGCGCCAGCAGGCTCATTCCCTGATGATGAACCATCCACGATTGCACAAGCTCGGGGCGGGAGCGCAGGAAAAACTTGCGAGATGCCGTATAATCCGCCGCCTCCACGAATCCGTAGGAACCGAACCATCCGAGGTCATTCATCCTTCTCAGGTTGGCGAGGGATCCTTCACGATCGACCGGCAATGCGAGGAACGTGGAATAGGGGGAAACGACCATAGGATCGGACTCGCTTTTCTTCTCGGCTAAACTCGGAACCCCGAACGCTTCATAGTGATAGTCGCCGGCGTCATTCCGCCGGGCGCAGGCCGCTTCCGAAATTCCCCACGGGATCCCTTTGCTGGCAGCGTAGGCCTGCTGCGTCTGGACCGCGGCCTCACATGCCCGATCTAACAGTGTGTTGGAATGGCTGCGCATCCAGATCGATGGCATCATGTACTCAAACATGGTCCCGGTCCATGAAAGCAAAACGTTACGGCCACGATCGGTCGAGGGCTGCCGGTTCAGATGAAACCAGGAGTCCTGAGGAATATCGTCTTTGGCGATGGCCACAAACACTGCTGTGCGTGGTTCGGTGACCAGCAGGTCGTAGTAGTACGGCTGCAACTCCTCTGATCCTGCATCAAAGCCGACGGATAGTTGCAATCGTTCCTCATTCAGCAGGAATGTGAAGTCCATGGCTTCGGCGAGATCGTGCGCCTGATGGCTTATTTGCTGCAACTGCTGGACCAAAGCGGCCGCATTGTTACGAGCTTGCGATAGCAGCAAGGCGAGTCGCAACGCAGCTGTGCGGTCTCCATTCTGCGACGCTTGGACGGTTTCATCCAGGCGCAATTCCACCTGAGCAATCCAATCCGGTAGGCGCTGGAGGGGCACATTTTCCAGTTCGTTGTGACTCTCGAACAACTTGTCACGCAGTGCCGTAAATTCCGGAAGTTTCCACGGCAGGTAAAGTTGCACCAGGCTGCGAGTACTCTTCAAACGCGCCAGTGTCTGTTGGCGAAACCAGTCGAAATCGGAGGCGTCCTTTGTCCGCGGCGGCTTCGTATCCAAAGTCTCTTCGCGAAAATTCAGGATGGTTTCAAGCCAATCTTCACCGCGAAGAGCAGCTTCACAGCGTTGCAACGCGCGATTAGGGATAGTTCGCAAATCTGTCAATGCGCGCAAGTGATCGAGCAATCCTTCGGCAGTCGTCTCAGACAGTAACGGGCGATGTAGCAGATCCAGGCAGCCTTGCTCCAAGGTCCAAAGCGAGGCGACGAGATTACCGCTGTCGACCGAAGAAATGAAGAATGGCGGCTTCGCCTGCATGGTACGCGTGTCGTACCAGTTCATCAGATGTCCCCGATACTTCGGCAGCCGTGCTAGCGCATCCAGAGTCTTTTGCGTCAGCTCGGCCATTTCGGGGATCGTGAGATAGCCGAGTTCGGCGGCGACCTGGCGGGAATTCAGAAGAAGTCCGACGTTCGTCGGAGATACCGTCGCCGTGATCCTGGGGGGAACACCTTGAATGTTATCCGGCACCAGCCAGTTGTGTTCGGCGCTGGAGAACTCCAGGAAATACCGCCAGATGTGGAGAGCGGAGCGGCGAAGGAACCGCACATCCTCGGGGCGTAATTCGGGCTGCTGCTCGATCGGAAGACCGTTCAGCCAAACAGACAAGGGCTGGCTGCATGCCCAGAGGAACAGAATCGGCGCTGCAGCCGGGAATGCTGCCCGATGGATCATCCAGATCAGCAAAGCGAGCCCGATCGCCACGAACGGCGTCCAGCGCAGGTAACGATCCACGGCTGATCGGCGACCGCCAGCCTCCGCTTCTTCCGCCGTTTCCCACTCCAGTAAGAGCCGGCGAGTGAACAACCGCCGCACCAAGGCCCGTACGATCGCATCGAGTGAAAGCAGGGCTTGGTCCTCCAAGAGGATCAAATTCAGGAGGATGGTGAAGCCGCTCTTCAGAAAGCTGCGGAATTCACCACGCGCCGTTTGTAGGCTGCCTCCGACGACGGCATTCGCCAGTCCAACCAGAAGCTCGGCCAACGCCGGAAGAAACAAAATGCAGATTGCGGCAATGGTCCACTGGACAGGATGCTCCATGACCAGCCAGCCAATCAGAAACAACATGATGGTGGCGGGGTCCACGAGGCTGCGTCGCAGATTGTCCAGAATCTTCCAGCGCGAAATCAGGGAGATGGGATTGGGTACGCGCGCGCCGGATTCATCCGGAACGCGGTCGAAGAGCCATGCCATGATTTGCCAGTCGCCGCGGACCCAACGATGTTTTCTGCGGTTATAGGCGGAGTAATGCGAAGGGTAGTCTTCGACTACGATGATGTCGGTGGCGAGGCCGGAGCGCGCGTAGGCGCCTTCGATCAAGTCATGGCTGAGCAGCGAATTTCGGGGAAAGCGTCCATGTAGAACGCGGTACATGGTTTCCACTTCGTAGATTCCCTTGCCTGCGAATATCCCCTCGCCATACAGATCTTGATAGACATCGGAAATCGCGCGCGTATAGGGATCGAGTCCCGTTTCACCCGCGAACAGGGCAGCCAGCCGCGAACGGGTTGTGCTCAGGACGCTGATTCCGACTCGGGGCTGAAGAACGCCGTAGCCGGCAACCACAATGTTGCGAGCCGGATCGATAATGGCTTGATTCAGAGGATGCGCCAGCGTTCCGATCATGCGCAGCGCTGAACCCCGCGGTAATTCGGTGTCGGAGTCGAGCGTGATCAGGAAACGGACCTTCGGAAGAATCGAAAGATCCCCTGCCTTGATCGGAAAACTGTCATACGACCCGCGAATCAACTGATTCAAATCGAGCAGCTTTCCGCGTTTTCGCTCCCAGCCCATCCATCCGTTTTCCTGAGGGTTGTAAACCCGATGCCGGTGAAGATGCACGAATTTCCCGGCGCCTTTGGAGGCATAGCGAGAATTCAATTCTTCAATGAGCTTCGACATTAACGCCACCAACGCGCTGTCTTCTGGCGCGGGACGATGGGCGTCCGGCAGGTCGGAAACGATGGCAAAGTGTAAATTGCGGTCATGATTTCCGAGGAAGCGAACTTCCAGATCCTCCACCAGCCTGCGGACTTGAGTCTCATTGAGAAGCAGTGTGGGGATGGCAACCATGGTGACGCAATCGTCGGGGACGCCCTTGGAAAAATCGAGCTTCACCAGTGGCTCTGCAGGCAAGACGTTCGTGATGAGGTAGTTCATCAGTTGCACCGCCGCTTGCGAGGCCGGTATCAACAGAATCAGCATGCCCAGCAATACGAGCATCAGGGGAGTGGAGGACGGAGTAAGCCACCAAACGGAAAATCCGAAAATAAGGGCGCTTAAGACGGCGATTCCGCCCAGCAGAACGTCATCCGGATAGTTTCGCAAGAATGTCCGAAAACGATCGCTGGGCGCGGGATGGAAGCCCACTTTTTGGTACAGCAGCTCACTTCCCTCGGCGATGAGGTAAAAGCCGATATGCGACTCCCTGCGCTCAATTCGATGATCGCTATAATGTTTCCGTCCAGCCTCCCGGGCCAGGGCAAGAGCCGCTTCTGCGACCTCTGTTTCCGTGCGGCCGGAGCGCAGAGAAATCTTGGCTATCTTTTCCCGATAAATATTCCGGCTCTCGAGGTCCATGCTGGCATACGTCCGAGAGGGATCCTCGGCGAGAATCTTGTCGAACGGGATGAGTGATTCCAGTTCGTCTTTCCAGGATGTTTGCGTTACCAGTCGATAGCTCTGAATCCACACGGTAACCTGCTGTGACGAGCCATTTTTCGGGTCTCGCACAACTTCTTTGCCTCGGTTCGCAATTTCTTCGAGTAATACCAGGCGGAGTGCAGGCACCAGAGCGCCGATTTCGTGGTATTTGAGTGGGATGATCTCCTCAAACGCCATGCAAAAAGCGGTGAATTGCCGCTTGGAAAAACCGGGACCGGATTTGTCGACGAAACCCTTCGCGATGGCCGACACGCGGGGCACAACCTTATCGCTTCCCGTGACTACCGGGAGTTCGGTTAACGGAGCAAGATCGCCTGACAATTGGCGCGTCGCGGACGAAAACTCCTGCGCGTTATCTCTCAGCCAGAGGAGAGCCTCATCCGGTACCCATCCCGATTTGGTGGCTTTCGCGAAGGCGGCATCCACGCGCGGCCGCAAGTCTTTGAAAGTTGCCGCGAGTATCTCGCAGCGCGTCGAGAACTCAGTGGATGGGGTCGATGGCAGCCAGGTCAGGGTGGCGGCCAGTGCTTTCGCGGCAGCGATTATTTCTTTGTCACTCAACCCCACGGGACGTGGACGACGCACGTCCTCTTCCACCAATTTGCGGATGTGACTGCCGAGCGCCATACCTCGAAGCTCCTTCTGTCGTACTTTGCGAATTGTTGCCTATTGCTCTCTACCTGTAACTGGCAGCCTGCAGTTCAAACATCTCTGCATAACGCCCGCCCTGCTGTGTCAATGCATCATGGTTGCCTTCTTCGGCAATCCGCCCGTTCTCCAGCACGACGATTCGATCGGCCATGCGCACGGTAGAAAAGCGATGGGAGATGAATAAAGCCATCTTTCCTTCTGTCAATTCTGCGAATCGTTGAAAGACTTCGTATTCACTCCTGGCGTCGAGTGCCGAGGTAGGCTCATCCAGGACGAGCACCTGCGCGTCGCGCAAATAAGCACGGGCGAGCGCGAGTTTCTGCCATTCCCCGCCGGAGAGATCGACTCCGCCTTCAAAGCGACGACCCAGCATCTGGTCATACCCCAATGGAAGTCTCTGGATCACGTCGTGCGCCAGACTCTTCTGCGCAGACTGTTGCACTCGCGTCACATTGCCGACCTGATCGATCAGACCCACGCCGATGTTCTCCCGCGCCGTCATTTCATAGCGCATGAAATCCTGAAAGATCACGCCGATTTCGCGATAGAGATCTTCCAGGTCGTATTCGCGCAGATCGATTCCGTCGAGCAGTATCTGCCCCTCGGCAGGGTCATAAAGGCGAGTGAGTAGTTTGACGATGGTGGTCTTGCCTTCGCCGTTTTCACCAATGAGTGCGATTCGCTCCCTGGGGTGAAGGTGAAAGTTGAATCCCTGCAACACCATCCGCGAGCTACCCGGGTAGCGGAAGGAAACGTTGCGAAATTCGAACCCGCGAGTAATCGGCCGCGGGGCCGGCAGAGCGTTCGGCTTCGAGATAACTTTGGGGCGCATCTCAAAAAAGGCCGTTAGATCGGTCAGAAACAATGCCTGGTCCGCAATAGTGGAGAGTGTGGAGAATGTCTGCTGAAGATTCGAGCTCGCCTCTCGAATCGCATTAGCCAAAAGGGTGAGAGTTCCAAACGTGAAGACGCCGGTTACCGTCTTCCAGACGGCAAAAACGTAGGCCGTATAGTACCCCGCCGTGCCAATGGCTGAGAGGAAAGACCCGGAAATGGCCTTTCGACGCGCGAGCGCAACATCCTCCTCGTAAACCTGACTGGAAAGAGTTCTGAATCGGTCGGTCAGAAACCCTTTCAGACCAAAAAGCTTGAGTTCTTTAGCGGCTTCCTTGCTGCCGCCCAAAGTGCGCAGGTAGTCCAGTTGACGCCGCACCGGGGTCTGCCGGAAATTCTTTGCATATCCGATGAACGCAAAGTGTGTTTCTCCCACGAACGCCGGAATCACGCCCACGACCAGCAGCAGGAGCAGCCACGGGGAGAACACCATGATCGAGATGGACAGAGTGACGGTCGTAATCGCCTGCTGGATCAGTCGCCCGATTGCCTGAATCATGTACAAACGATCGGTTGCCTGAACGCGAGCCCGTTCCAGGCGGTCGTAAAAGACTGGATCCTCATAGGCGATCAGATCCAGCCCGGCAGCATGCTCCATGACTCGAATGCTGATGTAATGGGTGTACTTTCCCGCGAGCAGGGCATCGGAGTAATCGATCAAGCGACCGATCAGTCCGGCCACGATCGCCAAGGCAAACTCAAGCGCGACGAGCCACCAGAGTCGGGATCCCAGTGGCTGATGGGTTGTCAGGATGCCGTAGATGTTATCGACAATGAGCTTTGAGACCCAGAACAGCGCTGGAGGCAGAAGCGCTGCCACGACCCGGGCAGCCACTCCCAAGACCACGACCGCGCGGCCCGATTCCCAGACAAATCCTAGAACAGTCGGCACCTGGCGAAGAGCCGCCACCCGTTCACGCCATCCGTTCCACGAGTCAGGTTTCGTACTCATCTGTCCTTCCAGCGCTTACGGAATGCACAACGAGTGCCCCCGGCCCCAATTCGTTCTCGCTTCCGCTCCTAAAGGTGATGAACGGAGAGCTTCCGCGCCTTCGGATGCGCTGCCACGAACGTGGCATCTCTTTCGAGGAAAGAAGCTGCTTTTGGATGAGAATAGTCTCTTTTCAGTTGTTTGGCATGGGAAACGGAGCGATCGAGCGGGCTAGTATTTATGGAAGCCCGCCCGCTCCATTCCTCGGCGAGCTTCCGGGGCCTTCATGAACGTCTCCCAAACGAAGCCGGTGCGCAGGTTTTCGGCCATCACCATGGTGATGCCCGTATCGATTCCGATCACGTCGGTGTCATACCAGTTATTGAGGGGGTTAAACGCGTCCACGAAGCCGTACTTGGACCATGCTTGAGGAAAGCGGCTACGCATATTCTTCAACACGCGAAGGACGGGTCCCGGCAGAAGGGGCAGCGATCCCGCGGCGGCGCTTGGAACCAGGCTGCCATCAATCGGTCCCATGGCCGGGGGCCCTCCCCAAGCCACATACCCGTGCTGCGAGTCAGAAGCGGAAATGCCCCACATATCCTCGCCATAATCGGGAAACTGCTTGCTCAATTCCATGCACCAGCGCCGATGAACCTCAGTGGCCGTTACGGAATTCAGGAAATAGTCCGCGAATTTGTCGCGCTGATGACGAAAATCGAACCAGGCTTGAGAAAATTGATGTACGAAGATCGGCGCAAAGGATCCGATATAGCGCATGCCGTCGTATTCGAAGGTGGTGCGTTTCCACGCAGTCCATGTTTCGGCTCGGAGAGGATGCGTTGATGACCCCAACCCCAGCAAGTACATCATCATCAGCTCGCTGTAATCGTCCCAGCGGGATGACAAAAAGCCGACTTCCGGCGTCCAGCCATGGGTCAACAAAATGGTGTCTTCCAAGAGCCAGCTCCAGTCGACACGGCCGAAAATCAGGTCGACTAACTGAGTGACCGCGGGATGCTTGAAATGCTCGCGGGCGGCCAGCACTCCACAGAGCAAAAGTGCCGTATCGACTGACGACACCTCGGAGTCATACATTCGCTCTCCCGTCTCTGCATTGGCAAAGTGGTAGAAAAATCCCCGATGGTTAGGGAGCTTTTTCCAGAGAAAACGCAGCGTCGCGAAAACGCGCTGGAGTGCGTCAGTCTTGGATACGTAACCGCGATGCTCCCCAATGCATAAAGCGGTCAGTCCAAAGCCGGTTGCTGCGATGCTGGCTGCCACTTCCTGACGTCCCGTACGGACATCACATCGGTCTTTCACCATTCCGGTATTCGGGCTGCCCTGGTCCCAAAAAAATTGAAAGTTCGCTCGTTCCAGTTCGTCCAGAAATAGGTCGTCTTCGGCCGAAAGGACCGGCATTGTCTCCGGGGAAGCGGGCTTTTCATCCTGATGGGGGTCAGCTTGGTGAGAATCCGCTGGCAGCGTATTTCCTGTTAGTGCGGTCAGAAGCCCCCGCAAGGGGAAACAGAGGCTCGCTCCGAGCATTCGGCTGAATAGCTGCCTGCGCGACAGCAGATTGGGTCTTGCTTTTCTCATTTATTCTGAAAAAATCCGGATTACGGCTGATTTCCGGCGGATCCGGAGCGCCATCAAGCTATTCTAAAGCTCCTTGCGCGATCTTGGTTGCGCCTGGCGTCCAAATAGCTTAACGATGCTAGGGGAACGCATTTCGTTGCCATCTTTTTCGGTAAACGATTCCGACTTGGTCGTCATCTATACCTAGGAATCCCTGTACGTGTCTCCATTCGGAAAAACTCGGCTATGGCACGTGACGCTTCTTGGAATCGTGCTGATCACGGTTCTCGTGATCCTGCTTTGGCATCGCCAACACCCACTCTCTTTGCGGGGAGCCGTGCTGGTACAGGATTCCGATCCTCGGAAACAGACTCCGATCGCTAATGTCGAAATCTCTGCCGACGGTGATTTGGCGCCTCATCTTGTTTCCTCTGATTCCTCTGGCCTCTTCGTCCTGCCTCTGTGGAAATGGATCCGTCGAGGTCACCCGATTGTGTTGCACCTCCGCCATCCGCAATATCGCCCGCTGGATCTGAACGACTATGTTCACGATGGGCTGTACGTCGTCCATCTCGTTCCATTGGCGAATCAAGAGACGACGCCAAATCAATCATCGATCCGAGTCTCGAATGTACGCGTGAGATTCACGGTCGAGGCGATGACGGAACTGAATGTTGGGAGTGCCGCGAAAACTTTTGAGATTCAGAACACGGGAAATGTGCCGTGCCGGCAGGGGCCGTGCTCGCCGGATGGCCGGTGGAAGGCCGCACTTGCTTCCGGTTCCCTGGATGCAGGTCCGGGCAGGACGTTTCATGACGCCCGCGTTTCATGCATCGCTGGACCTTGCCCGTTTACGAGGATTGAATCCAATGATTTTTCGAAGGGCGGTCAGACAATTACCGTAACTGCGCGCGACTGGTCGGACACGGCCACATTCTTAATGGAAGCCGAGGTCTCCCGCCGCATGGTCAGCGCAGCCGAACACTGGTCGTACCCTGTAATTTTCGGCAACGGCATGTGGTTCACTCTGCCCGAGGATGCCGAGAGTGTCAGCATGGAAGCGGACCTGGATGGACAAACCATTATCTTCCCACTCGGTCCATCAGTCTTCCTCAGTTGGGCCAGTTGCGACAGCGAAACTAGAGATAAGGCCCACGTCTACCGCTGCGCATTGAAACCGGGATATCGATTCAACTAGCTGTCCGTGTGCTCAAATGCGCCACGCCGATGCGCAAGCCGTCGCATTGACCGTTTCGGGCGTGCCGACCTAGTATGACGGTGCCATCCTGCACGCTCGTCATCTGGGGGACACCATGGGTCACGATACGCCACGACCTCTATCGTGCATTTTTGTGCGCGCTGGCCTTTTGCTGCTGCTCGCAACCACCGCTTATACGCAAGTTCTTACGAGCGGCGACCTTTCGCGTCTGCGATCGATTGGCAGCGTGGCACTTTCGCCCGATGGCCGCTCCATCGCCTATACGATCACCATGCGTGATCGTCCCGGGCGTCCTTACGGCCAGCTCTGGGTGATGGACGTGAACGCGGGGAAGAATGTCCGCCTCGGCGGTGACAAGCCGGCGGGAAGTCCGCTCTGGTCTGCCGACGGCAAGTGGATCGCTTTCTCCGGAGCGGACGGCGACAAGCACGGCCTTCTGATCGCTCACCCGGATGGCAGCGATACGACGTTCCTTGCCGCGCTTTCTGGGACGAACTCTCCTCTGCCCGGGACCGGGAAGCAATTCACGTGGTCCCCCGATGGCAAGCAGATCGCATTCATTTCCTCTACGCCCGGAGAAGGCGCTGCGGAGGCCAGCGGCGATCCCATGGTCATCACGCGCTATCTTTACAAGCCCGACGCGGGGGAGGGGATGACGCGCTTCAACGACAACCAGCGGCTGCACATTTTCGTCGTCGATCTTGCGTCGAAGCAGGTGCGCCAACTTACGCAGGGAAATTATGACGAGCATTCCATCGACTGGTCGCCCGATGGGAAGCAACTCCTGTTCGCTTCCAACCGCGAGCCCAATCAGGATGAGTTCTTCAACTACGACCTGTTCACGCTGCAACTCTCGGACAACAGCATTCACCGGTTAACGGCCACGGAATTCAATGAATACGATCCGCTGTGGTCGCCCGACGGGAAATTCATTGTCTACCGCGGTACGCGCCGTGGTCTCACCGACCGCGAAACGACCATGGAAGACACGCACGCCTGGCTGCTGAACGCGGATGGCAGCAATCGCCGCGAGATCGGCAGCGTGATCGACAATCGCCAGGGCGCGCCTCAATGGGCTCCCGATGGCAGCGCGATCTACTTCACCGTGCAGGAACGGGGCTGCAATCATCTTGTGCGCCTGCCGATCGCCGGCGGGCAGCCGGAATACATTGTGAAGGACGCTGGCGGCGTTGGCAGTTGGTCCGTCGGCAAAAACGGGGCGATTGCATACACTTTCACCACGCCGCGCGATGCTGCTGAGCTCTACTACAAATCGGGCGCCGCGGCTCCTCGGAAACTCACTGATCTGAACCAGGAAGTTCTCGCCGGGAAGACGATTGCCGACGTGGAGGCATTCACTTTCGTCAGCAACGACAACCGCTTTAACGTGGAAGCGTTTCTGACCAAGCCGATCGGCATGACCGCGACATCGAAGCATCCGCTGATCGTTTCCATTCATGGCGGACCGCACGGGGCCAACGGTCCAGCATTCAACTTCAAGAACCAGGTGTATGCGGCGCACGGTTACGCCGTGCTCAACGTGAACTATCGCGGCTCAACGAGTTATGGACAGAAGTTTTCCGACGCGGTCTTCGGCGACCAGAATGGCAACGAGGGCCAGGACGTACTATACGGCGTGAGCGCGGCTGTGCGGCGCTACTTATGGATTGATCGCGAACGCCTCGGAATCGAGGGCGTCAGCTATGGCGGCCAACTCACGGAATGGCTCATCACGCAGACCAACGAATTCAAGGCCGCGATTCCCACCGCTGGGATCGCCAATCTGGTCAGCTACAACTACATGACCTATTACAACCAGTACGAAGAGATGGAGTTCGGGCAATTCCTGCATCAGGGCAACTTGATGGATGTTGCGTGGGAACGATCGGCCATGAAACACATCGCCGCGGCGCACACTCCCGCGCTCATCATTCATGGCGAAAACGATAATGATGTGCCCATCGCAGAAGCCGAGCAATATTTTGTCGCGCTCAAAGACCTGGGAGTGGAAACGGTGTTCCTTCGCTATCCGCGGGAAGGGCACGGTCTGCAGGAAGTCAAGCATCAGATCGACTCGACCGACCGGTCCATTGACTGGTACGACAAACATTTTCCGAAGCCCGGTGCGGAAGGCGTGACGAACGTTCAGCCTTAGAGCACGGCTCGTTCGAAGAACCGACCATGTCGGGGAAGAGGGAATCATGCGGTTGTTCTTAACATGTTTAGTTCTCGTTGCTCTGAGTAGCGCGGCACTCGCGCAGGATCGAAGCAATGCGCGGTCGATGGTGGTCTCGCCGTATGGCATTGTTGCGACCAGCCAGGTGCAGGCTTCACAGGCTGGGGCCGCGATCTTGTCCCGCGGTGGTTCGGCGGTGGATGCGGCGATCGCCGCCAATGCGGTGCTCGGCGTGATGGAACCGGACATGAACGGGATGGGAGGCGACCTGTTCGCGATCTATTGGGATGCCAAGACGGGAAAGCTCTACGGTCTCAACGCGAGCGGGTGGGCGCCTAAGGCGCTGACGATCGAGCACCTGAAAGCGAAGGGCATGACCCAAATGCCCTCCGCCGGAATCGACACAGTGACGGTGCCGGGCGCGGTCAACGGATGGAACAAGTTGCACGAGCGGTTTGGGCGCATGGCGTGGAAAGATTTGTTTGCGCCCGCAATCTTCTATGCCGAAAACGGATTCGCCGTGCAGGAAATGATTGGTATGGACTGGCAGAGCTCCAGGGCGAAGCTGAAGGAGGATCCGGAGAGCCGGCGTGTTTTTCTAATGCATGATGAAGCGCCTCACATGGGGGAGATGTTCAAGAATCCGGACGTGGCCAAAGCGCTCCGCTTGCTCGCAGATGGAGGTCCCAGGGCGTTTTATACCGGAGACATTTCAAATGCGATTCTCGCCACGTCGCGCGAGCTTGGCGGCACGATGACCGCGGACGATCTTAGAGAGTTCTCCGCGGAGTGGGTTGAGCCGATCTCGATTACCTACCGCGGTTGGAAAGTGTACGAACTGCCGCCGAACGTCCAGGGAATGGCTGCGCTGGAGATGTTGAACATTATGGAGCAGTTCTCTCCGGCGAAGAGTGGTCCGCTGAGTACGGAAGAGATTCACAAGCGTATCGAGGCGATGAAGCTGGCCTATGCGGACTTGGCGCGGTACAACGCCGATCCGCGTTTTGCGAACGTGCCGGTGGCGGGTTTGCTCTCCAAGGAATACGCCAAGCAGCGGGCGCAACTCATCGATTCGCAGAAGGCAAACTGCAATACGGGCGCCGGGACTCCTCCTTCGAGCGATACGACCTACCTGACCGCAGTCGACCGGGACGGTAATATCGTGTCGTTGATCCAGAGCAACTTCTCCTCGTTCGGTTCGGGCATCACGGTCCGGGGGATGGGATTTGTGCTGCAGAATCGAGGAGCCTTGTTCATGTTGGACGCGAACCAGCCGGATGCGCTGGCGGGCCGGAAGCGTCCGTTCCACACGATCATCCCGGCGTTTATGGAGCGCGGCGAGGATCACATTGGATTTGGAATTATGGGGGGCGCGAACCAGCCGCTGGCCCACGCGCAATTCGTTTCGAACGTCGTGGACTACGGAATGAACTTGCAAGCCGCGATGGAGACGGCTCGCTTCACCGTCCGCAGCAACTTTGAGATTGGCTGCAAGATTATGATCGAGGATCGTGTGCCCGCCGAAGTGCGCGAGCAGCTTTCGGGCATGGGACACCAGCTGGATGTCCGCGGAGATTTCTCACTGTTCATGGGGCGCGGACAGGCGATCGATCACAACACGAAAACCGGGCTGAACTCCGCGGCATCGGACGCGCGCACGGACGGCGCGGCGGAGCCGGAGTTTCCGCCGGGACTCAATCTTGGAAGCGCGGCTGCGAAGGCGGAAAAGCGCTGAATCTAGGTTTCAAAGTTTCAAGGTTTCAATGATGCTCTTCGCTTCGCGAAGCGATGACAAGGCAAAAGAATCGTTGTGTATACTCTAGCCCCACTATGAAGCGTCGAATCGGATCCCTTCTGCTGTTCTGCTTGTTGCTTCCTGGCGTGAGCGCCATGGCCCAGGATCGTGTGGCCGCTGCTTTCGCTTCGCTGCCTGCTATTAAGCGGGTCAATCAGGTGGCGATCTCACCCGATGGGAGGCAGGTCGCCTACGTCGTGGACGGAGAGATTTCCGTCGCGACGCTTGCGGGGGAATCGCAGCACAAAGTCAGCGCGAACCAGAACATGGATCAGAAAATGAGCGCCCGGGATCTCACATGGTCGTCGGACAGCCGGCAGGTTGCGTGGCTGGCGGATTTGCCGGGGGAAGTACCTGCTGCGCAGCTATGGTGCGCGTTTGCCGACGGCAGCAATGTCGCGAAGCTGGCGGATTTGAAGGGCTTCGCCCAGACCCCGCGTTATTCGCCGGACGGAGCGAAGGTGTCTGTCCTCTATATCGAAGGCATGCCGCGGGAGGCTGGCCCGCTGCAACCGATGACGCCGCTGGCAGGAGTAGTCGGTGACCAGATCTACGAGGAGCGCCTGGCCGTGGTCGATCTTGCCACGAAAAATCTCGCCCAAGTGACTCCGCCGGATGTTTACGTTTACGAATATGACTGGACGCCGGACTCGAAGAATTGGGTAGCGACTGCCGCATACGGTTCGGGAGACAATAACTGGTGGATCGCGCGTCTATATAGGATCGATGCCGGAAACGGACAGATGCACGAGATCTACAAGCCGAAGTGGCAACTGGCGGAGCCGCACGTTTCTCCGGATGGGAAGTCCGTCACCTTCATCGAAGGCCTGATGAGCGATGAGGGGCTGACGGGCGGTGATGTCTACGTTGTGCCGGTGGCAGGCGGAGCGGCGCGCAACCTGACGCCGGAGATCAAGGCGTCTCCGTCATCATTGGCGTGGACCGCTTCGGACCGAATTGGTGTGGTGGCGAATGTGGACGGGAATTCGGCATACGCAGTCCTGCCTGCATCGGGTTATGCCGCGGGAGCAACCTGGAAGGGCTGGACCGCGGAAGAATTGATTGGCAAGGATTCAGGTGCGTGGGTTCCGGCGGCTTCGTTGTCGCGCGATGGATCGGTGAGTGCCGTGGTTCGTCAGACAGCGAGTACGCCGCCCGAAGTGTGGGCGGGGCCGATCGGCAAGTGGCAGCAGATTACGCATCTGAACAGCGAGGTCAAGGCAAGCTGGGGGGAAAGCCGCAATATTCACTGGATGAACGGCAACGCGCGCGTGCAGGGGTGGCTGATGCTTCCGAAAGATTATGACCCTGCGAAAAAGTATCCCTTGCTGGTGAGCGTGCACGGTGGCCCGTCGTGGGCGTGTACCTCGAAGTGGCAGGCTGGCGGCATGGGCGACACAACGGCGGCATCGTTGCTGGGATGGTTCGTGCTTTGTCCGAATCCACGCGGCAGTTATGGACAAGGCGAGGCCTTCACGCAAGGCAACGTGAAAGATTTCGGAGGAGGCGATTACCGCGACATCATGGCCGGGGTGGATGCGGTCGCGAAGCAGTTTCCCATCGATGCCAAGAAAATTGGAATCCGTGGGCACAGTTATGGCGGCTACATGACGATGTGGGCCGAGACGCAGACGACGCGCTTCGCAGCTGCCGTAGCCGGAGCCGGGCTCTCTGATTGGCTAAGCTATTACGGTCTGAACGATATTGACGAGTGGATGATTCCGTTCTTCGGCGCGTCGGTGTACGACGATCCCGCGGTGTATCAGAAGTCTGATCCGATCCACTTCGTGAAGAAGGTGAGGACGCCGACGCTAATTCTGGTGGGTGACAGCGACGGGGAAGTGCCGATGCCACAGTCGGTCGAGTGGTACCACGCACTCGAGACGATGAAGGTTCCGGTGGAGATGGTGGTATATCCCCACGAGGGCCACGTCTTCTTCAAGCCCGCGGATGCGAACGATTACACCTTACGGATGATGCGCTGGTTCGACGAGTGGTTTGCGAAGGAATAAGGCCCGGTTCCATTCCGCCTTGACCGGCCTTATCACGGATGTTAGGTTCGGTTCCACGCGTGACTTTGAAGGGGACATTACTCTGAGCCGGGCAGGAAAGCTGCCTCAATTCGTCGATCGCAGCCGGCGCGATTTCCTTCTCCGATTCTGCCAGGGCGCCGGGGCAACCCTGATTCCGTCGAGCTTGTGGGGCTTGGCTCTTCCGAACTTTGGGTCGATCCCCACTCCGCCAGACGATCCTGCTGCCGACTTTTATTTGCACCCTCGATATCGCAGCGAGCGGCCGCTCGATGCGGCGGTGCTGAAGGTTCAGCCAGGTCTCGACGAGTTTGTCAGCGAAAAGTATGCCAACGAGATCGCGGCAATCCTCGGGACCTGGAGAGCCGCGATGCTGGGATCTGTGGTGGGCATCGAGGCGGTGGCGCAGAGTCTCGCGCGCAATTTTGAAGGTGGATCGCTCCGGACGGCTGAATCGCGAGTAGTGCGTTCTTCGGTGGGGATTCAGGTTCGTCAGAACAAGTTTGCTGACTCAGCGGTTCTCAGCCGGGAGGAGTTCCTTCGCGACTGGCAACTGGTATACCGAGACTTATCGAAGATCGACGTCGCCGAGTTCCAGATTACGTGGATCGATGCGTCTGGGGCAGATGGGCGCCCGGGTACCCTGAAGACGCGGGTTCGTTATGAAATTGTGGGTAGCGGAGCGGGCTTTCACCGGGAACAGCGGGTCGGGACGTGGCAGTTGGATTGGGAATTGTCGGGCTCAAGCGAATGGCGCGTCCGCAACTGGCGAGGGCTCGATGAGACGCAGGCGCGGGCGCATTCACCGATTTACTTGGATGTCGCGGCGGCGGTCCTCGGCAGCAATTCGTCTTATGCGGCGCAACTGCTGCATGGCACGGACTACTGGCGTACCGTGCTGGACGGTGCTTCGGGCATCGACATTTACGGACACAACGGCGTGTCCGCGGCGGATATCGACAACGATGGCTTCGACGATCTATACGTCTGCCAGCCTGCCGGTTTGCCCAACCGGCTCTATCGCAATCGCGGCAATGGAACTTTCGAGGACATCACGGAAGTTTCTGGCCTCGGAATTCTGGAGAACACGGCCTGTGCCCTGTTTGCCGATTTTGATAACGATGGGCGCCAGGACGTCATCGTGGTCTGCACCAGTGGTCCGCGGCTGTTTCTGAATGAAGGCGCAGGAAAGTTTCGGCTCAAGCCGAACGCCTTTCAGTTCGCGAATGCTCCGCAAGGAACTTTTACCGGGGCAGCCGTCGCTGATTACGACCGCGACGGATGGCTGGATATTTACTTCTGCCTCTACGCTTACTATCAGGGCACGGGACAATATAAGTATCCGTCTCCGTATCACGACGCTGAGAATGGGCCACCCAATTTCATGATGCGTAACCAGCGCGACGGAACGTTTTATGACGTTACCGCGCGATCGGGACTGAACGAGAACAACACGCGCTACAGTTTTTGCTGCGGATGGGGCGACTATAACCAGGACGGCTGGCCCGATTTGTACGTGGTCAATGATTTTGGCCGCAAGAATTTGTATCGCAACAACGGTGACGGAACTTTCACGGACGTGGCTCCGCAGGCCGGCGTCGAGGATGTTGGGGCGGGGATGAGCGTCGGCTGGCTCGATTCCGACAACGACGGCCACGAGGACCTCTACGTCGCCAACATGTGGACTGCGGCCGGTGTGCGAGTGTCCATGCAAGATGTGTTCAAGAACGATTCCCCGCAAGCGGTGCGGGCGCTCTATCAGAAGCACGCAATGGGGAATTCTCTCTTCCGCAATCGAGGAGAGACGTTCGACGACGTGACCGATTCCTCGGGCGTGGGGATCGGGCGCTGGTCGTGGTCGAGCGATGCTTTTGACTTCGACCACGACGGTTTCCCCGATCTTTATATTACGAATGGCATGGTCTCGGGCCCGTCGCCTACCGACTTGAACAGCTTCTTCTGGCGTCAGGTCGTGGCCAATTCTCCGGACGAGGCTGGGGCGTCCCACGGTTACGAATTGGGATGGAATGCGATCAATGAACTAATTCGTTCCGACGGCACCTGGAGCGGCTACGAGCGAAATGTTCTTTACGCGAACAATGGCGATGGGACATTTTCTGATATTTCCGCAGTGGCCGGGCTGGACTTCATCGAAGACGGCCGAGCCTTCGCGCTCGCCGACTTCGATCATGACGGGCGCCTTGAAATATTTCTGAAGAATCGCAACGGTCCCCAGTTGCGGGTGCTCAAGAACGTGGTCGAAGATCTGCCCTCTTCGATTTCGTTTCGGCTGCAAGGCACGAAAAGCAACCGGGACGCGATTGGCGCGACGGTGACGATCGAGACATCTGCGGGGAAGCAGATGCGCATGCTTCAGGCCGGATCGGCATTCCTTTCGCAGCACAGCAAAGATGTTTTCTTCGGACTTGGCAACGCGAAGGGGTCGGTGCGGGCCTCGATCCACTGGCCAAGCGGGCTGGTCCAGCAACTGCAGAACCTTCCCGTTGATCAGCGCATCTGGGTCGAGGAAGGTGCCGAGCCCACCGGTATGGAGCCGTTCCAACGAGCGGCGACGAGAGATTTCCGCCCTTTCGAGTCTCGCCAGGAACGTGAGCAACTTCCGACCCCGATCGAAACCTGGCTTCTGGAGCCGGTTCCCGCCCCTGAGTTTTCGCTGCCCGATGCCTCAGGGCGAATTCAAATGCTTGCTGCGCTCCGAGGGAAGGCGCTATTGCTGAACTTCTGTACGGCAAAATCTGCTGACTGCCAGAAAGATTTGGAGGCATTCGAGAAAAATCATTTGGATTGGCCGGGCTTGCAAGTGTTGGCCATCAATGTCGATGACGCGGTGACGGTTTCCGCTCACGAATCCGGTGCGCAGAAAGTTGACACGGACCAATGGCTTCGCGAACGGAAGTTTTCCTTCCCCATCCTGCGCGGGTCCGGAGATATCGTTGCGATCTACAACATTCTTTACCGACAGATGTTCGATCGTCACCGCGACCTCAGCCTTCCCACTTCATTCCTGATTGATGGCGAAGGTCGAATCGTCAAAATCTACCAGGGCCGGATCGTCCCGGAGCAGGTGGAGCAAGAATTCAAACACATTCCGAGATCGGACGCAGAGCGACTGGAACGGGCACTGCCATTTCCCAGCGCAAATCACACGCTCGCATCCGGACGCAACTATCTTTCGCTGGGCGCGTTGTTCTTTCAGCGCGGGTATCTCGATCAGTCCGAAGTAGCCTTCCAGCAAGCCTTGCGCGGTGATCCTTCGAGCGCCGAAGCGCTCTACGGCATTGGCAGCGTTTACTTGAATCAGAAGCGTGATTCTGCCGCTCGCGAGATGTTTGAACGTTGCGTGAAACTCGAGGCCAACTATCCCGACACGCTGCCGGATGCCTGGAACAACCTGGGAGTAATCGCGACGCACGAGAATCGTATTGCAGACGCGGTCGAGTGCTTTCAAAAAGGGCTGAAACTGAACCCGCGCCACTTGTTGTCGCTTACGAATCTGGGCAACGCGTATCGCGTCGAGAAACGGTGGGATGAGGCGCGCGAGGTGCTCGACAGGGCGCTCGATGGTGCGCCCGACGATCCTGAAGCAAACTACAGTCTGGGCATGGTCTTCGCGCAAACCAATGAGACCGACAAAGCCTACGCGCACCTGCAGCAGGCTCTGAAGGCTCGACCGGTCTATCCAGAGGCTTTAAATAATCTCGGAATTCTGTTGATAGTGACGCATCGCCAGGATGAGGCAGTCGCGAATTTCCAACGGTGTATCCAAGTCGCGCCGACCTTTGATCAGGCCTATCTGAACTTGGCGCGCGTTTACGCTCAAAATGGCGAACGCGAGAAAGCCCGCGCCGTTCTGCTCGATCTGCTTAGGCAACACCCAGACCATCAGCAGGCCAAGCAGATGCTCGAGCAACTGCAATAGCGAGGACGAAACTATGGCCTGGGAGTGGGTGCCGTCAGCAGATCGACGAACATCTTGTAGAACCTCGGCGCATCTAACTCGACCTGAATTTCAGCTGGCCGGCCCACGATCTTGGGCTTATCCTGTTCCGTCCAACTCAGTGTGTTTCCGTATCCCGCGCCGCGGTTGAGATCAATATCGAGATAGCGCGTGTCCTTGGCAGTGATCAGGCTGGGATCGAGCCAGGCCAGCGCCGCCAGCTCATCCCAGAGATAGTTATATTGGCCGCGCAGTCGCGAATACGTCGCGACATACTGCGCCGCGGGTGAGTTGCGGGCTTTGACGCGGTCGATGAGTTCCTGAGTCATGCGCGTCTTTACCGAGATATCGACCGTGGTGCAGATCATTTTCTTCCACGGAGCCATCAGCACGATGTGCGCGGCCTCGGGATCGAACCACAGATTGAATTCGTGCCGAGGCGTATTCACGAATTCCGGATCGTCCGTCGTCGGATTGAGACTGCCACCCATGAAAACCAATTCTTTCGCAAGACTCGCGAAATCGGGATCAATCGAGAGAGCGAGCGCGAGATTTGTCATCGGGCCGCCGGCATAGATGGTGATCTCGTGAGGATATTTGCGAACCATGCGCACCAGAAAATGCGCAGCATCTTCATCGAGCGGCTTGGTGGTGGGCTTGCCTTCCGGCATTTCTCCCAACTGATCGGAAGGGTGGTACAAGCGCGGAGTCCAGGCTCCCACCCATGGGACGGAGCCGTACTGCTGTTCCCAGAGTTCCGTATCCGGTTTGCGCCGAACCAGCGGAAGTTCGGCTCCTGGAACTACGGGAATGTCAGTCCGCCCGATGATCTCGAGCATGCGCAAGGTATGCGCGACTTCCTCTTTGAGCCAGGCATCGCCGGTTACGACCGTGATGCCAAGAACTTCGGTTTGCGGAGACTGCACCAGTAACAGAATGGACTGCTGATCGGTTCCGGCCGGGCCAGCCGCATCCTGATCGATAATGATCTTGCGCCTGGCGGGTTGAGACCAGGAGAGAAGTGATGTCAGCACGATGAGGAGGGAGGTGAGGTAGAAGCGCAGCTTGCGGGTGGCTATGAATCCAGTTCCGGTATGATTTGTCATGAAGCTCCGCATTCTAGTTGGTTCACCGCGGGGCGCGCCAGCGCTTTATGCTCCGATCCCATCAGAATCGGATTATTCTCGCCAGCCTCATCCTGAGCTGCGTAGCAGTTCTTACTCCCGCATTTTCACAAGAGCGGCGGTTTGATAGGGTATCGCTAAACGGATTCGTTCGCGATTCTCACAAGCAGCCGATCGCCAGCGCGACGATTCTCCTCGAGTCTCCCGTTCTTTCTAACGAACCTGCGAAAGCCGTCTCTGATTCATCGGGACGATTCTCTTTCGCAGCGCTCGACCCCATGGCATACGATCACGTATCGGTTCAAGCCAAGGGATACATCCCGACGCGCTTCGATTGCCACCTGGAGCCCGGCCGTGCGAACGAGATCACGATCACGCTTGCACCGGAAGAGAACGCGCGATCGTCCGACGACAAGGCGGATCTCACGTTCTACGATGAGCCGCGATTCACGGTTTCCGGTGTCACTGATACCACCAGCCTCGGCGGACACGGATCGGATACGGTCGTGCACACGGGTGAGTCGCTTGCGAAAGAAACGGCGTCCCTCACGGCCGGGAC
Organism: uncultured Acidobacteriota bacterium; assembly: GCA_963765015.1. GTDB lineage: Bacteria > Acidobacteriota > Terriglobia > Terriglobales > Acidobacteriaceae > Sulfotelmatobacter. The sequence continues at coordinate 109,242 of CAVXVD010000096.1, read as the reverse complement.
GAAGCCAGTGCTACCGCTCAAGGGCGAAGCTCTCCAAGTGGAACGTGATCGCGCCCAGGCGCTCGTAACCAAGGATCCGGGCAACGCCGAACCCCATCACATGCTCGCCGATGCGGACGAAAAATTGGGCAATTCTCTCGCCGCTGTTCGTGAGTACCAACGTGCCGCTGAACTCGTTCCGCGAGAGCCCTACCTGTTTGATTGGGGATCAGAACTGCTGCTGCATCACGCTCCCGAGCCCGCGCTCGAAGTCTTCACCAAAGGCAACCAGTTGTTCCCCAAGTCCGAGCGGATGCTGTTGGGTCTGGGGGCGGCATGGTTCGCTCTCGGATCGCTCGATGCGGCATTCGAAAAATTCCGGGCGGCCTCCAATCTCGACCCGAACGACACCAATCCCTATGTATTCATCGGCAAAATGGAAAAAACGGAGAAAGTTCCTTCCGCGGCAGCCGTGGAGATGCTCCATCGCTTCGCTACACGGTTCCCCGATAGTGCCGAGGCCAGCTATTACTACGCGACCATGCTGTGGCGGAGCCACAAAGCCCAGCACGATGCGGCTCTCGAAGCGGAGGTAGAAAGGCTGCTGCGAAAAGCGACTCAAGCTGATGCGAGATTTATCCCGGCCTATGTGGAAATCGGGATCGTCCATGCCGACCAGCACGAGTACGACAAAGCCATTGCCGAGTATCAACAAGCCATTCAGATCGCGTCTGGGCTGGACAAGCCTTCCCGCGATTCTCGATTAGACGCCTTGGCGGAGGCGCATTTTCGACTTGCCGGCGCATATCGGCAGACGGGAGACAGCAAGGTTGCAGCCCAGCATTTCAAAATATGGGAGCATCTGTCAGAGGAGTCAGCGCGGCAAACTGAGCGTGAACGGCACGAGATTCCGCAATTTGTGTATACGCTGCGCGATCAACCTTCGTCGCGGATACGCTGATTCTGGCTGCACCCCTTGATTCCCCATGGCTTGCCTTAAATTCTCGACCGTGTATAATCCGGCTCCGTGGATTCTGTGGGAGGGAAGATCCTTCCAACTTAAAAACCCCTACGAGGAACTATGTCTCAGATTCAGGAAGACAATTCTGCCAATCGAGTAGCCACCTATTTTGTGTTTATATTTCTGATTGCTGCAATCGTAGAGACGCTGATTGCCACCCTCGGCCGATAGCCCGGATCATGGTCGAGTTAGACACTACGCGCCGGATCCTAACCCCTGGAACTGCTGCCTTCGCGAGACCGCACCGGGGCTAAAGCCACTTGAGATTCAACGCGACTGACACGGCCCTGAAAGGGCCGTTCTTCCACGGCGCCACACTCGATCACCGTGCCACATTCGTTCAAGGCGCCAACTCGTTTGTGCCTTTTTCCGCACTCTCTGAAGCTGCGCCTTTTCCAAACCGATTCAAATTACACTGCTACGCGCGCATGGTCCGGGCTGCGCGCTACGTCTTCCCTGTGTTACACTCTCTGATTCATAAAAAGAAACGGTTGCACGCAGGATATCCAATCCATCCATGCTTTTCTCCAAAGAATATGTGGGCTATTTGGCCCGCGAAGTCACCAAGAAACTGATCGCCGGTAAGTTCATCGAGACCGACAAGGTCCCGGCTGTGAACGAGCGCGTGAACGCCGCGATGGTCGATGAACTCTCGCTGGAGGATCGCATCAATGACGAAGTCCGCGTCATCCTCGAAGCCTATTCCGACGAGATGCAGAAGACGGGCGCCAACTACCAGGAAATGTTCCGCAAGGTGAAGACCGAGCTCGTGCGCAAGTACAAGGCGGTGCTGTGAGACTGAGCCGCGACAAAGTCAATGTGCTGGCCCGCGCCGTTTCTGACGTCCTGAAACAGATGGACGAGGTCGAGTTCATCGAAGATCCCAACACGATTCGCCAGGAAACCCGCAAGATTCTCGAGGAGTTGCTGATGCAGGAAGCGAGAATCGACACCGCCGCGCGCCAGAAGATCGAAACCCAGAAACGCACCATCCTCGAAGGCTCGCAAGAGTGGGACATCCTCTACCGGAAGTACTACAACGAGGAAGTGAAAAAACTGGGCGTGTAACAGGCTCCTGAGTTCCGAATCGGCAAGGCGGCCCAAGTGGCCGCCGCTTCTATTCAGGTACGATTTTGTCATCGTCAGCTACGGAGTGGTCTTCAACTCAATGGCCGTCAGGTCGCGCACCGATCGCGCCGGACGCTTGTCTTCGGTGACCACCAGCTTCAACGGGCCGGAATGCTCATCCAGAGGTTTGCCGTTCATTTTGTTCGCCACAAGAACCTCGCCGGGATGAAAACTCGGATCGATTTCGGCCAGCGCAAACACCGCCTGATAACCGTCGGAACCGGAGGCGACAACGTAGTTCGAAAGAGCCTCCCCGTGAAGTTCGCTGCCCAGCGGCGCTCCCATCTGAGTCAGAAGATTCGCCAGCCGAACTCCCGTGTACGTTTCATCCGCATTGGTGTGGGTATTGTGGATCGTCACCGTAGTCTGTGCCATCGCACTGAGCTCGGCCAGTGATATCACAACCGGGTTGTGATACGGAAACGCGTATACCGCCAGGCCGCTCCTGGAAGATGCTGGAACCACCATAATCGGCCCGCTGTTTGCTCCAATCTGCAACAAAACCGGAATCAATTGCTCCTCTTTCGCTTCGTTTACGTCGAAGTGAGTGGACGACACTTTGAAGCCGCTCGCGCGAACAAAGAGCGCGTACCCTCCTGGCTTCAGAGCGAGCGAGATTTTCCCTTTGTCATCTGTTTCCAACTTGGTGGAAGTTGGGGATGGCACAATTCGAACCGGCGCATGCGCAACGCCTGCCCCTGTAGGATCTGTCACCTTAATCACCACCGGAGAGGTTGCCGCCTGTTGTGCCAGAATCGAAAGGGAACCGAAAAGCAATGCTACGAGAAGCGCAATACAAAACCTTTTCGAGTGCATGCCGAAAGCATAGCGCCGCGAGAGCGGTGCTGTCAGCCTCGGATGGCATGAGCGTCTAGAATCATCCTTAGCGAGGAATCGGTTCGGGCAAGTCACGAAATACGAATGAATAACGTCAATGCCATGGTCAAGCGCGCCGCCGAAGAGGCCGGTTTCGACCTCGCGGGCATTGCTCCGGCCAGCGATCAGCCTGAACTCAAGTATTTTCCTAAATGGATTTCTGCTGGCCATGCTGGCGAAATGAAATATCTGGAAGCTCGCGATGATCAGGGCGATCTCAAACGCGCGTCGCTGGGCCGAGCCGCGCCGTGGGCGCGAAGCGTGATCGTCTGCGCCATCAACTACAACACGGATCACCCCTACTCGACCGAGGTCAAAGATCCTGATCGCGGGTGGATCTCGCGCTACGCCTGGAGCCGCGAGGACTATCACGACGGCGTTTTGCGCCGCCTGAAGCAGGTCGAAGCCGCGCTGCACCAGGCAGTGGTAGGCACGTACCCGGATCTCGTCACGCGCAGCTACGTCGATACCGGTCCCATCGTCGAGCGCGTCTTTGCGAAGTATGCCGGCGTGGGTTGGATTGGGAAGAATACCTGCATCATCAATCAGAAAAAGGGCTCATGGCTTTTTCTAGGCGTGATCCTCACCTCGCTCGAACTGGAACCTGATCTGCCCGCGCCCGATCGCTGCGGCACCTGCACGCGTTGCATCGAAGCCTGTCCAACGGATGCGATCCTTGCGCCGTTCCAGCTTGATTCCAACCGCTGTATTTCTTACCTGACCATTGAGAAGCGCGGTCCCATTCCCGAGGATCTGCGCGAGGGAATGGGCCGGCACGTTTTCGGCTGCGACATCTGCCAGGATGTCTGCCCGTGGAATCGAAAAGCGCCGGTCTCGTCCACGCCTGATTTTGCGCCGCGTGCGGGCTTGGTGAATCCGGCGCTAGCGTGGCTGGCGGAAATTTCGGCGGAAGAATTTCGCGAAACCTTTCGCGGATCGCCGATCCGCCGCGCCAAGCGCTCCGGCATTCGCCGCAACGCTATCATCGCCATCGGCAACAGCGGGAGCGCAGATTTTCTTCCGCTCCTCGAGAAACTCTCCTCCGATGAGAACGAGTTGGTCGCTGAGAGTGCACGGTGGGCCAAAACCCGTGCAACACCTGCTAAGACGAACAGATAGCGCGGCTTTCCGGTTTTGATGTTCGCTTCACATTCGCCAGTCGTCTCACCAATTCCGCTGTCCTTCGGTAACTGGCGATCCCTATCTCCAGCAACTAATCTTTCGTTAAAGGGTTCTTATTACGCAGTGGCCCATTTCGTCGGGAGTGCCTATGTATTCACGCCACATTCAAACGATGCGGCGCGTTTTTTTGGGTTTGGCTCTGATAGTCCTGGCATGCGGATCGCTCGCCAATGCCTCGGCCACGCTTCTTCTCGAAGAGCCGTACGGCAGAATGGGATTTTTTACTGCAACCGGGCACGCTGCGGTGTACCTGTCTGGCGTTTGTGCGGACTCGCCTAAAGTTCTTCGTCGTTGCACTCCTGGAGAGATCGGCGTCGTCCTCAGCCGATACGATGGCGTCGGCGGATACGATTGGCTGGCCATCCCTCTGATCCCTTATCTGTATGCAGTCGAGCGTCCCGAAGATGTGCCGCTATTCTCCGACGCGAAAATGACTGCCTTCCTCCGCGACCATTACCGCCGCAAATATCTGGAAGACATCGTTCCCGACTCCAAGAATGGAGCCGCTCCCGGAGGGAATTGGTACCAACTGGTCGGATCCTCATATGACCGGACCATCTACGGATTCGAAATCGAGACGACAGCCCAGCAAGACGAGGCGCTGATCCGCAAGCTGAATTCGTCGCCGAACCAATCGCATTTTCACCTGGTTTGGAGAAATTGTGCGGATTTCTCCAAAGACATTCTGAACTTCTACTATCCGAAATCACTGCATCGCAGCATCATCGCCGATCTAGGCATGACCACGCCGAAGCAGATGGCCAAGCTGATCACGAAATACAGCGCGCGCCATCCGGAAGTCCATTTCTCGCGTCTGGTGATTTCGCAGGTGCCGGGCAGCATGCCTCGCAGCAGCGATGTCCATGGAGTGGTCGAGTCCTTCTTCCGGTCGAAGAAGTACATCGTCCCCAGCGCCGTGGTCAGCCCAATCTTTGCCGGATGTGTCGCCGCCGTTTACGTCGGAACCGGAGCAGGCCACTTCGAGCCCGCACGCAACGCGATGGTGTTTGTTGTCGGCGGTGATCCCGAACCGCCCTTGGACCGTGAGGACCGACGCGCCTACCAGTTGGAGCTCAAACACCTGTTGGCGGGTGCTTATCCGGAGAAGCCGGGCCAGAATGCCGACAAAGTCTGGGAACGCCTGCAATCGCACGCCAAGATTGCGGTGGACCCAGAGGGCCGACCGGTTCTTGAAATGCACGTGGGAGAAGACCTGGTTCAGGTCGGCGTTTCCGCGGACAACATTCTGAAGGGGAACGCCCCACCGCAACTTGTGCGGCAACTTCTCGAAGCGCGGCTGGAGTCCGAATTACGGCACAGTCCGTCTCACGGAGTTACAGAGACGGAGGTCACGCGGGACTGGAAACTTCTCGAGAGGACGCTGGAGGAAGGGCAACCGCCGCTGACGACCCGCACCGCGCAGCGCTCCGAATCGTTGCGCGGAAACCAGCAGTAAATTCGTCGCCAGAAACCCGAGGAATCAGAAAAAATGAAAAGGGCCGCGTCTCCAAGACACGGCCTTCGCTTTTACTGTTCTTGGGGCGGGTGCGGTGGCATACCCGAGCCGGGCATTCCCGGCTGCCCGGGTTGTTGCTGCTGTAATTGCATCTGGCGTTGCTGCATTTCCTGCAGCATCTGCTGGGGAGTCTTCGCTCCGGGTTGGTCCGGAGACGTAACCGGCTGTTCCGCTTCAGCCGCGGCCTGGTCGGCATTATCGTCGGTTGCGGCATTGTCTTCGGCTCCGGCATCAGCTTCGTTGGAATCGGCTTGTGCGGCTTGGTCTGGCTGTGGCCCATTGCTCACTTGCTGGATACCAGGCTGCGACGGGGCTTCCGCCGCGTTTACGGCCGCGTTCTTGGCCACGAGTACCACGCGAGTCAGTGCTGCATCATCGGAAGGAGAGCCGAGCAGGACGTAGTTGAACCGGGATCCGTTCAGTAGCTCGGCTACCACTTCGCGGGCCGGTCCCGGACCCAGACGGGTTACCACGCGATCCGGGGCCGAAGGGATTTCGATCTCTGCTCCCGTCTGTTTCCGCACCGCGCGCAGAACATCTGCCAGCGTTGAGTTGGGCGCCACGATCGTCAGCTGGCTGTCCTCATATTTCACTTGCGGAGGCACAGCCGCGATCGAATCCAGCGGAATCTGCTGGACCGGGCCCGTCGGCCCCGAGGGCAAGGGAGCCAGCGGCGCAGCCTTCTTCGCTTTCTTCTGCTTATGGGTCGAGGTAGTGGTTCCGGCGGCAGCGGGCGAATTTGCCGCGCACAGGATCGCGACGCCCAATACCAACGCGCCGCAAAACTTGTTCCAATTCAATCCCGTGCTCATGACTGCTCCTCTCGGACGTTTCTGTTGGGGGGACACCGGAAGGCTGCTATTACCGGAAGTCTAGCACCGCAGGCACCGGCAGGTGAGTACTTCCCACCAGGATGGAACGTCTTAAGATTACTCTCTTGCACCTCTTAGATGCTATGGCACGAAGCGGGGGCGGCCAATAAACCGATTGCAGTCAACCATTTCCCCCGACATAAAATCTTATCAGGGCACGCCGAGGCAGGCGTAAACTGGGCCGAGGCTTCCAACTCTCTGAAAGTAAAGGCGGAATCAATATGAGACTGGCTTCGCGGAGCTTCGGACCTATCGCTTTCTCGATCTTGCTTTCGGCGCTTGTTCTTCTGCCACTGGAGGCCCGAGCTCAAAGCTGCCAAACCGCCAGTGAATTGGACGATGCCTCGAAGACTCCCATCACTACGGCTGGCCAGCGATATTTCGACATGGCTGCCAAGGGGGATTCCGCTGGCTTGCGCCAGAACTCCGTGCCCAGCCTCGCCTCCGACTTTGCCGGGATCGAAGCCATCGTAAAGGATCGCCAGGCAGATTTGGCTGGAGCCCAAGCGACGGTCAAATCCCTCTTTCTGCTCGACGCTTCCGGTGAGGCGCCGCTGCCGCACGCTGAGTTTTATTGCGGAGTGTTCGGTAAGAACGGCCAGACGCCCACCAGCGCCGCTTTCTACCTCGACAACCTTCCGCCCGGCAAGTATGCCATCGTCCTTCTGGATGCTTCTTCGGCCAAAGCGCGGACCATGTTTTCGGAAGTGCTCCAGCAATCCGGAGCGGACTGGAAATTGGCGGGGCTCTACGTCAAGCCGGCTCAGATCGCCGGACATGACAGCGACTGGTTTCTGGCTCAGGCCCGGCAATATAAGTCCAAGGGGCAAATGCATAATGCCTGGTTTTTTTACGAAGAGGCGATCAGCCTGAAATCGCCGTTATCGTTTATGGGGACGCTGGCGACCGATCAGCTCTATGACGAATCGCAGAGCACCCAGCCCGCCGACCTGCCGGCCAATGGCAAAACTGCGGATCTGGCCGCGGGAACCACTCCGTACAAATTGTCTTCGGTGTACCCGTGGATGATCGGCAATGACCTGGATTTATTCGTGAAATACCTGGTCCCCGATGTTTCCAATACGAACCAGGCCTATCAGTCGAACCTTGCCGTCATGAAAGCGCTGGTGGCGAAATACCCTGAAGTCAAGGATGCGTTCGCCGGGGTGGACGCCATTGCCATCGATCCGAACGGGCGAGATTATGGCACGCTGCTGGCGATGAAGGACATCAAGTAGCGCGGCCCTCGCGAGTTCTTGCGTGGACTTCCCCGAGAAACGGGAAATCACGAAGGACTGGCTGCGTTTCCTTCCGGGAGGCTTTCTTCCAGCAAACATTCCTTCGGATTCTTATCGTCGCGCAATCCCAGGAATACTGGCGCGCGCAGCTTGGGACTACTGCCTGAGTTCGTTCCGCCGGTCCATTCGGAATATTCGATCTCCGCCACCAGCTTCGGCTGCACCCAGCTCACTTTGCGTAGTGCCTCCACTTCGCCATAGAAGGGGTTCTTCTTCGTTTCCAACTTTTGCAAAGTCTTCCACATTTCAGCCAAGGATTTCTGATTGAAGCCGCTGCCTGCCTGGCCCACATGAATCAGCCGGCCTTGCTTGTCATATAACCCGAGCACAAGAGAGCCAAAGTGAGTGCGGCTACCTTCCGGCTGGGTAAATCCGCCGACGACGGCCTCCAGACGGTGCCGGATTTTGATCTTCAGCCACTCGCTGCTGCGGCGCTCTTCGTAGTGACTGCCGCGGTGCTTCGCCACGACCCCTTCCAGACCCTTATTCCGAGCAATTTCGAACAGCGCTTTGCCATGCTCTTCGTAGTGATCAGAAAACCGCAGCGCATCCCCAGGCAGCAGGATTGATGCCAGCTTTCGCTTGCGCTCCTCGACCGGCATCTTGCGCCAGTCCTCGCCATCGAGGTACAGCAGGTCGAAGGCGTAATACAAGACCGGAACATCGGCCTTGGCTGCTGCGCGCTTTCCACCGGGACGAAAGCCGGTCCGCTGCTGCATCAGGCTGAACGATGCCCGACCTTGCTCATCCAGCGCGACGACCTCTCCATCAAGGATTGCACTCTTAGCCTTGACGAATTGCGGCGTGTCTTTCAATTCCGGATAGCGGCCCGTGAGTTCGTTCTGATTCCGCGAAACGAGCCGTACCTTCCCATTCTCGATGAATGCGATCGCGCGATAGCCGTCCCACTTAATTTCAAACAGCCACTCCGCCCCGTCAAACGGTTGTTCGATGGACTCCGCCAGCATGGGATGGATGGCCGTCGGCATCGGCCGCTTGACTGGCTTGGAAACCAAAACTGCAGAGGGTGCGGAGCGCGCTGAGGATCTCGAGATTTCCGGTTCTTCCGGTTCGGGGGCCGGAGATACAGCGGCCGAACCCTTAGCAGCCGATGAAGCCGAAGTTTTCTTAGCCTTTCTTCCGTTTTTCGCCGAGCCCGCCGTCAGGAGGGTTTTTTTCTTCTCGACCCGCGCGACGGCATCGGCCAGCCACGCCGCCTTCAATTTTCCGCGTCCGCCGGCTGGACGGCTTTTCCACTCTCTCGATCCCGAGTCTCCGGCGATGTCGTCCATGCTGCGTTTGCTCAGAACCGACTCGTCAATATCGCCAGCGTCGTATCCTTCCACGACTTGATCGTCGTGCTTCTTGATCAGGAGCCACTCGTTCCCCTTGCTACCTGGCCGACGCCCGCGAATCTTGATCAGCGCGAAGTCCCCCTTCAGGCGCTTGCCCTTCAGTCGGAATTTCAAATCTCCCTTGGCCAGCATGGTTGCCGCTTCGGCTTCGGTACCAGGCACATACTTCCCATTCACGGCTACGGGAGACAGCGGCTGCCACGTGCCTACGTCCCACACCATCACGCTGCCCGCGCCGTAATTGCCCTCAGGAATGTTTCCTTCGAAATCGAAATACGAGACCGGATGGTCCTCGACCTGCACTGCCAGACGCTTGTCCGCGGGATCGAGCGATGGGCCCTTGGGCACCGCCCACGACTTGAGCACGCCATCCATCTCCAGCCGAAAGTCGTAGTGCAGGCGCGTGGCATCATGCTTTTGCACCACGAAGCGATTCCCGCCTTTTTTCTCGACTTTCGGCGGAGGCTCGGGCGTCTCTTCAAACCGCCGCTTCCGCTGATATTCTTCGAGAGCCATATCGTTATTTGCGAGCGCCATTCTAGCAAGCCGGTCTGGTAAAAGCAGTACATTCCGCACCCTAGCCGCTGGAGGGCTACGGCTATAATCGCCGTGCCCTGACTAAGAGTATGCGACGAGAATTCCCTGAACTTCCGCTGGTCGGCGTCGGAGCGATCATCATCGAAGACGATCGCGTCGTGCTGGTGAAGCGCGCCCACCCGCCGATGCAGGCCGAGTGGTCGATTCCCGGAGGCGTCCTCGAAGTCGGCGAGATGGTCCGCGAAGCCGCCCTCCGCGAGGCCCGCGAAGAGACCGGACTGATCGTCGAGCCCGGGGAGTTGCTGGGCGTCTACGACCGCATCCTGCATAACGCGGAGAAGCGCGTGCAGTACCACTACGTGTTGGTTGATTTTCTCTGTCGCAAGGTGGGCGGCGAACTCGCAGCCGCCAGCGACGCTGCCGAAGTCCGCTGGTTCACGCGAGATGAGCTGCCACAACTCAATCTCGCCGAAGACACTCAGGACGTGATCCGCAAAGGATTCACTGCCGAGAGGTCAAGCGGCGAAACCAGGGCGCGCGGTAGGTGAACGAAACCGCTGCGTTCATTCTTACGGTTTCGCGTGCGAAACGCTCAATGGATAATACGCCATGAGATACGTGGCTTGATCAGAGTCGATCGGGTTTATGTCGAAGATCGCCTCGATGAATCGTGTGCGGAAATAGTAGATCTTGCCCGGTTCGGCCGTGAAATGCGCGAGTGCCAGGGCAATGCCGGCGTATTTTGTAGACGGCTTGGGCAACAATCGCGATTGCGGGCTGGCGCAGATGTGATGCTCGCCCGGCTCAACGGACACGGAGAAATAGGAATTGTGCTGATTGGCGCCCACCCAGGCTCCGTCTAGTCCAATTCGAGTTGTCAGGCAGGTCCCGAGGCAGTTTACGACGCCGATGTCTTGAATGAAGTAGACAAGTGCCTTGCCCGGCTCGGGCTGCGCGAGCGTGTGCTGCGACGGCTCTAACTTCGCTTCGTACTTAATGTCCTTGGAACCGCAAGCGGCTGCCACCGGAGGCGCTTCCTGCTGGGCGAATGCGGACAACGTTACGAGCATCAAAACGAAAACGCTTTTCATGAATTGCCTCCCAGCTACTTCTGCTCGGATTTTACGCTTCACTCGGGGAATGGGAATCAGCCGCCGCAGCATCGTCCCCATCATCTTCCCACTCCGCGTCGCACGAATGGCATCGCCATGCCCGCCGGTGAAACGGGATCGGCACGCTAACCGCCGTGCTCAAGTAGGCAGCAGGAGCGATCTCCTGAAAGTTCACGTCGAGCGACTGGCACTTCGGGCAGTGAGGTTGCACGTACTCTCCAACTCCCGAGACGTCGAAATTCTCGGGAATCGGCTGATCCAGAATCTCCGAGGCGATGGCCGCCTCCTCTTGCCGGACCTGCAGCTTCACGCCCCCGAGCAGATTCGAAATGAACCAGTCGAGCCGCACCATGTTGTCATCGAGCAACGCGCATTCGATCCCGGCAGATTCGAGGCTTCCTTTGGCGAACAGAGCCTCCGGCAAGTCGCGGAACTTGCGAATTGTCACCATATCCTTTTGTTGCATTTCGAGGCCATCCCCGGGAACGTGCTCGGCGAGCGCGATGGATAGACCCCGGCGCGAGATTTCTGCTTGCAGAGTTTCGCGGGCCACGTCGGTGAGTTCGTAGGCTTGTCCGGCGGTCTTCTCCAAATCACCGTCCAGTTGACCGCGATAAAACTCCGCCAGCCGCCGCCGCTCGGCCTCAGGATCAATCCTAGTCATGGAAGGAAATCATAACCTAGATTGAACCGCGGCAATGCTCGCGATCCGCGGCCGGATCCGGAATGTGACGGCAATCACGGTTTAGCCGGGCTAATCTCCGTACCATGAAATCGAGGCCGAGTCGTCATCGACGGAAGACATGGCAAAGCGGATCAGGGCGGGGATTTTGGGATACGGCCGGATGGGGCGCGGCTTTGTGGCCGCCATGCGGGAGAGCGAGCTTTGGGACGTAGCTGCGGTTTACGACATTTGCGGCCCCACGCGCGAACTGGCCCGCCAACACCTGCCCGGCGCGGCCATCTATGAGGCTCCAGATGCGATCTTCAGCGATCCCTCCATTGCTGCCGTCGGGCTGTTCACCCTGGCAGATGCGCGGCCCCAGCAGATTCGCCAAGCCTTAGGCAGTGGCAAGCATGTGCTGGCAGAGAAACCCATCGGTGCCGACGTCGCCACGGAATGGCAACTCGTCCATGAGATTGAGGCCAGCGACCGCCTGGTAGCCGTCAACCTCTTCAATCGGAATGCCTGGTATCACAAGGAAATCCGGCGCTTCATTGCCGACGGCGAGATCGGCGACTTGGCCGTGATTCGCATCTGCCACATGACGCCAGGGCACATGCCTCTCGAAGGCCATGACCCGGAAGGGCCGCCCTTTCACGACTGCGGAATGCACTATGTCGATGTCGCGCGCTGGTACGCGCAGAGTGAATACCAGACTTGGCACGCCCAAGGGTTAAGCGCCTGGGGATACAAAGACCCGTGGTGGGTGCAGGCGCATGGCACCTTCGCCAACGGGGTGGTGTTCGATATCACGCAGGGATTTATCTACGGTCATCTTGCGAAAGAACAACCGCACAACTGCTACCTCGACGCGATCGGCACCAAGGGCGTCGCCCGCATGCGCCACGATTTTACGGAAGCGACCGTGGAACTTTATGGCATTCACAACACGGTGCAAAAAACCGCGGCGTTCAACGACAAAAAGCTCGACGTGATGGTGGATGTGTTCGCGCGTTCCATCCTCGCAGGCAAAAACCTGGGCTTCCCGCAAGCTCGCGATGCCGTCGTCGCCTCCGAAATGAGTTGGGCCATGCTCAACGACGCCAAGTCACACATCCCGCCGGTGCGCGGCACCCTGGAGGAAATGCAGCAGATTCTGGAGCGCCGCCGCAGCCTGACGAACGGCTTCGGCCTACCTGTAAAGCCGCAAGAGACGCGAGAGCTGATTCCCAACTGAGCGATCCTCCATCGGTTGTGCCTCATCCGTGGGGATCCGCGAACACCCATGGCAAGGGTTCCAGGCAAAAATAGAACGGCCCGCAAGCCGAAGCCTGCGGGCCGCCCGGTGGACTGGTTGGGATTGACCAAGAGGTGGTCACTCTACGTGGCCTCTACGGCAACTCCGGAATCCTGACCGACCTGCGTCAGGCGGAATCAATCCTTACTTCCCCGGTAGTGTGCGGGCTGTAGCTCCCGACTTAGCGGGCAAGAGTGCCCGCTCCAGACGAAAGCCCCGCTTAGAGCGACCTGCTCTAAGTCTCAGCCACCTCACCTGGTCTTTGATTACCCCAACTACTGCCTTCAGAACTTGTCATCCGACCACCTCCTTTCCGGTGTAAGCGCAGATTAGTACGAAAACGCGCAGGCCGTCAAATGGTGAAAAACCGGGTACCGAAGCAGGCAACAGAACCCGGAATTTGGTACCTCCTTGAACCTGCGGAAAGTCTTCCAGTTTCTGCAACCCCCTGCGACCATGGCTCATCTAAACCTTGACAGCAATTCACTCAGGTCTTAGCATGGTCACGGACGCATACCATCAGACATTGATTCAAAAGCACTTATTGTTCGTTTAGGAGGAAGGTTATGGGAAAGATTATCGGGATTGACTTGGGGACCACCAATTCCTGCGTGGCCGTGATGGAAGGCGGAGAGCCCAAAGTCATTGCCAATGAAGAAGGAGGGCGAACAACCCCTTCCGTAGTCGGATTCACCAAGACCGGCGAGCGCCTCGTCGGACAAGTGGCCAAGCGGCAGGCGATCACGAATCCAGAGAACACCGTGTATTCGATCAAGCGGTTCATGGGACGCCGCTACGACGAGGTCACAGAAGAGATCAAGATGGTGCCGTATAAGGTCGTGCAGTCGGGCGACCACGTTGCCGTTCTGGCGCAGGGCAAAGAGTACACGCCGCCCCAGGTTTCGGCGCTGATTTTGCAGAAGCTGAAGAAGGCGGCGGAAGACTATCTCGGCGAGAAAGTGACCGAGGCAGTCATCACCGTGCCAGCGTACTTCAACGACGCTCAGCGGCAGGCCACGAAAGATGCCGGACAGATTGCCGGCCTCGAAGTGAAGCGCATCATCAATGAGCCCACGGCGGCCGCCCTCGCCTACGGCCTCGAAAAAGGGAAAGACGAAACCATCGCCGTATACGATTTCGGCGGCGGAACGTTTGACATCTCGATTCTCGAAGTCGGCGAAGGTGTAATCGAAGTCAAAGCCACCAATGGTGACACGCACCTGGGCGGCGACAACCTCGACCAGCGCATCGTCGACTGGCTCATCGACGAGTTCAAGAAGGACGAAGGCCTCGACCTGCGCGCCAAGGGCAACGAGATGGCACTGCAGCGTCTGCGTGACGCCGCCGAGCGCGCCAAGATCGAGCTCTCGACCACCATGGAGACCGAGATCAACCTGCCGTTCATCACGGCGGACGCGACCGGTCCGAAGCACCTTGTTAAGAAAATGACCCGTGCCAAGCTCGAGGGCATGGTGGAAGACATCATTCAGCGCTCGGTGGGTCCGTGCAAGCAGTGCATGAAAGATGCGGGCGTCGACACCAGCAAGATCAACGAAGTCGTGCTGGTTGGCGGACAGACGCGCATGCCCCGTATCCAGCAACTCGTCAAAGAGCTGTTCGGGCGTGAGGGCCACAAGGGCGTGAATCCTGACGAAGTCGTCGCCATCGGTGCGGCGATTCAGGGCGGCGTGCTCAAGGGCGAAGTGAAAGACCTGCTCTTGCTCGATGTCACTCCGCTGACGCTTTCGATTGAGACGCTGGGCGGCGTGGCAACGCCGATGATTCCGCGCAACACGACGATTCCGACCAAGAAGACGGAGACGTTCTCGACCGCGGCCGACAGCCAGACCTCGGTCGAAGTGCACGTGCTGCAGGGCGAACGGCCCATGGCGGCGCAGAACCGGACTCTCGGCAAGTTCCACCTGACGGGAATTCCACCGGCTCCACGCGGCGTGCCGCAGATCGAAGTAACGTTCGACATCGACGCCAACGGCATCCTGAACGTGACCGCGAAAGATACGGCCACGCAGAAGGACCAGAAGATTACGATCACGTCGTCTTCCGGCTTGTCGAAGGAAGAAGTCGAGCGCATGGCGAAGGAAGCCGATGCTCACTCGGCCGAAGACAAGGCGGCACGCGATTCGATCGAAGCCAAGAACCAGCTCGACTCGATGGTCTACAACATCGAGAAGATGCTGAAAGAGCACGGGGACAAGATCTCCGGCTCGGAACGCGGCGACGTTGAGAATGCGCTGGCCGATGCCAAGAAGGCTCTGGAGTCGAACGACAAGGCGACCATGGACAAGGCCCGCGAGACGCTGACCACCGCATCGCACAAGCTGGCCGAGCAGATGTATAAGGCTGCTCAGCCGGCGCCGGGAGCTGCACCGGGCGGTCCAACGCCGGGCGCAACCGCTGGCGGCGACGCGAGCGGCAACGGCCAGGCCAAGAAGAAAGACGAAGGCGTCATCGACGCCGAGTACGTGGACGTGGAAGACAAAAAATAAGAACTGGAGAATTGGCCACGGATTCTCGCGGATCGTCGCGGATCGATAAATCCGTGAAAATCCGTGCAATCCGTGGCTGATCTTTTGTGGGGGAGGGCCAAGTGGATTTTCAAGTGAATGGGGAAACGTATTTCTTGAGCCTCGCCGAGGACGAACAGCGGTGGCTCGTTTTTGTGGAAGGTGCCACGGGCACACGGCGCGTCCCGGTCTATGTGGATGGAGCCGAATTGGAAGATGTGAAGTTCGTTATCGAAGATAAAGATCGACGAAAGATTCTGAATTAGACTGGGATCGGCTTCGCAGCCGATCCTGAACCCGCGCGCAATGGCGAATACCCCGAAGAAGGATTACTACGAAATACTTGGCGTGAAGAAGAGCGCTTCTGCGGACGACATCCGCAAGGCGTTTCGCAAGCTCGCGCGCAAATACCATCCCGACGTGAATCCCGGAGACAAGACCGCGGAGGAGAAGTTCAAAGCCCTCTCCGAGGCCAACGAAGTTCTGAGTGATCCCAAAAAGCGCAAGATCTACGATCAGGTCGGCTTCTACTCTGACAATATTGATCCCGCGACGGCCGAGGCCTATGCCCGCGCGGGAAGTTCCGGCGGCGGTGGGGGATTTCCCGGAGGCTTTTCGGGCGGAGGTCAGCCCGCAGGCGGTCAGGGCGTCCCATTCGATTTCGGCGGATTTGATTTTTCCGATCTCGCAGACAGCGCCGGACGTGGCCAGAAGTCGAGCGGCGGCGGCAGTAGTAGCTTCCGCGACATTTTTGGATCGATCTTTGGCGGTGGGCGTGGCGCAACCCAGGCCGAAGAAGGTCCCGAGCCCGGCACCGACCTCGAATACCAGGTGAATGTTCCGTTCTGGACGGCGATTCGCGGCGGCGTCATGCGCCTCAACATCTCCCGCAACGACGTCTGCTCGACCTGTCACGGACAGGGCGTGCTGGAGTCACCGGGAAAATGTCCGGAATGTAATGGCACCGGGCAGATCACGCAAACTGGCGGCCGGATGAAGTTCAACGTGCAATGTCCGCGATGCCACGGAACGGGCAAGAACCTGACGACCTGCGGAACCTGTCACGGCGAAGGCACGGTGCCGCAGACCGAACCGCTCGAAGTGCGCATCAAGGCGGGCACGCGGGACGGCCAGCGAATCCGACTTCCCGGCAAAGGCAATGCCGGCGCTCACGGTGGCGTGCCGGGAGATCTATACGCCATCATCCGCACCGAGGAGCACCCAGTCTTTCTCCGCGACGGCGACGATATCTCGCTTACCGTCCCCGTAACCGCGACCGAGGCGGCATTGGGCTCGAAGATTGAAGTCCCGACCATCGACGGCCGGGCCTTGCTCAAGATCCCTCCGGGCACGCAATCCGGTCAGAAGCTACGTCTGCGGGAAAAGGGCGTACCGTCCGCAACAAGAGAAGGCGTTCGGGGAGACGAAATCGTAGAAATCACCGTCCACGTCCCTATGCCGAGAGACGAGCGCACAAAAGAACTGCTGCGCGAGCTGGCTAAGCTGAACCCGGAAGACCCGCGCGCCGAGCTGTGGACGAAGGTTTAGCCTGGCTGATATTCACGCTGTGCAAGGAGCTGCTAAACCCAGAGAAATAACGCGTGTTCGCGGCCGGTTGCAGCTCTCACGACTCGTTCTACGACGCGCATTCCTTTGGAGCCGTTTGTAAAGACGACAAGTGCAGAGCGGCTCTCCGGGTGCACCATGACAATATTCTTCCACCCGCCGTTATCACCCCATTGCCACAAGTACCGCAGGCTAGATTCCTGCTCGATGCCCCAACCCAATCCCCAGGCGAGTGCGCTGTTTACTTGAGAGTAGGGCTTCATCATGAGCGAGCGCGTCTCCGGTTTCAAATCGAGCGTATCTCCCCGAGGCATCGTTATTCGGGTTACAAACGCGGAATAGTCGGCAACTGTCGTGAGCAGTCCGAAGGCGACATTGGGGCTCGTCTCGTTGGGTACAGGTTTATGTGGCGGCGCGAGGACCTTTGCCATCTCCTCGACGATGAGATCATGGTTCCACTTCGCCAGCGGCACGCTGCTTTTTTGAATCAGATGAAACAGTTGCTCTGGAAACGCGCGGTTATCAAACGGATCGTCTCCGCGATGGCCGGAAACGAGCCGCTCTCCGGCATCCGAGCGCCAGAGGTACGTGGACGAGTCCATATGGAGCGGCCTGAACACGCGTTCCTGCATGAACTCTTCGCAGCCCATCCCGGTAATCTTTTCGACGCAACGCTGCAGATAGTAGAAGCCCTCTCCGGAATAGCGGAACTTCGTGCCGGGTTCAAATGCTGGGACCAGCGGCTCATTGGCTTCGTCGCGCCAGTTCGGCAGGCCGCTCGAATGGCTCAAAATATGTCTGGCCGTGATGCGGCCTCCCCATTCTCCGGTCGGAGCGTCCTCACTGACTAACGTTCTGAGAGGCCGATCGAGATCCAATTGGCGTTCGTCGACGAGCTTGAGGACAGCGTAGGCAAAGACCTGTTTCCCCATCGAGGCCGCGGGAAAAATGGAATTCGGTGTAATTGGAGCCTTGGTCGCGACGTTGGCTACTCCCCCATAGTGCTGCCACGCGAGTTGGTCGCGATGGATCACGCCCATGCCGATTCCAGGGAGCTGCGCTAATTCCATCAGTCGGGGTAGCGAATCCATAAAATCGGCGGATGGTTTGGTAATTTCTGTAGCCACGTCCGGCGCTCCAAGCATGCCGGAACGAGTGAGAAACGCTCCGAACACCGAAGCGGCTGCGGTATGGACAAAATTTCGTCGATTCATGATGTCCTGTTATAGACGTGCGGCTGGGGATTCGGTTTGAGCCTGAGAAGAAGGTGAGACGGCGCGCGCGGTTCGAGTGCGCACCTGACATCAAATTCGGCCACATCGCGTTACTCTCGTACCCCCCACTCCCGCTTACAAAATTTCACCAAAATTCAAAAAAAATCTTGCATCTGTGGAAAATTCCCGTAATCTCACAAATGCGAACTAACTTCGCCGAAATGCCCGGGAATCGCATCAAACCCGGGAGCCGCGAACGAAATGTCTTCATCTTGAAGACTCAGGGGAGACGCGGTGGTGAGAGTGAGTCGCTTGAGGAGGAATACATAGAAATTGGCAACAGCTAGCGCACCGCGTCAACAATCCGGAAATCCCCAGCAACTCGCCGCCGTACCCAATCGGAAAAAATTCGTTCGTCTCACGCTGTGGCCCCTGGTCGCCGCCACCTTCTTTATGGTATCGGGTGGAACCTATGGCACTGAAGACATCGTGCACGGCGCCGGTTACGGTCGAGCGATCCTGATTCTGCTCATCACGCCGCTGCTCTGGAGTCTACCCACAGCCTTCATGATCGGCGAGCTTTCGAGCGCGCTGCCCTTTGAAGGCGGGTATTACGCCTGGGTGCGCCGCGCCATGGGCAACTTTTGGGGATTCCAGGAAGCCTGGCTGTCGCTGATCGCTTCCATCTTCGACATGGCGATCTATCCCACGCTATTCGTGGCCTATCTGACCCGCATGTTTCCGTGGTTTCAGGAAGCCAATCGCGGATGGTGGGTGGCGCTGGCGGTGGTCGTTGCCTGCGCCCTGCTGAACATCGCAGGAGTGAAGGTGGTCTCGCTGACCTCTCTGTGGCTGTTCCTCGCGCTCTCGGCGCCGTTCATCGCCGTGGTTGTGCTGGCTCCCTTCAAGCTGGGTGCACTGGCCAACGCTGTGACCAAGCCGACCACCTCGACCGTAGACATTCTCGGCGGCCTCCTGATCTGCATGTGGAACTACATGGGATGGGACAACGCCTCCACTATCGCCACGGAAGTGGAGAAACCGCAGCGCACTTACCCGCGCGCGATGCTGGTTGCGGTTTGCATTGTCGCCGCCAGTTACGTTCTGCCATTCGCCGCGATGTGGATGACCGGGCTTAAGCCCACTGCCTGGGAAACTGGTTCGTGGGCTGACATTGCCGGACTGGTCGGCGGTCCCTTGCTCCGAATCGGGGTCGTCCTGGGCGGAATGATGAGCGCCTTCGGCATGTTCAACGCGCTGGTGATGAGCTACTCGCGACTGCCCCTGGCGATGGCGCAAGACGGGATGCTGCCCGCAGTATTTGGCAAGCTGCAGAAAAGGTCGCGAGCCCCGTGGGTTGCGATTCTGGCTCTGGCCGTTGGATGGGCGCTATGCCTCGGCCTCGGCTTTGCCCGGCTCGTGACCATCGACATCCTGCTCTACGGCGCGAGCCTGTTGTTGGAATTCATGGCGCTGGCCGTGCTCCGGTTCCGGGAGCCGAAGCTGAAACGCCCGTTCCGCGTGCCGGGCGGCTTGTTTGGAGCAATCGCCATCGGCATTCCTCCTATGCTCCTGCTTGGCTTTGCCGTCGTGCGCAGCGATCATGAGCAGATCTGGAACATGAGCTCGTTCGCCTTTGGAATGATCCTGATCGCGGCGGGCTTCGTCGCCTATTTCATCAATCACGTTCTCCGGCCGGAAGGATGGTCGGTCCCCTCCGCCAAGAAACCTCAGCCCGCAGCATAAATAAAACAAGGCCACGGATCTCACAGATCAACACGGATCGAACCCTTCTTACCCGTGGAGCTCTGGAAATCCGTGGCCAATGTTTTAGCCGCGGGAGTTAATGGTTAGGCGGCAGCCTTTGCTTGATCGCGCAACGCGCGTACCTTGTCATGGGCTCGCTGGACGCTTTCTGCCTGCCGCCGGACGATTTCCGCAGTTCCTGTCGGTAAAGTCCCCGCCGAGAGCCTTCCGGTACGTCTCCTTAGCGTTGTCCTCGCCCGCTTCCACGGATTCGAGGATCGTCTTATCGCCGCCGCCCAAGGCTACCTTGGTGTCGATCCATGCACGGTGCATCGCCGCAGACGCCGATCCGGAAACTTTCTTATCCGGCTCGCCGACTTTGGCAAGTTGGCCTTCGAGTTCACGGGCAAAACGCCCGCGTTCTGCGCTCTGCTCGAGGAAGTAGCTCTTCAGGTCTGAGCGTTTGACGTGTTCGGCCGCGTCCTGATAGCCCTTCTCTCCGTCTTTGGACGTCTCAATAAGGTTTTTCAACAAACTAACAGCATTGTTTTCATCCATAATAGGCCTCCGCAGTTAGGATGCCGGCGGCCTTTTGGGGTTTGGCAGGATTTTCCGCCAAAGTAGTATAGGAATACGGTTGCTTGTAATCTAAGATTCTGCTCGAACATCGAGTCAGTTTAAAAGCGATCCAAGGAGATCTATGACCAAACGGAAATCGAAAGGGGCGTACATGATTTCCGCTGTCGCCGAGATGTACGGAATTCATCCCCAGACGCTGCGGCTCTACGAGCGCGAGGGCCTGCTCAAGCCTTCGCGCACTGAAGGCAACACTCGCCTCTATACCGACGAAGACCTGCAACGGCTG
The DNA here is from genome assembly GCA_963765015.1 of uncultured Acidobacteriota bacterium. GTDB lineage: Bacteria > Acidobacteriota > Terriglobia > Terriglobales > Acidobacteriaceae > Sulfotelmatobacter. Next base: position 88,489 of record CAVXVD010000096.1, on the reverse strand, counting down.
GAATTCATCCTCTCGCTCGCCCGCGACCTGGGCGTCAACATCAGCGGTATGGCGATCATTCTGCAAATGCGCGAGCGTATGGAAGAAATGCAACGCCAGATCCAGGAGTTCGTGCAATACATCCAGCAGGAAGTATTGACTCGCGCCAACGCCGCCGCCGATCCGTCCAAGGGAGCGATTGTGCCGGTGCGCAGACCCATGGTCGCGCCAACTTTACAGGTAGCAAAAAAGAAGTAGTTCCCACGCTGTCATCCTGAGCGAAGTGGATTCTGCGAGAGGGCAGAATCCACTGGCAATCGCCAGCTCCATAGGAACGAGACCGCATCATAAAGATCGTCGAACATATCCAGCTCTTTGAGCTTACTCCCAACTGCGAAGTGTAAACCGTCGCTTTCTGCGCGTATTATATGAAGTCCTTCAGCTCTTGCTGTTGAGCGCTGAACGCCGAGCACGCGCATGCTGCCCTTCAAACTCGTCTACAGCGACGCTTATTACCTGCCCATCGGCGACCATGTCTTTCCCGCCGAAAAATACCGCCGCATCCGCGATCGCCTGATCACCAGCGGAGTCGCCGAACCTAACGATTTCCTCGAGCCCGAACCGGCTACCGATCTGGATATTCTTCTGGTGCACACCCCGGAATACGTGCAGAAGCTGAAGAATGGCACGCTCAGCCCTCGCGAGGAAATGGAAATGGAAGTCCCCTACTCGCGCGATCTGGCCGAGGCTTTCTGGCTGGCCGCAGGAGGATCGATTCTGGCCGCGCGCCAGTGTCTGACCGACAAAGTCTCGATCAGCATCGGTGGAGGATTTCACCACGCCTTCCCGGACCACGGCGAAGGGTTCTGCATGATTCACGACGTGGCCGTCGCCATTCGCAGGCTCCAGCGCGATGACAAAATACGTACCGCCATGACGGTAGACTGCGACGTCCATCAAGGCAATGGCACGGCTGCGATTTTTGCCGGCACGCGCACTGAATCCGTGCCGCTGCCGTCAGTCTCGAACTCCACGCTCAACCAGAAGTGGGCGGCCAAGACCAGGATGCGCGGCGCCCACGCCGGCGACGTCTTTACGATCTCGCTCCACCAGCACAACAACTATCCGCTGTACAAGCCGCCGTCCTCGATCGACGTAGATCTGCCCGACGGCATCGGGGACAACGATTACCTTGCGTGGCTCGACAACGCACTCAGCTCGGGCCTGCGCCAGTTCGAGCCTGATCTTTTGTGTTATGTTGCCGGAGCCGATCCCTACCGGGAAGACCAGCTCGGTGGACTCGATCTCTCAATCGAGGGATTGAAGAAGCGCGATGAACTCGTCTTCCAGGTTGCCCACGCCAGGAACATCCCAGTCATGGTGACTTATGCCGGGGGCTATGCCCAGAACGTGGAAGACACGGTCACAATCCATAGCAACACCGTCATCGCCGCGAAAGAAGTATTCGAAGGGTAGGTCGTAAGTCTCGGGCCCACGCCCGGATGCGCGAAGCGCATGCCTGCCGAATCCCCTTGCGGCCTCCCTAGGAATTACTGGGCTGTGAACGAGAACGTGATTCCCGTGGACACTCCCGCCGCCGCTGCTTGGATCGTTCCCGTTCCAGTATTGGCAGGGGTGGTATAGCTCACACTGGCCTGACCATTAGACCCGGTGGACACCGGATTGGCGGAGAAAGCGCCTCCGGCGCCGCCGTCGTTAAAGCTCACTGCGACGCCCGATACCGAATTCCCATACTGATCGGTGACCTGTGCTACGAGCGGCAGGGGCAACGGCGTGCCCGGTGAAGCAGTCTGGCCGTCCCCGGAAATCTTGACGAGATTGGCACCGGGGCCCGCTGTCACCGTCATGGAAAATTTCTGAGAAGCCAGTCCGGGCGCGGAGGCGACAATCTTGTTGCTAAAGACAGCAGCCAGCGTCGAAGTGGTGTAGTTCACAGCAGCGAGCCCCACATTGTTGGTGGTCACGGGATTCACGGAGAATGTTCCGCCCAGACCGGAGTCACTGTAGGTCACCACTACATTGGGAACGACATTGCCGTACTTGTCTTGCGCCACGGTAATGATTGGAGCGGGGAGAGTCGTGGTCACGGGCGCGGATTGGTTATTGCCATTCCGCCGAAAGAGCCCGGAGACCGGGCCTGCAATCGCGGTTGCCGCAAAGATCGCACCGTTGTATCCGGGTGTAGTTGCGGTCAGTGTGTAAGTGCCGATTCTCGTTGGCAATGTATAGCTGGTCGAGACCGAACCCGTCTGGTCGGTCACAGCAGAGGGCGGATTGAAAACGCCGCCCTTGCCGCCGTCACTGAAAGTGATGGTCAAACCGGGAAAAACAGCTTGGGTATAAGGGCTGATGGCCTGAACGCTCAAAGGAAATGGGAGCGCGGATGCGACCGTTGCTGTCTGCCCGGCGCCCGACGTTATCGAAAGAGCGGGGAGCAATCCATATTCGACGACGCTGTTTTGAGTTCCGATAAAGACCTTGCCGTCGGCGGCCACGGGCGTGGCGAAATGGGCCAAAGGCGGAAGCGTATCGCGGCCGCTCGCAGCTTGCGCCGAAGTGTAAAGGCGCTTGAGCGAGACGGCGTCCATCGCCCATAGAGCGGTCCCGTTGACCATCCACAGCACGCCATTGCTGGTTCCGTTGGCGGTGACCAGCGCGTTGCCGCTTCCACCTATCTTGATGGATTGAACCGTAGGCGGGGTGAGCAAAGATCCGTTGTTGAGTGTGAAGGCCATTACCGGAAAGGAAGAGCCAGTGAAATAGACCGTGTTATTCCAGTACACCGGCGTGCCGCTCTCAAAGCCAACGTAAGTTGGAAGCTCCTGAATGATCTGAGTATCGATCGTGCAACCAGAACACAACTGGCCCATATTGTCGCGATTGAGAACGAAGACCGTCCCTTGCTTGCCAATGGCAATCGCCACGTGGGGATAGGGGCCGGGCTGATCGGGAAGGATCAGTACTCCTTCGGCCAGGTCCGAGTCGTGAGCGGAAAGAGTCAGATAATCCCAAGGCGTGAACCAGTCTGCCAGCACGAGGGATGTATCGACCTGACTGAGCTTGAAGACGCTTTCCGACAAGTTGGTGCCGGGGGCGTAATAGCCCTCTCCCGTTTCAGCGTAAATATTCCCTTCACTGTCTGCGGAAAGGCCTGCGCCTTTCTGCCAGATCGAGGCCAGAGTTTTTCCCGGCTCGACATCGAAGGCGCCTTCTTGCTGCAAAGTGGCCGCGTTGTAGGACATGACCCAACCCTGACTGTAGTCGTTGCAGCAATTCGAGCCGAATGCGACATATACGTGGCCATTGGCGAGGAGCAAGCCCGGGCGATTCAGTTCGTAAAAGTCCTGAAAAGTCGAGGTAACGCCATTCAGGGTGTAGGTGGCGCTGATGGTCGTGGGCCCCCCGAATACCTCCTGCCCGGTGGCTACATCGAGAGCATGCAGCCGATGAAACACCTGTCCATTCTCATAGGTTTCGGCAACCAGATAAATGGTGCCCGTAGAGGGATCGATCACCGGAGTAGATACAATGCCGACCTCGGTCCATCCCGTGGTGTTGGCGGACTTCTTCAGCGCCGCAGACATTGGGGTGGCGCCCGCGGGACTGTAGCTGAGAAGGCTTGTCATCCACAGCGGGGTAGTGCTGCCGCTGTCGGCGTCGAAGGCATAGACGCTGTCATGCATGGTGGCGACGAAAACGACATTATGAGTGCCCTGGCCCGGAATCGGCATTCCTGGGAGATACAGGGGATGGCCGGAGACGAAGCCATCGACTGGCAGCGTGAACAGTTTCCCGAAGGCTTGCGGGTTGACATTGGATGGTGTCAGAAGGGTTTCGGTCGGATCGGCGCTAGTTCGCGCGTTGTCGTAATGCCATGTGGTCACCGGCGTTTGAGCCAGGATGCGCACCGAGACAAAGCACAAAAGGAGCAGCAAGCTGATTCTCAGGGAGTGAAACCGCTGGGTGAAGACAAACAACGAGGGAGAACAGCGCAGCGAGGGAAGTCGATTCATGGCCACCTGCTATGTTGAGACAAGGCTCTGTGGACGAAACCCTGGGGGGAGATTGCGATGGTAGCATGACATCGGAGAGCGCAACAGTAGATTCTCACGACGGATTTCGTTGGGGGAACAACAATCAGTGACAAAGTTCGCTTCTGCCTTCGCGGTGTCAGTCAACATCTCTCACCACTGATAAAATACGAACACGACTATGTTTGAGAATCTTCAGGAAAAACTGCAACGCGCGTTCAAGAGCCTCCGCGGCCAAGCCACTCTCACCGAGGAGAACATTGACGAGGCGCTCCGCGAAATCCGCGTGGCCCTGCTCGAGGCCGATGTCAACTTCAAGGTCGTCAAACAACTCATCGACCAGATTCGCGCCAAGGCGGTCGGCCAAGACGTAATGACCGCGCTTTCCCCCGGCGAGCAGGTCATCAAGATTCTGCGCGACGAACTGGTCGAGATTTTGGGCAAGGACACGGCGCGCGTGAAATTTGCCTCGCAGCCGCCCACAGTCGTCCTCATGGCCGGGCTGCAAGGTTCCGGCAAGACCACCACCTCGGGCAAGCTGGCAAACTGGTTTAAGGTCGGAGGACATCGGCCGCTGCTGGTTTCAGTAGACGTTTATCGTCCTGCCGCCCGCGAGCAATTGAAGGTGGTGGCGCAGGCCGTCAAGAGCCACATCTACGAAGGCGAAGTCGGTGAGGCGAATACCGCGACGGTCGAGCGCCTGGTCAAAGAAGCGCGGCGCGAGGCGATCGTATCCGGCTGCGACGTGCTGATCGTCGATACCGCAGGCCGCTTGCATATCGACGACCAGCTCATGGACGAGATGCAGTCGCTGAAGAAGCTGCTGAATCCGTCAGAGATTCTGTTCGTCGCTGATGCGATGACCGGACAGGACGCGGTGCGCTCGGCCGAAGAGTTCCACAAGAAGTTGTCGCTGACAGGGGTTGTACTAACAAAGATGGATGGCGATGCCCGTGGCGGCGCGGCGCTTTCGATCCGCCAGGTCACCGGCCAGCCCATTAAATTCATTGGCGTCGGTGAAAAGTATGATGCGCTCGAACCCTTCCATCCCGACCGCATCGTTTCGCGCATCCTCGGCATGGGCGATATTCTGTCGCTGATTGAGCGCGCCGAGCAGCAGATCGACAAGAAGAAAGCCGCGGAGATGGCCACCAAGGCGCTCCACGGCGACGGCTTCTCGCTCGAGGACTTCCGCGACCAGTTGCGGCAAGTGAAAAAGATGGGATCGATGAAGAACCTGATGGGCATGTTGCCCTCGATCGGCCCATTCTCCGGCCTGCAGAAGGCGGCCGACAACGTCGACGAAAAGCAGATCAACCGGGTCGAGGCCATCATCAACTCGATGACCACGCACGAGCGCAACCATCACGAAGTCATTAATGGCAGCCGAAGAAAGCGCATCGCCCGCGGCTCCGGCACGACCGTGCAGGAAGTGAACAACCTGCTTCGCCAGTACGCCCAGATGAAGAAGATGTTCAAGCAAATGGGCAAACCGAGCTTCGCGCGCAGGCTAGCGGGGATGAAGCTGCCGGGAATGTGACGAGTCGCGAGTCCTGAGTCCCGAGTACAACCGTCAACCTCCAACGGCGTTATCATACTGAGCGAAGTTGACGCGAGCGAAGCGAACGGCAACGCAGTCGAAGGATCCCTATAACCTTCGCGGCGCCCCGAACCTAAAGTGGCATTTTCCAAAAAGTTCCGCGCTACTGCGCCTTCAGCAGCACCTCAGTCCCGTTTGGCCCTCCATCGTTAGCGTCGGCCCGACCGGGTTCCCATTCACGTCGACGTATGATCCCCAAGGCAACGTGACCGTCTTGGTTGCGTAATGCGGATTTACAAGCGTGAGCCCGCCGGAATACTCCCGCTCCCAGATGCCCTGAGTCTTCTCCATTTCACCCTGAGGATGTCCGATAGGAATCGAATATTCCGGGAACGTAATCAACGAACCGTAATCCTGCCCGCCGCCCGCGGTGAATCCACTCATATACATGTAAGTGCAATGGTTCTTCACCAATAGGTAATTGGCGATGACCCATAGCCGCGCCGACTGCGGAATGTCAGCAGTTAGGCTCGACTCCTCGCCGTTCGTCATGTAGCAAATACCCTTGGTCTGGACGTATTGCAGAGTATCGACGATCTGCTCCCATTGATGTGGAGTCGGAACGTTCGGCGGAGAGCCGTAATTGCTGAACCCGCGCTCGTCGAACAGAAGATCAGTGGTCGTCATGAGTTGCAGGTTCACTGCGGCGGAGTATCCGAACTCGTACGACACATTCACTTGCATTGTTGCTGTCTTTGAAAACGCATGCACGTGCTGGTAAGTAGCCGCTTCCCACGCCAGTTCATCGCTCTGATAGGCAGGGTCGCGCAATTTTCCAGTATATTGCTGCACCCAGTTTCCGGAACGATCGTAATGCCCGCAGCGTCCCCAGTTTGCGCTCGCCGACATGGTGTCGACCGCAATACCGGCGTAGCCTTGCGCCAGCGGAGCATCCACCCAATTCGCCCACTGATAAGCCTGCACCGCCGGATTGGCGAAATCGATTGGAGCCAGAGTCGTCGCGCCGAACTCAAATGCGAGAGTCTTCCGGTCGCACAAATATTCCAGCCAATCCGGATGGTTCCGCCAGTACCACCCGACCGAGTGTGTAAAATTATCGACCGAGTAAGGGATATAGACCGTGTTGTACACGCCCGCCGGCTGATTCGGATAATCGGACGCCCAGACCATGTCGACCACGCCAACTTCCGAGTTGATGTCGGTGACGTTGTAATTGAAAACCATCTCAAGATGAATGTTGTCGCGGGTGTCGGGAAAATATTGCGTGCGCGGTTTCGTAGGAGATTCCTGCCCCTGGGCAATCGCAACACCGCAGAGGATGGCCAGAAACACATGGAAGGTTGGGCGAAACATTGGAACCTCCGTAAAGAAACGAATGCAATCGTAAATAAAACAAACAAGCAGGCTGCAATATACCGCCAGAGGCTTCAGATTGCAATCAGTGTGCGGCGTGTGGACTGCACGGGGTGTGATCATAACGAGGTATGAAATGGCGTTCCCTCGAAGAATCATCCGCTGGCGTCGATACCCGCCCACTGCGCGAGATCCTCGCCGAGCGCAAGGAACTGATCGCGAAGTACGTGCCGCCTGAGACGCAGGCCGTTCACGCGCAGGCAGTTGCAGAACTGAAAGCTCGGCATCTTGCCGCGAATGTTCTTCCAGTCGGCGCGAAAGTGCCCGCCTTCGAACTTCAGGACCACGATGGAAAGATCGTATCGTCCTCTGACCTGCTCGCCAAAGGGCGCCTCGCGCTCTCCTTCATTCGCGGGCGCTGGTGCCCATTCTGCGTTGGCCAAATGGAAGCCATGAACCTCATCGTGCCGCGGATCGAGCAGGCTGGCGGTGCGACGTTCGTTGCCATTTCTCCGCAGACGGTGAAGCAATCGTTCTTTATGCATGATCAGCATAAGCTGCGCTTTCCATTGCTTTCGGATGTGGGCAACAAAGTCGCGCGGCAGTTTGGGTTGACGTATCGCGTGCCGGCGCTTCAGGAAGCGATTTACCGGCGTGCATTCATGAACCTGCCTTTTACCAATGGCGACGAGAGCTGGGAGTTGCCGATTCCAGCAACGTTTATCCTCGACCGTGACGGCACGATTCTTTTCGCATCCGCGAACGAGGATTACACGGAACGGCCGGAGCCGGAAGACATCCTGAGCGAATTGTCATCCTGAGCGAAGCGAAGGACCCATGTAACTTGATTATGCGGAGGTACTGCCGGCAAAGTACGGAGGTCCTTCGCTCGGCTCAGGATGACAATGCAGTCTCAGATCGAAAGCGCATCCTCGGGATGAAACCGCCCTACGCGGTACACTGAATACTCATGCACTACATCTATGGCATCAATTCCGTAACCGAAGCGCTTAAGTCGCGCGGGCGGACTTTCGAATGGGTCGGTATGGCCAAGGAGCGCCATGACATCCGCTTGCAGCGGCTGATTGAAGACTGTCGGCGGCTGAACGTGCAGGTACGTTTCCTGCAGCGCACCGAACTCGACGAGATGGCGGGCACCGGCGCGCACCAGGGAGTTGTGGCCGTCACGTCCGCCAAGCAATACAACGATCTGGCCGATGTCATCGCCGCCAAGCGCGCGGAGTATTCACTGGTAGTCGTCCTCGATGGCGTCGAGGATCCGCACAATCTGGGAGCGATCTTGCGAACCGCGGATGCGGCGGGCGCCAACGGCCTGGTCATACCCGAGCGCCGTGCCGCGGCGGTGACCGGAACGGTCACCAAAGTTTCCGCCGGAGCCAGCGAGCACATGCCGATCGCGAAGGTGACGAATATTTCGCGCTCGGTCGAAGAATTGAAAGAAAACAACGTCTGGACGGTTGGTCTCGACGAGCGCGGCAAGCAGACCTATGATGCGCTCGACTACAACATGGACTGCGCGCTGGTCCTGGGCGGCGAAGGCAAGGGGCTGCACGATCTGGTGAAGCGGAAGTGCGACTTCCTGGTGTCGATCCCGATGCTGGGCAAAGTGCCGTCGCTGAACGTGTCGGTGGCCGCCGCGGTTGTACTTTATGAGATCGTGCGCCAGCGGCGGGTGCGATTGGCCGCATCCAAGTCAGAATGAAGTTCTCCGCAACGCGTTCGTTCTTGAGGAACCTGTGCCTCCTCTGTGTCCTCTGTGGTCCAGCTTTGGATTGCTTAGCCCTCGACCGCGAAGCATTCTCCATTTCTAACTACGATCTCAATGTGCAGGTCGAACCGGAGCAGCACCGGCTGGGCGTTCGGGGTAAAGTGATGCTGCGGAACGACTCCGCCGCTCCGCAGACTATTGCTGTCTTGCAGGTCTCATCCTCGCTCGACTGGCGGTCGGTGAAAGTGGCGGACAAAGCAGCGCAGTTCGTCACCCAACCCTACGCATCCGATATTGACCACACCGGTGGCCTCTCCGAAGCGATTATCACTCTGCCGCAGCCGGTTGCGCCTCATGGCATGGTCGAATTGGAGATCGCGTACGAAGGAGTGATCGTGCTCGATGCGACCCGGCTCACACGGATCGGAGCACCCGAGGACGCTGCCCGCAGCACGGACTGGGACCAGATCGGCGCCGACTTCACCGCGTTACGCGGCGCAGGATACGTGGCGTGGTATCCAATCGCGACCGAGGTTGCGAATCTTTCGGAAGGGAACAGTTTGTTTGAAGTGCTGGCGAGATGGAAGAACCGGGAAGCTGGATCGAAGATGCATCTGCAGATCGCTTTGAGCGGGCATTATGACGCGCTCCCACAGTTGCTGTTTGGTGGAGTGAGTTGTCCGATGACCGGTTTCGAATCGACCAGCGCCCCGAACCAGATGATCTCCGCCAATTGTTCCCAAGCGCTCCGATTAGACTCTCCGGCCTTGATCATCGCCGACTATCAGGTCATGGAGCGGCTGGCGATCGAGGTCCGCTACCTTCGCGGGCATGAAACGGCAGCCACAAGTTTCGCAGACGCCGCGGAAAAAACCGCGCCGTTCATCGCCGAATGGTTCGGACCTCCTCGCGAGAAGGCGCAAACTGCCGACCTTCCAGACGCGAGCGCCGCGCCATTCGAGAGTGGCGCTTTGCTACTTACGCCGCTCGTCGGAACCGACTCTAAACTCGCTGGGCTGGCTGCCGCCCATCAACTCACGCACGCTTCCTTCCTGTCATTTCGTCCCTGGATCGAAGAAGGCTTGGCCCACTTCGCGCAGGCTCTCTATCTCGAACGCGACAAAGGTCGGGCCGTAGCCCTTGATTACATGGGGCTGCATCGCTTTGCGTTGAGCCAAGTCGACGCGCAAACCACTGCGCCCAGGTCGGAGGACGAAGTGAACCGATCGCTGGTGAACACGACGAGCGAGGAACTCTACCGTAGCAAGGCCATGTATGTGTGGTGGATGCTGCGCGACATGGTGGGCGACCCGGCGCTCAAGAAGGCTCTGGCCGCCTATCGCCCCGAAGAGGATAAAGAGCCTTCCTACATGCAGCGCCTGATTTCTGCGCAGACACAGCGTGATTTGGAATGGTTCTTTGACGACTGGGTCTACCGTGACCATGGACTGCCCGACTTCAAGGTGGACGCGGCATTTGCTCGCAAGACGATGAAGAACTCGTTCATGCTCACCGTGACACTCGAAAATCTGGGAACCGCCGGCGCCGAGGTTCCAGTCGTGATTCGATTCACCGGGGGCGAGTTGATGAGGCGGATGGAAGTGCGCGCGAAAAGTAAATCCACGGTCCGGGTCGAAACCACGGGAGTTCCGCTTGACATCGTCGTCAACGACGGCAGCGTTCCCGAGAGCGACCTGACTAACAACACGTTCAAGATCGAAGCGCCGCGGGAGTGAATTTCAGCGCAGAGACAGCAGTTACCGGAGAAGCCTTTCTTTTTAGTTCGTCCTCCATGTCTCCGTGCCTCCGTGATAGCTTGATCTGCTTTGCTGGAGGGAACGTTTGGCCTACATTCAATTCCTTGGTGCCGCCGGTACCGTCACTGGTTCGAAGCATCTGATCAATACCGGAGATCCGTTGGGTCAAAGCGGATTTCAGGTTCTCATCGACTGCGGGCTCTTTCAGGGTCCGAAGGAATGGCGGGAGCGCAACTGGCGCGATACGCCGATCCCGGCAAAACGGATCGATGCGGTCATTCTGACGCATGCGCATCTCGACCACTGCGGTTGGATTCCGAGGCTGGTCAAAGAGGGATTCCGCGGGCCGATCTACGCCACCCCGCCGACGATTGATTTATGCGGCATCATTCTGCCCGATTCCGGGCATCTGCAGGAAGAAGACGCGCGATTCTACAACAAGACGAAGAAATCGAAACACCTTCCGGCGCTGCCGCTCTACACCTTCGACGAGGCGCAAAATTCTCTGCAATATTTCAAGCCAGTGCAGGTCGAGGAGACAGTGCGGTTGTCCCCTGAGATTTCTTTCCGCTTCGTCCGCGCGGCGCACATCTTAGGATCGTGCATGGCGGAAGTGTCGCTTAGCACCCACGGGCTAACGCGGCGTCTGCTGTTTACCGGCGATATCGGGCGCGTCCGCGATCATAAGATCGCGCCCGGGAAAGTCGTACATTCCGGGCCAGCGGAAGGAGAGAGTGCCGACCTGCTGGTCATGGAATCGACCTACGGTAATCGAACGCATCCGAGAGAAGACCCGCTTCCGGAACTTGCGGCACTGATCACGGCCGCGGCCCGGCGCGGGGGAAGTGTGGTCGTTCCGGCCTTTGCCATCGAGCGCACCCAGAAATTTGTATTCATCCTGAAGCATTTGATGGAATCCGGACAAATTCCCCGGCTGCCGGTTTTCTGCGACAGCCCCATGGCGATCAAAGCGGTCGAAATTTTTCTGAAGCACGACGAGGAATACAGCGAAGAGACCCGCGAGATGATTCGGCACTATGGCTCGCCTCTGGCGTGGCCGGGCTTTACCTTCGCCTCAACGCCCGAAGAGTCGAAAAGAATTAATGCGGCAGTGATGCCGTCGGTCATCATTTCTTCCAGTGGTATGGTCACGGGAGGGCGCATCCTGCATCATCTGGCGCAAAGATTGCCCGATCCGCGGAACCTTGTTTTGTTTATTGGATTTCAGGCGCCGGGTACGCGCGGCTTCGCGATCAAAAGCAAATCCGACGAGGTAAAGATCTTCGGAGATTTCGTGCCTATTCGCGCCCAGATCGCGGCTCTGGAGCAGTTCAGCGACCACGCCGATCCTCCGGAGTTGCTGCAGTGGCTCGAAACCTTCCGCAACCAGCCGGCCGAGACCTACCTGGTTCACGGCGAGCCCGACGCGTCCGGCCAGTTGCGCGATCTCATGAAGAAGGAATTGGGATGGAACGTGCAAATCGCGCAGTACCTGGCTAAGACTGAGGTGGGATGACTCCGCGATCTGCGGGCCACGCACTCGAACCCGCTCCCGCGATTTTTCTTTGGCGGTGCCGCTAAGGGTGCGGCGGCAAAGACTTGAGGTACGCGACGACAGCCTTGGCGTCGTCCTCCGACATTCGAAAGGGCATCATGGGGAAGCGCAGCGGCTTACCCGTGGTCCAAATGCCAGTGGTAAGCAGTTTGACCATGTCTGCATCACTCGCGGGTGGTGTCCCACCGATTCTTGGGGCATTTAAGGGCCAGTTGGGGTCTCCATTCGCAGGTCGCAGGATGACAGCCGCTCCTTCCAGAGCCCGGGTTCGATCCAGTGCGCCGTTGCTGTCGCGGGGAGTGTGACACTCGCCGCACATGGCAACATTTTCCACCAGATACTTCCCGCGCGCGACGTCGGAGGTGGCGCGACCTTCATGGTTCCGCGTCATGGAGGCCGCTGGCTGTTGGGCCTGCACCGCCGCGACCAGAAAAGTAAACGCTCCAATCAACACCCAGCCGAGAATCGCAGGACGCAGTCTGCGCATCCTGGAACTTGTCGCGTCAACGGCTGGTTCCCGTGGAGAGCTGTTTAGCACCATGTCATCCAATTTATCGGCAAGGGATCAGGTCAGGGAATCGGTAGGATCGTGTACGCGCAACGCCATGGGCCAGACAGGGGCCTGGGTGTACGCCGAACGGCACCGGTGCGGCGAGGCGTCAACCCTCATTTACAATGGAGTTCGGTAGGCCCTTCGAGAATGTCTTCTACGGGAAAAGCTAACGCGGCTCTGGCCGCCGCCGTGACCTTGCTTGTTCTCAGCTCTTGCGCCGCGTACTTATCCTTTGCTCGCCTCCGGACTAGCCAGGAGTGGGTGCAGCATACTCGCGAAGTGCAGCGCGCGCTCGATCAGTTCTCCACCACTGCCACCCGGGCGAGCCGACTACGCGCCGAATACGTGGACTCCGGAGATCCCTCAATTTTGCAGCGGCAAGGCCAGGCTGTCGTCGAGGTCAGGAACGCTCTGTCGACGATCCAGCGCTTGACCACCGACAATGTGGGCCAGGAAGTCAATTTCCGAAAGCTGACCGAACTCACCGATCGGCGGATCGCATTGATGGAAAAAGCCATCGATCTCAAGAGGGCGGGCCAGTCCACGCCTGAAGGCCAGGCCGCCATTATGCGTCAGATCACCGCGACGGCCGACATGATGGACGAAACGCTGCAGGTCATGAACGATGAGGAGCAAGGCCTGCTCACTCAACGGCAGGAGAGAGAGCGGAGTTCCTTCACTGTGATTGCGGGGATTCTGGTCACCAGTCTATTTCTGGCTCTCGTCTTGTTCCTGGTTCATCACCAATTGCTGACGGAGCAGGTTCAGGAGCGAATGCGAGCGGAAGCTGCGCAGCGAGCCCTCAGCGGACGCTTGCTGACGCTCCAGGACGAAGAACGTCGCAGATTTGCCCGCGAATTGCATGACTCCGTCGGCCAGCATCTGGCGGCCATGAAGATGGGCATCTCTCTCCTGCAGAACAAGCTTCCCGGCGACAGCATGCTGCAGGACTGCCTGAAGCTGCTCGACGACTCCATCGCCGAAACTCGAACCATCTCCCACCTGCTTCACCCTCCCTTGCTTGATGAAGCCGGGCTCAACTCTGCCACACGATGGTTCGTGGAAGGATTTGCCCAACGCAGTGGAGTGGCAGTGAATCTTGAGATTCATGATGGAGAGGAGCGCTTGTCGGAAGCAATCGAGCTGGTATTATTCCGGGTGCTGCAAGAAGGCCTGACGAATGTTCACCGCCATTCCGGGGCCAAGCAAGCCGACGTAAGTTTGAACATCGTAGGCAATAGCGTCATTCTGAGGGTGAAAGACCATGGCCGGGGTCTGCCCCCGCAAGTCCTTCAGAATCTTCGGGAAGATGGGACCGGAGGCGGCGTTGGCCTGGCAGGCATGGCGGAACGGATTCGCGAAATCGGTGGACAACTGGACATCAATTCCGGCGCATCCGGAACTGAAATCGTTGCGAGAGCGCCGGTTCGTCTGAGAGTCCGGCAATCCCAGATATCGACGTCTACACCCCAAACTGTGTGAGGGATGATGCGAAAGGTCATTTTCACCCCTATTTTGGCAGTGCTGCTGATCATTGAAGGGGCATGCTCGCAGCGCACTTCGCAGACGCCGCAATTAATGGTTGAGATTCCCTCGGGCTTCAGTGGAAATTTCGCGCTGGAGATGGGAGTGAAGACCGCTCCTCCTCTGCAAAAGCAGGGAGATAGCTACGTCGTGGTCGTGCCCAGAAGCGGGAAACTGGTGACGGCGACGGTTCTGGAACACCCGAAAGTAGACTTCAAGAACGCGACTGACGGCAATATCTGGGGCTACTCGGAGTCGGTGTTCACGACCGGAGACGGAATTTCAGTAGGCGGGAAAATCGAATTCTTTGTGGGTACCCGCAAGGACTTTGACGCCCAGGAACAGAAGAAGAATCATTCCGGAGGATTTTCGAGTTGGAATGATTCGACCTTGGCAGGCCTCTGACTGGCGGGTTTCCGCGACCTGCGATCTGACTAGTCGAGCGAAAAAGGGATCGGCAAATGCAAAACGGGCTGAGCGGTGGAAACGCGCTCAGCCCTTCGTATTATTGCGCCGTCTTTTCCACGTCACGCAGGCGGGCGGCCTTGCCGCGAAGCCCGCGGAGGTAGAACAGGCGTGCCCGGCGAACCTTCGACGACCGCACCAGATCAACCTTGTCGATCACCTTCGAGTGAACGGGGAAAATGCGCTCCACGCCCTGGCCAAAGCTGATTTTGCGGACGGTGAAGCTGGCCTGCGGTCCGTTGTCGCGCTTGATGACCACACCTTCAAAGGCCTGTACGCGTTCCTTGTCGCCTTCCTTGATCTTCACGTGGACGCGGACGGTGTCGCCGGGCCGGAATGCGGGGATGTCGGTGCGCTGGGATTTGGCCAGCAGTTTTTCGATGATCAGGTTTGACATGATGGTTATCCTTCGTCTTTCAATTTCAAAATCTCGGTCTTGTCTGTCGGTCTAAAGTGTGCGACCCGGCCCTGCGTCAATCTCGATTCGTCGTGCGCTTGATGTCAGCCAAAATCCTGCTGTCTTCTTCGCTCAACTCCGCGCCTTCCAGCAAATCCGGACGGTTGCGCAGTGTCTTTTTTAATGCCTGCAAGCGTCGCCAACGGCGGATCTCGTCGTGATTGCCATTAAGCAGAACCTCCGGCACCGGCATACCGCGAAAATCCGCGGGACGCGTGTAATGCGGATAATCGAGCAACCCGCCCGAACCACAGGTCGAATCCGCCCCTGCCTTCTCCGTAACCTTGCCTGCTTGCGCGTGCTCGGTAAACGACTCCTGCCGCGTAGAAGCTTCATTGCCCACAGCTCCCGGCAACAACCGAGTCACCGCTTCAATCACCACGGCCGCAGCCAGTTCTCCGCCGCTCAGCACGTAGTCGCCGATCGATAGTTCGCGGTCGGCCAGAAATTCCGACACGCGCTCGTCCACTCCTTCATAGCGGCCGCAGATCAATACGATCCGCTCGAGCACGGCCAGTTCCGTCGCGATCCTCTGCGTAAACGGCTCGCCTTGCGCTGACAGCACGATGACGCTTTGCTTCGCGCCGCCAGCCGCACACGCATTGCTTCGAACCTCGCGCGGCTCCATCTCCAACGACTCTAAACATTCAAAGAGCGGTTCCGGCTTGAGCACCATGCCCTCGCCGCCGCCGAAAGGGCGGTCATCCACCGTGCGGTGTCGGTCGTGCGTGAACTGCCGCAAATCGTGGACTTCGATTTGCACCAGGCCCATGGCCGCAGCCCGGCGCGTAATCCCGTGATCCAGCGGCCCGCGAAAGAAGTCCGGAAAGATCGTGACAATATCGGCCTTCATTGCTCGAGCCTGAAACCTAAATCCTTCATCCCAGAGAGCAGATGATTACTTTCTCTTCTTCTCTGGCCTTACCTGCTGCTGCTTCTCTTCCGCGGTCACCGGGGCGTTGATTTCCAACATTCCCTCGGGAAGCCTCATGCGCATTTGGCGCTGCGCGATGTCCACCGTTTCCAGATAAGCTTCAGCAAACGGAACATCAAACTTTTTGCCGGCTTTGTCCGCCACGATCAGCAGCGGCGCTTCACCAGCTCCGAACTGGACATCTTCGATGCGACCAATTTCGCGATCGCCGTCAAACACCGTGCAACCTATCAGATCGCTAACGAAAGTCCAGCCGCGTTCCAGTTCCGCCCGCTGGCTGCGCGGCAGCTGCAACTCGCTTCCGATCAAAACTTCGGCGTCAGAGATCGAGTCCACGCCGCGGAACTTCAGAACCAGCAATCCCTTATGCGGCCAGACATCTTCCACTTCCAGTTCGCGGCGAACATCTTCTTGGTCCAGCGCCCACAGCTTCATCCCTCCGGAAAAGCGCTCCGGGATGTCGCTGTGCACCTCGACCGCAACCTCGCCGTGCCGACCCTGCGTCTTCACCACGCGGGCCAGCGTAATGAACTCGCGGTTGGTGTCAGGACTCACGGCCAAAGTGGCGCTCTCGTCCGCCTACTCGATGATTTCGAGTGTATAGCGCTTGTTGGCTCGATGGCCGGCCGCGCTCAGCAGAGCTCGCAACGCACGGGCCGTTCGGCCCTGGCGCCCGATCACTTTGCCCACATCGGTTTCCGCGACCTCGAGTTCGATCACGCCGTCGTCGAACTTCTCAACGAAGACTTCTTCAGGCGCATCGACCAGCGACTTCGCGATCAGTTCCACGAGCGCGCGCACATCTCCGGAAGACTCAGTCATAATTTCTCACTGTGGAATGAATGCAATTCTTGAGGAACTGCGAATTTCCAGGGTCTTTAGGCGGCGGAGCCAGCCGTTACCGGGGCCGGAGCCTTGGAGAACAGCTTGTTCACGCGCTCCGACATCTGCGCGCCCTTCGAGACCCAGTACTCGACGCGTTCGCGCTTCATGTCGATCGTGGCGGGATTGGTGCGGGGATTATAGGTCCCGACCACTTCCACCGGACGGCCGTTACGGGCGCGAGCCTTCTCAATCACCACAATGCGATACTGCGGTTGTTTACGCGCACCAGTGCGCGACAGACGGATCATTAACACGAGACGTATATCCTTGTTCCGGAAGAGTCCGGTGAGGTCAAGACAAACTCTTATTATGCCGAAGGTTAGGCGGAATGGCAAGGGGCTTGGTGAATGACCAAGCGGCGCCCTCATTCGGTCAGTCGCAAATGATCAGCTCTCCGTAGCGGTCTTGAAAATCGTATGGCAGGTACTCCGCCACGCTCGCGGTGTGACCTCGGCCCGTTGCCTTCTCGTACAAATAGGGCCGGTGTATATAGCCACAGGTGATAATAACCGTGCCCTCAGTGACACCAAGCTCTTCACATCTTTCCTCGATTCGGTCGAGCCAGAAATTCTCTCTGATACCGTCGGCACGACGAAAATACCTGTATGGGCACGAGGTCGGCCGCTTACGGAAATCCGGCAGGCGTCTCTCGGCAAGTTCGGCACAGATTCCGGCATCCTGTCGTTGGGCATCAGTCATATCGATCGACAGCCATCTGTTTTCGCCAATCAGTTTACGGCTAAGCTGGCGACCGAACGTATCAACTTCTTTGTCGGCATCCACTTCCTCGGCTATCAGAACGACGCCGCCAGCCCTAATGATGGCAGCGATCGTTTCCTCCAGACCCTTGTCCGCCGAATCGGGCTCCTGAAGATCATGGTCCGTACCAACGATAATGTAGTGCATCCTCTCGCTCCCCAGTTAACGTCGGCTACACAGCTAATCGAACAAAATCCCACTAGCCACCTGTTGTAATAATATGCATGTGCTACGTATGAAAAACATATCTCTTAGCGCAGACGAGACACAACGGGCGAGATCAGCTGCGCGCGCAAGAGGCACGACCTTGAATGCTGCCTTCCGCAGGTGGCTGGAAGAGTTCGCGGCGCAAGCAGAAGTAGCCAAGGTCGTGGACGCCCTAATGCGTCGTCTTCGGCATGTCCGCTCCTCAGGACCATACAGCCGCGATGCGATGAATCGACGATAGATTCCCGCAGACACAGACAACAACCCCCACCCTGTCGCAAAGAACGCGACAAGGATGGGGCACCCTAAGAACTGCGTAAGGAACGGTTTCGGTCTACGCCACGGCCTTCGTCTTCGGGGCCGAGTCCTTCCCCTTGGCCGCCGGCTTCGCGAGGAAGTTCAGCAACGCGCTGTTGACTTCATCGGCGTGCGTCCAGGCGATGTTGTGGGGGCCATCCTTAATCACGACCAGCTCTGCGCCTTTCACCAGCTTGGCAGTGCGCTGTCCCGACGAAGCAAAGGGCACGATGCGATCCGCGTCGCCCTGAATGACCAGTGTGGGGACATCGATGCGCGCCACGTCGCTGCGGAAGTCCTCATGCCAGGTGGGCACGCAGGCCAGGCTGGCCGTGGCCGAAGCGATGGAAGCGACATTCCAGCTAGCCTGCACCGCCTGCTCGCTGACGCGCTTCCCCAGATAGACGTCGGTGTTGTAGAAGTCTTTGAAAAACGCGGTGAAGAAGGCGTAACGATCGGCTGAGATGGCTTTCTCGATGCCCTGGAACACGCTGCCATCGACGCCCTCTGGATTGTCGCCGGTCTTGAGCAGATACGGTGGCACTCCGGAGATAATCACCGCCTTGCTCACGCCTTTCGATCCGTATTTGCCGATGTAGCGCGCCACTTCGCCGCCGCCCATGGAAAAACCCACGAGGGTAAAGTCGCGCAACTTGAGATGCGTGATGAGGTGATGCAGATCTTCGGCAAAAGTGTCGTAGTTGTATCCGCTGGTCGGCTGGCTGGACTTTCCGAATCCGCGGCGGTCATAGGCGATGACCCGGTGGCCCGCTTGCAGAATGGCGGGAACCTGTTTCTCCCAGGACGCGCTGCTGAGTGGATATCCGTGGATCAGAACCACGGGCTGGCCGGAGCCGTGATCTTCGTAGTACAGATGGACGGAAGTTGAATTCTCTTTCCCTACTTCAACGTAGGACATGACGCTCCTCCTTGCGATTTGATTTTTAGCGGTAGTGAGGGTTAGCGGTGACTGTAAGCAGATTGCTATTGCAATAGATTGCAGATCAGCCGCCAAGGATTCATTTGAAGTCACCTTTGACAACAGAATTTCCACGCGCCGGCGCAGCGCATCCCGCACCCTGTCCTGCTAGACTCAAGGGTTTGGAGGTGGGACGTGCAAGGGGTTTACATTCTTTCCGCAGTGCGGACGCCGATCGGGAAATTCGGCGGTTCGCTGGCTTCATTGACTGCGGCTGATATGGGCGTGGTCGCGGCCAAGGCGACGATCGAGCGGGCCGGCGTCGAGCCAGGGCAGGTGGAAGAAACCATCTTTGGGAATGCACGCCAAGCGGGAGGTGGACCGAACGTGGCGCGGCAGATTTCGGTGCGCAGCGGCGTCCCGCAAGAGGTTCCGGCGTATACGGTCAATAAGGCGTGCGCTTCGGGAATGAAAGCAATTGCCCTCGCCTACCAGTCGATTCTGCTGGGCGAATCGACCTGCATTCTGGCCGGTGGCACGGAGTCGATGTCGCGGCTTCCTTATTACCTCGATGGCGCGCGCTGGGGATACCGCCTGGGCAATCAGGAACTTGTCGACGGCATGTATCGCGATGGTTTTTTCTGTCCTCTCGCGAAGATGCTGATGGGCGAGACGGCCGAGGTGCTGGCCGAGCAGTACAAAATAACGCGCGAGGAGCAGGATGAGTACGCGCTGATGTCCCAAACCCGCGCGGCGCGGGCGATTGCGGCAGGACGGTTCGATGCCGAACTTGCGCCGGTCACCATCGAGGCCAAGAAGGGAACTACGACTTTTGCGCGCGACGAACATCCATTCCCGGACGCCAGCATGGAGAAACTGGGGAAACTCCCTCCAGTGTTTTCGAAAACGGGAACCATCTCTGCGGGCAATTCGTCGGGAATTACTGACGGCGCGGCAGCCGTCATCGTGGCTAGCGAACATTTCGTCAAGCAGAACAACCTGAAGCCGCTGGCGCGTATTGTGGCGGTTGCGTCGGCGGGGGTCGATCCTCGGACCATGGGGATCGGGCCGGTACCGGCGCTGCAGAAACTAGCGGACAAATACAATCTCCGCACGCACGAGTTCGGCCTGGTCGAGCTGAACGAAGCCTTTGCCGGTCAGGTCCTGGCCTGCGACCGCGCGCTGCATCTCAATCGCGAGCGGCTCAACGTGAATGGCGGGGCGATCGCGCTGGGTCATCCCATAGGTTGCACCGGCACGCGGATCACGGTCACGCTGCTGCACGAGATGTTGAAGCGTAATACCAAGCGCGGCGTGGCGACCCTGTGTGTCAGCGGCGGCATGGGAATGGCGCTGGCGTTGGAAAACGTGGTGTGAGCAGACGTCGAGCTCCGCTCGACTGGACAGCCGAGGGCGGCTGTCCCCACACGAGCTCTTACAATGACAGCACCTTGCTGCCGGGAATCATCGCGACCAGCTGATCGTTCTAAGTAGATCTTTTCTCGCAACGTGCCCTTCTGCTATGCTTTCGGAGTTTTTCCCGACCAAGACACATCGGAAGCGCGATCCCCAGCGGGGATGAAGGAGGTTGTCATGGTTCGAAGGATCGTTGTTTTTTTGTACGTGATTGGATTCCTGGCCGTATCAGGAGTGGCCCTCGCGCAGGACTTTTCCGCCGACGTGATAACGAACAAGCAGGGAAATGAGCCACCTGGCAAACTTTATGCGACCAAGGGCAAGGCGCGCTGGGAGCCTGCGGAACGTGATCCGAGGATGGGGTCCGTCGCGCTCATCCTCGATGAGCGCGAAGGCAAGTCGTTGGTGATCATGCCAGCCCAGCGCATGTACATGGATGCGATGCCCGGGATGACCAAGACACCTGTCATCACAAAATTCTGGACCGTCGAGGATGTCAACGATGCGTGTCCGGAGTGGAAAAAAGCTGCTGAGCAATTAAAAACCGACCAGAACTGGGGCAGTTGCTCTAAAGTGGGGAGCGACACTGTGAACGGACGCAGCGCCGTGAAATATGAAGGCGTGTCCAAGGACGGCAAGAAAGACTATTACTGGATCGACACCAAACTCAAGTGCGTGATTAAAACGGACAGCGGCTCCGGAAGTTTCGAACTCCGCAATATCCAGGAAGCCTCGCAGCCGTCCAGCTTATTTGAGATCCCGGCAGGCTTTACCAAGTTTGACATGGGCAGCATGCAGCACCGATAGCAAAGCCGCGAGCGATTGCAGGAAATCGGCCCCTCCCAAGGGGCCGCTTGTATTTGCGCCCGGAAATCTCCCGACACTATACTCAGTGCAGCGTTCCTCTATTCGCTGGGAGCCCCGATGTCCCTATCTGCAGTGATCGTCGACGACGAGCAACTGGCCCGCGACGAGCTCGCCTACCTGCTGAAGAATGCCGATGATGTGAATGTGGTGGCCCAGGGCAAGAACGGATTGGAGGCCGTCAGTCTCATTAAAGAGCACAATCCCGACCTGGTTTTTCTGGATGTGCAGATGCCGGGCCTCGACGGCTTTGGCGTCATCAAGAAACTTCTCGACAAGAAGATTCCGCTGCCCAAGATCGTTTTTGCCACGGCCTTCGATCAGTATGCGGTGAAGGCGTTCGAAGTGAATGCCGTGGACTATCTTCTGAAGCCATTCGACAAGAAACGAGTCGCGCAGGCCCTGCAGAAAGCGCGCGCCCAGCAGGATGCGGACGAAACCCCTTCCGAACGATTTGACACGCTGGTGCGAATGCTCGAATCGCAGAAGCAGCCGGCTTCGAAAATTCTTTTGAAAGCCGTCGGACGTATGTTTCTGGTGGACCAGAAAGATATTTGCTACGCCTGGATCGAGGACGGAGTAATTACCGTGGTGACGGCCGGTGCCGCCGGCATGGAAGGCCAATCCAACTGCCGTACCCTGGAAGAACTGCTCGACAGCCTGGACACCAATCTATTTTGGCGAGCCCACCGCTCCTACCTGGTGAATATCAACCGCATCCGTGAAGTGGTGCCCTGGTTTAAGAGCTCGTACCAGCTGCGAATGGATGATAAGAAGCAAACCGAGATCCCAGTCAGCCGTGCCCAGACCAAGCGTTTGCGGGAACTGTTCGGACTCTGAGTTTCTACTTCGCGAACCATCTCCATTATCGTCCGTGCCCCCCGCTACGGATTGCGCCCGCGACGGCAGGTTTGCGCTCCGCGCCCGTTCGGCTGCGGCGATTAAGTCATTGATCAACGTACCCGTATACATCGCTTTCGTCTCGATTGCTGGCCGGCTGCTGATGGCGATTTAGTGCGCCAGAGCCTCCAGTCCCGAGCGGTCCCGGATGACCAACGCGGGTCCATCCAGCCGGATCAACTGTTTCTTCCGCAGATTGCTAAGCAACCGGGTGACCGTTTCGCGCGAGGCGCCGATGCGCTGCGCCATTTCTTCGTGGGTCATCGGAGTCGCGATGCAAGGATCGTCGGTGTTCCATCCCTGCCTTGGAGATTGCGACAGCAGCAGTCTGGCGAGCTTGCCCGCGGATGACCGAGTCAGGACCAGGTCGTGAATGTCACGATAGGCAGTTTGGTAATCGCGGCTCAAACATTGCGCAGCACGCAAGCCGGTTTCGCTGTGCAACTGCATCAGTTCCAGGAAATGCTTGCGGTCAATGAAGCTCAATTGACAGGGCGTCGCTGTTTCCGCGGTGGTCTCGTAACCCGTGCCTGAAATCGAGGCACTGAGACCGAGAGCTTCTCCCGGCATTGCGGTCTTGAGAATCAGTATTTTCCCTTCGCGCGACGTCGTTGAAAGATTTACTCGGCCTGAGCACACGATGAAAATGCCCCGAGGTTCCTGTCCCTCAACGAACAAAATCGCACCCGCCGGCAACGTAGTTTTGTGGCTGACTTGATTCAGAGACTCGAGGACAGAATGATGGAAACTACAGAAAAATGAAGAGTTCGAATTTGTGCATTTGTGGCAATCGTCGATAATATCCAGCCCATACGGTGCTGCCATTTCTTCCTCCGAAGTCGTTTGCGGCTTTCTCGATACTGAGAGGTCGAAGGTGCCGTTCAAGCCGATCCCACCCAGATGATGCGAACTGGCGAGCAGGGCGCGGGCATGGGCGCGAGTATCGTTGTTCGAACTCCGAGCGGCGGAAATCAACTCCCATCCGGCGCTGGTTTCTTCCCTCTGCTCCCACGCGATGTGGCAGGCAAATAAGTACAGGGGATCGATTTCATCAAGATCGGTCTGGCCCACGGGTTGATGCCGGGTGGAATCGACGTGCGCTGCAGCTGTGGCGTCGCCCACAAGCTCATCCTCATGCTTCTTCCGTTCCATCGAAGACGGCAAGTCGCCGATCGTCCGGCAGCGCCATGCCCGCGCTGCCGTCATCGCGGGTTCAATGATCGGGCGCCGCAACTGGAACGCCCGATTCCGTTTCGCGAATAACATCACGACTCCGTAAACGATTCCTGGAAACTCGCGGCGCTCCAATTTGAGCCACGGCTCTGAGGGCAGATCTTGTTCTGCTCGCGCGACCTTCGTCCTTGGCCGGCTAGCGCAGCGGAAGTGAAGGACTGTGCAATCCTCGTTCCGAAAAAAGGACAAAAATCCGGCCTGCAAGTTCCCTGTTTGGAACAAGTTCTGATATGGGAGAATCTACGCTGTCCCCAGTCTTGCCGCGATTTCGGCAACCCTGCCGAATGGTCGTCGTGACCGCGACGACGCTCTTTTTTTTCCAGAATTAGTCACGTGGATTCGAGTAGTCCTCGCGGATAATGTTCAGCCGCCGCATCTTGGATTGCAGCGTCGTCCGCTTAAGTCCCAGCCGTCGAGCGGCACCCAGAGGTCCGGATACGATTCCCCCCGTTTCCCGAAGCACGCGGATAATGTGCGAGCGCTCCGCATTGTCGAGGGTGTGATTTTCTTCAGCCCTGGCTTGCCTGGGAGCGCGGAGTTCAGAAAGCGGAGCCTGCAAAGAGTGGCTGCCACTGAGAATGACCGAGCGTTCCATGAAATTCTCGAGTTCGCGGACGTTGCCCGGCCAATGCCACTGTGTGAGGGCCGTCATGGTCTCTTTCGAGACTGTTTGGATCGGGCGGTTCATGCGCTGAGCAAATTTCCGGACGAAATAGCGGATCAGGAGCGGAATATCTTCCACGCGCTCCCGTAACGCAGGCAAACTGATGGGAAATACGCTCAACCGATAAAAGAGATCACTGCGGAATTGGTGGCGAGCAATGCTGTCCGCCAAGTTCCGATTGGTGGCCGCGATCAGTCGAACATTCACTTTTCGCGTATGGTTACTCCCCAGCCTTTCGAACTCCTGGTCCTGGAGCACGCGCAGCAACTTGGGCTGCAGTTCGACCGGGATTTCCCCGACCTCATCGAGGAAGAAGGTTCCTCCATCCGCGAGCTCCATGCGGCCAATCTTCTGGCTAATCGCTCCCGTAAACGCTCCCTTTTCATGGCCGAATAGCTCGCTCTCCAGCAAGCCGGTGGGGATGGCAGCGCAGTTGACTTTGATGAAGGGGGCTTGACTCCTGCGGCTGAGCCGGTGGATCGCTCGGGCCACTAACTCCTTGCCGGTGCCGGTTTCGCCGAGAATCAGCACAGTCGCTTCGCTGGACGCGACCGTCGCTACCTGGTCAAGTACCTGCTTCAGGGCAGAGCTCTCTCCTATGATTTCGTCAAAGTCTCCGTGAGATTGCACATCGCCTTCCAGATAGGAACGCTCCTGACCTAGGCGTTTCTTCAAGGCTTCAATCTCCCTGGCGGCGCGATGGTTTTCAATCGCCAAGGCAAGTTGCGCGGCGACCTGACTCGCGAGGCTCAAATCCTCGGCCTGAAAAGCGTTCTTGCGGGTGCTCCCGAGGATAAAGACCCCGAACGGGCCTCTGGGCCGCAATAGCGGCACGCAGCAAAGGGTTTGAATGCCTTCCTTCTCCAGGCTTCGAGCGATTTCTCCTTCGAAGTTTTGCAACTCGTCCTTCGAAAAGATCATGGCTGCGCCTTCTTGCAGGGAGCGGCCCGCAGGGCTGTTGTTTGTGTCAACGGGAGCGGCCGAAATATGCCCTTTGCTCAGCGGAAAATCAATGGCTTGGCGGATCAATGATCCAGTGGCGGCGTCGTGCAAGGCAAAGCTGGCCAGTTCCTGCTGGAGCACGCGTCGAATGCGAGCCGAGATTGCAGGAAAGACTCTCGGCACGTCCCAGTTGGAAGAGAGCAGGCTAGTGACGTCCAGCATCATCTTTAGACTGTTCGCCTCATCGCGGATCGTTTCGTCGCGAGCATCCAAGGCTTGCCGCACCTTTTCGGGCTCTTTATTCTCCAAGCTAAATGCCCCCTTTCGCGGGGACAGCCAGCGGCACATTCGCAGAGGACCAGCTAAGAAATGAATCAATCAAGGCGACAGCTGCAGAGAAGGTGGGGTTCAGGGAAAAGGGGGATTGCAGCGAGGGAGCCTCAGAGAAAGGCTTCGCAAAGGAGACAATTCTTTGCGCCCCGGAAGGCCTCGACAGCGACCGATCGAACTTCAATCCAACAGGCCCCGGCGCGCATTCCGCAGGGATTGAGGAGTACACGACAAAAATCCCCTGTCGCCTTCCCCCTCAAAAAGGCTTAAGTATTCGGTCGCCCACCGAACCAAACGAATTATAACCAAGGAGTCAATAGAAGGCGGCATTTTGTTTGCTCTGCAGGAATTTGGTAAGTCAATTCACTCGCACTTCTGGTTGGGGGACCGAATCGCCGCTCGGCATTTGATCGAAGCGGGTGCGCGATTTGGAGTCTGAGGAATGCTTTAGCTGAATCTATAATAGCTATTAAGATGGCGAGAGGGTGGGAAAGCAAGTCGGTCGAGGCCCAACAGGCAGAAGCCAGCGATAAATCCTCCAAGCCCCGGCCCAGGCTGAGCGCCGAGGCCGCCGCGCGGCACAGGGAGCGGGAGAATCTTCGGCTTTCCCGGCAAAGGGTGCTTCAACAGTTGGAAAGCAGCAAGAATTCGCGTCTGACCAGGCTGCTCGAAGATGAATTGGCCGCCCTCGATGAGAAGTTAAGCCGGTTCCCATCGTAATGACTCCCCGAGGATCTGCATCTCGAGGATCCCGCACCGTCCAGTATAATGACTCTTTTATGACAGCCTACGTCTACGTCTCGCTCAAGAAGAGTGTTCTTGATCCCCAAGGCAAGACCATTCACGGCGCACTCAAGAAGATGGGTTACAAAGGACTTGAGGGCGTTCGCCAGGGAAAGTACTTCGAACTGACGCTCGATGGCGAGTTGTCTCGGGAGCAGGCCCAGGTCGAGGTCGAGCGAATCGCCCGCGAAGTACTGACCAACCCAGTCATTGAAGAGTTCCGTTTTTCCCTGGCCGAGTAATTAAGGCTGCGGACTCCAATCGAGGTTTCCACATGTGCGGCATCGTCGGTTACGTTGGCAAGAAAAGTGTCGTCCCCGTCATCATTGAAGGCCTGCGAAGGCTCGAGTACCGCGGCTACGATTCCGCTGGAATCGCGGTATCCGGGAATGGCCAAGGGCTTGAGTTACGTCGCGCCGAGGGGAAACTACGCAACCTGGAAGAGGTCATCCGCCAGCGGCCGATCGATGGGACCTATGGCATTGGCCACACTCGCTGGGCCACGCACGGACGCCCGACCGAGGAAAATGCCCATCCTCACCGCGATTGCACAGGGAAGATTGTGGTGGTGCACAACGGCATCGTCGAAAACTATCTCACGCTCAAGAAGAAGCTGACCGAGGAAGGCCACAAATTTACCACTGAGACCGACACCGAGATCATCGCCCACCTGGTCGAAAAATATTCGGCTAGCACAGGGAATGGCACGCGGCCTTTGCTGGAAGATGCGGTGCGGCAGACCGTGAAACAACTTACCGGCGTTTTTGCCCTCGCGGTAATCTCGACCGACGAGCCCAACAAGATTGTCGCCGCGCGCAACGGGCCCCCAGCGGTGATCGGTTTGGGAAACGATGAGTATTTTGTAGCGTCGGACGTACCCGCGATCCTGCATCACACGCGCGACATTTTCTTTCTGGCGGATGGCGACATGGCCGTAGTCACCCTCGATGGCGTGCATCTCTCGGACTTTGACGGACGTCCGGTTCGGCGCCAGATTCAGCACGTCACCTGGGATCCGATCCTGGCGGAGAAAGGCGGCTTCAAGCACTTCATGCTCAAGGAAATCTACGAGCAGCCGCGCGCCGTACGCGACACGACGCTGGGTCGAGTCTCGCAGGATACGGGTCATATTTTCCTCGAAGAGATGGAGATTCGCGAAGCCGAGTTTCGGGCTGCGTCCAAGATCAACATCATTGCTTGCGGCACCAGTTGGCACGCCGGACAAGCCGGTAAGTTCATGATCGAGAGTCTGGCGCGAGTACCGGTGGAAGTCGACTACGCCAGTGAGTGGCGCTATCGCAACCCGATTGTCGAGCCCAACACGATTACGCTGGTGATTTCGCAATCTGGCGAGACGGCGGACACGATTGCCGCCCAACGCGAAGCCAAGGCCAAAGGTTCGAAGACGCTGGCGATCTGCAACGTCGTCGGATCGATGATTACCCGCGAAGCCGCCGGCACTATCTATACCCATGCCGGTCCGGAGATCGGCGTGGCCTCGACCAAGGCCTTCACCGGACAACTTACAGCGCTCTACGTCTTTGCGATGTACCTGGCGCAGGTGCGCGGCGTCATGACTCCCGAGCAGGCTCGCGCTGCCATGTTGGAACTTACCCGCATTCCGTCCAAACTGGAGCACGTCCTGACTCAGGACGAGGCCTGCGATGAATTAGCCAAGCGCTATCAGAAGGTACACGACTTTCTGTTTCTGGGACGCGGTATTCACTATCCCATCGCGCTCGAAGGAGCACTCAAGCTGAAAGAAATCTCCTACATTCATGCCGAGGGATATCCCGCAGGTGAGATGAAGCATGGTCCGAATGCCTTGATCGACGAAAATCTCCCGGTGGTGGTCATTGCGACGCGCGATGCCAATAATCCCGACTCCGTGCTGCGCTACGAAAAGACCATGTCGAACCTGAAGGAAGTGAAGGCGCGGTCGGGGGTCGTGATCGCGCTGGCCACCGAAGGGGACGAAGAGATCAAGGAAGCCGCCGATCACGTCTTATACGTTCCCGCGGCGCCGGAAGAGTTGTTGCCCATCCTCGAAATTGTTCCGCTCCAGTTGCTCGCGTATCACATCGCCGTTCGGCGAGGTTGCGACGTGGATCAGCCCAGGAACCTGGCAAAGTCCGTGACCGTCGAGTAAAGAGGGTCGAATAAAACGGCGCGGCTCCGATCTGCCATCGGAATTCCTGCATGCTTTAACCATCGTCCTCACTATCCACATTCCTCAAAACGCCGGACGTGTGTTTCTGTTTTCCTCATCTTTACAACAAATCCTTCTCACTCGGATTTCAGGCTTGCGTCTCCGTAGATCTGCGTTAGAATGCTCGACATTTCTCAAATTCAACAGGGGACCCCGATGAAAATCCTTGGGTTGGCCGGAGTGTTGTTGCTGGCGGTGACGAGTGTTGTGGCACAGATGGGCACCAGTTCTGTTGGTGGCGTAGTGCTGGACAAATCGGGCGCCGCGATTCCGGGCGCCAAAGTTTCGATCTCCAACAACGGACAGGCATTGCAACGCAGCGCTGAGACCAACAACGCGGGCGAATACAGATTCTTGGCCTTGCCTCCAGGCAACTACACGCTCACCGTCGAAAAACCAGGGTTCCATAAATACGAGCGGCTCAGTCTGGATTTGGCGGTCAACGTTCCCGTCACCAGCAATGTAACGATGGAGGTCGGAGCTCTTTCGGAAAAAATTGATGTCGCCGCCGAAGCCGAAACCCTCAATACCACCGACGCTTCGCTGGGCAATGCCTTCAGCGAGACGCAGGTCAAGGAGCTGCCACTCGAGAGCCGCAATGTTCCCGACCTGCTCACCCTTCAGGCCGGTGTGCTCTATACCGGCGACCGTCCCGATGTAGACCGAAGCGTGGACACGCGCAGCGGAGCGGTCAACGGGGCTCGGAGCGATCAGAGCAACGTGACAGTGGATGGCATCCCTGCCAATGATAAGGGCGGCGATGCTTTCACCTCGGTGCTCCCAGTGACGCTCGATTCGATACAGGAATTCCGCGTCACCACGACGAACTATGGCGCCGACCAGGGAGTGTCGTCCGCAGCGCAAGTCGCGCTCGTCACCAAGAGCGGAACCAACAGTTTTCACGGATCGGTGTACGAGTACAACCGCAACTCTGCCTTTAGCGCCAACGACTATTTCATCAAGGCTGCGCAGATCGACAGCGATTTGCCCAACAAGCCGCCACAGCTGAATCGAAACATTTTTGGGGCGTCGCTGGGTGGCCCAATTTTAAAGGACCGTTTCTATTTCTTTTTGAATTTCGAGGGGTACCGCGATGCGGAGGCGATCAGCGCGGAGCGTACGATTCCGACCGCGTCCTTGCGCAATGGCGTCATGCAATATTACTGCCTGAACGGCGATACCACGCAGTGTCCGGGAAATTCAGTGACCGTGAACGGCACTACCTACACGGCGCCGGCCGGATACATGGCGCTTTCTCCGACCCAGATCACGGCGATGGACAGCCATAGCCTAGCTCCGCAACCCGGGCCGAATCCGATCGTAGAGCAGTACATGGAGTCCTATCCGTTGCCGAACGACGCGACCGTCGGCGACGGGGTGAACACGGCGGGATACCGCTTCCGCGCTGCGACTCACACTAAGAAAAACTGGTACATTGCCAAGCTGGATTACAATCTGACCGCGAATGGTCAGCACCGGCTTTCGCTGAGCGGAGCATTGGCCAATGAGAATTTGGCAGGAGCGCCATTCCTTCCCGGCACACCGCCGGAGACCACCACGGTCAATTTCAATAAAGGCTTGATTGCCAGTTACTCTGCTGTTTTCTCACCGACTTTGCTGAACAGTTTCCGCTACGGGTTCGTCCGCCAAAGCTCGGGCAATATCGGAGATTCCAATCAGCCCTGGAACTACCTGAACTTCGACCAGGGGATCACTCGGTCCGAATCCTTCCAGAGGCCGATCCACAATTTCACCGACGACCTGTCGTGGGTGCATGGCAAACATACATGGCAGTTCGGCTTCCAGTTCGCGATTCTGCGTGATCCGGAGAGCAACCTGAACAACTCGTTCAGCGCGGGATTTGCCAATCAGGATTGGATGTTCAACTCGGGCATTTCCCAGCCCACGAACACCGACCCGCTCAATCCGTCGAATAACGGGTACCCGGAAGTGGACTCTTCGTTCACCACCAATTACGACTCCTCCATCACCAGCCTTCTGGGAATGATCACGTTGGGCGATGCGGTCTACAACTACCAGCGGGACGGCAGCACGCTGGCCGCTGGTGCACCTGTGGCGCGGCGCTTTGCGGAAGATTCGTACGAGATGTATGCCCAGGATACCTGGAAGGTGAAGCCCAATCTCACCCTGACTCTGGGCCTGAGGTACTCGCTGTTCTCCCCGCCTTGGGAGACGAATGGGTTGCAGGTGGGCACGAACGTGAACCTGGGGGATTGGTTCAACGCTCGCGGCAAAGGCATGCTGCAGGGAATTCCTTCGAACGCGCAGCCGCTGATTTCGTATCAATGGGCCGGTCCGGCGAATGGCAAACCGGGTTACTACGGATGGGATACGAAAGATTTTGGTCCGAAGGTAGCATTCGCATGGTCTCCAAATCCCTCCGGAGGATGGTTGCAAAAACTGTTCGGCAACAGCGGAACCAGCAGCATTCGTGGAGGCTTTGGCATTGTGTACGATCGCGTCGGGGAAAGTCTGGTCGATACCTTCGATCAGAATGGTTCTTTCGGCCTGTCGACGCAGCTGAACAACCCGTCGGATTATGAGACATCAATTACGGCGCCCCGTCTGACGAGCATGAACACCATTCCGCAGAATGACAATTCCATTCCGCCGCATCCCATCCTTGAGCCTCCTCCGGCCGGCGGCTTTCCGCAACAATATCCGGTTGGGCTGGGAGCCATCAGCTGGGGCATTGATCCGAACTTGAAGACGCCTTATTCCTACACGGTAGATTTCGCGATGAGCCGGCAGTTGAAATCGAACTTCACGCTCGATGTCGCGTACGTAGGAAGAATGTCGCACCGGTTGCTGGCGCAGGACGATCTGGCCATGCCGCTCGACATCGTCGACAAGCAATCGGGCCTGGACTATTTCACGGCCGAGCGCGGACTGGCGCAGGTTTTCCGTCCGCAACTGCTGGCCGGAGTTTCGAATCCCACTCAGTCGTTCAGCCCGAGCCAGGTTTCCGCGAAAGTCCAACAGTTCTGGACGAACCAGATCCAGCCGTTGGTTGCGGGGGGCGCTTATCCGCTCAACGGCTGTACCGGTGGCCAGTCCTTAACCACGCAGAACCCGGTGATCTTTGCCTTCGACACCTTCTGTTCCACCGCCTTCAATGACTCACTGGCGCTCTATAACCTCGATTACAACGGGTATACCGACGCCAATATTCCCAGCCAGACGTACTTCTCCTCGGGTGGCCAATATTCGTATTACGCGCCACAATTCAGCTCTTTGTATGCCTGGCGTTCGATCGCATGGTCGAACTACAACGCCTTGCAGGCCACCTTGCGTCATAAAATGGCGCATGGAGTTCAGTTTGATTTCAACTACACCCTCTCGAAGGCCATTGATATCTCATCGGACGCCGAGCGTGTGGGACCGGCAAGTTCTGGCAGCCTGCTGGGCTTGAACAACAACATCATTAATGCCTGGAATCCCGCCGCACAAAAAGGGGTGGCATCGTTCGATGCCACCCACCAGATCAACTCCAACTGGGTCATAGAACTTCCCTTTGGCCGTGGACGGATGTTAGGACGCGATTCCAATCGTGCTCTGGATGCCGTAATCGGCGGATGGCAGTTCTCCGGTTTGTTCCGCTGGACGAGCGGCTTCCCCGTCACCGTGGATAATGGCTTCAGCGCGTTTCCTACCAACTTCGAAATGGAGGGGAACGCGGACAAGGTCGGTCCCGTGACGACCGGAGTGTATCTGAACACCCCGACCGGGACAGCAGGTCAGTCCAATCCGAGTCCGAACATCTTTAAGAACGGAATTCTGGCGATCAACTCGTTCTCCTACGCATGGGCGGGCGAGTCGGGAGCGCGCAACCCCATCCGCGGCGACGGCTTTTTTGGAATCGACATCGGCTTGGCCAAACGCTGGCGAATGCCTTGGACCGACAAACAAAGCCTCCAGTTCCGCTGGGAAGCATTCAACATAACTAATACGGCAAAGTTCGACGCGCAATCGGCTTTGTTGTCGGACAACCTAGGACTGGGTAGCGCCACGACGTTCGGCAACTATTCCGGGTTGCTCACCAATCCTCGTATCATGCAGTTCGCTTTGCGGTACGAATTCTGAGTCTGCGCGTCAAGCGGTTTCAGTGACCGGGAACTCGTGCTGGCCATCTTTGACCAGCACGAGTTTGTGCATGTAAACACAAGTGTCATTCGTGGCAAGATTGAACTAAGTGACCCCGCCCACCGATCCTGGTGGTAGCACCTTTTTCAGTCTCCACAGAACCGCGGCCAGAGCGGCAAGGGCCATCCCCCAGACGGTAAAGGCGGCCTTCACCACCCAAGGCGGGGCCGCTCCCACCCGACGAAGTAAGAATGGCAGAAAATTCCACGTAGTGATGTGAACGTAGTCCCACGGGTCATACGTCATGGACTCATTATTCAATCCCCAGGCATCCATCTTGCCGAGAGCGAAGGCGGCAATGTTTTTAAACCGCAGCGCGATCACAAACGTGGGATGTCCCAGCGTCTCCATCTGGTAAATCTCCAGCGGCAGCCAGAAGGCCAATGAGGCAAGTTGGATTAAAAGACTTACGCCGATGAAAACCACCCCCGCCCGAAGGGTCCAGTGACTCAAACTTCCTCGATAGCGCAACAACAAAGGAACGCTCAGGAAAGCCACCATCTGAACCGCGGTCGAGACGTAGCGATCGCCCCATGCGAAATCTCCCGCCCAGTAGGTGTAACGCGCATAAAAGCTGATGTAGCCGACCAACAGCACCAGTGATGTTACAGCGTAGGCGCGAACCTCGCTTCCCAGGCGTTTCCAAAGCACCACAACCAGAAAAAGCGCCAGCACAAGAAGCGGATCAAAAAGGAAGATGGATTTTTCCGGCTGAAACAATGCCCCCAGCACTCCTTCGTGAAACGGCGTACTCCACGGGTAATTCACAGGCAGGGAAGGATCCTGCATGCGCTGCTCGCGCGCGAAGATCGGGAGATAGGTCTGGGTCAGCGAGCCGAAGCGGTAGAAGCTGTAAAGCCGTTCGATGATGGCAAAGAAGGCGTAGATGGGAACAGTGACCTTGCAATAGTCAATCAGACGTATCCACAAAGCGTGCCCGCGGACGCGCTCGATCCAAAGCACCGCCAACAGAAAGATTCCGGCCGCGATCAGGTCCAGGCCAGCGGTGACGCGAGTCAGCAGATTGAGTCCCAGCGCCGCGGAACCGATAAATAGCGCACGCCTCTTGTCAGTGCGCAGCCACTCATACTGATACGAAAATCCAGCCAGCGTCAGCAGCAGGATATAGTTATTTTCCTGCATATTCTGCGTGTAATGCAGGTGGGTCGTGCAGAACAGAAGAGCCAGAACGCCCGCCACCGCTTCTTTCACTTCGAATCGCAATTGGCGCAAGAGGCGGAACACGATCAAGACCGTGAGCACATTTACCAGAATGTTTGTGCTATAGGCGACGAGGATACTGCGAACCGCCGGATCATCCTGATATTCGGCAAAGACGTTTCGGTTCGCGATCCACGTGGAAACCAGATCAGCGGGCAGCATCAGCAGCGATTGGCCGATGCCGTACCAGCTATAGATGTGGCCTCCACGGCCATGCAGCCCGAATTCGGGATACTCGTTCGGAAAAACCTGGGGCTGCGAAGTCCAGAGCCAATGCGTGGTTTGCAGTCGATGCATCGTGTCGGCACTGCCCAGTTCGCCCGATTGCACCACGAAGGCAAGCAAGCCTGCCGTGAGGCACAAAAGGAATAATGGATCGCGCAGCCACTGCCGCAAGCGAGAGGTCATCGTTTTGCATGGTAATACAGAAACTGTTGCCGGGGCTCCAGGGCACAGCTTCTGATGGGCAGTGAATCGCGCTTTGATCTGTGGGGATAATCCGGAGTCCAACTTCCATCTGACGCCTGCACCCCAGCTGCCCGGCGTCTGAGGTATCCTGTAGCGGGAAAAATTGATGTCCAACTGCGCTACCTGCGGAACCGCCTTGTCCCATGACGTACGCTTCTGCTCTTCTTGCGGCAGACCCGTGTCGAATACCGACAACGACGCGACCCTCGACTTCGCCACCGTGACCTCGCCGCTGCCTCCTGCGCGGCCGGCTTCGGGTTCGTCTTCCAAATCATCCTCGCGACCCTCGACCTTCCCAGAGTACCTGCTGAATGAAGGCCGATTTCTGCCTGGAAGACTGGTTGCCGGGCGCTACCGGATCATCGCGCTGCTGGGCAAGGGCGGAATGGGCGAAGTGTACCGGGCGGACGATCTGACGCTTGGCCAGGCCGTCGCGCTGAAGTTTCTGCCCGATGAAGCCACGCGCGACGAAGGACTGCTCGAACGCTTTCGCAACGAAGTCCGCGTCGCCCGCCGAGTCTCCCATCCGAATGTTTGCCGCGTGTATGACGTGGGCGACGTCGAGGGCCAGGTCTTTTTCACCATGGAGTATGTCGATGGCGAGGATCTTGCGTCCCTGCTTCGCCGGATTGGCCGCCTTCCTCAGGACAAAGCGCTCGAAATCGCCCGCCAGCTCTGCGCGGGATTAGCTGCCGCCCATACGAAAGGTGTTCTTCATCGTGATCTCAAGCCGGCGAACATCATGCTCGACGGACGCGGGCAGGTCGTGATCACCGACTTTGGCCTGGCCGGGCTGGCGGACGACATTCGTGGCGCCGAAATTCGCAGCGGCACTCCCGCCTATATGGCTCCGGAGCAGATTGCAGGCAAAGAAGTCACCACGCGGAGCGACGTTTACGCACTTGGATTAGTGCTTTACGAAGTGTTTACCGGCAAGCGCGCCTTCACCGAGGCATCGAAGGATCTGTTGCATAAGCACACCGATCGAACCCCCAGCCGGCCGTCGTCGGTGGTGAAGGATCTGGATCCGATCATCGAGAAGGTCATCCTGCGCTGTCTGGAAGCTGAGCCCTCGTCCCGTCCGCCGACGGCGCTGGCGGTGGCTGCGGCGTTGCCCGGAGGAGACCCGCTGGCTGCGGCGCTGGCTGCCGGAGAGACGCCATCTCCGCAACTGGTAGCGGCCTCAGGAGAAAATACCGGCCTTCGGCCTCCGGTTGCGATCGCATGTCTGGTCGCGATTCTGATTGGCCTATCGATTGGCGCTTATCTCACGATTCGTTACAGCGCGCTGGAGAAGCTGCGTCCCGATATGCCGCCCGAAGTGCTGGCGCACAAGGCGCGCCAGTTGGTTGCGCAGTTCGGATATCCGGAAAAGCCGGCCGACAGCGCATTTGCCTTCGACTATGACACCGAGTTCCGCGACTTTGTGGAAAAGGAGAAGACGCCCCACAACTGGGACGAAGTGATCGCGGGCCGACCGACAATGTTGCAGTTCTGGTATCGCCAGAGTCCCAAGCCGCTCGGCGCTGACGAGTATCGCGATTTTCTGCTCACTCCCGACATCGTGGTGGAGGAAGATCCGCCGACCACAGTCTCGGGAATGGTCAATGTGAAGCTGGATGCCAGAGGCCGGCTGATCTATTTCCAGGCGATTCCGCCGCAGAAGGACACAACGGCCGCGCAGACCATGGTTCCCGATTGGAGCCCGTTGTTCTCAGCTGCCGAGATTGATCAGTCGAAACTCCAACCTGCCCAGCCGCAGTGGACGTCCCTGGGGACCTCCGACACGCGCGCCGCTTGGACCGGAGTATGGCCCGGTTCGACTCGGCCCATGCGTGTGGAGGCCGCCGCTTTTCACGGCAAGCCGGTGTTTTTCGGTGTGATCGGCGATTGGAATAAGCCATGGCGTATGGCCAAAAACCCGGGGTCCGATGACCTCAAGGACCGCATCAGCCAAATCGCTGGACTCGTGTTATTCGCGGGTTTTCTCTTGGCCGGGGCCCTGCTGGCACGCCGCAATTATCGTCTCGGACGCGCTGACCGTGAGAATGCTTTCCGGCTTGCCGTCGTCATGTTTGTGCTGCAGTTGCTTCTGGTGCTATTCCGCTCCCACTTCGTGGCGGACCTCGAAATGTTCGGTGTCCTGATCCTGACTCTTTCCGCGGGGCTGTTCGTTGGCGCAACCATTTGGACCATTTACCTGGCCGTCGAGCCTTGGATTCGCCGCCGTTGGCCGCAAGCGATCATCTCCTGGACCCGGCTGATTTCCGGCAAGGTGCGGGATCCTCTGGTTGGCCGCGATATCCTGTTCGGCGTTTCGCTGGGCGTTATCTGGATTCTGATTTTTGAGTTTTCCTACATCCCGCTCGCCCGAATGGGAGCGGCTCCGCAACTGAACTCGGCTGCATACCTCACCGGAGGGCGCGCGGCGCTTGGACAGTGGCTGTCGCAGATTCCAGTTTCGATCTTCGTCACTCTGCAGTTCTTCTTTCTAGCACTGGGCCTGAAAGTGATCCTGCGCAAAGACTGGATCGCCGCCGGCGTCTTCGTTGCCATCTATGTTGGGATGAAAGCCCTGCAAAGTCCTCATCCTGCGGTGGACATCCCCACCGTGTTCCTGGTTTACGTGGTGCTGGTCGTGGTCATTTTTCGCTTCGGCTTGGTCCCGCTTGCGGTCGGCGCCTTTACTGTCGACATGCTCGCCAACGTTCCTTTTACGGCCGATTTTTCCGAATGGTATGCGGGAGGCGCACTCCTCGCTCTGCTGAGCGTCGTTGCCCTGGCGGGCTGGGGCTTCTACCACTCGCTGGGCGGACAACCGCTGTGGAAGGTAGAAGAGGAATAGTGTCGTGGTCGTAGAGACGTTGCTTGCAAAGTCTCTAGCGCCCAGTATTTCCAAAGCTGCCCGCAAGGATTCGCAGGCTACGTCTCTATGGCAGCCCGAAGGCGAATAGTCCGCTTCCGGCTGCGATCACAACGTATTCCTTCCCGTCTACGGCAAATGCCACTGGTGGTGCATAGACCGCGCCGCCCATCTGAAAATGCCAGAGAGGCTTGCCAGATGCTGCCTCAAAGGCAATGAAGTTTCCCTCCGCGTCGCCACTGAAGACTAATCCCCCGGCAGTCGACAACACTCCGGACCACGTCGGCGAAGTGTGCTGGAATTTCCACTTTACCTCTCCCGTGGCCGGGTCGATCGCCTTCAGAAATCCCAGATACGGTTCGGCTTCTTCCGAAGGGAAATAGGCACTGCCATAAAATGCGTGCCCTGCTTCGTACGGCTGCGGAGCCGTGCTGAAGATATCGCACTGATCGCGGGCCGTCACATAGAAGAGATTGGTTTGCGGA
Source organism: uncultured Acidobacteriota bacterium (assembly GCA_963765015.1). Classification (GTDB taxonomy): domain Bacteria; phylum Acidobacteriota; class Terriglobia; order Terriglobales; family Acidobacteriaceae; genus Sulfotelmatobacter. Next base: position 50,961 of record CAVXVD010000096.1, on the reverse strand, counting down.
TCATAGGCCGGCGCCATGAAGTTCGTCGTACCCAGCGCTCCCGGACAAACCGTGTGGCCCTCCAGTGTGGGGGATGCTTCCTTCTTCGCCACCGGACGTCCTTCCGCATCTTTCGTGTCGCTCCACGTGGTCTTTCCATACGCTGTCGCCGAAATCAGCTTTCCGCTCGAGCGATCGATCACGTAGAAAAATCCGTTGCGGTCGGCCTGAGCGATCAGATGCTTGCCACCGGTATCGATCATCACCGGAACCTGCGTAGCGTCCCAATCGTGTTCGTCATGCTTGGTGAATTGAAAGTGCCAATTCAGTTTGCCCGTGTCCGCATCCAGCGCCAGCAGGGAATTGCTATACAGGTTGTCGCCGGCCCGTCCTTCGCCCCGATTTGACGGCGCAGGATTGCCCGTCGGCCAGAAGATCTGATTCGTTGCCGCGTCGTAAGTCCCCGTGTTCCACGCGGGTGCGCCGCCAACTCTCCACGATTCGCCTTCCCACGTCTCGTGTCCGGGTTCACCCGGACCCGGCACGGTATAGAAGCGCCACTTGCGCGCGCCAGTGTCGGCGTCGTAGGCATCAATAAAACCGCGAACGCCATATTCGCCGCCGGAAACGCCAATCACGACCAGGTTCTTCACCGCCAGAGGCGCGACGGTAAAGCTGTGTCCGGTTCGATAATCGGCCGCGGTCAGGTCCCAGACGACGGCTCCCGTCTTCGAGTCCAAGGCAATGACGTGCGCATCGAGAGTTCCCATGAACACTTTGTCGCCCAGAATGGCGAGTCCGCGATTGACGTGCCCACAACACGGGCGAATATCCGCCGGGACCTGCCGCTGATACATCCAAATCGGCCGGCCCGTGCGCGCGTCGAGCGCAAACGCCCGATTGTCCTGCGCCGTCGCGTAGAGAATGCCATCCACCACCAGAGGAGAAGTCTCCAGTTTCCCGGTGGCCCCGGTCTGATAGACCCACTTCGTGACCATGCTGCGCGCATTCGTGGTATTGATCTGATCGAGCCCGCTGAAGCGTTTCCCGGAATAATCGCCGGAGTAGGTCATCCAGTTCTGCGGCTCCTTCCCAGCATTCGATAGACGGTCGAACGTGACCTGGGCAATCGCGTGACTTGCAAAGAAGGTAACCGTCAAGCAGGTCGCCAGAAGCCATAACGGAACTCCGACAGCACCGTGGAAGAGCGGCCCTTTAAGGGCCGCGTTGCGAAGCCTTGGAGAAGCGGCCTTCAGGCCCCGAGGGGTTCGGGGGCTAAAGCCCTCTGATTCGGGAGCGCTTTGACGCGGCGCTGAAGCGCCGCTCTTCCACGGTTGCGCGGACACACCCGCAAAACCGCCACTAGCCTGTGACTTAGTCTTATGCGAGATGCGTCCCTTCATTTCGCCCCCACGCTGACCAGGTATGCCACAATGTCTTCCAGTTCCTTGTCACTTAACGTTTCGGGTTCGTATTTCGGCATGGCCGACTGCCGGCTCTTCTCAAACGACTTCAGCGTATCTTTTTGCAGCATATAAATATGCTCGCCCGCGTCCATGATCTGCACACTGAAGCTGTCTTCATTCAGGGTTATGCCCTTGATCTGTTTTCCCTCGGCCGTCACGGCGGTGACGCTCTCATATTCCTGCGGAAATTCTTTCGTGGATTCGGTCAATCCCCAGGCCAGCCGCCGGCTCGGATTGCGTACGGAATCGATGATCGAATCGCGAGTGCGCGATCCGCCCACCGCCGTCAGCTCCGGTCCGAGGCGCCCGCCTTTGCCCTGAACCATGTGGCACATCGAGCAATTGGCATCGCCATAAAACAGCTCTTTTCCATGAACCGCATCGCCCAGCGGTTTTGCCGGAGCCCTTACTTCCTGACTACGAATGTAGCTGATGATCTGCCAGATTTCTTCGTCCGTCATCCCCACGCCCTGCCCGTTGGTCCCGTTGGCTGGCATCGCGGTGCCGGGAATGCCATTGCTGATGACCTGGAACATGTCCGCGTCGGAGTGGGCGTGTTTCTTCACGGCCCGAGTCAGATCGGGCCCGCGGCCTCCGCCGTGCGCTCCCAGTCCGTGGCACAGCGCGCAGTTGATGCGGAACTCGTACTCTCCAGCCTTGGCCGCCTTGGGGTCACCCGCCAGTGGATTGCGGTCGTCGGCGGCCTGAGCGGCAACCCGAAGTAACACGAATCCAATCAACGCCACACGCCATTGTCTAGACATAGCAGTCCTGAATATGGAACCCCGTCTTCGCCCGAAGTTGCCGCATTCTACGCCATCGAATCCAGTTTCGACCTTTGGAAATCTCGGGATTTTGCCACGAGGTTCCGCCGGGACATGGCCGCCGGGCATCTGCCGCCCTGCACCGATGGCTCTCTACACTGAAATCCTAGGCTGCAACTGTCGATGTTCCTGAGGAGGGAAGGTTTTTTGCTTTAGGCCGCTAAACCTCAGAGCCCTCAGCCTTTCCAGCGGAAGGCGTGGGGTTGAGGCAGGCCCAGATGACCGAGCACGCGGTGGGCGAATTCGCGGGCCATTTCATCTAACGAAGCAGGACGGTAATAGAAGGCCGGAATCAGGGGGAAGACGGTGGCTCCGGCATCGGCCGCGCGGTACATGTTGCGGATATGAATTTTATTCAGCGGCGTTTCGCGCACGCAGAGTACAAGAGGACGCTTCTCTTTGAGGGAAACATCCGCGGCACGTTCGATCAGTTGCGCGGCGATGCCGTTGGCGATCCGGGCCAGAGTGCCCACGCTGCAGGGGATGACGATCATGGCGTCGGCGGGATACGAACCGCTAGCGATGTTCGCTCCGATGTCCGCATTCGATTGAACTTTGATTTTTCCGCTGGCAGATTTTGCAGCGGCGGTGCCGAGGAGCTGGGCGACAACGTCGGAACGGCCCTTGAGGTCCAACTCTTCGGCCATGACGCGCAGTGCACTGTCGGAGGCAACGAAATTTACCGTTTCGACGCGCTCGTCGCGTTCGACGGCCAGGAGAAGATGCCGCAAGAAAATGGATCCGCTGGCCCCGGTGGTCGCGATGGTCAGATTCTGCGGCGGGTGGCTGGGCATGGCAGTCCTTTGATCCAGGAGTTTTTTTGATGTAGACCCTGCCCAGCCAGGTGGGAGCGCAAACTTTCTTGCCTTACTCCAGCCCGCTGGGCGGTATTTGATAACCCGGCACGTAAGTGCCGAGTAGCAGCGGAGAAATCTGCGAGTCCCGTGAGGGACGGCACCTTCTCCACCGAACACCGGAGCATAGGGAGTCAACCGAGTAGAAGTCAAGCGAACAGCAAATGTCATCCACGGCCAACCTCCGATCTCGACGCAGCGCCGCGCAACTGCATGCGCTGGCTGGAGTCGAGCGGGAAATTCGCTTCCAGGATTCGCACAATCGCAGAAAATACCTTCGCGAATTCAACGAAGCGTTTCAGCACTACGACTCCTTGCTCGATTCCGAAGCGCTGCAACATGCTCTGCACTCCGCGGACACGGTCTTGATCGGCGACTATCACGCGTTGCCGGCCGCGCAGCGCTATGCCGGCTCTCTACTCGAGCAGCGCGCCCTGGTCGGCGATCGTCCCGTCGTACTTGGCGTGGAGACCGTTTTTGCCCGCGACCAGCACATTCTCGACGAATGGTGGCGGCGTGATATCGACGAGAACGAACTCCACCAGCGAATCCGCTTCGACCTCGACTGGGGATACGACTGGGCTCCGTTCTATAGCCTGCTTGTGACCGCCCGCGACCACGGAGAGGCTTTGTACGGCCTCGATTGCATGCCGCGCGAAGATCTGCGCAAGATCGGCGCTCGCGACCGCCATGCTGCCGCCAAGCTGGCCGAAATCCGCGAGCGTCACCCGCGGGCCGTGATCTTCGTGTTGTTCGGCGAGTCGCATCTCGCTCCTGGTCACCTGCCCCGCGAACTACGCGAGCAGATGCCCCACGCTAAAGATCGTTACCGTCTTGCAGAATATCGATGCCCTCTACTGGCGCGCTGCCGGCGAGCGCTCCGACAAAGTCGAGGCGGTTCGAGTCAACGATGACGTGCTCTGCGCTTTTACCGCGACTCCGCTCGAAAAATACGAGAGTTACCGCTTGTTTCTCGACCAGTGGAGCCGGTGCGAGGATAGTCCCGATTTCGCCCCCACGATCTATAACCTGATTGATACCTTGGCCAGCTTTCTCGAGATCAATCGTTATTCGCCGCACAACGGCACGCAGCCGAAATTTCTGGTCGATATGCTGCCGGAAGTCTATGGCGGCTCATCGGACGACATGCTGCTCCGTCTGCTCTTGCGCAACGGCGTCAGCGAACAGTATCGGGAATCGATGTTGGCACGGGTGGAAGAATGCGGTAGCGCGTACCTGCCGCAAGTGAACGCCTTCTACGTTCGCGAATTTCGAATGATGCACGCCGCCGAAGATGTCACGCGCTTTTTGCATCAGGCTTGCCAGGGCCTGCCCCGCAGGTTGCACGGGAAGTCGGCCGAGAACGCTGCCGTGCGCCACGCCGCGACCGATCGCTTCTATGCTCGCCTGATGGAATACGCGGTGGCGTATTTCGGATCGCGTGTGCTGGATCCTTCGCGTCCGGTTCCAGATTCCGATTCGCTGCCTCCGCTGTCCCGAGCCGCGTGCGAAAAAGTGGCGCAAGCCTCGGTTCAGGCCGATCCCGAGAAATTCGAATCATCGGCGCAGCAATGGGGCTACCGTATCGGCAGCCAGATTTACGACGCGTATCTCGCAGGAAAAGTCGCCCCCAGCGGCCTGCGCCGACTCTTTCTCGCGCACCTCGACGAACCAGGACTGGCCCGCAAAGTCTGCGCCACGGTGATCGCCAAGCTGCGCGGTGCCGCACGCAAAGCGCAGGCCGCTTCAACCAGCTAAGCACTACCCCCGTCACCCGCTTCAAAATGCTAATCTAGATTTCGCCCGGCTGAAAGCCGATGACTGAAGGCTGATAGCTCCCTCGTGAACGCCGAATCCATCCGCCAACTCTTTGAGCAAGTGCGCAAGGGCACTATCACGCCCGATGACGCGGTCGACCGCCTTCGACACCTACCCTTCGAAGACCTGGGTTTTGCCAAAGTCGACCACCATCGCGCCCTCCGGGCGGGCATGCCGGAGGTCATTTTCGGAGAAGGCAAGACTCCGGCGCAGACGGCTGGAATTTTCGCCCGGCTGGCCAAGCATGGCGGCAATGTCCTGGCCACGCGCGCCAGCGACAAACAATTCGCAGCCGTGAAGAAGAAGATTCGCGGCTGCGAATACCGGCCGCTGGCCCGCGCCATCGTCTTGCAGAAAGATCCAACGAAATACGGGAAGGGAATTGTCGCGGTGGTTTCGGCCGGGACCAGCGACATCCCAGTCGCCGAAGAGGCCGTCGTCACCGCAGAGTTGATGGGCAACGAAGTGGAGCACTTCTACGATGTCGGCGTCGCCGGCATTCACCGGTTGCTGGCCAATCGTGAGGCGCTGACCAAAGCGCGCGTCGTCATTGTCTGTGCCGGTATGGAGGGCGCCCTGCCGAGCGTTGTGGGAGGCCTGGTCGGTGTTCCGGTCATCGCCGTCCCTACCAGCATCGGCTACGGCGCTTCCTTCAAAGGACTCACCGCGCTGCTCGGCATGCTCAATTCCTGCGCCTCCAACGTGAGCGTGGTGAATATTGATAACGGCTTCGGAGCCGGTTACGTCGCTTCGCTGATTAACCGGCTTCCCTGATCAAGGAGAAATGTATGGCGATCAATTTATCCCCGGAAATCCAGCAACTCATCGACCGTCCCAACTTCGCACACCTCGCGACGCTGATGCCCGACGGGTCGCCGCAGTCCGTTCCCGTATGGATTGGCCGCGATGGTGATCATCTCGTCATCTGCACGGGAGAAAATTCGCTCAAGGCGAAGAACACTCGCCGCGATCCGCGAGTGGCTCTATCGATTGTAGATTTCACCAATCCGTACGAAGAAGTCCAGATCCGCGGCCGCGTCATCGAACGCCGTCCCGACCCCGATCTCAAGGTGATGGATCCCATCTCGCACAAATACACCGGCAAGCCGTTTCCCATGAGAAATCCGGATGGCCGAGTCTCTCTAATCATCGAAGTCGAGAAGGCGCGTTATACCAAACTGCCATTCGTCCACACTCCGCCGGGCAAATAAACCGCGGAAACAGATCCGTGAAATAAAGAGGGAGCATGGCCCCTCGCCACGCTCCCTCTTTTCACCGCTACAACAACTTATGATCCCTGCTGGCCTGACTTGCTTTCGACCCGCAGTTTGTTCTCGACACTGAAGGCGCCGAAGAGCTGGTTGGCTCTCAGGCCGGCGACATCCTTGTCCATCTTGGTGTCCACCGTGCCATACAACGTTACGTGGCCGTTCGCGACGATAATGCGAATCGGACGCGCCGGATCCATCGCATACCGGCTCAGCACAGAGTCGCGGTAGATCGCACGCATCGCTCGCAGCCGCAGCCCATCATCGAAGATGGAAACCGGTTCGAGCGAGATGTTATCCACGACATCTTTTACTCCCGGCATGTTTGCGATGTCGGCCATGGCTTCGTCGCGGCCTACGCCGGTGCGATCCTGGCCTTCTACCGTCACCACGCCGTCCTTCACGCCGAGCGCGAAGTAGTCGAACGTGTTGTCATATCCGACGCGGACGTAACGCAACTTGGTCGCCAGCTTCTGCTCCAGTTGTTCGTCTGGAACGTTCGGCCCGGCCACCGTGATCAGGTTCCGCACACCCTGCGAATTCGCCGCCTTACGCGCAACCTTTCCGGCGTCCAGTTTGCGCTGGTAGAGATCCACCGTCCCGGTCAGGGTGACGATGCCATCTTCCACACTCGCCTTGACCTGGTTGAACTGCGCTTTTGACGCCAGTTTGTGCGTCACCGTATTTTGAATCTGGTTGTCGTAGCGGGTCGCGGCCGCGGTCTCAGCCATGAGTGTCGCGCTCATAAGACCTACCGCCAACAGCGATCCCATACTCTTCACTAAGCTTCTTGCAGTCATAAAGGTCACCTCCGACCCCGTTGACGAATCTTTACGAATTAACTACCTGGTTAATTCTTCGATGCGGCAGGATGAGCCGAAGATGCATGCACGCAGCGCAGGCACTCGCCGAAACTCGCGCCGCGCAACTTTTTCGCTCGCTGCGGGTTTACAAAAATAGCGGGCAAACGTGTCTCCGAAAATCGCTTCCTGCGCCCGCGAAACAATCGCGGAACTTCGACCGCAAAACCAGCTAACCAAGAGTTCCGAGAATGCACGTTCGTGCACATCGCATTTCCAGGTCGAAACTCGTTCAATTCGGGATTACCCTCGTAACTTTCGACTAGGTACCCTGCGCTCTACCATGCCTATGGACCGTCGATTTCGAGGGGGAATCTGGCGCGGATGGGCGAACGTGTCACCCAATCAGGACGGGCAGATCTTGCCCGAGCCAGCCAGCTGAAAAAGGCGCTGGAGAGCGGAGCTCCGCCTGCTCTTCTGCGACCGGAGGTCGCCTCGTCGCCCGCAAATGGCTCCTGCTCTCACACTTCTTGCCCCGTCCCTCCGCTGGCGGAACCATCCTGCAAGTTTGACAAAGATGCCGAGACCCGCCTGCAGTGCCTGGAGCAGATGTTTCAGGCCTTTCCAGATGCTTTGAGCGTGGCGGATGGGGACCATCGCATCCTTTGGGCCAACGAGACGTTCCTGCGCGTGTTTGGGTATAGCGCCGCAGAAGTGATCGGACAATCGTTGGAGGGCCTGGTCGTTCCTCCCGATTTCTTAGCCGAGTCGCAATGGATGACCAGCGCTCTCGCAGAGGGCGGCCGCATCAATCTGGAGACCAAGCGCAAGAAGAAAGATGGAACGCTGCTGGATGTATCCATTTCTTGTGCACCGCTTCTGCTGGACGGCGAAAACGCCGGGTTCTATGCAGGATATCGCGATATCTCCGATCGCAAGCGCGTCGAGGCGCTCAGTTCCGCCCTTTATCGGGTGGCCGAAAAAAGCAGCAGCGCCCATGATCTGCAGCAGTTCTTTGCCGCGGTCCATAGCATCGTGGACGAACTGATGTATGGACGGAATTTTTACATCGCCCTGTACGATTCCGGAACCGAGTTGCTCAGCTTTCCTTATTTCGTCGACGAGCGCGATACCGCGCCACCCCCGAAAAAACTTGGCCGCGGCTTAACCGACTACCTGATCCGCACCGGCGAACCTCTGCTGGCCACTCCCGAAGTGCTCCAGGCCATGGAGGATCGTGGCGAGGTGGCGCGCAACGGATCGAAATCCCTGGATTGGATGGGCGTTCCTCTGAAGGTCAACAACCACACTTTTGGCGCGCTCGTGGTGCAAACCTATTCTCAGAACATCCGCTACGGCGATCGCGACAAGGAAATATTGACTTTCGTGGCGCGCCAGTTGGCCAGCGCGGTTGAGATCAAGCGCAACGAGCAGGCGCTGCGGCGCTCCGAAGCCCGCTACCGTTCGCTGGTGCAAAGCTCGGTCTACGGAATTTACCGGTCCAGCCTGGAGGGACGATTCCTCGACGTAAATCCTGCACTGATGACGATGCTCGGCTATAGCTCGCCCGAACAGGTGCTAATGCTCGATCCCGAAAAGGATGTCTTTGCACTGCCCGAGGAGCACGCCCGCTTAGTCGACGAATTCCGCCGCACGGGCCGCCTCGACGGAATCGAGGTCAAGTGGAGGCGGAATGATGGAAGCACGATTACCGTGCGCATCAGCGGACGAGCAGTCAGCAGCGCTGACGAGCCCGCCGACGTGTTGGAAGCGATCGCCGAAGACATCACCGACCGCCGCGCTCTCGAAGATCAATTCCGGCAGGCTCAGAAAATGGAAGCGGTAGGCCGCCTTGCTGGTGGCGTCGCTCATGACTTCAACAATTTGCTCATGGTGATCAGCGGTTATGCGGAGGTGATCCTGGCCCAGCTCGATCTGCACAGTCCGCTGCACGAAAAAGGACGCGCCATTCAGCTCGCCGCCGACCGGGCCACGACCTTAACCCGCCAATTGCTGGCTTTCAGCCGCAAGCAGCTGCTGGAGCTGAAAGTCGTCGACGTGAATGCCATCGTGCAGGACATGGAGCGGCTGCTGCGTCCTTTGATCGGTGAGAACGTCGAATTCGTGACCATGCTCGCTCCCGAGGCTGCTCACACTCGCGCCGATGCCGGGCAGCTCGAGCAGGTGCTGATGAACCTGGTAGTCAATGCCAAGGATGCGATGCCCGACGGCGGCAAGCTGACCATTCAGACCACAACCATCGTCGTTGATGAAAATCACCGGCGCGGCCAGCAGTTCATTCGTCCCGGCAACTATGTCACGCTCTCCGTCAGTGACAGCGGCATGGGCATGGACCGGGAAACGCAATCCCGAATCTTCGAACCATTTTTCACCACGAAAGAAAAAGGGAAGGGAACCGGTCTTGGTCTCTCCACTGTTTACGGCATCGTGAAGCAGAGTGGGGGGTATGTGATGGTGCAAAGCGAACTGGGACGCGGCACCACGTTCCATATCTACCTGCCCCAGGTCGAGGAGCCAACCGAGAAACACGCGACCCCTGCACCCGGCGCTGCCCTGGGAGGCTCGGAGACGATTCTGCTCGTGGAAGACGAAGAGTCCGTTCGCCAGCTCGTACGCGATACGCTGGCCGCAAAGGGCTATCGCGTCGTAGAAGCGGAGAATGGCGAGGCCGGCATGGCCTCGGCCGCCAGCCACAAAGGCAAGATTGATCTCGTCATTACGGATGTCGTCATGCCCGGGATGGGCGGACGCGAACTCGTCCAGCAGCTTTCGCGCAGCCGCCCCGAAACCAAGGTACTTTATCTCTCCGGGTACACTGAGGATGCGATCGTGAGTGACGGCTCCATTGAAAGCGGCACTGCCTTCCTGCAAAAGCCCTTCACCCTGCAGAACTTATCGCGCAAAGTCAGGGAAGTTCTGGGCTAGATCATCCCCGTCCTGGTTCTTTTCATCGAAACCATCCCCGTTTTCTTAACCCTCATGCAATCGGCCTGTCCTCCTGCAACTTTTCCTCACCGCCAGCGTCCTATCTGATGAAGAATAGAAGCTGTCACAAATCCGTCCGTTGCCTGGGGTATGTATAAAAGGACAGAGGGTCCATGCTGATTAAGAAAGCGGAAGACATACGCTCCTCGGAGATCACTCCCAGGAGTCTGTATCTGAATCGCCGCAAGTTTCTGGCTGCTATCGCGGCGGCGGGAGCCACTGCCGCAACTGGCCTCGCGCTCCGCGAAATCATCTCGCCTGCGACCATCGTGTCTGCAGGAAACAAGATCAACGGCATCCAGAAAAGTCCGTTCAGTACCAGCGAGACCATCACACCCTATAAAGACGTCACCAACTACAACAATTATTACGAGTTCTCGACCGAGAAGGACGAACCCGCCAAACTCGCCAGGGATTTTCGCACCCGCCCGTGGAAGGTGAAGATCGACGGTTTTGTCGAGAAGAAGCAGGAACTCGATATCGATGCAATCCTGAAAATGGCTCCTCCCGAGGAGCGCATCTATCGCCACCGTTGCGTGGAAGGATGGTCCATCGTAGTTCCCTGGGTCGGCTTCTCGCTGAGTGAACTCATCAAGCGCGTGAATCCTACCAGCAAGGCAAAGTTTGTTGAGTTCACCACCCTCCTTGATATGACGCAGATGCCCGGCCAGCGGCGCCAGGTGCTCGAGTGGCCCTATGTCGAGGGCTTGCGCATGGACGAAGCCATGCACCCGCTTGCACTGCTCTGCTTCGGTATGTATGGCGAAGACTTGCCTAATCAGGATGGAGCACCCATCCGCCTCGTCGTGCCCTGGAAATACGGATTCAAGAGTGCGAAGGCGATCGTGCGCATCCGCTTCACCGACAAGCAGCCGCAGAATAGCTGGAATCTCTCCAACCCTCGCGAGTACGGCTTCTATTCGAACGTGAATCCCAATGTGGACCATCCTCGCTGGAGCCAAGCCAAAGAGCGGCGGCTCGGCGAATTCTCGAAACGTCCCACGCTGATGTTCAACGGCTACGATCAGGTCGCCAGCCTGTACAGTGGAATGGATCTAAAGAAAGATTTCTGAAGCGGACCTCGGAGGTCAGACCTCGGACCTGAGGCGTCAGCGTCGCAGCTCAGCGCCCGTCAATCTGAGGATGGAGCAAGCAGAAAGTCTGATCCTGGATGTGCCGAAGTCCGGGCTGAAATCCGAAGTCCGAGGCTGGAGTCCGAAGTCTGAGGTCCGGTTTCCATGCGCTACTTAAAATCCGCCGTCTTCCTCGCCTGCCTCGCGCCGCTGGCATGGCTTGTCTGGAGGGCGTTTCACTCGGAACTGGGTGCGAATCCGATCGAGACGATCACTCATTCGACCGGCGACTGCACCCTGACCTTTCTGCTCATTACCCTGTCGGTGACCCCGCTACGCAAGCTCACCCGCCAATATTGGCTCATCAATCTGCGCCGGATGCTCGGCCTGTTCGCCTTCTTTTACGGCTTTTTGCACCTGATGACTTACGTCTGGCTCGACAAATTTTTCGATGTCCACGAAATGCTGCACGACATCGCCAAGCGCCGCTTCATTACGATGGGCATGACTGCCTTCGCGCTGATGATTCCGCTGGCCCTTACTTCGACCAAGTGGTCAATCCGCAAACTGGGAGGCAAGCGCTGGCAGATGCTGCATCGCCTGATTTACTTCAGCGCCCTCGCCGGCGTCATCCACTATCTCTGGCTGGTCAAAGCCGACAAGAAAAAGCCGCTGGAGTACGCGGCCGTGCTCGGAGTGCTGCTTCTGTATCGGTTGGCCGCGTGGCTGGTGCCGCGTTGGAAGCCCAGCCCAGCGCAATCAGCGGAAAGTTTTCAGGGCTGATCGCCGCTGCAGCACAGAATTGTTCGGACTCGGATCACTCCCGGCCCATGGGAAACCGCGCCGTTAGACCGCAAAATAAAACGGGCGCGGCCTTAAGCCACGCCCATCCCATCAAACCTTGCTGCTACTTCTGCGTCAATTTCGCCTTTCGGTTCCTTAGCTTCTGCGGCGGAATGTACAGATGCTTGCCGCCCGCTCTTGCGATTGCTGCAGCGGAGCTGCTGGCGTCTTGCTCAAGCATTACGCCGGCCGCGACTTGGCCACCGTCCGACTCGATAAATGGGACGGTCGTCCCATCCACGGTGTAAAAGGTCAGCAGGAACCCGCCATTCAGAGTGTTGATCGAGTTAGCTCCCGTGCCAATTTGCCCGCGGCCAGCGCTCGGAGTCGAGAAAGAGCTGGTCGTGCCCAGACTTATGTTCTGGGAGGGGCCGTTGGACCCAGAGTTTTCGTCGAGGTAGCCGGTTATCGTGCCGCTGCTGGCGGCGGTAAACTCGGCTATGTCATCCACCTCAACTCCTCCGGCACCGACGTTATCTCCCGTGAGGTTCAAGCCGTAGCCCTGACCGGTAGCAAATGTAGTCGAACTCTGCGCCGGGTAAGCAATCCCTGACAAGCTCCCCAGCGAGCTATCGATCTCAAGCAGAAACACTCCAGCGCTCGACGGGTAGGCGGCGAATTCCGACGCTCCCTCGAATCCGGAGAAGTTGTTCAAGATATACCGCCCGTTCCCGGCCGCGGCATAACTTCCAGAGAACGGGACCGGCGTGGTACTGACGCTTGTTCCGTTCAGGTTGTAGTCTTCTGTTGAGGTGCTGCTGATACCGTTCGAGCCGTCTGTGACCATGAATCCACCCGCTACGAACGGTTCGCTTCCGCCCAACAAGCTGCCGCTAAGAGTAAAGGGTAGCGTGCCGCTCGGCATCGAAGCGCTGGTCTGGGAGTAAGCGTCTCCCTCTAGCGCGAGTTGCTGATCATCCATTTCGATGAACTTCAAATGAGTTGCATCAATGGCAAACACGTCGAAGGTCAAAGAGAAGGAGCTGGTCGCTAAAACCGTCGAAGGCGTCGAGGACGGTCCCACCACCAATTGGCCTGAGAGTGTCAGATTGGGATAGATCGCGCCACCGCTGTTATAGTCCTCGAGGCCGCCTAGGGATCCGCCGTTTCCGATCGTGAAATCCCCGACCGTCCCAAAGTCGCCATTCCCAAAAAGGCTAAAGGCATACGATCCAGTCGGCGTGGTTCCTGACGTCTGCACATCCAGGGTGCCGCTCCCGCTCGCATTTCCGTCAAATTCCGTAACCAGCCCGTGAGAACTATCCTGAAGCACGAAATCTAACTTGATACTGCTGCCGAACGGCGTAGTGACGACGAGGGTAGCTGTTCCTCGGCCGTCAGCGCCGACTGTGTAGCCACTACCGTTAGTATTCACCGCCGCATTCGGGACAGGAGTGTAGGCGACGTCGTTAAAGTCAATGGCTCCGCCCTTGATGTTGCCACTGCCATCCGCCGTCACTGTGCCGACGATCGCGTAGGGAGCGCCGTTGGCATTGTCATAGCCTGAAACGGTGAAAACATAGGTTCCATTCAGATTGTTATCGGTAAAGCCGCCAGTTGGCGGAGGAATAATATTCGTGCTGCTGCTTCCGCAACCCGCCAACAGAGCGAGTGCTGAAAAGATTACGGGCACAACGAGGCGATTGCGTAGCGACATAAACATCCCCCTGACAAAGGTCGGCTTGAAGTTGAGTTGGTTCGTATGGGCACAGCTTAGCACGCATGGATTGCTGCCTGCGTTAACCCGAACCTAGAAAATAAGTAGCGGGGATAACTAAAGTTTTTTCGGATCTTTACAACTCTTTACGTGGAAATTTCGATGGAATGAATCAAATGCTCCGCCAGGCGCGGATTCCGGCGGAAAAAAGCACAGCGAAAACAACGACGTAGCAGGTGTCGCGGTTGTCAGCTCCAGCCCCGAGCCCCGCACCCCACGCTACGAACTCACTTCTGCTTCCTGCCCCGCCAGTGCCCGCAGCGACTCGCCATACGGTGACCGCGCGATTCCTTTTTCCGTAATGATGGCCGCCACGTATTTGGCCGGCGTCACGTCGAACGCCGGATTCTCCACGCCCACTCCATCCGGAACCATCTGCTTGCCCGCGATGTGGGTCACTTCTTTGCCGTTGCGCTGCTCGATGGGAATCTTACTGCCGTCGGGACAAGCCAAATCCACCGTGGAGATAGGCGCGGCCACATAGAACGGAATGCCGTGCTCCTTGGCCAGGATTGCGACCGTATATGTCCCAATCTTGTTGGCCACGTCGCCGTTCGCCGCAATGCGGTCTGCTCCCACCACGATGGCTCCGATCTTGCCCTGGCTCATCATTGCCCCGGCCATGTTGTCGGAAATGACTGTCGTCGGAATGCCGTCTTTCATCAGTTCCCACGCCGTCAGCCTCGAGCCTTGCAGGAACGGACGCGTTTCATCGGCGTAGACATGAATTTTCTTTCCAGCCTCGACCGCTGCCCGGATCACCCCGAGCGCCGTTCCATAGCCGGCAGTTGCTAGAGCGCCTGCGTTGCAGTGGGTCAGCACGCCGCCTTCGCTCGGCATGAGCGTGGCGCCGTGGCGTCCCATGGCCTGGTTGGCGGCAATGTCTTCCGCATGCATGCGCTGGGCTTCTTCAATTAAGTCGCGCTTGATCTGCGGAATGGGCCGGATGCGGATGCGCTCGAACTTTTCCTGCATGCGCCGGATGGCCCAGAACAGATTCACCGCCGTGGGGCGGGTTTTGCCGATCAGATCGCTGATCGCGTCAAAATCGCGCTTGAGGTCGCCCGTCGTTTCGGCCTTGGAATTATTCAGGCCCAGCGCAATTCCCATGGCGGCGGCCACGCCGATCGCCGGTGCTCCCCGCACCACCATGTTGCGGATGACGTCGGCGACCTGCTCGTGCGTCTTGCAGGTCACATAAACTTCTTCGGTAGGCAGCTTCGTCTGATCGATGAAGCGTACGCCCTTGTCGGTCCATTCGAGAGTCTGAATCATAATGATTGAGTCAATGAGTCAATGAGCCATTGGGCCAGTGAGTCATTGCACGTTTGCGCTACCTACACTCAATGACTCAATCACCCAACCACTCAATGGCTTAATTCTTGTGCGCCTCGCAAAGCGCTCTCGGATTGTTCGTTACCGCCGGCTTCCCGCACACTTCGCAAACCGCCGACACCGCGAAAATGCTCGGCTCCGTATCGTCGGTCTGCAGCAAGTGCTCTTGGCGGACATCGTTCGCCGTGAAAATCGAAATGAACGGCGCCGGCGCCGCAGCCTTCTCCACATTCGATCGCCCCTTGGCTTCTTCCCGCTCCACCAGGCACAGCACACCCACGACCTCGAATCCGAATTCCCGCGCGGCCTCAATCGCCTGCACCGTGGACGCTCCAGTCGTGCAGACATCGTCCACGATCACTACTTGTGCGCCCTTTTGGCGGTAGCCTTCAATGCGTTGTCCAGTACCGTGCTGCTTTTCCGCCTTGCGCACCAGGAACCCGTTCAGTTCGCCGCTGACCACCGCAACCGCAACCACGATCGGGTCGGCGCCCATCGTCAGGCCACCGATGGCCTGCGCCTTCCAACCGCGCTTCTGGATCTCCTCGAGAAAAACTTCGCCCGTCAGCCGCGATCCCTTGGCATCGAGGGTTGTAGTCCGGCAGTCGATGTAGTAATCGCTGGTGCCGCCGGACGAGAGCTTGAACTCCCCCAGGCGAAACGATTTGTGAGCCAGCGTAGTCAGCAGCTTTTGACGCGAAGAGTGCATAAAAACCTACGATACCACGCCGGCAACCCTCCGCACTCGGACGTGGTCCTTTGCTCCCGTCGCAGCGGGCAAAGCACCCGCTTTGCATGGTAACCTGAACTTTCCGGCTATCTGAACCGAACCGTCGCGACCGGCGATTCGCCGTATTTTCAATCGAGGGATGACATTGCACAGTGTGCGCAGGGTTCCACGTCTCGTTCTTAGCGCTTTCCTTTTTTCTCTAATCACGATTGCGATCGTGGTTCCCGCCGCCGCCGAGGGCACCCGCACCTGGGAACAGTCGAAATTCGATGACCTGGTCAAGGGCACGGCCAACGGAGTCGCCATCCGAAGTTCCGGCGGCCTCGAACTCGCCCCATCGTTCAAACTCCTGTACGCGACTCCCTCGACCTATATCTGGGCCATCGCGGCCGACGATGCCGGAAATGTGTACGCCGCTGCTGGCTCGCCCGCTCGCGTCTACCAGATCACGCCGAACGGAAAGTCGACTATCATCTTCGAGCCGCAGGAGCTTCAGGTGCAGGCGCTCAAAGTCGGCCCCGGTGGCGCCATCTACGCCGCTACCGCTCCCGACGGCAAGGTTTACAGGATCGAGCATAAGGCCGAGGCGAAGGCCGATCGCAAGTCGGAGAGCAAGCCTGCTGACACTGCGGCGAAAGATCCCGGCAAACCGGCGCTCGATCCTTCGTGGAGTTCGTCCGAATACTTCGCGCCTGGCACCAAGTACATCTGGGACCTGGTTCTCGACAAAGCGGGAAATCTGTTCATCGCCACCGGAGATCGCGGCGAGATTTACAAAGTCACACCCAAAGGCGAGCACTCGATTTTCTTCAAGAGTGATGAAACCCACATCCGCGTGCTCGCGCTTGATGCCCAAGGCAACCTGATTGCCGGCACGGATGGCAGCGGCTTGATTTACCGGATCTCTCCCGCGGGCGAAGGATTCGTCCTCTATAGTGCGCCCAAGAAAGAAATTACCGCCCTTGCCCTCGATCGTGAGGGCAATATTTATGCCGCTGGGGTAGGCGAGAAGCGCGCGGGTGGTGGGGCATCTTCCTCCTTGGGAGCAGCTGCCTCCATGATGATCTCGATGGGAGCCAATGCGGCGTCGGCGGGTCCTCAGTCGGGCGTTCCTCTGATTCCAGCGGCGACCCAGCCGCAGCTGACATCGTTTCCCATGCCCGGTGGAGGCGCCAGCGGCGGTTCCGACATCTACCGCATCGCTGCCGATGGTTCGCCGTCGCGCCTGTGGACTTCGCATGAAGACATCGTCTACGCGCTCGCCTTCGATCCTCACGACAAATTGCTGGCAGGCACCGGAAACCGCGGCCACGTCTTTGCCATTGAGGGCCAGGATGAATATTCCGATCTGCTGAAAGCGCCGGCTTCGCAGGTCACGGGATTTGCGAAAGCCCCCGGCGGCGCTCTCTACGCCTCCAGCAGCAATCTGGGAAAGATTTTCGTGCTTGGTCCCGGTCCAGAGTCGGAAGGCTCGTACGAGTCCGACGTGTTCGATGCCAAGATTTTTTCCCGCTGGGGTCGCGCTGATTTCCGCGGAACTGGCAACGTCGATCTGCTCGCCCGCAGTGGCAACGTCGATAATCCCGACCGTAACTGGAGTCCTTGGAAGCAAGTGGATTTGAGCAAGGGCGCGGAGATGGGCGTTCCCGCAGCGCGTTATGCCCAATGGAAAGCCGTCCTCCACGCAGGAAATGCCAAGCCAGCGGTCGACACTGTGACGCTGAATTATCTTCCGAAGAACGTGGCGCCCGAGATCGAAGACGTTTCGGTGCAGATCGGCACGCGCTACCAGCCCCTGCCGAAATCTTCCAGCGCCAGTCTCAGCACCGACCTTAGCGGCTCCTCCGGCGGCCATTTCGAATCTCCCGTGCCGAGCACGCACGATCGCGATGCCATCGGCGTCAAGTGGAACGCTCACGACGAGAATGACGATCAGCTCGTCTACTCGCTCTACTACCGCGGCGACGGTGATACCCGCTGGCTGCTGCTGAAAGACAATCTGAGCGACAAGGCCTATTCCTTCGACGCGAGCTTGCTGCCCGATGGCGGCTACACCGTGAAAGTGGTAGCCTCGGACTCTCCCTCGCACTCCCCGGGCGAGGCGCTCATCGTGTCGCGCGAGAGCCGCCGCTTCGAAGTGGACACCACTCCGCCGCGTATCGCAGATCTGGCTGGCGCGATCGAGGGCAGCCAAATTCACATCCGTTTCCGGGCCGAAGACGGATTCTCGACGGTCAAGCGTGCGGAATACTCCGTGGACGCCGGAGAGTGGAACTATGTCGAGCCGGTCGGACAATTGTCCGACGCAAAGGTGGAAAACTACGACTTCAAAGTGGCGCTCGATAATGCGAAAGACACCGAATCTGAGCACGTCGTTGTCGTACGCGTCTACGACAAGTACGAGAACATGGGCGCTGCCAAAACCGTCTTGAAGGCGAAGTGAGCGCGGCCGGCAGATTTACTCTGCCGCCAGATAGATGTACCGGAAAATAAACAACACCGTCAGAATCCAAATCACCGGGCTGACTTCACGGAATTTTCCGGCGGCAACTTTCACCAGCGTGTATGAGATCAGCCCCAGGCTGAGCCCGGTGGCGATGCTGAACGTCAGCGGCGTTGCCACCAGCGTGACAAAGGCCGGGATCGCGTCCGTAAATTCGCTCCACTCCACGCGGCCAATCGACTCCGTCATGAGCGCTCCGACCAGAATCAGCGCAGGTGCCGTCGCGTATCCAGGAATGGCGGCAGCCAGTGGCGCACAGAACGCCGCCAGCAGAAACAAACCAGCCACGAACACGTTGCTCAGGCCGGTCCTCGCTCCCGCAGCCACACCCGCGGCACTCTCGATGTAACTCGTGACCGTCGAAGTTCCGGTCAGCGCCCCGAAAACGGTTCCCACCGCGTCCGACAACAGAGCCCGTCCCACGCGCGGAATCTTCCCGTCCTTCACAAATCCGCCCTGCTCGCAAACCCCCACCAACGTTCCGACATTGTCGAACAAATCCACGAACAGGAAGACGAAGACGATCTCGAACAGGCCAAGATGCAGCGCTGCGCGCAAATCCAACTGCAGCCACGTCGAAGAAGGATGAGGCAGCGAGAATATTGACGTGGGCCAGGTGCCCATGCCCCGAGCAATGCCCAAGCCGGTGGTCGCCAGAACTCCAATCAGAATTGCTCCCGTAATCTTGCGCGTCATCAGAATCAGCATGATCGCCAGTCCCGCGCATGCCAATTGCGCCTCATGATTTGCGAAACTCCCCAGGCTGACGAACGTCTCTTTGTTCCCCACGACGAGATTAGCGTTGCGCAGTCCGACAAACGCAATGAACATGCCGATTCCGCCGGCTGTCGAATGCTTCAAACAGTTGGGAATTCCGTTCACGATCTGTTCGCGAACCTTGGTCACGGTGAGAATCAGAAACACCACGCCCGATAAGAACACAACGCCCAGCGCCGTTTGCCACGGCACATGCATCCCCAGGCACACCACGTAAGTGAAGTACGCGTTCAGCGACATGCCTGGGGCGAGCGCAATCGGATAGTTCGCGTAAAGCCCCATCACCAGCGTCGCGGCGGCGGCCGAGATGCAAGTGGCGAAGACCACGCCATCCACCGGCATTCCCGCTTTCGAGAGAATTTGTGGATTCACCACCACGATGTATGCCATCGTGATGAACGTCGTGAGCCCGCCGAGAAATTCGCTGCGGACCGTGGTCTGGTTTTCCTTAAGCCGGAAATAGCGTTCGATCAAACGGGATCCTTCTTTGCTGGACAACTGGGCTGAATGAAACCGACATTCTACGGCATCCGCCGCACCACGGCACCAATCGTTTCCTGAATGGCTCCCATTAAGAATTATGCGGATTCGGAGTTAAGTAGGAAGGCTTCCGGGCTCGGGTTTGGAAGGACCCTGTGCGGCTGAAGTGATCGCGTGCAATTCGCCCGCCTGCCGGAGCTCGGGGAACCACCACGCCCACAGAGCGATGACCACGAGCGTGCCCACTCCTCCGAGAATGACGGCGGGCACCGTCCCAAACCATTGTGCCGTGACTCCGGACTCGAACTGTCCGAACTCGTTCGACGTGCCAATAAAAATCATGTCGACCGCCGTGACCCGTCCGCGCATTTCGTCGGGCGTCGCCAATTGAGTCAGCGTCGCCCGGATGATCACGCTGATCATGTCGCTTGCTCCCAGCAGGAACAGAGCAATCAAGGACAGCGTCAGGCTGCGCGAGACTCCGAAGAGGACGGTGAAGACTCCGAATCCTGCGACTGCCCAGAGCAATGTCGGCCCTGATTTTCCTCGCAATGGCCGGTGGGCCAAGAGTACGGCCATAACCGCGGCGCCTACTCCTGGAGCCGTCCGCAGCAACCCAAGTCCCCACGGCCCGGTGTGCAGAATCTCCCGCGCATAGACCGGAAGCAGCGCCACAGCGCCGCCCAAAAGGACCGCGAACAGATCGAGCGAAATTGCCCCAAGGATCAGCTTCTTGCTCCAGATGAAATGCAGTCCCGCGAAAACGGTCTTCATCGTCATCGGCTCGCGTGGCCTGGCCTTGGCCTCCGGCCTGATGCGGAACGAAGAAAGCGTCGCCCCGATTGCCGTCAGTATGGCAACCGCATACACTACGGAAGGTCCGCGGAACGCCGCATACAGAATCCCTCCGAAGGACGGTCCAAGAATGGTTGCCGCCTGAAAAATGCTGGCATTCCATGCCACGGCGTTAGGGAAGTCTTTTCCCGGAACCAGCTGCGGCAGGATGGAGCGGCTGGCGGTGCTGTTAAACGACCGCACGATGCCGATCAGCACTAGCACCACGTAGATTGAAGCAATAGACGGCGTGCGGCGCTCGGTAAGAGCCAGCAGCAGCGCGAAACACACCGCATACCCCGCGTAGCAAAAAGAAAGCACCTTGCTGCGCTCGAAACGATCCGAAGCGTGACCCGAGATCGGAAAGAGCAGAATGGCCGGCAGGAATTGCGCTAGCCCGACATATCCCAGGTCGAGCGGCCTCTTGGTGATCTCGTAGACCTGCCACCCGACGGCGACCGCCTGCATTTCAACCGCGGACACAATCAGAAATCGCGCCACCTGGAACAGGACGAATCCCGGATGGTTAAAAGCGGCGCGTCCGGCCCTGACGTCGGCGTTCTCAGGCATGGACATCTAATGTGCCACAGAAAAGGAAAGCTGTGCACGCTTAGAGATGTTGCCAGCGACCACCTGCGTGATAAAGGAATGTAGGGGGGGACGCATTCGTCCGCCCCGCGGAGCGTAGCGACGCGTACCTGCTGCATCAAGCTACTTCCGGATCTCCTCGCTTTTGGCTGTTGCATTCCGCGCTGTGCGCGGCAA
Organism: uncultured Acidobacteriota bacterium; assembly: GCA_963765015.1. Classification (GTDB taxonomy): domain Bacteria; phylum Acidobacteriota; class Terriglobia; order Terriglobales; family Acidobacteriaceae; genus Sulfotelmatobacter. The sequence continues at coordinate 29,889 of CAVXVD010000096.1, read as the reverse complement.
CCCCGAACGAATGCGCCCGAGGTTACATGATCACTAGATTTCACGCCACGACGGGCGCGTTCGAGATTCCTTCCGTCCCAAACACTCGCCGATATCGCTCGATCTCGGAATCCGGCCCCAGTGCCTTCGCATAGTTATCCGAGAGCTTCACTGCCGGCCGTCCTTCCACGCGCGATACCTTGCAGATCAAGCTGATCGGATCAAACCCGTCGCCCTCGTTCGGATTGCAACCGCGAAAATCATTGGTCAGCAGCGTTCCCCAACCAGCGCTGAAACGGATACGTCGTTCCGGCCTCCATTTGTTGCGATCGTGAAAATCAGCAGCGCTACGAAATTCCGCAGGCTCGACACCCTTAGCTACTACACCGCCAAAATACGCATGCAGCCCAAGGATCGCGTCCACATCCAGCGTGTCGGAAGCGATCATCAGCTTCTCTCGCGGATCCTTCCCGCGAGCCTTCAGCCACGCAATATATTCGTCCCCAGCAATATACGGATCCTTGCTGTCCACGCGTTGACCGGTCCAATTCGCTACCCAATCCGGAGCTCCCTTCAGAAACTGCGTGGTTCCAAACGTGTCCGGCAGCATTACGCGCAGCGCGTTTTCGTAGGTCTGCTGCCAGAGTTCGAGCACGCGATATTGCGATGCCTTGAGCGCGACGTCGTCGGGCGCCAGCGCAGCCATCACCATGGGGATCTCATGCGCATTCGTCCCAATCGCTTCCAGATCGTGCTTGTGCGCCAGGAAGGCATTCGAGGTCCCAATGAAATTGCTCCCCAAATTGGCGGCCATGGCCACGACCACATATTCCTGCCAGAGAAAGCTGTGCCGCCGCCGTGTCCCAAAATCGGCGACGCTGAGGCCGGGGACGCCGCGCAGACGTTCAATCTTGTTCCACAGCTTTGTCTTCGCGCGGGCATACAGAATGTCGAGCCCAAACTCGCTCAACGTTTTCAACTGCGCCCGCGTCTTCAATTCGTCGAGGATCGCCAGAGCGTACAGCTCCCACATCGTGGTTTCCGCCCATGAGCCTTCGAAGGTCAGATGGATCTGGCCATCGGTCACTCTCAGTTGATAATCCGATAGATGGAAGTCGTGCTCCAGCCACTCCAGAAATGCCGGCTCAAAAATTCCGCGCGTGCCGTAGAAGGTGTTGCCCGCCAGCCAAACCAGCTCCGATTTTCGAAAGCGCCGCCCGCGCACGTGCTGCAGTTGCACCTTCAGCTCTTCGATGTGAATCAGGTCCGCGACCCGCACCGACTTGTGCCGGTTATAGAGAGAAAATTCCACGCGCGTTTTCGGAAAATGTTTCCAGATAAACTGCAGCATCAGCAGCTTGTAGAAATCCGTGTCCAGCAGCGAACGGATTACCGGATCCAGTTCCCAGTTGTGGTTGTGAGCGCGTTCGGCGAGGTTGATGATCATCGAAGGGGTGGGGCATCAAGCAGTCTAGAGGATAAGGGATACCCGCGCTCTCAGGCTAGTTCGCAAAGCCGCCGCGGAACTGGACCGAATGTGGGGACAGCCGCACTCGGCTGGCCCATCGAGCGCAGTTCGATCATGTAGCCCCCGACGCATTCGTCCGGGGTTGCGCGCAAAGCACGCAATGAAGTAGCCAAGTGTGAGGAACGATCAGAGGTCGAGTTGGGGCCGCAGCCACGCGTCGCTGCGCTCGCGCTGAGCCAACCCTTCGGCTTCGCGCAGGGCAAGTTGCGTCCGCCCCTACATGTCGCATCTCACTTCGAAACCGCGCCATTTACTTCCAGCCCCTCGAAAACCTCTTCCGCCCGGCCCAGCGCCTCCCGCACGTTCTCGCAGATGTTTTCTTTGCCAATGACCTCGGCAAATTCTGCGTCATGAATCAATTGTGCCGGCTGTTCGCGCGCACCGCACAGAATCAGCGTTCGCTTGCTGGCGTGCAGTTGCCTGGCCACTTCTTCAATGGCGAACAATCCCGTGGCGTCGAGCGCGGTCATGTTGCGCAGCCGCAGGATCACGACCGGAGGCAGTTCATGAACGTTTTCCGTCACTGCCTGGATCTTGTCGGTGGCGCCAAACAAGAACGGCCCATGAATCCGGAAGATGGTCGCGTAATACGGGATGTCCTTGTCCTGCAAAATGTGCACCCGCCCGTCCTCCACGTAATCGTCGGTGACTTGCGAGACCGTGGTCGTCGAAGCCACTCGGCTGATAAACAGCAGAGCCGCCAGAATCATTCCCGCCTCGACCGCCACGGTAAGATCGGCAAACACGGTCAGGGCGAATGTCACTAGCCAAATGCTGATGTCGGTCTTGGTGAGCTTCAGCAGTTGCGGGATCTCCCGCCACTCGCCCATGTTGTAAGCGACGATCATCAGGATGCCGGCCAGTGCTGCCATCGGTACGTAACTGACGAGCGGCGCCGCAAACAGCAGAATGCACAGCAGGGTCAGCGCGTGGATGATTCCCGCCATCGGGGACTGCGCTCCCGCACGAATGTTGGTCGCGGTGCGCGCGATTGCCCCGGTGGCCGGCAGCCCGCCGAACATCGGGGAAAACACGTTCGCCACCCCTTGTCCGATCAACTCCACGTTGGGATTGTGCCGGTCGTTGCTCATCCGGTCCGAAACCACCGCTGACATCAGCGATTCAATCGCGCCCAGCATGGCCACCGTGAACGCCGGCCCCAGCAGTCCGTGAATCAAATCCGTTCGAAACTTGGGGATTTGCAAATGGGGCAGTCCAGCCGGGATTCCGCCGAACCTCGTCCCGATGGTGGCGACCGGCAGCTTGAAAAAATAAACCGCGCAGGTGGAGAGCACCAGCGCCACGATTGGCCCTGGAATGCGCGGCGAAAGCGCGCGACAGATGATCAGCGTGAGCAGCGTGAATACGGCGAGTGCCGTCGCCTCAAACGAGATGGTGTGGAAGTTCTGCGCCAGAGCTTCGACTCGCAGCCAGAACACGCCCGGCACCTTGTCGAGATGCAGCCCGAAGAAGTCTTTTACCTGCGTGCTGGCAATCAGCACCGCAATGCCGTTCGTGAATCCGATGACCACCGGCCGCGGGATGAATTTCACCGCTGTTCCCAACCCGGTCAGCCCCATGATCACCAGCAACACGCCGGCCATCACGGTGCACATGAACAACCCGTCCACCCCGTGGACTGCGACAATTCCGGCCACCACGACGACGAACGCCCCGGTCGGTCCGCCAATTTGTGTCTTCGAACCGCCCAGCGCCGAAATCAGGAAGCCGGTGACAATCGCGCAGTAAATCCCGGCCTGCGGCGTTAATCCCGATGCGATGGCGAATGCCATCGCCAGCGGCAATGCCACCAGCCCCACCGTGATCCCGGCGATTAGATCGAGAAGAAATTTGTGCCGGTCATAATCGCGAAGACAGAGCACAGACTTCGGAAGCCAATTCTCATTGAGGAAAACAAGCGCCATTGAAACATTATTGCAGCAGGAAAGGGAATCGGGTAGTTACGTGAGGAATGATTGTGTGGCCCCGGACGCATTCGTCCGGGATGCGCGCAAAGCGCGCAATAAGGCCGGCAATGTGGAACAGAAGTCGGCCTAGTCCGGCATAGTCCGCCGCTTTCGCACGCTCGCTTCCGCTCGCGGGGCGGACGAATGCGTCCCGCCCCTACACAAGCCTATAGAATCACCGCATGCCGTTTCTCCGCGCTCTGGGATGGCTCGCCTGCGTCGTCTACTCCACCATCCCTTTGTTCTGGCTGATGGTTCATCCCCGCGCGCACCGGTGGAGAGCGAGCGATCGCTCGCCATTCCGCGTCCTCGTTCCAGCGTGGCTTACTATGTGGATCGGCGTCGGGGCCCTGACCGGCCCGTGGCGGAACGCGGCGATCTATTCCACCCCTTGGAGTTGGATGCCAGCCGCTTTCCTCTTTACCTTCGGCATCTTTCTCTACTACCCTCGCCGGAGCCCATTTCAGCCTTTCGCAACTCGGTGGCCTGCCCGAGCTGCGTCCTAATCGAGGTGACGGTCGCCTGGTGACGACCGGCATCCGCTCCCGTGTTCGTCATCCCGTCTATCTCGCGCACCTCTGCGAAATGTTGGCCTGGAGCGTCGGAACCGGCCTCGCCGTCTGCTGGATCCTCACCGGATTCGCCATCCTCACCGGCGCCGTCATGATCCGCATGGAAGATGCGGAACTGGCGAAGCGCTTCGGGAGAGAGTATCGGCAATACCGGAGTAGCGTACCGTCAGTATTCCCTAGACTTATCGGGTGAAAGTCACCTATTTGACGTTGACGGCACGAGAGCCGATGATCTTGGACAGTTGCCGACGCGCGAAATCTTCCCCAGGAACGAACGTCCTCTGACCGGGGATATAAATTCCCAAACAGTGGATGTTGTACAGTTCGGCACATAGCATGGCGAGCACCACGTACTTCGAGGCGTCATCAACCTCGCCTTTCACATAATCAATTGCTATGTAAGCTGAATGGGCGGCCAAAACTTGCCGTTGATCGTCGCGGCGGAGTGAGTCTGCAAATGCGCGGGCGTGCTCCGCGTCATCGAAGTACGGCTTCGTATAAAACAGGAAGCTCAATGTGTGCGGTCCAACGTTCGCAAGCGTGAAAAGGACGCCTTGCTGATATACCGAGTGCCGGGCAGTTCTTTCGCCCGAAAAGGGCGTTCCGAAGGCTTTACCAGCAGCGTCGCGCAGTTGTTCCAAGGTTGGAAATCGCGGTTCTCTCAGCAACAGGACAATCGACACTGGGTCTTCGTCCTGGGAAGAACTGGCTTGGCCCATCCGCAGGAGCGATTCAAATGCTTGTCTGAGACCCATAAGATTAGGCGGCGATTATAGCTCAGGCAAAATCAGTGACGCTCACGGGCGCAACCCTTTGCTCCATGCGATTCCGCTATACCGCTGCTTTGTCGCCAACTCCCACGCAGCCGTTCATAATATAAAAGTGCCCTTTACTCTCGCCCACAGCGCCGCGGCCCTGCCATTTCGGCGCACGCGCCTGATTCCGTCGGCTCTGGTGATCGGCACCTTCGCGCCTGATTTCGAATACTTCCTGCACTTTTCTCACAGCGGCCGCTTCGGACACACCCTCGTCGGCAGTCTCGTCCTGACCCTCCCCGTGGCGCTTGTGGTGCTATGGATCTTCCATACTTTCGTGAAGGTTCCGGTCGTGATGCTGTTGCCCGACTCGCTCCAGCGCAGGCTCGCAAATCATCTTGGGGAATTCCATTTCCGTGGCGTCGAAAGATTCCTGCTGATTGTCGCTTCCGTCCTGGTGGGAATCGCGCACTCACTTGCTCTGGGATTCGTTCACCCATTCCAGTTCCTGGCTCTATTTCCACTGGGCGTTTCTCCGGCAACCGCTCTTGCTGCCGGTCCTTGGTCGAGTACCGTGCTATAAAGCTCTGCAGCACATCAGCTCCATCATCGGAATGCTGATCCTCGCGTTCTGGTTTGCGCGTTGGTACCGAACGACCGAACCGTCTCAGCAAGCGCTCAGCCCATCGCCTTCGCCCACGCGCCGAATCGCGATCGTGTCCGCAGTAGTGGTCATCGCTCTCGCCGGAGCCATCGCCTGGTCCCTTGCTAGCGTAGGAGTGCCAACCAGTCATCCTGCTTTCAAGCGATTCGTCGGCCAAGCGGTGGTGGTCGCCATAGCACTCGCCTGGTGGCTGCTTGTTGCCTACGGCATGTTCGCCCTTCGCATGGAACGTTTCCCTCAGCCGCGCCAGCTATAATCCGACTTGGCTGAAGTCCGAGGTCCAAGGTCCGACGCCTGCTCTTTCATGCGCTTCGAACTCTTCATCGCGTCGCGGTACCTGCGGGCAAAAAGAAGACAGGCGTTCATTGGCATCATTACAGGCATCTCCGTGGTCGGCGTCGCCGCCGGCGTGGCCTCGCTCGTCGTCGCCCTCGCCATCAACAACGGATTTCGCCAGGACCTGCAGCAGCGCCTCCTGGGCTCAACTTCCCACATCAGTCTGCAGCGCATCGCCGACGACGGCATCAAAGACTGGCCGGCGCTTATGGAGCGTCTCTCGAAACAGCCCCACGTCGTCGCCGCTGCCCCGGCCATCTTTGAGCAAGTCCTGATCTCGCGCGGGCCGCGGGCGCGCGGCGCAGTGCTCAAGGGAATGATTCCCAAGTACGAGCGCCGTGTGGGAGATTTGCTGAACTCGGTGAACGAAGGTTCGGCTGAGCCGTTGGACGAGCACAATGACGAGCCCACCGCGGTTCAAGCTCCCTCGCCCGCCGCAGCCAAGTCAGCCCCTGATTCATCTCCCGACTCGCTGGAAGGCGTAGCCGAGCGCGTGGCCGCCATGCCTCCCATCGTCCTCGGCAAAGACATGGCCGACAACCTCGGAGCAACCGTCGGATCCGTCGTGCTCGTCACCAGTCCCCAAGGCGAACTGACGCCATTTGGAACCGTGCCCAAAGGAATTCGTTACCGGGTCGTCGGAATCTTCCACTCCGGCTTCTATGACTACGATTCGAGTTGGGCCTTCATTCGCCTCGCAGACGCGCAACGCCTCTTCGGCATTGGGGACCTGATCTCAGTCTTGGAATTCAAAGTGGACGACATTGACCGCGTCGATCCCATTTCCGCGGAGATCGAAACGGCCGCCGGCCCCGGCTTCATGGCGACCAATATGCTCAAGCAGAACGGAGCACTCTTCAAGGCTCTGAAAACGGAGCGCTTGGTCACCTTCATCACCATCGGTCTGATCGTTTTCGTCGCCGCGCTCAATATTCTCATCTCCCTCATCATGATGGTCATGGAGAAGACGAAAGACATCGCCGTCCTCATGTCGATGGGCACACGCCGCGCCCAGGTGCGCAACCTCTTTATTGCTCAGGGCGTCCTGATCGGGGTGATCGGCACTGCGATCGGCCTGGTGCTGGGCTATGCGATCTCCTACGTCGGAGGCCATTACCACATCATCTCGCTTTCGCCCGAGGTCTACTCGATCGACTATGTCCCATTCTCTCCTCGCTTCGTCGACGGCGCCTGGGTTGCCCTATTTGCAGTGCTGATTTCATTCGTAGCCACGCTGTACCCGTCGTGGTCCGCATCCCGCATCCTCCCAGCCGAGGCCTTGCGCTATGAATAGCTTATGTAGGGGCGGCCGCATTTGTAGGGGCGGACGCATTCGTCCGCGCCGAGGAGCGAAGCGACGAGTCTCGCCGCCCACGCATTTTCACCGTGATCGAAAATACAGCTACGTATTTGCCCAAGGTGTACCGTGGAGGGGTCCGTTATGAGCTCGTACAAAGTTCGGGATCTACGGCCACGACCCTATATCCCGGTCGCGGAAACTGCACCCAGACTCGCTCTTGGAACGAAAGAGACTCACCTTGCATCTAACGAATGAAGGTTTAATGCTTCGCGTGGAAGGCCTCAAGAAGGTCTTCCGTTCCGGACCATCGGATCTGGTGCTCTTTGAGAATCTGTCGTTTGAAGTGAAGCGAGGAGAAATGCTCGCCATCGTGGGCGAATCCGGAGCAGGAAAGAGTACTCTTTTGCACATCCTGAGCGCTCTTGATCGTGCTTCCGCAGGTGACGTATACTGCGCCAACTTGCGATTGAACTCGTTATCGCGCGACGAAGCCGCGGACTTTCGCAATCGGGAGACCGGCTTCGTGTGGCAGTTCCATTACCTGTTGCCGGAGTTCACGGCGGCGGAAAATGTTGCCATGCCCCTGCTGCTTCGCGGGCAGACGTGGCAACAGGTCGAGCCGGAAGTTTCACGCTGGCTGCGTGAGGTCGGACTTGAGCCGCGCGCCCATCATCGCTCGGGAGAACTTTCTGGCGGCGAGCAGCAGCGAGTGGCGTTGGCCCGCGCGCTCATCACCGGGCCGAAGCTGTTGCTCGCCGATGAGCCTACGGGGGATCTGGATGGCCAGACGGCGGAAGCGGTTTTTGCCTTGATTTCGCGACTACATCGCGAGCACCAACTCACCTCCCTCATTGCTACGCACAATTTATCGTTCGCGCGCCGCTGCCAGCGTGTATTAAAGTTGCAACGAGGCCACATGGAAGAAATTCCGCCGGGGTCGCTGCCGGTGTAAAGATCGAAACATCGGATGCAGTGTGGTGAAGGTGAGAACCAGATTTATAAGAACTAGGCTTCTGTGAGCAAGGGTGCAATCGGCATTGCCAAACTCCAGCCGCGAAGCGGCGGCAACTGTTAGTCCGGCACGTAAGTGCCGGGAAGGGCGGAAAGAGCAGAGCGAGTCCCGAAGGGACGGCACCCGTTCTCAAGCCGCAAGATTAGTAAGACAAAGTGCAACAAATTGTTGTTCAGGCAAGGCCGAAGGAGGATGTCGAATTCCATCGGTAACGTGATCAAAGGTCGGGATACTCCGTTTCTGTGCTTGGGTTTCTTGGCCCTTTGATTGCATAATGAGAAGATAACGTTTCAGGGCCAGGTTCGGCGTGAGTAGATGAGTTCTTCCTGGCCAGGAAGGTCAAGGGGAAGGGCATTATGTTTGAACGCTATACGGAGAAAGCCAGGCGCGTCATCTTTTTCGCACGCTACGAAGCCAGCCAGTTCGGGTCTCCTTATATCGAGACTGAGCACCTCCTTCTGGGACTCCTGCGCGAAGACAAAGCCCTGACCAATCGGTTCCTGCGCTCCCATGCCTCGGTTGAGTCGATCCGCAAGCAGATCGAAGGTCACACCACCATCCGCGAGAAGGTTTCGACCTCCGTCGACCTCCCGTTAAGCAATGAATGCAAACGGGTTCTGGCTTATGCGGCCGAGGAAGCCGAGCGCCTTTCGCATCGTCATATCGGGACCGAGCACCTGCTTTTAGGTCTGCTGCGCGAAGAAAAATGCTTCGCCGCCGAGATCCTGCACGAGCGTGGCTTGCGCCTCTCCACCATCCGCGAGGAACTGGCCCGCAGCACGCAGGAGAAGGCTCAGCCCCAGCGGCAGCGTGAAAGTTCGCTTCTGGCCGAATTCTCGCGCGATTTGACCCAAGCTGCCATGGATAGCCAGCTCGATCCGCTGGTCGGACGTGAGGGGGAAGTCGACCGCGTCATCCAGATCCTCTGCCGCCGCACCAAGAACAATCCGGTGCTGATCGGCGAGCCCGGCGTTGGGAAAACCGCCATCGTGGAAGGCCTCGCCCAGCGCATCGCTGACGGTGAAGTTCCGTCCTTCCTGGCGGATAAGAGCATCCTTGCGCTCGATCTCTCCCTGATCGTCGCGGGCACGAAGTATCGCGGCCAGTTCGAAGAGCGCCTGAAGACCATCATGAAAGAGCTGATGGAGAATCAGAACTCCATCATCTTCATCGACGAGTTGCACACTCTGGTCGGAGCAGGATCGGCCGAGGGTTCTCTCGATGCGGCCAACATTCTGAAGCCGGCGCTATCGCGCGGCGAGATTCAGTGCATCGGCGCAACCACGCCGGGTGAATATCGCAAGTCGATCGAAAAAGATCGCTCGCTCGAACGCCGCTTCCAGGCCGTCAAAGTTCCGCCGCCGAACGAGACGGATGCGATCAAGATTCTTTTTGGCATCAAGGACCGCTACGAGAAGTTCCACGCCGTCACCTACACCGACGACGCCATCAACTTCGCGGTCTCGCACTCGAACCGTTACATCCCGGACCGCTTCCTGCCAGACAAGGCCATCGACTTGGTCGACGAAGCCGGAGCTCGCGTGAAACTGCGCCAGACTTCGTTGCCCGAAGAGCTGACCGAAGTCCAAAAGCGCATCAAGTTCATCGTGCACCGCATGGAAAACGCCATTGCGAACCACGAGTTCGAGAAGGCACGTTTCTACTCCGACGAGGAACGCAAGGAGCGCGAGAACCTGCGCGCCCTGCGCGAGAAGTATCATCTCGACGAATCTTCGACCGGCGTGGTCAACCGCGAGGACATCGAAGATGTCGTCTCGCGGTGGACCGGCGTGCCCATCACCTCGATCAAAGAAGAAGAGACCCAGAAGCTGCTCCGCATCGAAGAAGAGTTGCACAAGCGGATCATCTCGCAAGACAAGTCAATCAGCGCTCTGGCTCGCGCCATCCGCCGTTCCCGCGCCGGACTGAAGAACCCGAACCGGCCGATCGGCTCGTTCCTGTTCCTCGGCCCGACCGGCGTCGGCAAAACCGAAGTCGCCCGCACCCTGGCGCAATTCATGTTCGGCACAGAAAAAGCTCTAGTCCGCTTCGATATGTCCGAGTTCATGGAAAAGCACTCGGTCTCGAAGTTGATCGGTTCGCCTCCGGGATACGTTGGCTACGAAGAGGGCGGACAGCTCACCGAGCGAGTGAAGCGTGCACCGTACTCGGTCGTGCTGCTCGACGAAATCGAGAAGGCGCATCCGGATGTGTTCAACATCCTGCTGCAGGTGTTTGAAGACGGCCAGTTGACCGACGGTCTCGGCAACACGGTCGACTTCAAGAACACGATCATCATCATGACCTCGAATATCGGCGCCCGCCACTTGCAGCGCCGTGAAGGTTTGGGCTTCGCTTCCACGAAGGAAAACGATATCGCCGACAAGGTCGAAGAGCTCGTAAAGAACGAGGTCAAGCGCACCTTCAATCCCGAGTTCCTCAACCGTCTGGATGAAATCATCATCTTCATGGCTCTGAGTGAAACTGATCTGATCCAGATTCTGGAGCTTATGGTCAACCAGCTCAACCAGAACCTGGCGCAGAAAGCGATCACGGTCACGGTCGCCGACGACGCCAAGAAGTGGATCCTCAACCAGACGCTCACCGACCGCAGCTACGGCGCACGCCCGCTGCGGCGCGCTCTGCAAAAGTACATCGAAGACCCGCTGTCGGAGGCGCTGATCCAGGGCACCATCACCACCCGCCCCGCCTTCATCGAGGTCTTCCTCGAAGACAACAAGCTCTTCTACCGCCCCGTCGATTCCGAAAAGGCGGAAGGAGTCCTGTTGTACGAGAAATAGCTCGTATGTAGGGGCGGACGCATTCGTCCGCCCCGCAAGCGAAGCGAGCGTGCCTTTCGCATCGAGCACCCCAGTGCTGCGCTCCGCCAAATTCCTTACGCGGTCCCATTGCGCGCCCGGCGCGCAACCCCGGACGAATGCGTCCGGGGCTACACCAACCGAGCTCCGGGATGTATTCTGAAAACGCTGGAGGGTTTCATGATGCCGCAAAGAACATCCCGCACAATCATCCGCACTCTCTTTCCACTCGCGCTCCTCTTCGCCTTCACCGCTTCTTCCTCCGCCCAGACTCAAATCATCTGGCAAGGACACACCTGGAACGTCACCAACGGCGGTATGGCCGGCGTAGCCCCCGGTAGTCCAAAGAATGTCTCTGTGGATTCCAACGGCTATCTGCATCTCCACATCACCAAGAATAACGACAAGTGGACCGCAGCCGAGCTCTTCACGGTCGACAATCTGGGATTCGGGACCTACCAGTGGGTGGTCCAAGGCGACGTGTGGAACATGGATCCTGTCACCGTTCTCGGCTTGTTCCCCTACGGCCCGACGAACGGCATCGGCAAGGATGGATCGAACGAAATCGATATCGAGTTTTCGCAATGGGACAAGACCTGCAGTTGCAATGCCGACTTCACCATCTATCCCTCGGTTCGCCGCCCCAAGGGGCAGTCGAGTTTTGAGCGTAATTTCACCGTGAGCGATGGCACGCACCTCACGACCGCGCGCATGGAGTGGAACTCCAGCCGCGTCGTCTTCACTCTGATGAGCGGCAATCAGCCCATTGGGACGACCGCGAACGTGCTCAAGACCGACACCTATAAACCGTCGAACCCCGCTGACATTCCGCAGCAACCGCTGCCGGTAGGGATCAATTTCTGGGCCTTCACCGCCGTACCGTCCACCAGCCAGTCGGCGGTGATCCAAAGCTTCCAATACGTCCCCTGACCCGCCAATAAATCCCGGTTGACCCTTCGCCCAATCCTGTGACAAGATGCGCGGATCACAGAGCGGACCCCGCGCCAGAGTCCGCCACAATTTGGGGCGTGCGACCGAGGTGAAGTATGAAGTTCCGTCTGGTCCATGTGGCCCTAGCCGTAAGCCTGCTAGGCCTTGTCGTTCTCCTGAGCCTGGGCGCCAGCGCAAGGGACGTTGTCCTGCCCGCCGGTACTCTCTTGCAATGTACCCTCAATGAACCCAACTTTTCCTCGGCCACTGTGGACGTCGGGGACCCCGTTCTTGTCACCTTCGCGGAATCACTGAGTTCGGACAGCAGGCCTTCCCGCGTGGCAGCTACCTCGTCGGTCACCTCGAAGCCGCCAAGGATCCCGGTCACTTCTGGGGTAAGGGATATCTCAAGCTGCAGTTCGACCGCATCGGCGTCCCCAGCGGCGATCTGCCTCTGGAAGCCAAGGTCATCGCCACCCGCGGTTACAAAGTCGACAAGCAGGGCAAGATCGACGGCAAAGGACATCCCGTCCGCGACGTCGTGGAATGGATGATTCCGCCACTCTGGCCATGGAAAGTCATCATGTTGCCTGCGCGCGGTCCGCGTCCCAAGCTGAAAGGTGAAACCGTCCTTAGCATGCGCTTGATGGATGATGTTGAAATCCCGCAAGTCGCCCAGACCTACGGTCCGAGCTGGCATTTCTTCAACCGGTTCCAAAATCAGTCGTTCCAAAACGCGCAGGTGGGAACCGCGAGGCCGCAACTCACCCTGCGTCCGGTGGCGCCTGCTTCCTCTGCTCCGCAGGGCTCCTACGCCGACTACGTCACTCGTGATGTCGCTTCGGTCTCAACCGCTGGAAGCCTTCCCGGAATGCCCGTGTTCGTCCTGAACACTGGCTCCGTGCTGGCCGTCAGTGCCTACGGATACCAGGACAGCCGCATTAGCTATACCCTGGCCTCCGGCGGAACAGGCGTAATCACCAGCGACGAGATCGACTGGACCACTACCACCCGCATCAACAATCAACGCGGCGTCCGTCTGTCGTTGCACAGTGGCCGCGCCCCAGCGGCGACGCCCGGCCTGTAACTCGATCCGTGAAGGATCTGGGTACCCCACGTCTCGCCGCCTTTGCGAGACGTGGGAGCCTTCACATTGAATCATCCCCTCCGGTCGAATGCGTCCCGAGCCACACGACCAACTTCTTTGCGACTTTTCCTCTCGGGAAATAATCCGACCATTATGTCCAAGATCAACCTCGCCGAGAAATTTTCCAAAATCAGCGAATATTGGAAGCCCTATGTCGCCGCCGAGCTCAACGGTCAGCACGTCAAACTCGACAAGATCAAGGGAGAATTCGTTTTCCATCACCACGACCATGAAGACGAAATGTTCCTCGTCGTGAAAGGCCGCTTCCGCATGGAATTCCTCGATCACCACGAATGGATCGAAGAGGGCGAGTTCATCGTCGTCCCGCGCGGCGTCGAGCACAAACCGGTGGCCGACGAAGAATGCTGGTTCGTTCTTTTCGAACCCGCCGGCACGCTCAACACCGGCAACATCGTCAACGAACGCACCCACTCCCACCTGGAGCGCGTCTAGCAGGCCGCCTTGTTGGATGGGTTTTTAGAGAGCACGGCTTCAGCCACGCCACTCGGCTTTTGGGTGGCTCGGCATTTTCAGCGCTGGGATCAGCCCTTATGCTTTCAAGAGCAACCGTGGAAGAGCGGCGCTTCAGCACCGCGTAAAGCAGGCGAAATCAGACGGGCTTTAGCCCCTGAGGGCTGCCCTTTTTTCGGATATCACGCTACCATTGATCTCGTGGATCTCACTGTCTATTCAGCCGCATGGTGCCCCGATTGCCGCGAGGCCAAGCGCTTTCTCGCCAAGCACAACATTCCCTACAAAGAAATCGACGTCCAGACCACGCCCGGCGCCATCGATGAGATCGTCAAGCGCACCGGCTTGCGCGCCATCCCGCAATTCGTCATCGACGGCGAATGGGTCCAGCCCTACCGCCCCGGCCGCGGCTTCCTCTACGAAGAAATGTCCAAACGCTTAGGAATCAAGACTCCGTAGTTCGTGTAGGGGCGGACGCATTCGTCCGCCCGCGAGCTACGAGCGTGCGACGGCGTCGGACTATGCCAAATTCTGCCGGCTTCTATTCCACGTCTGCCGCCTTCATTGCGCGCTACCCCGGACGAATGCGTCCGGGGCCACACGCTTGCGCCATATGTAACCCATGGACATCATCTTCAGTACCGTGGCCAATCCGCGCCGGACGGGCGAAGATAGCCACTCCAAGTATTCAGTCTCGACCGGCTTTTTCGCCAAAAAGACTGAAAAGGAACGACTTGGGTTTGAGTTCCGAGACCGCTGCTCCGACACTCATGGCCGAAACCCAGATCAACGATCCCGACCCCGCCACTTCCGAGTCTCTAGCTTCCGATTCCCAGGCTTCGCCCGAGTGCAAAGTCTGCGAGAGCTGGCAGCAAATGATTCAGGGAGTGCTCGGTGCAGTCATGCTCATCGGAGCGCTGGCCATGCTCCATTACTACTCACCTGCTTCTGTTCAGGGACTGCCTCCCGACGACCTGCAGAAGCAAGTTCACGAGCTTACTGCGCAGGTAGAGCAACTTCAGCAGGAGCAGGCGATGCCCGCGGTGGTGCTCAACCGCTACCGCAATTCCATCGGATACATTTACGGCGTCTATCAGGTTGGATTTCCGAATGAGCGTCCCGCCATCCGCGCCCGAGTTTCCGGCACAGGATTTCTGGTTGGCGATGGCCTGATGGCCACTAACCGTCACGTTGCCGAGCCCTGGTACGGCGACTCCGAAGCGCAAAAGCTGATCGACCAGGGCGCCACTGCCATGCTGGAAAATCTGGTGGTGTTCTTCCCAGGATCGCCTATGCCGGTTGCACTGTCGCCGGCGTCGGTTTCGAAGACTTCTGATCTGGCGGTGCTGCGCGCGGAAGATTCTGCCACGGTTCGCGGCCTCGCCACGCTGCCTCTGGCGAAATCCCCCGGCGCTCCCGGACAGCTCGTCACCGTGATCGGCTATCCCATGGGCATTGCCGGAATGGTCGCCAAGTCTCCCACGGGAATTTACGAGCGCCTTGCTTACCGTCATAACGACATCAGCGCTGCCAGCGAACTGGCCGCCCTGTCGCTGATTCGTCCCTCAACCACCTGCGGACATCTCGGCGACGTGGTTGGCGACAAGCTCATTTACGACGCTCCCACGGCCCACGGCGGCAGTGGCGGCCCGGTTTTCAACGCAAAGGGCGAAGTGATCGGCGTCAACTCCGCTTACATGGACGGCTTCACCGGCGGTACCCTCGGCGTCTCCGTCGACGCGCTCCGCCCCTTGCTGCAGGAAGCTCAGAAAGCGCAATAGATCGTCATCTCCGCTCACTTCCTGAGCGTGAAGTTCACCGTCACCTTCGTTTTCACCACCACCGGCTCGCCGTTCAACAGATACGGTTTGTACTTCCATTGCTTCACCGCTTCGACAGCTGATGCGGCCAATGCCGAGTCTCCGCTCACCACGTCCAGGTGTTCGACGTCTCCCTCTTTGCCGATCGTTGCCTCCAGCAGCACAACGCCCTGAATACGCGCTTTTTTCGCCGCCTCCGGATATTCCGGCGGTACCTTTTTCACGATCAGGCCGCTCTCCACCCCCGGTGCCACTTGTACCGGTTCCGCGGTTGCCTGTGCCGCGGCCCGCCCAGGGGTTGCGCTGACCAGCCCCATCACGACCGGCGCCGCGACCGCCGCAAGTCCCGCCGCGACGAGTAACAGCTTTCGACCGAAATCCAGCTTCCGCAACCTGCTGTTCGTCATGATATGCACCATCCTTTTCTTGAGATCAGCTCCCGCCACTCCCGACATGCAAGCCAGCGGCGAGGCCACACAGAATTCGCAAACTTTCAAAATGCTTTCCGCATAGATCTCGCGCCCGTTGCCCAACTGCAGGACTTCTTCATCGCAGGCCCGTTCGCGCTCTTCGACCAGCCGGTTGCCCAACCACCAGACCAGCGGGTGAAACCAGAACAGAGCTTCCACCACCATGTGGATCGCCGCCGCCAGGTTGTCGCGCCGCCGCACGTGCCATACCTCATGCGCGAAAATGGCTTCGAGGTGAGCATCCCCCAGCCGTGCGGAAATTCCCTCGGGCCATAACAAAATCGGCCGGACGATGCCAAAGATTCCCGGTTCCAGCGAGGCCCGCGATTGCACCATCTCGATCCGCCTGATCCCGCCAATCCGCTCCATCCGCCGCAGTGCCTCGGCCTCTCGCCCCTCCCGCAAGGGAACCGCGTCCCGCAGTGCGGACGAGATCTTTCTCCAACGCCAGCACCAGGTCGAAACCACCACCGCCAATCCGCAAAGCCAGACCGCCGCCAGAGTTGGAAGCAAGTGAAGTGGGAATGCGAATCCCGAAGTTTCCCCTGCAATCACGCGAATCTCTTCGATCGCATAGTACAGACCGGTGTTCACCCCAGTCCCGCGCAACCATGCCAGGCGGCCTCCGATGGCGACCAGCAGCGAGAAGGGAAGCAGAAATTTCATCGATGCCGCCATCCACAGCCAGTAGCGCACCCGCGCCTGATGCTTCCGCATCATCAGCACTAACAATGCGACGGCGAGGGCGAAAACCGTCGACTGCCACAAATGCTTGCCCAAGGCTGGTGCCATCGCACTCAACATGTCGGGCCAATATCTCGAGGTCATAGCGATTTCTCCTTCCTCGCCAGCTTCCGCAGCGTTGCCTCAGCTTCCTTCACGTCCTCCATGGTCAGCTTCCCCGATTCAATCAGGTGCGCCATCACCGGCTGCGTTCGTCCGCCAAACAGCGCCAGCAAGTCGTCCACCAGCCGGCGCTGCGCGGCATCGCGTGAGACCGCCGCTTCGAAGATATGAAAGTTGCCAACTTTCCTGACGCGGCGCACCGCTTTCTTGCTTTCGAGTCGGTACACCGTCGTCTGGATGGTGGTGTACGCGGGTCGTCCCTTCTCAGGAAAACTTTCTTGAATCTCTCGTATGGAGGCCGTGCCCTGCATCCACAGCGTCTCCATGATCCGTAGTTCGAGCTTCGTTAATTTGCGCTCCAAGTCGAACCTCCTACCAGCGTTTGTATATCTACTACATATGTAGGAGAGTTTGCAAGGTCCTTTTTCGGGCTCCGAAAGGATGGAGATTAGCCGCGAAGCGGCGCAAGAATACAGCCCACGGCGTAAGCCGTGGGTTAACCAGCCAAGAGAGTGGATCAGCCCCGAAGGGGCGAAAGAAGCGCTGCAACGGTGCGAGCGAACGGGCTCGCCGCCACGGCTGACGAAACCTCTATATTTCCCAACAAAAAAGCCGGGAAGCTTTCGCTCCCCGGCTGCCATCCGATCCTGATTAAAACGCGTAGCGTAACGAGAACTGAATCAAACGCGGATTGCCATTGGTCTGCACGATCTTGCCGAACGGGCTGCCCGTCGGATTCGCCAGATACTGCTCGATATCCGTCACGGCCGGAAGCCCAAAGTTCGTGTGGTTCCACAGATTGAAGAAATCCGCGGCAAACCGGATGTCCTGCCGCTCTCCAATCTTGAAGTGTTTCAGGAACGACACGTCCCAATTCTGCTGGAACGGCCCGTGATAAAGGTTGCGGCCCAGGTTGCCGAAACCGGTCGTGCAGTAGTCGGCGCCGAGCGATGTGCAATCGGCCGGATCCACCAGCGCCGCCGGAGTGAACGCCGCGGGATTCAGATATCCATTGGCCACGCGCGCGCGCAAATCTCCGCTCGACAGCCCACTGGCGATGGTTGCTCCCGGCGCCAGGCTCGCGCCTAGCAGCGGCGTGCTGCCTTGCCCAAGGAAGGCTGTCCCCGCGCTCGAGTCGTAAATCGAGAACGGCAAGCCGGTCTGGAAAATCGTAACTCCGCTGAGTTCCCATCCACCCAGTGCGGCGTGCTTGATGCCGGTGCTGTGCTGAAAGACCGGCAGTTCGTATGCGTAGCTCACCGAAAGGCGGTGCGGTCGGTTGAAATCCGAAATCCCGCGCGACGCATTAATGTTGCTCTGATCGTTATACGCCGTGTTGAACGCCGTATTTCCCGTCGATGTCGCGTCAATGTTCTTCGAGAACGTGTACGCCGCCTGGAAATAGCTCTGGTTCCACCGCCGAGACACTGTCGCCTGCAGCGCGTGATAGGTCGAGTACGCATCGTTGGCGAAAATCTGATATCCGGAGTAGCCGTTCAAACCCGGCGTTGGTGTACGCGCGATCGCGTTCGAGAAAGTGTCGGTCGTGATCGTGTACGTGTTGTTGCTCGTATCCGTCACCGTGAACGGATGGCTGATGGCGTCGACCGACTGAATTGCATCGCGAGTCTCGCGCAGGTGGATGCCCCGGGTTCCAACATAGCCCGCCTCCAATACCCACTTCTTCCCCAACTCGCGCTGCAAGGTAAGGTTCCACTGCTGCGTGTTCGGCACCACGAAGTGCCGCGGCACTTCCAGCACAAACAAATTCTGCGTTGAATTCACCCCGGGACCAGTCGTGCACGCGTAGGTGGCGTCTTGGCCGGTCGGACTGTTGCTGGGCACAAAGCTGGTCAATCTTGCCAGGCAAGGCAGCCACGCTGCATTCAACGATCCCGCGGCCGGCACCGCATTCGGATTCACTGCCGGTGTTCCCGTAAAGAAATTCGACATGGTGAAGCCCGGCGTCTGCCCGAAGAACACGATCGGAATAAATGGCGATTGAAAGCTCAACTGATCGACCGCTCCCACATCTTCGCGGACGTAGTAAATGCCGTAACCGCCACGCAGCGTGGTCTTGTGTCGCCCCAGCACATCATAGGCAAATCCCACCCGCGGCCCCCATCCCGTCGATACGCTGTTCCTGAACGTCGACCCGGCTGCGGTTCCCGTCAACCCCGAAACGCCCAGGTTGTTGACGCACTTCGGGTAAACAAACGGATACGTCCCCGATTTCGTGAGGTCCGATTCGATGTTCCCAATGTGGCAGTCGCCATCCGTCCACGCTCCCATAAATTCCGTGCGCAATCCCAGGTTTAAGGTCAGGTTAGAAGTTGCCTTCCAGTCATCCTGCGCAAAGACCGCAGAGTTGCTCTGCTTGTAGGCGTGGTTATAAACGCCGCCGCCGCCGAAGCTGAACTCCGGCGTGCCCCCGATGAAGTTCGCGAAGTCCGTCACGCCCGGCGACGTGTTGGTAAAGAACAGTTGTCCGTTGAATACCTGTGGAAACAGTTTGTCGAGCCGGACGCGAACATATTGCCCGCCAAACGTAAGCGTATGCGCGCCCTTTACCCAGCTCAGGTTCTCGACAAAGTTGTAGTTATTCTGCGTCTGCGCCTGGTTGGCCTGCGGAGTCGGTCCAAACTGAAATCCAGAAGTGTTAAAGGTGAATTTATAAATGCTGCTCGTCAGGTTACTGGTTGGCCGGTCAATCCCCGCGTCAGCAGCCGTGACCGGGTTCACATTGATTGCACTGTTGTTGATGTGAACCAGTCCGAAGCGGAAGTCATTGATTAGCGTCGGCGAAAAGACGTGCGTCTCCGAAATCACAAACACCCGGTCGTGGATCGGAAGCTGGTAAGGGAAATTTAAGTCCGTTCCACTCGCGGCTCCACCCAGCGACGCCTGCAATCCGCCCGCGCCGAACGGAATATCTTGCTCCGAATCCGAGTAAAAGAACCGTGCCGCCACCGAATCCCTGGACTCGCGGAACTCGTGGTCCCAGTTTGCCGTGAATTGATCGTCGGTGAATTTTCCGGGCTTGCTCACCGTGAACTGCACGTACGATCCAGCCGCCGTCCCGGTCGGCTCATTCGGAAGCGGATACAGGTATCCGTTGGCCGGAGCCCCAAACTGATTGCTCTGAAAAGCCAGCAGGCTTTCCGCGACCGGATCGGTGCTGGGAACGCCGAAGTCCGCTGCCAGTTGCGCCGCCCCAGCCGCTCCGCGGTCCGACAGCGGAACGTAAGGGATAAAAGTGCTGATCAACGTCCCCGGCGAATCGCCGCTCCGCTGCCGCGTCCCCTGATAATTCACGAAGAAGAATCCCAGCTTTCCTCCCGGACTCACCGGCCCGCCAAGGCTTCCGCCAAAAATGTTTTGCTGGATCACCGGGCGTGGCGCCCCGCTTCCATTCAAAAAGTATTCGTTGGCATCCAGCACCGTGTTGCGGAAGAACTCGTATGCATCCCCATGCAGGGTGTTCGTACCGGATTTCAGAATCGCATTGATGTTGCCTCCGCCGTTGCGCCCCTGGCTGGCGTCGTACAGCGACGTTTGCACCTTGAATTCGTTTACCACGTCGGGATTCGGCAGGGGAGTATTGGTCAGTTCCGCGACGTTGTAGTCGTTCACGCTGATGCCCTCGAGCGCATAGTTGTTGTTGTCTTCCCGCTGCCCGTTCACCACGATGCGGACGTTCCCACGCCCCAGTTGTGCTGCCGCGTTAAGTTCGCTCGACGCTCCCGTCGACAGCGTCAGCAACTGCTGAAAATTCTGCGTCGCCAGAGGCAGCGCCCGGATCGTATTGCTGTCGATCGCCTGTCCCGTCGTTGCATCCGTCGTATCCACCGTCTGCACTTCCGCCTGGACCTCAATCTTCTGCTGGACCGCCTGCGTTGTCAGCTTGGCGATCATCCGCGTCGTCTCCGTCACCCGCACCACGACGTCGGCAAACTGGCCCTCCGTAAATCCCGCAGCCTGGATGCTCACCCGGTACGTTCCCACCGGCAGCAGGGGCGCCGTGAAGGTTCCGTCCGCCCCGGTCTTGATCGACCGCTCCTGCACATTTGTGTCCTGGTTTGTGATGCGCACGTCCGCGTTGCCCACTACCGCCCCGCTCGGATCCTGCACCGTCCCGCTGATAGCCCCCGTCGCGCCGCCCTGCCCGAATGCTGCCAGGCTCAGCGCGAGCGCAACAAAACTTACAACAATGATTCGGATTGAAAAGCTCTGCATGGTTTTTCCCCCCATTGCAATCTGAAACCGTGAATTGTGTTTATTGACAAACCGAGAATGGACAGCATCGACAACGACAGGCAGGGATTGACTTGGCGCAGACATGCTCCGGACGCTTCCGCAAGCGATGTCGAAGAAAGGAAGGCTTTTCCTTGGCCATGGGTCTCAATGGATGCAGCTCTGCCCGCAAATACCTTAGTGGGTTGGGGAAGCTTACCGAATCCGCAGGGCCGTTTGCAAGAGCTGAATCGTGACCGGAAGTTTCCGCATGAGAGCTGCGTAAACCATCCAGAAGTGTCGACCCTTAGCCCTCGCCGAATTCCCGGTAGCGCTCCAGCACATCGCGCTGTGAAATCACGCCTTCCAGTTGCCGGAAGTCAGCGCGGCTTACCACCGGCACAATCGGCCAACGGTCCACATAGCGCAGCGCCGTCTCCAGTGGGTGGTCCGGATGCAGGTAGGGCACCTGCCGGATCGGCAATCGCGATCCCAGGCTCGACCCGCCGCCACCGTCTGCCGCCATCGCCAGCAATTGCTCCCGGGTAACGCTATTCCATCCGCCGGAACTCATCCGCACCAGCAGAGAATCTTTAATCTCGGTATGGTCGAGTTCGCGCAGTGCCTCTTCCACCGTCTTCTCCGCATCCAGCACCGGACCTTCCACCGGCCGCATCGCATCTTCCACTCGCAGGATGCCTTCTTCCCGTTGTTCTTCCATGGAAGGCAGTTCCAGTCCTTCTTGCCGTGTCAGCAAATCGAAGATTGGAATCGGCTGCAGCCCGCGCGAGATCACGTACGCAAACGTATTCGCGATGATCACCGGCACAATGATCGAATAGTTCCCGCTCACTTCGAGCACCATGAACACCGACGTCATTGGTACCCGCAGTAACCCCGCAAACAGCACACCCATCCCGACCAGCGCGTACGTTCCGGGCGCGATCGTCAAGTGCGGCAGGAAGTAATGCTCCGCGCCGCCCACGGCCGCTCCCAGCATCGCCCCGATAAACAGGGTTGGTGCGAACATCCCTCCGGGAGTTCCGCTTACAAACGACAGCAGCGTGGCCACAATCTTCAGTCCCGCCAGCATCGCCAGGAATTGCCACGTGAACTGCCCGTGCATGGCTTGATCGATATATTCATAGCCCGCTCCCATGACCTGCGGCGCACCCAGCACCGCGATGACGCCAATCAGCAGACCAGCCACTGCCGGTTGAAAGTAATGCGTCCATCGCGGCAGTGCCTTGAATACCGGGCGGAAGGTGGCGATCCCGCTCGAAAATACGACCGATGCCAGTCCCCCCACTACGCCCAGGATTGCGTATGCGATTAACTCCGAAGGCCGCTTCAGTTCCACTGCGGGAATTCGAAACAGCGACTCCGAGCCCAGAAACCAACGCATCACCACCACGCTCGACACCGCCGACAGTACCACCGAGCCCAGAATGCCCGCGGTCCATCGCCCAATCACCTCTTCGATCACGAACAACACGGCCGAGATCGGAGCGTTAAACGCCGCCGCCAGTCCAGCCGCCGCGCCCACCGGAGCAATCAGCCGCATGCGGTCTCGCGACAGATGCACCTGCCGTCCCAGAACCGAAGCGATAGAGGCTCCAATTTGCAGCGAAGGATCTTCCGGTCCCAGCGAATGCCCCGATCCGATCGCCAGCGCTGCCGTAATGAACTTTCCGATCGCGGTTCGAATCGGAATGTACCCGTTGTAGATGTAAAGCGCAGCCTTGGTCTGATTCACTCCGCTCCCGCGTGCCTGCGGAAAGAAATGAATCACCAGCACCGCGATCGCGAATCCGGCAAGCGTCGGCGCAAGCAGCATGCGCGTTGGCGACAGCACCGCTCCCGTGCCCAGCAAATAGATGCGCGACCAGTCAATCGCGAAGCGGAAGCACACCACCGCCAGCCCGGCAAAGACCCCGATAAACACCGACAAGACGAGGAAGAATCGCTCTTCCCGAAATACCGATCGCCAAAGCGCCGCGGGAGAACGTTCGGGCAACGCTGCGGCTGCAGGTGGCGCCGTGCCGTTGTCCACCAAAACCTCGACTTCCGGGTTGAATGGCGCGTCCACTACGTTCCCTCGTGCAGTTTTGCGATCAGAAGTAGCGCCTCATCAGGCCCGCTCGGCGCGCCGCAAAGCGTGCTGGTTTGCCGTTCGATGCCGAATACCAGATCCATGGCCGTCTCCACTAGGTCGGGATCCCGCCGCAGGTCCCCTGCGTTGATCTGCCGTTGCAGCGCTGCCCAACGGTCGCTCAGGTTCGGCTGCGAGGCCGTCGCCGCGCTCCTGGGAATCGCGCAGCTCTTCAGCCGTTGCCCCGCCGTTGCAAACGCATCGATCACAATCCGGGTACGCTCCGCCATGGAGATCTGCCGGCGGAACGGGTCCATTTGCACCACCATCTCGGTGGTCTTCAGAAGATCGGAACTCTTCGCATCGTTCGGATTGCCTGCGACCGCTGCTTGCAGATAGCGCTGGGCCAGCGGATATTGTCCCAGTTGAAATGCGGCATATCCCGCCCCCGCCATGGCCGTAGGATTGCGCCGTTGCGCTTTCAGGCTCATCCGGTACGCGGCGAGCGCGTGCTCATAGTCCTTCGCCCGCAGAAAAAGATCACCGAGATGCTCCTGCTGAGACGGATCATCCCCGACGTTTTCCCCGAGCGCAATCAACTCCGCCTGCGCCTCCGCTTCTTTGTTATTTCGTAGCAGGAGTTCGATCAGTTCCAGCCGGGCATCGCGCCGCTTCAACTCTTCGTCGCTCGGCCATGCCGCGTACACCGCATCATGGTAGTAGCGGACTGCCTGTTCGGTCTGGCCTCGCTGCGCGGCGATACGCGCCAGTTCCAGGTTGACCAGCCCGTCTTCCGGTTCCCGGTCCCACAGGTTTAGCAGGTAGGCGTAAGCCTCCCCCGTATGCTTTACCCCAATGAGAGCTTCGGCCAGGTTTAGTTGGTAGTAGTAGTTATCGCGGGAGTAGAGCAATGCCCCGCGATAATCCTTGACCGCATCCTCAAAGCGCCCCGCGTTGAGGTCGGCAACGCCTCGGCTGTACCACCGGTTCCCCAGGGACTCCCGCTGTGCGTGGTACGCACGAGAGAGCCCGGTGACGATGAGAAAAAACACCACCGCCAGCGTCGAAAGCAGGGCAAGCACTACCGGCTGCTTCCGCAGATAAAGCCGGAGATTGGCGATTTCCTCCGATGTCTTCTGGTTGCCTTGCGCTTCTTGCACTGCACAATCTCCCATTCATAATATCCGGAATCCAATGCGAACTCTCAATCCTTGGGATTGGGTAGGAGAACCCTCGGAAAGGCTGATTGAGGGAGGACCGTCACTTTGAGAAGGACAGCCATCCTCTCTCGCGCACATGCTCGTCCTGCAAGCGCAAGGTTCGCGCGGCGAGTATGGCCGCTCGGCCCAGGTACCCGATGATCTTGTGCTCGTCGCTGCGGTCCACGACAGGTAATCGCCCCACGCCGCAATGCAGCATCTTCGCAGCCGCCTCCGAAACTAGTTCGTCCGGATACGCGACCACCAGGTTCGCGCTGCCTGCTCGCTCCACGGTCAGCTCTCCCGACGCATCCTTTTCCAGCGCGCGCAAAATGTCACCCCGCGTAATGATGCCAACCATGTTGCCGGCGCCGTCGACGATCAGCAACGCCTCATGTCTCGCGACGGCCGGATCATGGCGGCCGATTCGTTCGGCGAGTTCTTTCACCTTCGTTCCGGCTGGAATCACCGGCGCGTCCTTCTCCATAGTCTCCGCCACTGTGGCTTGCGCCAGCATGTCCGCTTCGTAGTCCTGGTGCACGCGCAAACCACGCCGCGCCAGCTTCTCCGTCATGATCGAACTCCGTGGCATGAACAGCATCGCGATCCCATCAGCAATCACCGCGACCAGCATCAGCGGCAGTACCGAGTTGTAATCGCGCGTAATCTCAAATGCAAAAATGATGAAGGAGAACGTCGCCCGCGATGCCGCTCCGAACACCGCCCCCATCGCCACCAGCGCGAACGCTCCCGGCGAAAGGTGCGCACCCGGAAACACGTGATTCCCGATCATCGCAAACAGCCCGCCCATAGCCGCGCTCCACATAAACGTCGGAGCCAGCAGCCCGCCCGAAGTCCCTGACCCCAGTGAAATCACCAGCGCGGCAAACTTTGCGATCATCACCACCAACAATATTTTCCATACCAGGTTCCCATTCAGAATGTCGCCGATCGTGTCATACCCCACGCCAAACACGCGCGGCACGAAGAATCCGATCACTCCGAGAAAGAGTGCCCCAATCGCCGGCCACCACAATTCGTTCACTGGAAGTTTTTCAAATGTGTCTTCCACCCAGTACAACGCCTTGCTCAAAACCACAGCGGCCAGCCCGCATAAAGGCCCCAGCAGAAGATAAAAGGGAAGGGCATGCGGAATCCCAAAATCCATGTGCGCGACCTGAAACATCGGCCCCGGTCCCAGCAACTGCATGTGCACCGCCGTTGCCAGTGTGCTCGCGATGACCAGCGGAATAAAAGATCGCGACTTGAATTCAAACAGCAGCAACTCAATGGCAAGGATCACGCCCGCAATGGGCGTATTGAACGTCGCCGACATTCCGGCCGCGGCGCCACAAGCCAGCAGCACCTTCCGCTCGACCGCCGTCGTATGCAGCACTTGCCCAACCAGCGATCCAATCGCTCCTCCCGTCTGGATGATCGGCCCTTCCGCTCCAAACGGTCCGCCCGTTCCAATTGCAATCGCCGCCGAAATCGGTTTGAGCAGCGCTACCTTCGGCTCGATCCGGCTGCGATTTACCAGCACGGCTTCCATCGCTTCGGGAATCCCATGCCCCTTGATCTTCGACGATCCGTACTTCGCCATCACGCCGACAACCAGCCCGCCAATGACTGGGACCAGGATCACCCACGCTCCCAGATGATGAGATCCCACACTCCGGAACGTCGTCGACCACTCGTGAAAGAAGAACAGATTGGTGAACAGCCCGATCAGCTTGTAGAGAATGTAGGCGACGACCCCGGCAATCAGCCCGATCCCTGCCGCTAGAAACGAAATCAGCACAATCCGAAACTGCGCCGTGGGCTCCGGCGACAATGGCGATACTCCGGAAGCCGCCACCGCCGGACGATTCGGAATGTTCTGTCCCATAGTGGTTTCTTTACTTGTTCTTGGTTCGCGAATCGTGTCGTAGGGACGACACCTCAGCCCGAAGAACTCCCGCACCTCTACGCGATTCCTCGGTCCAATCCCGAGTTCGGCATCAACCGCCGCAAGGCTGCCACCAGATCCGGGGCCGCGCCTCGCAATTCCTCATGATGATGCAGCGCCAACTCCCCCAGCACCTTCTCTCCCTTCGGCGTGAGCGCCAGCAGCACCTCGCGCCGGTCATCCTGCCCCCGCTCCCGTCGCACATACCCGCCAGCCTCCAGCCGGTTGATCAACTCCACCGCACTGTTATGCTGGATGTGCATCCGGTCTGCTACGTCGCGAATCCGCGGCCGCAACGTTTCCGGCATCCCCTTGATCGCCAGCATGAGCTGGTATTGGCCTCGCTCCAGCCCCGCCGCTTCCACTGCTTGCTCGCTGAAATGCAAGTACTTCCGGATCTGATACCGAAACTCCGCTAAAGCCTGATAGTCCGCCAGCGCCAGCTTCTTCATGCCGTCGATTGTATCGTCATGCGATAGTCTTTTAATAATTATATCGTGAAGCGATACATGGCGAAACTCTCCGGTTTCTGCCGTGTGCCGGGGCGCCATGGGCTGAGAACTTCTGCCGAACGTGTCCCGCCCTAGCCACTTCCAGCCCCGCGCATTTAGAATCCTTAGTCCCCTCGGACACAGGAGCCCACCGTGATCCCGCGCTATACCCGGCCCGAGATGGCCCGCATCTGGAGCGATGAAAACCGCTTTCGCACCTGGCTCGCCGTCGAAGTCGCCGCCACCGAAACTCTCGCCGAAGCCGGCCTCGTCCCCAAAGAGGCCGCCAGGGCCATCAAAGAGCGCGCCGACTTCCGTGTCGAACGCATTCACGAGATCGAGGCCGAAGTCCGCCACGACGTCATCGCCTTCACCACGGCCGTTGCCGAAATCGTCGGACCGCACGCCCGCTGGTTTCACTACGGACTCACCTCGAACGACGTCGTCGATACCGCGCAGGCGCTCCTCATCCACCAGTCGTCTCAAGTGATCGCGCAAGATCTCCAGCGCCTGTCCGAGGTTCTCGAGCGCCGCGCGTGGGAATTCAAGGACACGCCCATGATCGGGCGCACCCACGGCATCCACGCCGAACCCATCACCTTCGGATTCAAAATTGCCAACTGGTATTCCGAGACGCAGCGCAACATCACGCGCTTTATGGCCGCCGCCGAGGACATGCGGGTAGGGAAGTTCTCCGGCGCGGTCGGAATCTTCGCGCACCTCACGCCCGAACTGGAAGAGAAGATCTGCGCGCGGCTGGGATTGAAAGCTGCCGCAGTCTCGTCGCAGGTGATCCAGCGCGATCGCCACGCCAACTACTTGGCCACGCTCGCCGTGATCGCTTCGACTCTCGACAAGTTCGCCACCGAACTGCGCCACCTGCAGCGTACCGAAGTCCGCGAGGCCGAGGAGTTCTTCAGCGAAAAGCAAAAGGGATCGTCGGCCATGCCGCACAAGCGCAATCCCGTCACCCTCGAGCAGATCAGCGGCTTGGCCCGCGTTGTCCGCAGCAACGCGCAGGCTGGATTCGAGAACGTTCCTCTCTGGCATGAGCGCGACATCTCGCACTCGTCGGTCGAGCGCGTCATCCTGCCCGATTCAACCACGCTCGCGGATTATCTGCTCAGCAAAACCACCCACGTCATCGACACCATGTTCGTTTATCCCGAGCGCATGCGCGCGAATCTGGAATCGACCCGCGGCTTGATCTTTAGCGGGCAACTCTTGCTCGACCTCGTCGAGCACGGCGTCAGCCGCGAGGACGCGTATCGCCTGGTGCAATCCCATGCCATGCGCGCCGTGGAAAGAAGGCCTGAACTTTCACGACGAGATTCTCGCCGACAAAGAAATTACCGGCAAAGTCCCGCGCAAACAAATCGAATACGCCTTCGACCTGCAACGCCAGCTGAAAAATGTAGACAAGATTTTCGCCCGCGTCTTCGGAAAGAAGAAAGCTGAGACGAAACAGGTCAGCAAAAAGAAAACCGTCCACAAAAAATAAAGCGGCTGCCCATCCCCAAGCCGCGCTTTTTGCGGCTTAGAGCCTGCCCTGAGCGAAGTCGAAGGAGTGGGGATTTCGACCGCAGTCAAACTCCAACCGGATTCATCAACAGAACGTCTTCTCCCTCATACTCCGGCTCCCCACCAGCCTGCATCTCCACCGGCCGCAGCAAGGGCGGACGACGAAGCGTCCGCCCCTGCACGTGTGTTTAACTGCAGCCGCTGGTGCTGCCGCAGCTGGCGCAACGGTAGCAGCTGCCGTTGCGGGTCATGATGCTGCCACAGAAGCTGCAGCTGGGCGCGTCTCCCAGGTCGATCAGGCTGGAGAGCGCGTCGGCGGCGTGGATGGAACCGGACCTTGGACCTCGGACTTCCGACTTCGGACCGGAAACCTCCGGTGTATCGTTCACTTCTCCGACTGCTTCGGGCTGAGAGCTCATTCCGGCTGGGCGCAGCCGGAGGTTGTCGAATAGCATCTGCTGCTGGCCGGTCAGGAAGCGCAACTGGAGCCAGCGGAAGATGTAGTCCATGATGCTCTTGGCGTAGCCGATGTCGGGATTGCCGCTCCATCCACTCGGTTCGAAGCGGGTGTGGGCGAACTTCTCGCAGAACAGTTTCAGCGGGACGCCGTGCTGCAGCGCGATCGAGACGGCAAGCGCGAAGCTGTCCATCAGGCCGGAGACGGTCGATCCTTCTTTCGCCATGGTGATGAAGAGTTCGCCGGGATCTCCGTTGGGATAGAGGCCGACGGTGATGTAGCCCTCGTGATCTCCCACTTTGAACTTGTGCGTGATCGAGGCGCGTTCTTCCTGCAACTTGTGGCGAACGGCGCGCGGTGGCGCGTTCATATCTTCTTCCTCGACTTGCGCGGCAGCTGCGATGCGGGCGTCGTCCTTGGTGGAGTTCGCGGTCTTGGTGCCGGCGGCGGAGAGCGGCTGCGACTTCTTGCATCCGTCGCGATAGACCGCAACTGCCTTCAGCCCGAGCTTCCAGGCCTGCAGGTACGCGTCGCTGATGTCCTCGATGGTGGCGTTCTCGGGAAGATTGACGGTCTTCGAGATGGCGCCGGAGATGAACGGCTGAGCGGCCGCCATCATGCGAAGATGCCCAGTGTAGTGAATGGACCGCGTGCCCTTGGCCGGCTTGAACGAGCAGTCGAAGACGGCGAGGTCGTCGTCTTTCACATGCGGCGCACCTTCGATGGTGCCGGTGGCGTCGATGTAGCTGACGATGGCGTCGGTCTGATCGTGCGTGTAGCCGAGCTTGAACAGCGCGGTGGGCACGGTGTTGTTGACGATTTTGATCATCCCGCCGCCAACCAGCTTCTTATATTTGATCAGCGCGAGGTCCGGCTCAATGCCAGTTGTATCGCAGTCCATCATGAAGCCGATGGTGCCCGTTGGGGCTAACACTGTTACTTGAGAATTTCTGTAGCCGTGTTTTTCGCCGTGGGCGAGGGCTTCGTCCCAGCACTGCTTGCTGGCTTCGTAGATGCTGGTGGGGACGTTATTTTTGTTGATGCCATTGACGCTCGCGCGGTGCATGCGGATCACGTCGAGGAATGGCTCGCGGTTGATGTACCAGCCGGGGCAGGCTCCGCCGGGCATGGCGTTGGCGCCAAGGTTGGTCTCTGAGAGATTCTTCTTCGTCGGCTCGGTTGCTGGCGTCAGCGGTTCGCACTGTTCGGCGATGCGGCTGCTCTGGAGATAGGCTTGGCCGCACATGATGGCAGTGACGCAGGAGGCGTAGTCGCGTCCGGCATCGGAATCGTAAGGCAGGCCGGCGGCCATCAGCAGGGCACCCAGGTTTG
>CAVXVD010000095.1:0-134769 GCA_963765015.1 uncultured Acidobacteriota bacterium | reverse complement strand
GCCATTGCATGGCTACATCGAGTGAACGACCAGACCAACAAGTATTTCGACGTCGTCCAAGGCACATCGGTCCTGCCCGTCGACGACCGGGTCATGCCCTTTCTGAAGAGTGAAGATCCCGCCATGGAAGTGTTCCCGATGGTGAACAATTCCGACGGCGCCAACTGGATTCCCGACGTCGTGGAGTTCCTGAACAATCCTGTTGCCCGCGCACGGTTTCGCCGCGAGGCGGCTCAATTTCTGTCTTCCGGCCGGTATCACGGCCTCATGATCGACTTCGAGACTTTCCCTCCGACCGGACAAGCTGGCTACGTTGCATTGCTGCAGGAGGTATCCGCGGATCTTCATGCGCGCGGCATGAAGCTCTATGTAGCGGTGCCGCCGCACAATTCTGAATATGACTATCCGGCGATCGCCGCCGCGGCAGACGGTATCGTGCTGATGAATTATGACCAGCACTATCCCGGCGGTCCCTCGGGTCCCGTCGCATCGCAAGATTGGTTCGAGCAGAATCTGAGATACGCGCGAAGCGTCATCCCGAAGGAAAAAATCATCTGCGCCATCGCGAACTACGGTTACGACTGGGTGCTGAAACCGAAAACCGGGAAGTTGCCGCCGGAAGTTCACGACTCCAGCGTCAGCGTGCAGGATGCATGGCTAGCGGCACGCGATTCCGATGAGGACGTTAACTTCGACGATGACGCGATGAATCCTCATTTCAGTTATCTCGATGAACGCAATTTTCGGCACGATATCTGGTTCGTCGATGCAGTCACGGCGCTGAATCACATGCGAGCGGCCCAGAATCTGGGGATCCAGACTTTTGCCTTGTGGCGGCTGGGCAGCGAAGATCGCTCCCTGTGGAAAGTATGGGATGTGCCCGGCGAAACCGGAGCCCCCGACAAACTGCGCGACGTGCCGCCCGGCGCGGACGTTGACATGGAAGGGCAAGGGGAGATCCTTCGGATCGAAGAAAAGCCCGCACATGGCACTCGCGATATCACCGTCGACGCGAACAGCAAGATGATCACCGATGAGGTCTTCCAGAACCTGCCGGAGCCCTACCGCGTCAGCCGCTACGGCTACAGCCCGAATAAAATTGCCTTGACCTTTGATGATGGCCCAGACCCGGACTGGACTCCGAAGATTCTCGACGTGCTGAAGGCAAAACACGCCACCGCAACGTTCTTTTTGATCGGCATACAGACGGATAAGTTCGCCGGCATCGCGAAACGGATTTACAACGAGGGCAACACCGTCGGCAACCACACTTTCACGCATCCGGACGTCAGCAATATTTCCGATGCCTATATGAAGGTGGAACTAAATCTCACGCAGCGTCTGTTTGGCAGCCTGCTGGGGGTGCGCGCGACCTTGATGCGACCTCCGTATGCGATCGACGAAGAACCGGATACCGCCGACCAGGTCCGCCCGCTTCTAATTCCACAGGAGATGGGCTACATCACAGTTGGAAACCGGATTGATCCAAACGATTGGGCCAGCGGCCAGTATCACCACTCGGCGGAAGAAATCACATCGTGGGTGCTGGCGCACTTGCCACCTTGCCGAATCGACGATCTGCGATGCGGCAACATCGTACTGCTGCATGATGGGGGCGGCAATCGAGCGGAAACTGTTCGTGCTCTGCCCATGATTATCGACGGCATACGGGCTCGCGGATACGAAATCGCCAATGTATACGACCTGCTCGGCAAGCAAAGGGCGGACGTGATGGCGCCCTTGCCGCGCGGCGAACTCTGGGCGGCGCGCCTTGATCGCCTGGGTTTCTGGATGTTCGATGCCGCCATCGTCGCCATCACCTGGATCTTCCTCGTCGGAGATCTTCTGATGACCGGACGCCTGCTTTTCATCGGCGCGGCCGCCGTCTACGACCGAGTACGCGAGAAGATCTTCGGCAAGCCGGCTGAAGTCGCTTCCTACAAGCCAAAAGTCGCGGTGCTCATTCCCGCCTATAACGAAGAAAAGGTAATCGAACGCACGATCCACGCCGCGCTGAATTCGGACTATCCCAATCTGTATGTCATCGTGATCGACGACGGATCGAAAGACCGAACACTCGAAGTTGCGCGCCATGCGTTTGCCGCCGAAGCGGCGGCGGGAAAAGTCCTGATCCTCGGCAAGCGGAACTCCGGCAAAGCCGAGGCCTTGAATTTTGGCATCGAGCACATTGGAGATGCCGAACTGTTTGTTGGCATCGATGCTGACACCATCATTGCTCCGGATGCCATTTCGCGCTTGGTGCCGCACTTTATCAATCCGAAAGTCGGCGCCATCGCGGGCAACGCCAAGGTTGGCAACCGCGTGAATCTATGGACGCGTTGGCAGGCCCTGGAATATATCACCAGCCAGAACTTCGAGCGGCGCGCCCTTGACGTGCTGGGCGCGGTCAGTGTGGTACCCGGCGCGATTGGAGCCTGGCGCGTATCCGCCGTACGCGAGGCCGGCGGATACCACATCGATACCGTCGCCGAAGATGCCGACCTCACCATGGCCCTGCTCCGGCGCGGATACCGCGTCGAGTACGAAGACATGGCTCTCGCTTACACCGAGGCTCCGACCAACGCAAATGGTCTGATGCGCCAGCGTTTCCGCTGGTCTTTCGGCATTCTCCAAGCGGTTTACAAACATCGCGGAGTCTTCGCGCGCAAGGGTGCGCTGGGGTGGGTTGCTCTCCCTAACATTGTCATCTTCCAGATTCTGCTTCCACTGGTGTCTCCGCTGATCGACATCATGTTCGCCATCGGCACGATCTGGTATTTCATCCAGAAACATTTCCACCCGGATTCCACGGATCCTGCCAGCTTCCACAAGCTCGTGCTGTTTTTCTTTGCGTTCCTGGTGATCGATTTCATTGCGTCGGCAATTGCCTTCGCTCTCGAACGCCGCCGACCCGACGATAAGGAAGATCCCTGGCTACTCAGCCAGGTATGGTTGCAGCGCTTCGCCTATCGTCAGCTGTTTTCGATCGTACTGTTCAAAACGTTGAAGCGTGCGATCGAAGGACGGAAGTTCGCCTGGGACAAGTTGGAGCGCACAGCAGCGGTCAATTATGTGCCGGCAACAAACAGCCACGACCACGTCAATGTGCCGTAATCTCCTGCAGGGGTGTGGACGCATTCGTCCGACGCGAGCAGTGGAACGACAAAGCCGCACTTCCGCCCGGAATATGCCACAATTAAGGGGTCGGCGTTTCTCGCATCCGCATCTTGCTCTTCACTACAAACCACTCCATAGTCCCCGGGCGCCGCTCCGAAAGAACGAGCCATTTTGTCTTGATGTCGTACCCGTCCAGCTGCGGATACTGGTAGGTGTGAGCCTTTTGAATGTCGTCAACGCTCTTGATCGCGCGAATCTGGTGCGTCTCTGCAAATGCATTGCGCAGGTTGTCACTGATTTCGATATCAATGAAATCGTGCACTTCGATGATGAGGTCATGATTGGCAAGGAAGGCAGCCATGCTCCGATCGAAAAGCAACCTCTCATATCCTTCGCAATCAGAAATGATCAGGGCCCGATTACCCAGGGGCAGCGAACGCAGCACTGAGGCATCACATAGTTCTCCGATGTGAACTCGGGCTTCGAGCCCGTTGAGCCCAACCACTTGGCTGCAGAGGCGTCGGGCGTGCGCGTTGGTGTCGAATGCGTAAACCGTCGCCGCCGGGAGCCGGAGCGCCATTCCGACCGCATAATATCCCTCGCCACATCCAATATCGACGACCGTGCCGTAATGTTCGTTAAATGCTTCCTCCAGTGGCGGGTGCAATTCGGACTCGTAAGAACCCAGCAGCTTCGGCAGCAGAGCGCTGCCAAAGGGTTGCGCAATCCATCGCATTCCCGCGAAAGGTCCACCGGCAACAATGGTATCGGGAAACAGTTCCCGGGTAAGCTCCCTCAGCCGCTCATCCCGCTCTCCGAGCTCGAGAGTATGATGCGCATGACCGTAAATCTGCCCGAGCCCCTGCGCGATCCTTCCCGAGAATTGATAGAGCCTGAATGCTGCTGGATACCTGGCCGTACGACCTACGAAGCTTTTCCCGAGTTCTTTCAGACCCATCGCGTCAACCCTCATGACAAATTCTGTATTGTTGGATGCATTCGTTACCGGAATAACAAAGGTGCGAATGCCGCGAGATTCCGCCGCCAAACCAACCACGTGTGCATCCCCGGCGTTTCGATATCGACGTGCTGAATTCCTTTGGTCTTCAGCCACTCCCGCAAGTTCCGGTTCGGCGTGATCAGCCGGTCTTCCGTTCCGCAAGCGATCCATAGCAGCTTCAGTTGCTGATTCGCTTTGCTGTCGAGTCCGGGAAAGTCTTTCTCGAACGAATCCGGCAGACCGCCCGCGCTGAAAGCGCCCACCCAGGCAAACTTGTCGAGATTATTCAGCCCGGTTAGCAACGATTCTGAGCCACCCATGGAAAGTCCAGCTATCGCGCGCTGAGTGCGGTCCTTCGCCACGCGATATTCACTTTCCACTTGCGGGATGACTTCCGTCAGCAGGGCGTCGCGAAACCTCGAGTAATTCTGCTCGCGAATCTCCGGATGGTTTCCAAGTCCTCCCCACCCGTTCCGCACGATCTCCATCGTGCCATAGCCTAATGGATTTACGACAATCATGGGCTTCGCCTTGCCCTGTGCAATCAGGTTGTCAAGAATCACATTCGCGCGGCCGACCGCCGTCCACCCGCTCGCGTCGTCGCTGTAGCCATGCAATAAATACAGAACCGGGTACGTCGTTTTTCCCGCTGGATCGTAGCCGGGCGGAGTGTACACGAAGAAATCCCGATCGTCCTGGGCTGCAGCCGACTTGTAGAAATGATGGTGAATTTCTCCGTGCGGCACGTCGTTTAACTCCCACGGCAACGACGGCGGACCTTGCACATGCACCATATTCTCGGTCGAGAGCAGATTCGGTTTCAGCAGGTGATTGTAGGGATCGATCGTGCGCTCGCCGTCGACGATGATGGAGTATCCGTAATAGTCCGGCGGCAACGGCGGCGTATTGACAGTCCAAACGCCCGTGTCGTCCTTCTGCATGGCAAGCGGCTCGGCACCTTCGCGGGCCAACTTCACTTCCTGCGCATTGGGCGCCCGAAAGCGGAAGGTCACGCTGTCATCGGAATGCACTTCAGGAGTGACCAGCCACGCCGGTCGTGGCGGAGGAGCCGGTGCGAGCTGGGGTTGCTGGGCTGTAACGAATGCGGAGAGCAGAAAACTGCAGAAAACGATTGGGGAGATTCTCATGGTGCCGTCACCTCAAACAAGTGAAGGCACAATTCTATAAGGTGCGAAGCGGAGGCACCACTGTTGGATGGCTAGTCGGGAAGTTACTTCTTGCTGGCCACATCCAGTCGCGACTCAGCGCGATGCAGGGCATCGAGAGCGCGATGCACATCTACGGCAGTGTCGCCGCTGGCCAGCCGCTGTTCGGCCCGTACTTTGGCCTTGCGCGCGCGATCCACGTCAATTTCAGCTGGACGCTCCGCAGTCTCAGCCAGGATAGTAACTTTGTTCGGCAGTACTTCGGCGAATCCCCAAGCCACGGCGAGACGCTGCTCGGCCGAGTTTTCCCGGTATTTGATCTCTCCAACCGCGAGTTCGGTGATCAGTGGCGCATGCCCCGGCAGGACGCCCAGATATCCGTTCTTGCCCGGAATCTGAATTTCCTCCGCCGTGGTCTCGATCACCTTCTTTTCCGGCGTAACGATCTCGAGTTGAAAAGTGTCTGCCATTTGAAATCCGACGTCGGATCTCAGACCTCGGAGCGCAGCAAACACCCAGCTGGCCAGGGTCCGACGCCTGAGGTCCGAGGTCTCGTTTTACGCTGCTGCCTTCATCTTCTCTGCCGCTTCCAGCACTTCCTCGATCGGCCCCTTCATGTAAAACGCCTGCTCGGGGATGTCGTCATACTTGCCTTCGACGATCGCCTTGAAGCCCTTCACCGTGTCGGCAATCTTGACGTATTTTCCCTTGGCGCCAGTGAACTGCTCGGCCACGTGGAACGGTTGCGACAGGAAGCGCTGAATCTTTCGGGCCCGAGCGACCGTCAGTTTTTGATCTTCGCTCAACTCGTCGATACCGAGAATCGCGATGATGTCCTGCAGATCCTTGTAGGTTTGCAGAGTTTTCTTCACTTGCTGCGCGACGTCGTAATGCTCCTGGCCGACGATGCGCGGATCCAGAATACGCGAAGTCGAACCCAGCGGATCGACCGCGGGATAAATTCCGATCTCGGTCAATGCACGCGAAAGCACGGTGGTCGCGTCCAGGTGAGCAAACGTGGTGGCTGGCGCCGGATCCGTCAAGTCATCGGCAGGAACGTAAATCGCCTGCACCGACGTGACCGACCCTTTCTTGGTCGACGTAATCCGCTCCTGCAATTCGCCCATTTCCGTCGCCAGGTTCGGTTGGTAACCGACGGCGCTGGGCATGCGGCCGAGCAGTGCCGAAACTTCCGATCCCGCCTGCGTGAATCGGAAAATATTGTCGATGAACAGCAGCGTGTCAGCGCCCTCCGCATCGCGGAAGTATTCCGCGACCGTGAGTCCAGTGAGCGCCACCCGCAGACGCGCCCCTGGAGGCTCCGTCATCTGCCCGTAAATCAGCGCGGCTTTCGACTCCGCCGGAACGCCAGGCTTGATGACGCCCGACTCCGACATTTCCAGCCACAAGTCGTTGCCCTCGCGCGTACGCTCGCCGACGCCGGCGAAAACCGAGAAGCCCCCGTGATTCTTGGCGACGTTGTTGATCAGTTCCATGATGACAACGGTCTTGCCCACACCCGCGCCGCCGAACAATCCGATTTTGCCGCCCTTCAGGAACGGCTGGATAAGATCGATGACTTTGACGCCGGTCTCAAACATCTCGGCGGTGGTTGCCTGTTCGTCGAACGCAGGAGCGAGGCGGTGAATCGGCATGCGCTCTTTGTATTCGACCGGACCCAACTGATCCACTGGTTCACCGATCACGTTCATCACGCGCCCCAGCGTTCCACGGCCCACGGGAACCGAGATCGGTCCGCCCTGATCGATGGCCTTCATCCCGCGAACCATGCCGTCCGTGGCCTGCATGGCGATGCAGCGCACGCGACCTTCGCCGAGATGCTGCTGCACCTCGAGAATCACATTGATGGGATTGGGCACGGTGAAGCCGTCGCTCACGACCTTCACGGCTTGATAGATCGGAGGCAACATTCCTTCGGCGAACTGTACGTCCACCGCGGGCCCCGAGATTTGAATGACATGTCCTACGTTTTCAGCCATAAGTCTTCTCGTGGAAACGTAACTTTTTACGTCCCTCTTCTTCCTCGCACCACAGACATTGCCAGCAACTTCTCTACGAATTACATCGCCGCTGCGCCGCTGACGATTTCGATGATCTCTTTCGTGATCTTCGCCTGCCGCGCCCGGTTCATGACCAGCGTCAACGAGTCGATCATGTCCGTCGCATTGCTGGTAGCCGAATCCATCGCCGTCATGCGTGCCGCGTGCTCGGCCGCCACTGATTCCAGCAGCGCACGGAAGATCTGAATGCTCACATACTTCGGCAGTAAGGCGCGGAACAGTTCTTCCGGCGGCTGCTCGTAAATGTAGTCGACCTGTGAGCTGCCGAATTGTGACGCAGCGTCCGCGGATCCTTCCGTGGTGCGCATTCCCACCCCGGCGCTCACCGCCGCCTCTTTCGCCTTCTTCTTTTCTTCTTCCGTCATTTCCTCGGCGAGCCGCACCGCCTGCTCGCCAATCTGTTCGATGGGAAGAACCTGCTCCACGATCAGACGCTGCGCGATAACCGACTTGAACTCGTTGAAGACAATGTAAACGGAATCGATCTCCTCGCGGCAATAACGCCGGATCACGCTTTCCGCGAGCGCCGCCGCCTGAGCAAACTCGACTTTGCCCAGGACACCCACGTGCTCGCCGGCTATCTGCGTTGCGCCGGCTCGCTCCGCCGCTTCCGGTTCTACGTCCACCGCCTCGATCAATTCGGCCAGACTCTTGGTTTGCACCTTCGCTGCCGGATACCGGCGACGCAGAAAGTCGCGCCCCTTGCGGCCTACCGCTTCGATATCGACATTCTTCCCGGCTTTTGACTCCAAGAACCGGGCTGCCGCCTTGGTGATATTGGCGTTGAATGCACCCGCGAGCCCTTTGTCACCGGTCACGACGACCAGCAGGATATTTTTCTCTTCGCGCTGCGCCAGCAGTGGATGCTTCGGCACGCCGGTCTCGGGATCGTAAATCTCGGCGCGAGCCACCAGCGACTTCAAAACATTCGTCAACATCTGCGCGTACGGCCGCGCTGCCAACGCGCGCTCCTGCGCCCGCCGCAGCTTCGCCGCCGAAACCATCTTCATGGCCTTGGTGATCTGCCGCGTGTTAATCACGCTGCGGATACGGCGTCGAATGTCGAGAATATTAGGCATATTTAGTCGCGAGTCCTGAGTCGCGAGTCCTGAGCTAACATCTTCTTGGCTTGGGACTCGGGGCTCGGAGCTACTTCGCTACCGCTTCCCTCGCTGCCACAAACTGCTGCTTCGCTTCTTTAATGATTTCCTGCAACTGGCCTTTCAGCGCGTCATCGAGAACCTTCTTCTCCATGATCGTGCGCAGAACGCCGGGATTCGTCGAATCGACATACTTGTAAAGTTCCATTTCGAAGTCGCGCACTTGCGCCACCGGCAGGTCATCAAGGAATCCGCCTGTACCCGCCAGGATGATCAGAATCTGTTTCGAAAACGGCAGCGGCGAAAACTGGTTCTGCTTCAGCAATTCGACCAGCCGCTGACCGCGATTCAACTGCGCCTGCGTGGCCTTGTCGAGATCGCTGCCAAACTGCGCAAACGCCGCCAGTTCGCGATACTGCGCCAGTTCGAGCTTCAGCGTGCCCGCAACCTGGCGCATGGCTTTGATCTGCGCACTGCCACCGACGCGGCTCACCGACAGACCCACGTTCACTGCGGGACGCACGCCCTGGTTGAACAGATCGGTTTCCAGATAGATCTGGCCGTCGGTAATCGAAATGACGTTCGTCGGAATGTAGGCGGAAACGTCGCCTGCCTGAGTTTCGATGATCGGCAACGCGGTCAGCGATCCGCCGCCATTTTTGTCACTGACTTTGGCCGCGCGCTCCAGAAGACGGGAATGAAGGTAAAAAACGTCTCCCGGATAAGCCTCGCGTCCCGGCGGACGGCGCAGCAGTAGCGAGATTTCACGGTACGAAGCGGCGTGTTTCGACAGATCGTCATAAATGACCAGCGCATGCCGCTTGCTGTCGCGGAAAAACTCGCCCATCGCGCATGCCGCGTACGGCGAAATGTACTGCATGGGCGCGGGTTCTGACGCCGATGCCGCGACCACGATGGTGTACTCCATCGCTCCAGCGTCTTCCAGAATCTTGACCACCTGCGCAATCGAAGAACGCTTCTGCCCGATCGCGTTGTAAATACAAATGAGGTCGTTCCCCTTGCTGTTGATAATGGTGTCGAGCGCGACTGCGGTCTTGCCGGTCTGGCGGTCGCCGATGATCAACTCGCGCTGGCCACGGCCAATGGGGATCATGCTGTCGATGGCCTTGAGTCCGGTGGCCATCGGCTCGCGCACCGGCTGGCGGTCAATGACGCCGGGCGCCAGGCGCTCGAGAGCGATGAACTTGTCCGAGGCAATCGGTCCCTTGTCGTCGATCGGCTCTCCGAGCGAGTTAACGACGCGTCCGATCAGGGCATCGCCCACGGGCACGCTCATGATGCGCCCCGTGCGCTTGACCTCGTCGCCTTCCTTGATCTCGGTGTATTCGCCGAGCAGCACGACGCCAACCTGGTCTTCTTCCAGGTTCATCGCGATGCCGGCCACGCCGTGCGGGAAGGCCAGGAGTTCGCCGGCCATGACTTTATCGAGTCCATACACGCGCGCGATGCCGTCGCCGAGCGTAATGACGGTGCCTGTTTCGTCCACGGAGATCTTGGTTTCGTAGTTCTCGATCTGCTCGCGGATCAGTTTCGAAATTTCGTCTGCCTTGATTTGCGCCATAAAGTCAGCTCTTAGCCTTTAGCTCGTAGCAAAAACCTCAAATCCCTGTCATCCTGAGCGGAGCATCAGCTTCGCGAAGCGAAGGTGATGCGCAGTCGGAGGATCCCTTGCACTCTCACATCCCCAGGAGCTCACAAAATACTAGCCGAGGCCATAAAGTCTTACGACCGAATCGCCTCTTTGATCTTCTCCAACTGCCCTTTTACCGAACCGTCGTAAATCGTGCTGCCCACACGGACCACCGCGCCACCCAGCAGCGAAGCATCGAGTCCATAGGTCGCGCGGACCTTCTTGCCGGTACCTTTTTCGATCTGCGCTTCGAGTGCGCGCTTTTCGCCGTCCTCGAGTTCGCGGGCGCTGGAAACTTGCGCCTCGGCGAATCCCATGCGCGCATCGAGCTCCTTTTCCAGTTGCTCGACAATGCGCGCGAGGAAGTGCAGGCGATGGTGATCCATCAGCACGGCAACCAGATTTCGAACCTGACGCTCGATGCCTTCCTGCTGCACGATCGCGTCCAATAACTTCCGCTTCTGATCGACCGGAACCGCGGGATTTTCCCACACTCTTCTGAGGTCCAAGCTCTCGGCGTAAAGAGTCGCAATCCGGCGAAGCCCGTCAATCGCGCCAGCCGGATCCAGATGAGCCGAGAACACAACATCGGCAAAGGCCCGAGCGTAGATATTGGCGACGGAAGCCATGGTCTAGTTCCCGTCCTTTCCCGGATTCTCGGTCGATCCCAGCTGACTGGCGAAATTCCGCACCAGCGTTTGATCGGTAGCTGCGTCCACATGGATCTGTTTCTGCGCCAGCCCGACCGCCAGATCCGCCGCATAAGCCGTCAGTTGGCGCCGCGCGGCTTTCGCGGCCGCGGCAATCTCCTGCTCCGCCGACACCACAATTTTCCGCGCGTCTTCCTTCGCAGCGGCCTCGATGCGAGCTTCCTCCGCTGCCCCTTCCTTCTCGGCGGCGTCGCGCATCATGCCAATTTCTACATCAAGCTTCTGCAGCCGCGCCTCGATGTCAGCCAGCTTGCGGCGAGCCTCTTCGCTCGCCATCTGCGCCTCCTGCATGGCTTTTTGAATCGCCGTCGTGCGGTCGCGGAACATGTCAGGCAGGAACTTCTTCGCGGCCCAGACAATTGCGCCGGCGATCACCAGAAAGTTCAGGACCAAGCTCAGCCAATACGCGCGCTGCAGATTTCCGCCGGTCAGGTATTTCGCGATCAGCTTCACCGAGCCCGATTCTTTAAACTCGGCAAACTGGTCTTTTTCCTGTCCCGCAGCTTCGCGGCTTTCGTGGGCCAGCTGACGGCCAGGCGTCGAGGACGTGTCTCGTTTCACCTCCGGCTCGCCACTGGGCTGCTGCGCGTGGGCCAGGATCATACCCGAAACATTCAGCAAGAGCAGTGCCAGGCAGCACGTTCGGAAGATTCGCCGGAACCTGGTGAACGAAGCAGAGATCATCAGCGCCCCGCTCCCGCCGGCTGGAGGACGCGCCGGACAATTTCCTGGGCCAGCGCCGCTACGTCACCTTGCAAACCTTTTTCGGCAGACGCACGATCGCTTTCGATATCCGCCTTGGCGGCCTGGACCTGACCGTGTGCTTTGGTGCGCGCCTCGTTCAACGCATTGCTCCGGGCCTGCAACACCGCTTGCCGTTTCGCTTCCTGCGCGCGGAACACGCTCGCTCGCGCCTCCCGCAACTTTTGCTCGTATTCGGCGGTGCGCGCCTCCGCGGCGGCAATATCGGCCTTGGATTTCTCTACTGCGCCCTCGGTCTTGCCCCGGCGCTCTTCCAGCACTCGCCGCAACGGCTTGTGCACAATGGCCGTGTAGAGCGCGTAAAGCAGCGCCAGCAGAATCACCGTCGGAACCGATCCGAGCAGTAATTCCCCTAGTTGTTGAAGCGTCTGATCCATGTGGTGCTGATATAAACCACGAAATGAGGGCTATGAAAACTGTTAAGTCTAACGTCCGAGTGAGTTTCATGTCAACGCAAGAAGATCGGTTTTGCCGGCAGATCGAACGCACGCATCTCGTCCCGGTATTTTCAACCAACGGGTCTGGAACTATCCAAAAATGAAGGGCTTATGGCGGAAGGGTTTGGCCACAATAATCCCGCAATTTTCTGCATATAAGGCCTTGACTTCGTCCCAAACAGGATTAGCATAGAAGTATCACCTCCGATCCAATTCAGGATCGAATGGGCCGATAGCCAAGGAATGTCACCGCTTCTTGGTTGCCGGCCCATTTAATTTATCCCCTTGCTTCCTTATGGCCTGCAAGACCTGTGACGCCGCCTATTGAGCACCATTCGCCTCGGTGGTAGCATTCGTGCGCCCGCATTCGCCGGCACCGATTACGTCGCCTAATCCGAGACCGCGACCTTCTTTCCGGGCATGACCCAGCAAACGGTCACTATCTCCCTGCTGAAGCCGTCCGCCTCTTCGAAGACCTTCTACGGGCAACTATCGTCTCCGACCGACGCGCCAGTTTGGATCGAACTGGGATCCGCTACGTTCTAGTAAGCACCTGAACCTGCAACCGAGAAGCCGGTGGCCGGGGAAGATCAGCCCTTTCTGGTTCCCAGCCCGCTGAAGTTCGCTCCCCGCCTGGATTCTCCTCGGATCCAATCTACCCAAAACGCATTGGGGTTTCGAATCGTTCCCAGCGAAAATCCAGCATCCATTCGCGGTTTACGCCGTGCTACCGTAGTTCTCCATTTCACCGAAAGGAATCCTCCGTTGGCGCTTCACCCTTTGGAACCTCTATCCGCGGCTGAAGTTGCGCAGGCCGTCGATCTTCTCAAGAAGCTCCCTCAGTTCAACTCGAATACGCGCGTCATCAGCGTGATGCTGAAGGAACCGGCCAAGGACCTTGTCTACGCGTGGCCCAGTTCGTCGCCCGATCGGGAAGCCACGTCCGTCTGCTTCGATAATTCAGCAAATCAGGCCTATAGCGTCGAATGCAATCTCGCGACCGGCGCCCACCATGTGATCATGGCTCCAAAGGGGTCCCAACCGACCATGTCGGTGGATGAGCAGATTGAGTGCGAGCAGGCCGTGCTGAACAGCCCGGAGTTCCGGGACGCTATCCGCAAGCATCACGGCATCATCGACCCTT
Organism: uncultured Acidobacteriota bacterium; assembly: GCA_963765015.1. Lineage (GTDB taxonomy): Bacteria > Acidobacteriota > Terriglobia > Terriglobales > Acidobacteriaceae > Sulfotelmatobacter. The sequence goes on along the minus strand of CAVXVD010000095.1, from coordinate 121,601 downwards.
CCCTCGTCATGGTCGACATATGGAGCGCCGGCAACTACGGCACGGAGGAAGATTCAGGACACCGCCTGGCGCGGCCCTTGTGTTTTTTGCGCAGTGATCCCACGGATAACGGCTACGCGCGGCCCATCGAAGGCATCCGACCAGTCGTCGACTTGAATCTGATGAAGGTCATCCGAGTGGAAGAACACGGCACCTGGCCACTTCCTCCCCAGCCCGGCAACTATGCCGCGACCCGCGTACCAGAGCAACGAAAGGACATCAAGCCACTCTCGATCACGCAGCCGGAAGGCCCCAGTTTCCATCTGACCGGACATCAAATGAACTGGCAGAACTGGAGCTTTGTAATCGGCTTCAATGCGCGCGAGGGACTCACCATTCATCATCTCCGCCATAACGATAAGGGCCGCCAGCGCCCCATTCTCTATCGCGGATCGCTCACGGAAATGGTCGTGCCTTACGGGGATCCCACGCCGACCCAGGCGCGAAAAAATGCCTTCGACGTGGGTGAGTACGGGATGGGCATGTGCGCCAACAGCCTTCGCCTGGGGTGCGACTGCGTCGGGCACATCGAATACCTGGACGCTGATCTTTGTGACAGCCGCGGAAGGAAGCTCACCATTCCGAATGCAATCTGCATTCACGAGGAAGATTTCGGAATCCTGTGGAAGCACACCGACCGCCGACTGCCCGATGCGCCGGAAGTGAGGCGCTCCCGCCGCCTGGTCGTCTCCTCCATCTCCACCGTGGAAAACTACGAATATGGTTTCTTCTGGTATTTCTACCAGGACGGCAATATCCAGTTCGAAATTAAGCTGACCGGCATTCTTTCGTTGGGCACGCTCCGGGAAGGCGAGCCCGCGAAACACGGTACCATGATCGCGCCTCTTCTCTATGCGCCCAATCATCAGCACTTTTTCAACGTACGGCTCGACTTCGATCTCGACGGAACGGCCAACAGCGTCCAGCAAATCGATATGGTCGCCGACGAACTGGACGAATCCAACCCCTTCGAAAATGCTTTTCGCGCGTGCGCCACGAAGCTCCTCACCGAAAAGCAAGCAGCCGCCCACCTGAATCTGGAAACCATGCGAACCTGGAAGGTGGTGAGTTCGTCTGCCAAGAATGCCGTGGGCGATCCGACTGGGTACAAGTTTTTCCCGGGAGACAATGCCTTTCCGCTCGCATCAAGAAATGCCTGGTGGCGCAAGCGGGCCGGCTTTGTGAACCACCACGTCTGGGTGACGCCCTATCAATCGAATGAAAAATATGCCGCCGGAGATTTTCCCAATCAAAGTCGCGGCGGCGATGGCCTGGAGAAATGGATCGAGGCCGACCGCCCGATCGCCGATACGGATCTCGTCCTCTGGTATACCTTCGGACATACCCACATCCCGCGGCCAGAAGACTATCCGGTCATGCCCACGGCCTATATCGGATTCCTTCTGAAGCCGAACGGATTCTTCGATCAGAACCCAGCCAATGATGTCCCGCCCTCGAAGGCGATTAGCAGGAAGAAGTGTTGCGACGACTAGTCGGGATGACGCCCCATCATTCCGAACTCCAAGCACCTACCGAATCTCGAACTCCTTCACTTTTCTCACCACCGACGCCGGCGCATCCAATTCCAGTTCAACCGCGCCGTCTTTATATTTCCGCGAATAAATCCGCGTACGCGCCTCGAGCAACGCGAGCAGTTTCCCTTCCTTCTGCGGGACGCTCAACTTCACGCGGCTGACGCGGTCTTCGTCGATCATTTTGTCGATGCGTTCCAGCAACTGGCCGAGCCCGGTGCCGTCCTTGGCGGAAACGTAGACGGTCGTTGAACCTTCACGCATGGCGTCCGCCTGCAACGACTGCGCCACTTCCTCGTCCAGAAGATCGACCTTGTTCATTACGCGCAGACGCGGCTTCTTTTCCGCCTCCAGCTCTTTCAAAACGATCTCCACCTGCGCATCCTGCTCGCCCGACAATTTACTGCTGGCATCCGAGACCTGCAGAATCAACGACGCCCGCTGCACTTCTTCGAGCGTGGCGCGAAACGCCGAGACCAGCGTGTGCGGCAAGCTGCGAATGAAACCTACCGTATCGGAGAGCAGCACCTTGCGCTTGGAGGGCAACTCCACGCCGCGGATCGTCGGGTCCAGCGTGGCAAACATGCGCGAAGATTCCAGAACCTTGGCCTGCGTGAGGGCGTTGAACAACGTCGACTTCCCTGCGTTCGTGTATCCCACCAGTGCCACCGTGGCGACAGGCGCGGATTCGCGCCGCTGACGCTGCTGGGCTCGAATGCGTCGCACGTTTTCGATCTGTTGCTCCACGTGCCGCACGCGCCTCGCAATCTTCCGGCGGTCGGTTTCCAGTTTCGTTTCGCCCGGACCACGGGTGCCGATGCCGCCTCCCAGTTGCGACATCTCCACGCCATGCCCGGCCAGCCGCGGCATCATGTATTGCAACTGCGCCAGTTCCACCTGCAGTTGCCCTTCGCGCGTTTTCGCGTGCCGTGCAAATATGTCGAGGATCAGTTGCGTGCGGTCGATCACCCGGACCTTGATGATCCTTTCAATATTGCGCTGCTGGGAGGGACTGAGATCGTGGTCGAACAAGAGGACATCGGCATTCGCCGACGCAGCAGCGCCCGCGATTTCTTCCAGCTTCCCCGCCCCGATTAAGGTCGCGGGATCCGGACGATCGCGGCGCTGCAGAATTTCACCGACCACCTTCGCCCCCGCGCTTTCCGCCAAGGTGCGCAGTTCTGCCAGAGATTCGTCTGCATCGAACTCAGGAATACTCGGCTTGCCATTCGACTTGCCCGCAGCCTTGGGCTGCATGGCAGCCACTTCGCGCGCGGCCGCAGCCTGCGGCGTCACTGTTCCCTTGGCAGCGCTGCGTCCACGCGTTCGTACATCGAGACCGACGAGAAACGCGCGTTCTCGCTCCGGTTCCGCCGGGACGACGATGGAACCAAATGGCACACGTTTGGGTACACGCGCGGTGTCGCGGGATTTCTTGCGATGAGGACTGACCAAAGCCAAAGAGCCTGTTTTTATCCTTCGGTGCCCGAAGCGCTCGCTGCCGTGGCCACAGGAGACGGTCCGCCCACTGCTTTCTCCGGATGCACTGCGTGGGTCACATGCGTCGAAGTCACCCGTCCCATCACCACGGTCGAGATGGCGTGCTTGAAGATCAGTTGCTCCTGACCGTTCGCCTCCAGCACCACGGAGTACTTGTCAAAGGAGCGGATGCGGCCCGTCAGTTTCACCCCACTCAGCAAATAAATGGTGATGCTGAGTCTCTCTTTGCGGGCCGTGTTGAGGAACGAATCCTGTATGTTTTGCGCCGGCTTATTGCTGTCCATGCCGATCTCCTTGATCAATAGACTGCGATCCTTCCAACTGCTCGTCCACGGGCGCCATGGGCAAGCTCAAAGCAACAGCATGTTCCGGAAGCCTTCCCGCTGCTCCAGGAACAAGGGGGGACATCCCGCCGACCGCGCTCGCAATTCCGCACGACCTCGCGATCCGGAGGGCAGATGTCAGTACCATACGGCGATCCGCTCCGCATTTCAACCCGGAAGTTTCCCCGGGCGTCGCAAGTTGACAGCAACGGTACGCAAAGAGCAGACTTTCCTCGGTTCCGGCGGGGCTAAGTTTTCACTCCCGGCAGCGGACTTTCTTCTGTAGATTCAAAGCATCCGTACGCTCAAGACCATCTTTCGATTCAGGTATCAGTAGATTCAGGCTGGCTGTCCCTTTGCCGCACGCCTCATCATTCCGGCGTTCGGGAGTTTCCTAACCTGCACAGCGCTCTTTACGAACGAATTTTTGCGGAGGATTTCCTGATGCATCATTTTTCTGTGGTGACCGCTTCCCTCGTTATGCCGACGATCACGGGCAAGGAGGCGGCGCAACTGATTCTGCGCTGGTTCCATATCGTTGCCGGCATTACCTGGGTCGGTTTGCTCTATTTCTTCAATCTGATCAACGTTCCCTTCATGAAGCAGGTGGACGCCGCTTCCAAGCCCAAGATTCTCCAGAACCTGACGCTGCCCGCCTTGAATTGGTTCCGGTGGAGCGCCTTAGCCACAGTGTTTTTAGGCGGCTGGTACTGGGGACAGTTTCTCGTCGCCCCCGACGCCCAGCGCCAAGGCGTCGGCCAAGGCAGCACGTTCGGCCTTTTCTTTCTGCTTTGGATCGGAGTCTGGGCAATCCTTTTTTTCCTGATCAAAAAGATCACTCCCAACGGATATGTTCTCGGCATCATCACCGCGATTCTGGTCTACGCCGCCGGCTGGATTTTTGTGAACTACACGCCGGTGGGAGGAGACGATAACCACGTGCTCTCGATCGGCGTAGGCGGAGGCTTCGGCATCGTGATGCTGTTCAACGTGTGGGGCATTATCTGGCCAAATAATAAGAAAGTAATTCGCGGAACTCTCGCCGGCACCCCGCCCGCGGACGCCCCCGCGCTATCCCGCCAGGCCTTTCTGGCCTCGCGTACAAATTTCTTCCTTTCCGTGCCACTGATCTTCTACATGGCCGCCAGTTCCCATTTCTCGAGCACTGTGATCTTCGGGAAATAGTTGACTTCGTCGACAAAACAAAATGGCGCGGCGTGAGCCGCGCCATTCCGATTTTGCGAGGCCTGAACCGGCTCGCACCTATCCGAGGATGTCAGCGTGCACAATCATCCGTACGCCGCCACCCAGCTTCACGTTCTTCCCTTTCGAACTGAGGACACCGTTTTCCAGCTGCAGATCGTGCATGCCTCGCACACCAACAGCCTTCGTATCCATTACGATCTGGCCAGATGACGACTGCATGTCTGAGCCACTCTTTGTGTTGGTGATACCGACGCCAGCTGAACCGCCGCCCCCCCCGCTTCCTCCCGCCGAAGTACCCGCAGTGGCCATATTCGGCCCCATCGGCTCGTCGGCCGGCGGAAACACCGCCTGCACCATTCCTTTCAAAGGAAGCTCTTTTCCGTTGATGACCGCCAGCTTCTCGAAGGCGATGGTCAACTCCGAATCCGGATCGCCCTTGGAACGTGCCTTCGATGCGGTCACATGACCGATCACCTTCGAACCTTTGGGCACCACCGTGCCATCTGGCAACTTGATGCTGTTCGCCATCTCGACTTCGACAGGGTCGCCTTCTTTTAGCTTGCTGGAATCGAGTGTCTTGATAACCTTCACCGGAAACGCTCCGTGACCAGTTGCAGCCGGAGCCTCAGGAGAAGAAGTAGCTTGCCCGTAGCAGAAAGTTGCTGCGAGCAGGATGCCGAGAAACATGATCCCTAAACGCTTCATAAGGTCTACCTCACGTGCTGAGATGCGGAGATTATAGATCAGAAAGCCCTGCCATAAGCCGATTTCGGATGAATCGCACTTTGACAGACGCCACACAAAAAATAAGGCCGGCCTTTTCGGCCGGCCCTTAGTGAGTTTCGGAGCTAAGTTAGAACACCAGCTTCGCGCTGAGCTGCATAACGCGCGGAGAGGAGTCGAACCCGAGGAAGTTGCCGTACGGACTGGTCGGCGTTCCCTGCATCGTATTAATTCCGCCAAACGTCGGGTCACCCGTGAAGAATGTGGCATTCGGGAGGCCGAAGTTCGGATGGTTGAATGCGTTGAACGCTTGCGCGCCAATCGCCAGGTTGAACCGTTCCGCGATCTTGAAGTTCTTGAACAGGTTCAGGTCCATGTCGAAGTAGTGCGGTCCGCGGTACTGGTTGCGTGTCTCCGTGGGATATCCCGAAAGCCCGGGGGCTCCAACTACGCTTAAGTAATTGTTCACCAGGGTCCCCGTATCAAGCAGGCCTGCTGCGCTCAGACAGCCAGGAGCACTCAGGTTATAGCTCGCGTTTGACTTGCCGCAGCCGCTGGGCTGGGCGTTGCCGATGACCGTAACCGGAGGCGCGGTCGTTGTGGTGTCTCCACCCTGTACAACCAGGCCGGCAAGGTTACCGTCCAGGATCGTATAAGGCAGCCCCGTGCGCCAGAACATCTTGCCCGAGAACTGCCATCCCTCGGTTGCCCACCGCAAAGCACCCGTCTTGTGGAACGTCGGATTAAAGACGAAGTCACCGTTCACCAGGTGACGAACGTCGTAGTCGGAGTTTCCGTAGTTGGCAATTCGCAGGTTCGTCGGCGAGATCTGGCCCAAGAGAGTGTTATTTCCCTCAAAACCATAGTTGAACAAACCGCCGTTCGAGGTTTCGTCCAGGTTATGCGACCAGGTGTAGTTCAGGTGAGCCGAGATCCAGCTCGAGAATTGCTTCCTCAAGCTGAACGTGAGCCCCTGATAATTCGAGACCGCTCCCTGCCTGTACTCCGTGACCGTGGAGTAGTTTTCAGCCGCCGGAACGATTGGAACCGCACCGTTATAGAACGGATATGCGTTCGGACCAAGGTACGGCGACTGGTCGTAAGCATTCGGCCACGCGTTGGAGTAAGAAATGCGTGATCCGTGGTTGCCGGCGTAGTTGATGATGAACACCGTGCTCCGGTTGATCTCCTGCTGCACCGAAAAGTTGTACTCGGTCCATTCCGGCGACTTGATTGTCCCCACGAGCGCACCGAAGGCCGGCGGTTCGAAAACAACTCCATTTGGCAATGCCGGCTTGGATCTGGTTGAAGCTTTGAGTGATCGAGAAAGCGGACGCCGAGGCCTGCCAAGTGGCTGGCGCTCCCGCCGGATCAAAGGGAAGAACTCCCAAGTTGCTGGGGTTGTTTCGGACTCGGATTGCGACCGTAGCCGGAGGATTGGCCAAAAGATTATCTACCAGGCCAGCCGCCGGGTTGTCATAAAAGAGCCCGATGCCACCGCTGATTACCGTCTTGCCGGTGCTCCGTGGATCCCAGCTGAAGCCTACGCGCGGAGAGAACAGAATCGAATCCACTCCGTGATAGGCCTGATGCTGACCGTACTTGATGTCCGAGCTGTATGGAACATCAAGTTCGCTGCCGTAATTTTGGTCCGCCGCCTGCACCGATGCAGTCTGCGCAAAGGAGCCGGCGAAGTCTGCGAAACAGTTGGTCTGGCAAACTGGGTTCGAGTTGTGCTCCAGCCGCAGCGCAAGCGTCAGTTTCAGGTTGTGGGTCGCCTTCCATTCGTCCTGCGCGTACCCACCCATCCCCCACAATGCGACGGGGACGTTGCTGGATTGGTTATCGGCCTTGCGATACTGGAAGGCCACGCCATCAGCAAACGCCGCCAAATCGTTGGTCGTATAGCCCCAATATACGCGCGGGTTGTTGTAGAAGAAGTTGTGATCGCTCACGTCGTAGCGGCGGAAATTCTCGCCGAACTTGAACGTGTGGTTGCCATGCGTCCACGAGAAATCGTCGATGAACTGATACTGCGTGATGTTCCGGCCCTGTGGGAAGCTCGGAGCTCCGTTATTCGGGCTGGTGAAGTTGTAGATGGTCGAATCTTCGTTGAATGTTTCGGCGTAGTTGAACGTTGCTGCCGCGGTCGGCGCATCGAAAATCGCAACGTAGTGGCTGAGCGTCGCGGTAAAAGAGTTTGTCACGTTCGGCGAGAAGACGTGCGTCTCTTGTACCTGCGCATCCCACGCGGGTTGGAGCGAGTTGGCATCGAAGGCCGCGTTGATGGGGTCCAGCGATGTCGGCTGCAGTCCGTGATCGAGCTTGTAACGACCAAACATATTGTCGTTGTTGCTGAGCTTCTGATCCACACGGAACGACAGGATGTACTCCCAAGCCAGCGCCTTCGGCGTGGTCGTGTAGGTCAAGGAGCAGGGCGTTCCTGCCACCCATCCGGTCAGTGCGAGCGTGTCGCAGGAATCCCCAGCGGTTGGCGAGTTATAGCTCGCTGGATTAGCACCCGAGTAGTTCGGCGCATTCTGCCACAGGCTCATCAGCTTGTTGTAGGTAGTCGACTCGGCTGGATTCACCGCCGCAACATTCGCCTCTGCGGCTGTAATAAACGCCGGCGTCGGAGCAAATACCTGGTCGACGTTCGGCAGCAAGAACCGCATTCCTTCGTAGTCTACGAAGAAGAAGGTCTTGTTCTTGATGATCGGGCCGCCGAACGAACTCGCCCATTGATTGGCGTTCGAGAACGGCCGAGGAGATCCCGAATTGTTTGACATCCAGTCGTTGGCGTTCAGATAGCGACCGTTCCACCAGTACATGGCGTTGCCATGGAAGGTGTTGGTGCCCGACTTCGTCACATACGAAACCTGCGCGCCGGCGAGCTGTCCATACTGTCCGCCGTAGGGGTTCGTGATGACCGTCGCTTCGCCGATTTCGTTCTGGCCCAGCGTCAGGTTCGATGCACCCGAGTTGTTGATGTTGAAGTACGGGTCCATGTCGTTCTCGCCGTTGACCGTAAACAGGTTCGACGTGGCCGGCATGCCGTTGACCGTGAAGTTGCCGTAACCGCCGGTTCCGTTCACGACCGCGCCCGGAGCCGTATCCGCGATGTTGGTGATGTCACCACCAGCGCTCGGCAACTGCGCGACTTCTTCTGCTGTAAACGCAGTGTTCTGGCTCGGCTCAGTGTTGATGAGCGGCGCCGTGCCGGAGACTTCGACTGTCTCGGTGCCCTTGGCAACCGACAGTTCAATATCCACTTTCGAGGTCTGACCGACCTCGACGTCGATGGTTTCCGCAAATTCCGCGAAGCCGCCCTGCTTCACCGAAACCTGATATTTTCCGGGTTTCAGCAAGCCAAAGTTATAGGTTCCGCTAGCGCTCGTCGTTGACGACGCCGTCGAGCCATTGTCCAAATCCTTCAGGTTGACGGTTGCATTCGGCAGTACCGCGTGGCTCGGATCGGTCACCGTGCCGTTAATGTTGCCGGTGGTCAGCGATTGCCCAAACATGGGCGCGGTCGCAACACACACCGTCAACAACAGAACTAGAACAATAGGAAAACGTTCAAAACGCATTTCCTTGCCTCCTTAGAAATTTTCGACATTCAGAATCGGATTCAAGCGCTTTGGCCGGTTTCCTGGGGACAGTCGCGCGATCCGATAGACCTTCAATCTTGCTGAGACCTCAAAATCCATGGTTGAGAGCTGGGAATCAAAATGGCTTTATCGGTTACATCTACCCGTCTATCGCGGGTTTATCTACTTCCCCCACCATCGGGGCACACAATAACACTCGAACATCATGCTATTGCAACTGTGAATCCAAACACAGCACGCAACAAGTTATTTGTTTTCAGCTTGTTAGTGCTAGGTTGGGCAGAGGTAAATTTCAAATTTGGTATGAAAACCAAGCACGACTATGGCTTTTGGTAGATTTCCTATTTTGGGGTCACGCCCCATCTTCAGGCGTTAGCGGCGTTTCTTCGTCGAGCGCAAGGGCACTTCGCCGGGCGCGAGCACCCGCCTCACAATCGGGGTATTCAGCTTATACTTGCGCTCGCTCAGGTTGCCGGCCTCGTCCTTTACCCGCACGATAAAGACTGGCAACGCGCCCTCCTTATCGAAATTCTCGCTCGTAATGGTCACCGGCAGCACCCCATCCAGACCGTGCTCCCGGTAGGCAGTCTCGTAGCGGTGCTTGCGGACGTTCCAGGTGAAGACCCGCATCTGATCAAAATCGTAGGCCAAGCCATCGTGTGGCTCGCTCAGCAGACAAAGGTATTGCGGGATCTTCTTATCTCCATCGGCCACCTGATCGAGAGCAAAGAAGGCGACAAAACGCTGGCCCTCGGCATACTGCGCGATCTCCAATGGAACGTCCACGTCGACCATCCGCGCCAGCACCCAGCCCACGCGCCCTTGATCGTCCCGCACCAGCCACCAGTCTTCGAGGGCCGGCCCCGATGGAGCCTTGGCATTCGCCCGCCCAGTGGGCTTGGGCGGAGGCGCTGCGCCGGGTTGCTTCTCGGCCGTAGTCCGTTTCAGGATCGAAACCTTTGCCCCCGACGCCAACTGGTAGAGATGTTCACTGTCTCGTCCCGGCGTGACGTGCATATTCGTCTCGTTGCGCAGGACGCCTGGAGCCTGCACGGGATCGCTTTGATTATCCTGGCTGAGTTTCTGCAGGCCATCGAAGGTCTTCTGGTCGACCAGATTGCGCTGCTCGATCCATCCTTCAATACCTGTAGCGGTGCGAATACGGGCGAATCGCTTCTCGCGCTCCAGAACCTCAACCCGCTCGCCATTTTTCACGTTGCCGACGCGGTTATAAATGGCCGCCACCTGGTCGCGCAAACCCGCCTGCGGCGCTGAGACGTAAGCCACTTCGAGGACGCGGTGGCGGCTGCGCCCGCATGCCGCCAGGCCAACAATGGCGGCCACGGCCAGCACGCAGGCCGCACGGCCAATACGGAATGAGCCCAACAGTCTCACGATGAAAGAAACAGGAACCTTCCACTATAGCGCGCCCTCGTCCCCACCTCATCGCACGAAGGTTTACCTGTTATGCACAGGCGCGCCGGACATGGCCTCCGGTTCAAGACGCCAGCCCGTCCCCTCAGTTACCATAGATAGAGATTTCATAGGCAATCGATTCGCGCGGGAAGGTTACTGGGAGGCTGTTTTCCGCGTCTAATGTAATCAGGAATCGATTCCAAGAAGAGCCAAACCGAATTTCGTCGGAACACAAAACGCTGGACACAAAAAGAGCTGATGAAAAACACATTCTGGAATTGTTTCGCGGTCTCGTCGTTTACCTCTCTGCTGCTGGCCATAGCCAGCCTCAGCGCCTCGGCGCAGGACACCGTTGACACCGTGCTGCGTCCTCCCAAGGGATCGCAGGTCGCAATCGTTGTCTTTGAGGACCTGGAGTGCCCGATGTGCCGGCGCACCGCCCCTCTGCTCGAGCAGGCCTCAAAAACCTACAAGATCCCGGTCATCCGCCATGACTTCCCGCTCGGACCCATGCATCCGTGGTCTTTCCAGGCCGCCGTCATGGCGCGCTATTTCGATACCCACTCAAAAGCGCTCGGCAATGAATTCCGCGACTACATTTTCGAAAATCAGCTCGAGATCAACCTGCAGAATCTCCGCTCCTACGCGGAAAAATTCGCGGCCTCGCATAAGGTCGACTTCCCGTTCATCATCGACCCCAGCGGTAAACTGGCCGCGCAGGTCACCGCCGACCGCGATCTGGGCAAGGCCATCAAGCTCGATCACACGCCCACGGTCTACATCGTCAGCAGCCGGAATCCCAGCAAGCCCTACGTCGAAGTGAAGGACAACACGCAGCTCTACTCGACCATCGACGCGATGATGAAAGAGTAAGAAAACCCAAGAGCATTGAGTAATTGCAAAATTGTGTAATTGAGAAATTCAGAAATTGTGTAATTGAAAATCGCCCGTTCAGCCCTTAGGGTTTCAATTGCAAAATTAGAATTACACAATTACCCGATTGCACCTACTCCGGCCTTCCCATGTAGTGCTCTGTCGAATGCACGTGTTCATGGTCTTCGAGCGATTCCAGGTGAGTAATCACTTCCGCGGGTGTACTCAAGTCTGCGGACAAACGCTCTTCCACCGCCGTGGCCAGCCGGTGCGCTTCGCCCACGACCGTAGCATGCGGGAACAACAAGTGGACTTCGATCAGCTGCCGGTAGCCGGTCGTGCGGTAGCGGACGCCGTGATACTGCACGCCCACTTCATTGCAGATCGCATCGAGTTTCTCACGAATCAGTTTTCCCGCTTCCGGATCCGAGTAGTCGAGCAGTCCGACCGCGGACCGCCAGGCCAAACGTCCTCCCGACCATAGAATATTGATCGCGACCGCAATCGCTACCAGCGGATCGAACGGCTTCCATCCCGACCACATCACGAGCCCGAGTCCTGCCACCACTCCAAAGCTGGTGAAGCTGTCGGTGAGCACGTGCTTTCCGTCGGCCTCGAGAATCAGCGAGTGACTGCGCTTGCCCACACGCAGCAAATACCAGCCCAGCCACGCATTGAGCAGGCCTGCCCCGAGCAGCATCAAGGTGCCTGAGCCCAAGTGCTCGAGCGGCAATCCCGCAATCCATTTTTGAATGGCTTCAATCAGGATCCAGATCGCGGCAACCACAATCATGGCGCCTTCGAAACCGGCGGAGAAAAACGCGATGCGCTCGTATCCGTATAGAAAATTCGGACCCGCGGGCTTGGTGCTGAGCCGCAGGCTGAACGCCGCGAAGGCCACTGCGATGACATGCACGACCGACTCGGCAAAATCCGACAGGATGGCCGCCGACCCGGTCATGAAATAAGCCGTGGTCTTGCCCGCGAGCATCAGTACGCCCACTGCCAGCGACATGCGCATGGCAAAGCGGGCGGCGCGCAACTCTTCCTCGCGTCGCGTAGAAGCGGAAATGGTTGGATTGGGATCGGGCATGCATCCGACCGGGAACAAGGTCGCCCAGTCTTGACCATGCTCCCACGGAAGCACATCAGGAAATGTGATGGAGGTCACAGCCGAGCAGCTTCAGCCCCGGAGCTCTGTTTCCTTCGTGCGCCTTCGCGCCCTTAGTGATCCAGAGTTCTGATCTGCCGGCTATCGCCCGAGTAGCCCAAATGCCGCCAGCAGCACCCGCGGCCTAGCTACGTCCCTACGGCCCGTTCACCGTGAGGAGAGCAGACACCTGCGAAGTCCCCGTATACCCGGCGTAGGTGACCACGATCGTGAATTGCTGCGACGTACCCGTTGGCACCAAGTTGGAAGCCGGTTGGCAATCCTGGGTCCCGTCCCCGGCTGCGCCCAGTTCGAAGCCGCAATTGATCGTCGTAATCGCTGTTGTGCCCTGATAAGCCGTCAAAGTAACCAGGGACGTAATATTGTTACTGCCGGACGTAATCGTGTAGGAGGCGTATGAGGTGCCGTCATCGATCACCGATGGATCGGCCGGGGTAATCGTCATGGTGGCCACTTCTTCCGCTACCGTCGCGGTAGCTGTTCCGCTGACGCCCTCCGATGACGCCGTCACGGTGACCGTCCCGGCCGCAACTCCCGTGAGCACGCCCGACGAAGGATCCAGATTGGCTACGATCCCACCGTTGCTGGGGTCTGACAGCCCCCACACCAGATTGCTTCGAATCTGTGCTCGATTGCCGTCGGTGTCGGTTCCCCACGCGGAAAGAGTTTGAGTGAATCCTACCGCGACCGCGGGGCTTGGAGGCTGGATGGTGATCGAAGCCCAAGTCGGGTTAACGAAAAACCCGTGGCAACTGACCGCGAGAGCTAACGAAGCAAGCACGGCAAAGGCGCCAATCAAGCGGAGTTTCTGCTTCTTTGGGGATGACATGGTCTTCGGGACTCCTTGGGGCGCGCCTCGTTTAATTCCGCTGGCTCGTGGGACCGGTCGCTCTCCAAAAATTGTAGCAGAGAAGATTTCCGGCGGCGCGCACTCCAGTACCTGACCTACGAGCGGAACCATCTGTGCCAATCACTCCCGCACAGGCTGCTTCCCGGTAAGAACGTCCGCCCGAAACGACCTTGCAAGAAAAGCGAGTGCCAAAGCACAAATCGACCGCCCGCAACCAAAAAATCCAACCCCGGCTATTTCCCGCGGTGAGCCGGCGGAGCACTCGGCCGCCTGGCCGGGCTGGATGGGCGCGAACTTGCCTTCGGCGCGCTCCTGGGCCGCGACCCAGCGTGCGACTGGCTTGGGGAATGGCTCTGATTTGTATGAGTCGCGTTGCTGTGATTCTCACCCGAACCCGTCTCGTTCCAATGGCTGGTCTTGCCCCCGACGGCCGCGCTTCCAGTCTTCGCGGGCGGAGTAAACGGCTTGAATCCCTCAGTCGAGCCGGTCCTGGCATTGCCCTTGATCCCAGCCGCGGGCGAGGTTACCCGCGCTTCTTTCGGAGACATCGCGGGCGCATGATACTCCCCGCCAGAAGACCTGGCCGGAACCGCGGAATGGCTGCTGAAGTCCCCGGGCCGCGCCGTTGCCGCTACCGCCGGACGTCCATGATTCTCGGACGCGAAATTCTGCCGGTTCTGACTGGCTGCCTGTTCGTGCTGAATCTGCGACGCCAGCGGAGCCTGGTGCTGCTCGTGTTCGGCCGCCTGTTCCTGCGCTGTGGGACGGGCCTGCACTCCGCCCGTGCCTCCGTTGAAACTAGTGGTCGAAGTGTTATTGACCACCGTCCGGTTATAAACGTGGCTCACGCTAGTGACGCTGACGTTGGTCACGTAGCGGTTGTAGTAGAACGCGCCGCCGCGCCACTCGCCGCCCACAAATCCAACGCCGCCGTAGCCGAATCCGTAGTTAATTCCGCCATAGAAGCCGATGTGCGGTCCCCAGTATCCGGCGTGCCACGCGTAAAATCCCCCGCCCCAGCCCCAGTATCCGGGCGTCCACAGCATGCCCACTGGAGCAACCACCCATGTTCCCGGCACCCAGTAATAGCCCCCATCATCGTTCCAGCCCCAGTATCCCGGCGTCCATAAATAACCTGGCCCTGGGCAGATCGGTTGCGCGTACACCGGAAGCGCAGGCGGTCCGATGCGCACCGAGATCCCGACCCCAATCTGTCCAAAGGACGCGGCCGATAGCGAAATCAGGATGACGCTGAACACCAACCCACGAGCGACGGATCGTTTCATGAACATGGCCCTTCCCGTTTGTCCCCAGGCCCGGCGAACAATTTGGACCGCCAAAGCATTGTCCCTCAAAAGGCGCAACTCGGCCTGATTACGTTCCTCCCATGTAAACACTGGACCCCTGACTATGTTGCGAGGGCGAGAAGGTTTTTGATTTGAACAGGTTGGGGCGGGCCGGATTTCACTCAACCAGCAAAAAGCGGGCAAATTCCGTTCAGTTGGTTTTCTTGTCCCGCACAATGCGCTGATCAATCGGCTTGCGGCCGGCGAATCCTTCCTGCGTTCCATGCCAATGCGTAATGGATTTCTCTCCCAGTTTCCAGCACAGCAGGATGATCTGCCCTTCCACCGCACAGGGGAAATCGAGCAGCCCGATGTCGAGGTCTTTCACTTGTACGCCGATGGAGTCGATCTCCGCGATCGCGTCTTTAGCGCGCTGCTCGGCCTTGTTGCGCTTCGCTTTCGCCCGGGCCAGCGATACTACATCGAGCGACATTCCACCCGTCAGGAAAATACGATGCAGCAGCGCTTCGTGCTTGACGTCGAATTCCTCGATCACCTTCTTCGCCGCAATGGCCGAGCGCAAAAGCGATTCGAGGATAGGCAGCAAAGAATGGGCTTCGTCGAGAGTGAAGGTGCGGTCAGACATGAACGTATTTTACTGTACCGGTGGTTCCGGCGGCGCCACCAGGATGCGCAACTCGGTTGCGAGCCGGCCGACCGCGGAACTGAAGTTCCGATCGCTGTCTGCCTGCCCGACGCCAAAATAACTGTGGACGTTAAAGCCCCATAACAGCGTGTTGCTCTTAGCATCGCGGATCTTCAACTGAAACTGTGGAATAAACGAAGAGCTGCCTCTGCCCGTCGGAGTGACGGCGGAAACGTATTGCCTGATTTCAAGCAGCAAGTCCGCATCCGAGGGCGAA
This sequence comes from uncultured Acidobacteriota bacterium, assembly GCA_963765015.1. Taxonomy (GTDB): domain Bacteria; phylum Acidobacteriota; class Terriglobia; order Terriglobales; family Acidobacteriaceae; genus Sulfotelmatobacter. The sequence goes on along the minus strand of CAVXVD010000095.1, from coordinate 106,148 downwards.
TTCACGATCTCGAACCGTCCCCAGCTCTTCATCGCCGCGTAGAACTCGATATAGGCCCGGTCGGGACCTCCGCTGAAGCGCTGATCATCCCCGGTCATTTCGTCCCCGCCGGCATTGGCGATAAACACCTTTTTCGCCGCGAGGATCTGTGCCGGCACTGGCGCCGCTGGAACTGGCTTCGACTGTTGCGCTGTCAGGATTGAGACCGGCAGCAAGAGAACCGCGAGAGTGATGCGAGAGACACGGGTCATTGGTCCTCCGGTCCGCACCTCATCCGAATGCGAAGGCTCGCCAAGCGTCAAGAAAACGTCTGGGTATCGGACGATCTCACAAATCTTAGCGCAAAAAGCGGCGAGCGGGTTGAACTTGGAGTTTGTCGGGTGCCCGCGTGAAAAATGTCCGGCCTTGATCCGTGAAAATCCGCCTGAATCCGTGGCGAAGAATTTTACTCTCTAGTCCGTGCGCCCGTGTGAAGGGTCGGCCGAAGTAGCCGAGTTCACGTCGATGTGCAGCCCCTGAGCGGCCCCCGTTCCCGGCGGATAGCAATTCCCGTCATGGCTATAGTTGCTGCAGTGCGCGGCCACGTCCTTGCGCTGGGGGGACTGCGCAAACTGCCAGACCTCCGCAAATCCCACGCCACTCTGCTCGGGTGCTGGAGAATGTTGCGGGAACGAGCATCCCGGCGCCGGCGGACAGGCATCATTGATCGCCCAATACACAATCGCCCGGCCGCCTGCGGTCTGGCGGATATCTTCCGCCGTTACCACATTGCCGTCGTCGGTCGCGGGAATGCCCGAACAGTAGACGCCGGCGCGGAATCCGCCGGCCACAATGCCATCGACCCAGGCGTAAATGTAGGCTTTCTGCTCGGGCAGCATGCGCCCGCCCTGCTCCTGATCGAGAAAAATAATCGTCTTGAGTGGAAAGCCTTCGTGCTGCGCCGATGCGGCCGCCGCCTGCGCATCCAGCCTCCCCAGCCGCCGCGCATTGCCCACGTTTTTCAGTTCGGCATATAGCCGCCCGTTAAACAGCACCAGGAAACCGAATCCAGCCGACTGCACCGCCGCGCGGTGCCCCGCCCACGAGTTCGACGACTCCCCCGGAGGATGATTGAGCCAATATCCAGCAAAAGAAAAATTCTGGCGAAGCGTTTTCAAATTCGCGTCACCGGGATATTCGTTGCGGTCAAAGCCGAGATAGGTCGCGCTTTGGGCGCGGCCAGCCGGCGCAATCACGGCAGCAAGAACGACCGACAGAATGAATGCTCGGAAATTCACAGAAGAATCCTATCCTGAAAACGCGAGCGACTGACTACCCTACGGCTTGTCCTCATCTTCTAACCAGTACTCGCGCCGCGCTCTGAGGACCAGGTGCTTACGCTCATTCTTGTCAAGATCCTTGATCTCGAGATGCAGTGCATGCAGGCCCGGTGTCGGCGGAGTCGGGTGAAAACTCAGCACGTAGAAGTTGGGCACATCATTCGAGACCGAGATGAGTCCAGCCTTCAGGTCCTTCGCATTGTGGAAGTGAAAAAACTCGCCGCCGGTGAGCTGCGCGATCGATTCCGCCGTATTCGTACGCAGCGAGTTCCGTGTCGCGAGAAAGGCCATGGTCGCCAACCGGAGAGGCGGCGCGAGCTGGCTGATGCAGTCCAGAACCTGCTTGCTGTAATGGCCTTCGTACTCGGCATCCGCTCCTTCTTTGCTGAAGCAGCCATGCGCGGGGCCCGGTTGGGAGTTGTTAAGCTTCGAAGCTTCATGACCGACTGCCGAACGTGTGCTGGAAAATCCAAAACTGTACATCGTGGTGTTCGTGTCGCTGATGAGTCGAAGCGCCTCGGTCGTGGTGGTCACGCTGCCCTGGTCGATGGTTTCGCTGAGTAACAGAATCGCACGGCGATAGCGCGGAGGCAGTTCCCTCAGCCGCGCGATTGCGAATGCCACTCCATCCAGGATTGCCGCTCCACGATCGCCGGGGTGCAGGTTGGCGAGTTGCTGCGAAGCATCCTCAGTGTTCGCTGTAAACGGCAGCAAAAGATGCGGCGCACTATCGAAGCCGATGACGGCTACCTGGTGCTCGACGTTGCCCATCAACGCCTCGAAAATCGAATCGAGCCGTTGATAGTCGGGGAAGTGGTTGACCCCGGCGCCGCCAATTTCGACCGCGACTGCCAGGGCTACGGGCTGGGAATCCGTATCTTGATCGAGGGTCAGATGCTGCGGAACGCCGTTGTCGGTGAGCAGGAAGTCGTCTGCCGAGAGTTCAAAAACGACTTTCCCTTCTTTCGTCGTCACCAGCGCCGGAACCATCACCAGGTTGGAGCGCACCGTCAGGGTCGAAGAGTTCCGTTCCTCCTGTTGCGCGTGCAAAGCGCCCGCGGCAAGGGCGAGGAAAAGAAACAGAACTAAGACGCGGCCCAATCTCATACGCTCATCTGCCCGGGCATCGAACTTCGCGCCGGCTTACCCGCCAATATGCACCATCGTCCGCGACGCCGGCACAAAGTCCGGCTCACCAATATGATGCCGCTCTTCTTTCTTCGCGACGACACCGCGGATAAATTCTTCCAACTCCGCGTCGCTGGCTCCGCCGCGCATTTGCGCGTGCAGATCATGGTCCCACACGGAAAACAGGCAGGTGCGAATCTTGCCGTCTGACGTGATGCGAATCCGGCTGCAGTGTCCGCAGAACGGATGCGACACCGGAGCGATGATTCCAATTTCTCCCAAGCCATCTTCAAAGCGATAGCGCCGCGCCGTCTCGGAACGCCCGTGTGGAATCTCGACCAGTGGCCGGTACTCGGCCATGCGCGCCAGAATTTCGTCGAGCGTCACCACGGTCGAGGGCTCCCATGTCCGGCCTTCTTCGAGCGGCATAAATTCGATGAAGCGCACGGTCACGCCCTCTTCGCGCGCGAACATTCCGAAAGGAATGATCTGGTCCTCGTTAAAACCGCGCATCAGCACGCAATTGACTTTCAGCGGCCACAACCCGGCTCGCCGCGCCGCGCGGATTCCCGCCAGCACGTGATCGTATCCATTGGGCACGCGCGTGATGCGGGCAAAACGGTCCGGATCGACCGCGTCCATTGACACTGTCACGCGATTCAGCCCCGCATCTTTCAAGGGCTGCGCCATGTCCGCGAGCAGGTGGCCGTTGGTGGTCAGCGCAATGTCGAGGAGCTCAGAATTGCCGAAGGGCTCGGCGATAGTCGAGTCGTGGAAGAGCGCGGCTTTAGCCGCGCGTTCAGGGCCCTCCCCAAGAACGGGCTTTAGCCCCGGAGGCCGCAGCTTCGCCAGTTCCCGCACAAAATCGACGACCCCGTTGCGCAATAATGGCTCGCCGCCAGTCAGCCGAACCTTTGTGATGCCCATTCCCACCAGCACGCGCGCCATCCGCAGATAATCCGCAAATGGCAAGTCCCCGTAGAGCGCTCCTTCGTTCCCCGTCCGGCAGTAGACACACTTGTAGTTACAGCGGTCGGTGATGGAGATCCGCAGGTCCGAGATGCGACGCCCGAATTTGTCGTGGAGAAGCATTGGTCGTCGGTCGGTACTCAGAAAAGAAAAGAAAACAAACAGACGGGACGATCCGGCGGCTGTCTCCTTTCCAATGCGCTCCTCGAGGAGCGCGGGAGGCGCGGGCGTTTCCACCAGCACCCTCGGGAGAGGGTGTGGCGCGGGCGCTCTCGCCCGCGGAATCCCTGTCCCTCGCCGCCGCAGCCTCCGGTATGCCACAGGCCAAGGCGGTCGGAAACTCGTTCCTATTATAGATGCCGATCCTTAGGGTGTGGTTTTTGTCAGCTTCGGCAGAATGCCCGCCGCCCTGGTGTTGATGATCAGCGTCTTGATCCGCGCACGGTCCCCCTCGGGCCACATCTCCTCCAGCGCCTGCCAGGCCTCGGCTTCGCGCCCGCTGTAGAGGTACGAAAGTACGATTTCGAGGACCACGGGCTTGGCGTCCTGGAAGTCCGCCATTTGAAATTTACCGATATCGCCTTGCGGGATGCGGGCGCGGGCCGCGGCAATTTCCGTGTCATATTGTTCGACGAACTGCGGACTCACATCATGCAGGCCTTCAGCATCGAGGCGAAGCACGACGGAAGGCAGGTGCACGCAGGCGTGACAGAGATTGTCAAAATAATCGAACCCTCCGTCGCTAGTCAGGATGCGGAACCGGCCGCTCGCCTTGTCCTTGAAGAAGTAAAAAGGCGTTTCATTCTCGATTGGCGGCAGCACGACGGGCGGATTTGTCAGATCGATGATGCGATACGTGTAGCAACAGTGCGCGCCGCCCGAGAAGCCCTCCAGCACCAGGCTGAGATGGCCATCGCCAAATAAGTCCTCGCCCGTACCCTGGTGAATCGCCACCATGGCATCGTCGATCAGATGGGTCCTTTGTCCCGCAGGCATAATCAAACTGGCCCGGCAGCGAAAGCCGTCGCCATCGGTGTTAGGCACGCTTTCGATCTGCACTCTGAATTTTCCGACAGTTTTTTCGATGGAACTCTTGGCGTTGGCAGAACTGCGGCAATCGACGGCTTCGACCTTCCTCCAATTGGGATGCGGCCACTCCGCCTGGCCGAATAGCGCAGAAGAGAAAACCAGCCATGTACCCGCAACCAGCCAAGCTCGCATGAGCGCGATTGTACTCTGCGCTTCGCGGCGGCTCGCGACTACTTCATCGCCTTCGCAATCGCAGCCTCGGCCAGCGGGGCCATGATCTTGAATCCTGCCGCGTTTGGATGCAGGCCGTCATCAGCCAATTCCTGTTTCATCATTCCTTTGCTGTCGACCATCGCCGAGAAGTAGTCGAGATATACGATCTTGTTCTTCGAGGAATAATCCTTGAGCCACGTGTTCAGGTCCAGAATTCTCGACTGCGACCGCTGTGCAAAGAAGTCTTTCGACTTCTCCGTGTAGTTGTGCACCGGCAGCACCGACGAAAATACCACGGCGATCGCATTGGCATGCGCCAAGTCCGCGATTGAGGCCAGGTTTTCCTCGATGTCCTCGTTGCGGATGGGCCCTGTGTTGCCGGCGATGTCGTTCGTACCCGCCAGGATGACGACGACCTTGGGGTGCAGATCGATCACATCCTGACGAAAGCGCACCAGCATCTGCGACGTCGTCTGCCCGCCAATGCCGCGATTGACGTACGGCTTGCCGGGAAAAGAGTCCGCCAGCTTCCAGATGTCGGTGATCGAGTCGCCGAAGAAGACAACGCGATTCTCCCCCGCCGCCGGAGCCGCCAGCGCCGCATTGGCGTCGCGATACCGTGCCAGTTGCCCGTAATCGTCGGTAAAAACGGCGATCCGCCGCGCTCGGTACTCATCCAGCCCTTTGAATCCGGTGGTCGGAATGGCCGGCGCGGGCGCAGCCTGTTGAGCCGATTGTTGGGCCAGCACAGAAACGGCTACCGTGCCAGCGATCACGCAAACCAGGAAGATTGCCGCGAGCTTCCGCCAATCAGATTTTGTTTTCATATCAGTGCTTTTTTGTCTCCAGTGCGCGCGCAATTGCTTTTCCCGCAAGCGGTGCCATGATCTTATACCCAGCTACATTCGGATGCAGCCCATCCTGGGAGAGCTCCCGCCTCAGCATTCCCTTGTCGTCGACCACGGCCGAAAAATAATCGAGATAGACGAGTCCGTTGGTCGCACAGTAATCCTTGAGCCAGCGATTCAGCGCCAGAATTCTCTCGCGCGGGCGCAGCGCGAACGACTCGTTTGCATCCTCTGAATAATTGTTTACCGGAAGCAGCGACGCAAACACGACGCGAATGCCATGCATTCGAGCCAACTCCGCCATGGACGTGTAGTTGGACTCGATGTCTTCATCGCGCGCGGGGCCCGTGACACCGGCCACGTCGTTAGTCCCCGCCAGCACCACCAGCACCTTGGGATGCAGATCGATCACATCCTGGCGAAAGCGTACGAGCATTTCGGGCGTCGACTGCCCATCGACCCCACGGTTGAGGTAAGGCTTGCTCGGGAAATAGTCCGCGAGCTTCCAGTAGTCGGTGATCGAGTCGCCCAGGAAAACGACGCGATTCTCGCCTTTCGCCGGCGCAGCGAGCGCGGCATCTTCTTGCCGATACCGCGCCAACTGCCCGAAGTCGTCGGTGTAAATAGCAATCCGCGAGGCGCGGTATTCGTCGATTCCAGGGAAGCCGGTTGAAGGGATGGGTGCGCTGGGCATGGCAGGCTGTTGCGCGAAGGCGGAACATGCCAGCAGAATCGCCCCGATCAGGTGTTTTGCTCTCATCGAGAGTTCGTCCGATCTCTCACTCCGAAATTGTAATCTGATAAAGCCATCACTGCGACCGTTCGAGTGCTCAGCCGCCAAGCTAGCCTGCCAAGCCCTTCTCCAAGTCCCTTGACCAGCGCGCGATCCGTGCGTACCATCGTCCGACTACGAATCTGCTGAGCTATTCATCTTGGGGCTGTCCGGCAACGATTCGAGTACACATCTCCCCCGACGTAGCAGTAACGCCGTTCGATTCATCGCACTCAGAAGCACAATTTGTCAAAACTCGACTCACCCTAGGAGAGCCTTGCCATGTCTTGGATCCGTTCCCAAGAAGTTATGCCTATCGCTGCGCCCGGCGCGCAAACTAACTTTCGAAAGAGGACCGCAGTCTTGCGTGCAGCTCTGTTGCTGATGTTGCTGGTAGCCGCGGCCACCGTCTCCTCACCGGCGCAAACTTTCAAGATCCTCCACAGCTTCTGCAGTGCGAGCAGCGGCGGATATTGCACCGACGGCCAGAACCCGAATACGGCCCTGGTGCAGGGTGTGAACGGAGACCTCTACGGAACCACGTTCTACGGCGGACCGGGCAACTATGGGACGATTTTTAGAATCGCCTCGGGTGGAGGCAAACTTACCACCATCTACAACTTTTGTTCACTGGCATCGTGCGCAGATGGCACTCAACCGGAAGGTGGATTATTGCTGGCCCCCAACGGGAACTTCTACGGCGTGACCAATACAGGCGGGGCCTACGGCTATGGCACCGTATTCGAAATCACCGCCGCCGGCAAACTGACCACCCTGCACAGTTTCAACCAGACGGACGGGGCATATCCCGAGGCTGGGCTCATTCTGGCTACCAACGGCAACTTCTACGGCACCACCTATGTCGGCGGTGCCGAGAGCGCGGGCACTGCGTTTGAAATCACTCCCAGCGGTACCTTCACCAGCCTGCACAGCTTTTGTGGACTGGGCAACACGTGCAGCGAAGGAGATGGATTGAGTAGTGGGTTGACCCAGGCGACCGACGGAAATTTCTATGGGACCGCCTACGGCGGGGGACCCGAAGGCGGCTGCTCCCCTTATAGCGGCGGCGGAACCTTCTTCCAACTCACTCCCTCCGGAACGGTCACCTCACTCTTCATGTTCTGCCAACCCGAAGGGTTCTATCCCAACTCCGCACCAGTTCAAGTTGCCAGCGGAAATTTCTACGGTACGACTTCTGCTGGTGGAGGGGGGATCAACATGGGTTCCGGCACAGTATATGAGATGACTCCCACGGGAGCGAACACTTCCTTGTATACCTTCTGCCTGCAGACTGCTTGCGCCGATGGCAAGGATCCACAGACCCTGATCTTGGCCACGGACGGAAACTTCTACGGAGTCACCTACAATGGCGGTGTGAACAGCGCAGCGGGCACAATCTTCAAGATCACCCCGGCCGGCCAATTGACCACGTTGCACACCTTTCCCGGTACCAGTACCGCTGGAGCAAATCCGACTGGCGCCCTTTTGTTACACACTAACGGCAGCTTCTACGGGACCACCTGGTCCGGAGGCAAGAACGGTAGCTACGGCACGTTCTTCAGTCTCGCGACCGGATTGGCACCATTCGTCGAGACGATCCCCACTTCTGGCAAGGTCGGATCGAAGGTGACTATCCTCGGCACTAATCTGAAGGGAGCAACCGCCGTCAGCTTTAACGGCACCGCAGCCACCTTCAGAGTTGTTTCGAGTTCGGAAATCACTGCGACCGTGCCCACCGGGGCGACCAGCGGCAGGTTGACGGTAACCGCTTTGGCCGGCACGACCCTCGACAGCAACGTCGAGTTTAAGATTCCCTAAGTGACCTCGCATGGGGAGCCCACTTCTCGCCGATCTTGCGAGAAGTGGGACCTCCCGTTTTTTTGATCCCGAAAATCCGCGTAAATCCGTGGCGGAAAGGTTTTCTCGCGTGTCCCCCGTCACAGCCTTCCGTGACATACCTCACTGACCTTCCCTCCGCTCTGGTTCAGCCTCTGACTGTAATAGGCGCTTTCCGCGCTGCCTGGGTCTCAGGGGCCCTCCAACCGGCGCGGAAGTAGCAGTTCGGACCCCTGCTCGCCATCCGCGAGCTAATTCTTCATACATCTCGGTCGGAGGATCGCATGCTCCATCTCGACACCGGCAATACCGGTTTCATGATTCTATGCACCAGCCTCGTCATGCTTATGACACCCGGACTCGCGTTCTTTTATGGCGGCCTGGTGGGCCGCAAGAACGTATTGGCCATCATGATTCAAAGCTTCGTCTCCATGGGCTGGACCACCGTTATCTGGTACGCCTATGGCTATTCTCTGTGCTTCAGCGGCGACTGGCATGGAGTCATCGGCAACTTTCATTACGCCTTCCTGCACGGCATTGGTCTTGGCACGCCGTCGCCGAACGAAACCATTCCGGCATTCGTTTTCATCGCATATCAAATGATGTTCGCCATCATCACGCCCGCTCTCATCTCTGGAGCTTTCACCAACCGAGTCACCTTCAAGGCATACATGCTGTTCCTGACCGGATGGCTCACCTTCGTTTACTTCCCATTCGTGCACATGGTGTGGGGCGGAGGATTTCTACAGCAGTGGGGCGTGAAAGACTTCGCAGGCGGCATTGTGGTCCACAACATTGCCGGCATTGCGGCACTGGCTTCCGTCATCTTTGTGGGCAAGCGCCGAGTGCAGGACCGCGGCCCGCACAGTATTCCGCTGGTCGCACTGGGCACAGGCCTGCTTTGGTTTGGCTGGTACGGCTTCAACGCCGGCAGCGAAATGCGCGTGGATTCCGTCACCGCAACGGCCTTCCTGAACACTGACGTCGCCGCGTCCTTCGCGGCGGTTACCTGGCTGCTGGTAGCTTGGCTCAACGAAAAGAAGCCCAAGCTGCTTGGATTACTCACCGGCGCGGTCGCCGGGCTCGCCACCGTCACTCCGGCCGCGGGCTATGTTTCTCCGACCACGGCAGTGATCATCGGTGTCGTCTCCGGCGTGGTTTGCTACTACGCCGTTGAAATGAAAAACAAGCTGCAGTGGGACGACGCGCTCGACGTTTGGGGCGTTCACGGCGTTGGAGGATTTCTCGGCATTGTCATGCTGGGAATCTTCGCCAACAAGCAATTCAATCCCGAAGGCGCCAACGGATTGCTCTACGGCGACCCGATCTTCCTGGTGAAGCAAGTAACCGCCGTGGTGTTCTCGTCAGTCTGGGCGTTCGCCTTCACCTACGGCATGCTGCGCATCATTGATGCCTTCACCCCGGTAAAGGTCAGCTCACAATCGGAGGAGATCGGGCTCGACGAGTCGCTCCACGGCGAACATGCCTACGAGCAACTCACTGATGAAGACGTAGTCCACAAACTGGTCGCGTCGGTTCATCAATAACGCGGCAAGGAAAGATGAAAACGGACCTCGGTGCCCCCCTTCTCGCCGACTTTGCGAGAAGGGGGAACCCCAGTTTTGATCCGCGTGAATCCGCGGCGAAGAAGTTTTTCAGGACAGCATGCGCCCGGCTGCGCTTGGCTGGACCGGCGAAGGCGCCCGTCCCCACACGAGCATCGCAGCTCACATCCCGTCGTAGTTCGGCCCGCCGCCACCTTCCGGTGGCACCCACGTAATGATCTGGTACGGATCAGCAATATCGCAGGTCTTGCAGTGCACGCAGTTCGATGGATTCAAGCTGATGCGCTTCCCGTTGGGCTGCGTCGCGTCGTCCACCATCTCGTAGACGTTCGCCGGACAGAAATTCTGGCAGGGGCTGCCGAATTCCTTCACGCAGCGCGTGTTGCAAATGTTCGTGTCGTGAATGACCAGATGCGCCGGCTGATCTTCTTCGTGCTTCGTTCCGGAATGATAGAGGTCGGTCAGCTTGTCGAACGCGAGCTTGCCGTCGCCTTTGGCCGGTCCGATGAGGTTGGCTTCCGCGCCCCCGTCGGCGGGCAACTCCGACAATTTGCGCATGTGCTCATAGCCGGCCTTCGCAGGATAACGGTTGCGCAGGCCGCGCCCGCCAGTGATCATCTGCAGACCAGTGTGGAACATGCCCGCATACATGCCGTGCTCGAATCCCTGATGCAGGTTGCGCACCTTCCACAACTCTTCCTTAATCCAGCTTGATTCGACTTTCTTCTGAAAATCGCTGAGCGTCGCCGCCGAGGAATCATTCTTCATCAGCGCGTGGTAGGCCGTTTCCGCCGCCAGCATTCCGCTCTTGATTGCCAGGTGAATTCCCTTCAGCCGTGCCGAATTCAGGAATCCAGCCGAGTCGCCAAGGATCATCCAACCATTACCCGCAACCGGCGGAATCGCCCACCAGCCGCCATACGGCATCGACTTCGCCCCGTAGCGGATCATCTTTCCGCCTTCGAGCAGCTGGGCGACAAACGGATGCCGCTTAAACTGCTGCAATACACGCTGCGGATCGATCCGCGGATCGGCATAGTCGAGCCCGGTCACGAAGCCGAGCGACACGACATTGTCCTTTGAACCGTAAATCCACGCGCCGCCATATTCTTTTGTCGTCAGCGGCCAGCCCATGGTGTAGATCACCTCGCCCGCCGCAATGCGCCCCGCCGGCACTTCCCACAGTTCCTTAATCCCTACTCCGTAGGTCTGCGGGTTGGCATCCTTCGCAAGATCAAATTTCTCGATGAGCTGCTTGGTCAGCGACCCGCGCGGACCTTCGGCGAGAATGACAACCTTCGCCTGCAGATCGTATCCCGGCTCGAAGTTGGATTTGGGATGACCCTCTTTGTCGACGCCCTTGTCGTCAGTGCGCACGCCGGTCACGCGGTCGCCCTCGAAAAGCAGTTCCGATCCAGCGAACCCGGTGAAGACGGTGATGCCGGTCTCTTCGACCTTGCTGCCCAGCCACTTCACAAAGCGGTTCAGCGAGATGACGTAGTTTCCGTGGTCGCGCAGAAATGGCGGCGTGATGGGAAACTTGAACTTGCCCTTCTCGGTGAAAAAATAAACGGCCTCTTTCGTCACCTTAGCGTCGAGAGGCGCTTCTTTTTCGAAATCCGGCAACAACTCAAGCATCGACCGGGGATCGAGCAGCGCGCCGGAAAGGCAATGCTGACCAATCTCGCGCGCCTTCTCGAGAACGTAAATATTTTCTTTGCTGAGCTGCGAATCCGGATGGGCCGCGTTGTGCGCGTCAATCAACTGCGCCAGCCGCAGAGCACACGCCATGCCGGCAGGCCCACCGCCGACGATGACCACATCGGCCGGCATCTGCGGCCGCTCAACGCCTTCGATCGGTTTGCGAAAAACGATCATTCTGTTCCCGGGCCACCAACTTCATTGCCGCGGATTCACGCGGATGAACGCAGATCAAATAACGGCTCAAATTCTGAGTTTCGATCCGCCTTTATCCGCGTGCATCCGCGGCGAAGAAGTTAGCTTCCCGCCTTCGCCTTCTTCACTTCTTCAATCAGTGGCGGAACGATGTCGAACAGGTTGCCCACAATCGCATAGTCGGCAATCTCGAAGATCGGAGCCTCTGAATCTTTATTCACCGCGATGATCGTTCGTGATCCTTTCATCCCCACAATGTGCTGAATCGCGCCGCTGATCCCCAACGCGAGATACAGCTTCGGCGCAACTGTCTGTCCCGAAGATCCAATCTGGCGATCCATCGGGAGCCAGCCCGAATCACAGATCGGACGTGACGCCGCCAGATCACCGCCCAGCGCTTCGGCCAGTTGCTTGGCGAGCTCGATATTCTTTTGCTCTTTGATGCCGCGGCCCACCGCCACGATGATCTCCGCCTGCGTCAGATCGACCGCCTGCTTCGCTTCTTTGAAAACTTCCTGCGGCTTGGTGCGCACTACGCCATCCGCAATCTCGACCTTCACCGTTTCGACCGGGGCCGCGCTCGCCCCCGCCTCTGCCTTGTCTCCGCGAAACGCGCCGTTCTGGAAGGTCGCGAACCATGGAGCCTCGCTGGTGAAGCTCACGGCGGCGGCGAACTTCCCCTGAAACATCTGCCGCGTAAATACCAGGTTGCCGCTTTCCTGCTTGAAGCCAATGCAGTCGCTGATGACGGTGCGCCCCATCGCCGTCGCCAGCTTGGGAACAAAATCGCGCACCTGATACGTGTGCGGCATCAGCACCAGTTTGGGCTGTTTCGCGTGTCGAGAAATTGCTTCAGCGCTGCGGCAAACGCGTCGGGAGTGTAAGGCTCGAGCCTCGGCGACTCGACGGCATAGACCTTCGCCACTTTCTTCGCCGCGATCTCAGCGGCGAAAGATGCGACGCTTCCGCCGACGACGGCCGCTTCCAGAACCCAGCCGGTTGCAGCGGCAATGGCCTGCCCGGCCGTAATGGTTTCCCACGAAACGCGATTCAGTTTCCCTTCGCGCTGTTCGACAACGACGAGGATCGTATCAGCCATGATGAAATTCTCAGTTCCCTGTTCCTAATCTCAGTAAAACCAGCCCCGGCAGGTTTCATATGAAGACAACCGCCCTCGGCTGTCCGCCGAGCGAAGCCCGGCACGCGGGCAAGAGTGCCCGCGCCACCCCTACAGAACTCTCAGCTCATTCCTCAACTTATCCACCAGCTTCTTCGCAATCTCCCCTGCTGGTCCTTCGATGTGCTCGGTCTTCTTGGTCTTCTGCGGAACGTACAGCTTTTCGATCTTCTGCAGATTCTCGCCAATCGCCGACTGCACCTCGGCCAACGCCACTTTCCGCAGCGGCTTGTTCTTCGCCTGCTTGATGCCGATCAGGGTGGCGTAGCGCAGCTTGTTGATGCCCGACTGAATGGTCAACACCGCCGGAGTCGGCATGTCGACAAATTGGAAGAACCCGGCTTCGAGCTCGCGCTTCACGCGGATCCCGGAATCGGTCTTTTCGATCTGCATGATGATGGTCGCGTGCGGCCAGCCCAGCAACTCCGCCAGGATCACTCCTGTTTGCGCGTATCCATAGTCATCGGACTGCAACCCGGTAAAGATCAGGTCGAACTGTTCGTCTTTAATCGCCGCCGCAAAGGCCTTCGCCGTGTTGAAGGCGTCGAGCCCGACGAACTTGTCGTCTTCCAGATGAATCGCACGATCCGCGCCCTTGGCCAGCGCCTCGCGCAACACCTGCTGCGCCCGCGCCGGACCGCTCGTGATCACTACCACCTCGCCCTTATGCTTTTCCCGCTGGCGGAGCGCCTCTTCGAGAGCGTAAGCGTCCGGCTCGTTGACCTCGTACGAAACATCTTCCCGGATCCACGCGCCGGTTTCATTGAGCTTGAGCGGTGCATCTTTCTGCGGCACCTGCTTCATGCAAACCAGAATTTTCAAAGGTATGACTCCTTCACCCGCAGCCTCAACCAGCCACGGCAAAACTGGTCAGTATAAATGAGCGCGAGCAGTGGAGGGAAACAGATGGCGCATGCTGAGGGGATGATGAGTTCTTGCGCAGCGGGCCTCCTTCAGGATCTCCAGTGGCCGCGCTTGAGGCCCGCTATCCATTCGCGGTAGCTTGCGGCTTTGCGCAATAGGGCATCGGCTCGACCCGGGTCCGACCCGGCCTGGTCTTCAAAAGCTTTGGCCTTCCCTTCCACTTCGGCGATTGTAGCCTCGGCAGAAACAACTTGGGACGACAGCACAATAAACTCCTTATTACCCTCCTTAGTCTCGACGTGATCAGGTTGTTCTGTGGTCACACGGACGAGATCGCGACCATCCTGGTCATACCATTGTTCCAGGATCTCGCACCGGATAACGCCACCCTTCGGATAAGAATCTTCTGGACCGGGCCATTCATCGCTGACGACCGGGCCCTTTTCAACAAAGGTATGGAGGCGACCTGCCGCATCGACAAGTTCGCACTCTACGATGCCTGGGAAATAGTCCTCTACATACCTAATGATTTGAACTCTCAGCTGCATGAAGTCGGATTATAGATGCGCTCTGGGAGACCGGCACCCTCTGGGCGATACATTGGTAATCACTCGTTGGCCGTTGCTCGGCACTTTTCAGTTCACCCCGAGGCCATCCCCTTCCGCGCTCACTTCAAGTCTTGTCATCCTGAGCGACGTTCTTTGCCGCGAAGAGCCTGCCCTGAGCGCAGCCGAAGGAACCTATGCAACTGGCGGGGACTGCATAGTTCTTTCACTTCGCTCAGGATGACAAGGCAGGCACGACAAAGTTGGCCGCTGTGATTCCAATCACAGACCCCACCCTCCGCCCTCCGTCAGCATGGCGAGAGCACTTTATGCCCGACACCAACTTCTCCGCCATGCGCCAGAGCATCATCGACGGCGCGCCCGACACCGCCTCCACACTGGCGCAACAAGCCATCTCAGCCGGGACCGCGCCCATCGACGCCATCAACGACGGATTCGTCCCCGGCATGCATGACGTGGGCGAGGCCTTCGCCAGGGGCCAGATGTTTCTCCCCGACATGATGGCTTCCGCTGAGGCCATGCGCGCCGCCATGGCTGTGCTCGATCCGGAACTCAAGAAGCTCGGCACCGAGCGTCCCATGGCCGGCGTGGTCGTGCTGGGCACGACCAAGGGCGATATCCACGAGATTGGAAAAATTCTGGTCGGAACGCTGCTGACCGCGCATGGCTTCCGTGTGCACGATCTCGGAGTCGACGTCTCGGGCGAGAAATTCGCCGCCAAAGTGCGCGAGTTCAACGCCGACATTGTGGGCGTCTCCGCGCTGCTGACCACGACCATGCGCAATCAGAAAACCGTGGTCGAAGCGCTGGAGAAATCAGGCCTGCGTTCGCAAGTGAAAATCATGGTCGGAGGAGCTCCCGTCACCCGCCGCTGGGCCGAAGAAATCGGCGCCGACGGTTACGCCAAAGACGCCATGAGCGCCGTCGCGCTAGCCCAGGAGTTGATGCAGCAGAAGCTGCAAGCAGTTATGCCGCTTCACACTTAACTTTTTTATTGCTGTCACTCTGAGCGGAGATGGCCGTGCGCAAAGCGCAGGGCCATCTCAGTCGAAGAACCCCTATGGCGAACAGATGTTTAGGGATTATGGATTCCTCGCAAGGCTCGGAATGACAAACATTGGGTCAAAAACATGAGACCGAAATTTGAACTGCTCGACAAGCCGCTCATCGAACGCATCCTCGACGAGGCCTTTCAGCTGATCGATGTCCCCGGCGTCCGCGTCGCTCCCTACGTCGTCGACCTGCTGCGCGGCGCCGGCATCACGGTGAAAGACGGCGTCGCCCACATCCCTGAAGCGCTCGCCCGTCGTCTCCTCGATCTCGCCCCGCGCGGATTCTGCCTCTACGACCGCATGGGAAAACCAGCAGTGCACTACGGTGGCAACGACGTTCATTTCGACCCCGGTTCCTCGTGCCTGAACATTCTCGACCCGGAGACCGAGCAGGCTCGTCCCGCCATGTCGGCCGATCTGGTGCGGCTCGTGCAGGTCGCCGAGATGCTGCCACAATTCGCCGCGCAGTCAACCGCGATGGTCTGCAACGACGTGCCCCAGGAGATCGGCGACTGGTACCGCCTGCTGCTCGTGCTCTGGTATTCGGAAAAGCCAGTCGTCACCGGCGCCTTCTCTGCCGAAAGCTTGCACACGCTGCTGGAACTGCTTGCCATTGAGAGTGGCGGATCGGCCGCCCTTCGGCAGCACCCGCGCGCCATCTTTGACGTCTGCCCATCCCCGCCGCTGAACTGGTCGGAATTCGCCTCGCAGAATCTGGTCGACCTGGCGCGCGCCGGAGTTCCCGCGGAAATCGTAAGCATGCCTCTCGCCGGAGCCACCGCTCCGGTGACGCTGGCCGGCTCCATCGTGCAGCACGCCGCCGAATGCATCAGCGGAATCACGATTCACCAACTGGCGCATCCCGGAGCTCCCATCGTCTGGGGAGGCGCGCCCGCCATCTTCGACATGCGCACGGGAAAGACTCCCATGGGCGCCATCGAAACTGCCATGCTCGATGTGGGTTGCACGCAAGTCGGAAAATATCTTGGTCTGCCCACTCACGCCTACATGGTTGCCGGCGACGGCCGCGTGATCGACGCGCAGGTAGAAATGGAAAGCGGTATGTCGTGCGTGCTCGGCGCACTCGCCGGCATCAATATGATTTCCGGGGCGGGCATGCTCGATTTTCTGGCCTGCCACAGCATCGAAAAACTGGTCATCGACGCGGAAGCCATTGCCTCGGCCCAGCGCCTGATCGAGGGCGTCGAGCCCCGCGGAGACTCGCTGGCCGTGGCTATGTTCGCGCAAACCGGGCTGCAGGGAGATTTCCTCAAACTGAAGGAAACGCGCTCACTCTTCCGCAAAGAGCAGCACTTCCCGTCCAATGTGATCGACCGCGGCCTGCCCGACATGGACGGGGCCACGCCCAGCATTCTGCATCGCGCCCGTCGGCGAGTGGAGGAATTGGTGGCGTCCTACGAGCGTCACCCACTGCCACCCGAGCGCGAGCAGGAAATGATCTCCTTCGCCCAGCGCGAAGCGGCGGCCTCCGGCTTGGAAGGCTTGCCCGCAATCCAGGATCAGGAATTTGCACACGAAGCAGGTCTGATGAAGTAGGTGTGAGTCTCGCGAAGATAAGCCCGAGCGAAAACCACGGCCGAGTCCAGATCGTGGAAGAGCGGCCCTTCAGGGCCGCGTCAGCAACCCTTAATTCAGGGGGCTTTAGCCCCCGGCTACTCTGTGATCACAGTCGACTGCCCGGTCAACTCGAACCGTTTGCGGCACCGCATATTCTTGCAGGCCATCATGTCGTCCTTGCGCACCATGTACGACCGGAACTTCGCGAAACGGGCCCGGTCGCGCTCATCCGCTCGGCCAGAAAGCTGCCGCTTCTTGGTGCGAACTACCCAGGTAACTTCATATTCCGCCGCCTGATGACAGTGGGGACAATTCAGGGATGCGGGCTTCTTTTCCTGCTTCTCGTCAAAAAAATCGCGTTCGTCCATAGGGTCTGGGCATCGCAAATCATGCGTCCCAAGGATGAATTATTGCACATTTCGCCCGTCGCACGACTCGTAAACCCCGCGACCGGCTGCTCGGGTTACACTCGGTCGAAGCCTTTGAACAAATCGGGAACCAGGGGATCGGCGTGGCCAAAAAGAAAAAAGCGAAGCGCTTTCGCGCCGTCACCGCGGTGAAGGAATTGGCCCGCGAGCGCGTCGGCGCGCCTCCGGCCGGACAAATTGTCGTCGAGAAAAAGAAGAAGCCGGAGAAGCACAAACCCACGCTCGGCAAACTGCTCGAGTCCGAATAATTTTCGGAGGAGTCGGCGTCTCAGTTGAACGTCGCCGTCACCGTTACGTTATTGGTTAGATCTTGCAGAGTGCACGTCGTCCCAGAATCAATGGTGCAGCCCGCCCACCCGCCGAACGTTCCGTTCGGGGAGGCAGTCAGGGTGACACTGGATCCAGTCGGAAAGCTTCCTGTGCAAGACGTGCTCGGGGTTGCAAAGCAGCCGAGACCTGACGGCGAACTAGATATCGTGCCAGTACCAGTGCCGCCAAAATCAACCGTGACCGTCGGTCCTGTACCACTGAAGCACACCACGTTGGCAGTCATGTAACCGGTCACAACCGCTCCCGATGAAGATATGCCTCCGGAACTGTCGTTCGTGTTTGCGGTTGCCGAAACCAGCGTTGCCCCGCATGCATTTCCCGTGGCTGTCAGCAGACCGGTGGAATCGACAGTGAACATCTGAGGAGTATTCGAATTCCAAGTCGTCTGGCTTGTAATGTCTTTGGTCACAGGCGGATGAATGTAGGTTCCCAGCGCCCGCAGCTGCACCTGGAATCCCTGGTCCTGGATCACGGGAATATTGCTGGCGCCAACCGTCTCCACCGTCGGCTGCACCTGGATCGACACCAACTGCTGGCTGCGTCCGCAACTGGAAAGACTCGACAGCGAACACGCTGCGGCAACGAGCAAAACAACGCCAACCCACTTCCGATTCATCGACCACTCCTGGACAAGCAAAGCTGGGACGATCTACATCCGGCCGGGACTGCGTCAATTAAGTCAGACCCCGGGGCAAAAAGCAATAGCCCGCTAGGTCCTCTGCGCTCAACCGTTTACGGCCTCGGCCACGCACTTCGCAAAATCCATGATGTCTTCCTCGCTGGTATCGAAGGAGCACATCCAGCGCACAATGCACTGCTCCTCAATCCACGGATAGAAGAAGTAGCGCTGCTTGATCTTCTCGATCGCCGGCCGCGGAATCTGCGCGAAAACGCCGTTCGCCTCCACCTTCCATACCACGCGAACTTGCGGGATCTTTCGCACCTCGGCTTCCAGCAAGCGCGCCATCCGGTTAGCGTGCTCGGCGCTGCGGCGCCATAAGTCGCCCGTCAGGAGAGCTTCGAATTGAACTGCGATGAACCGCATCTTCGAAGCGAGTTGCATCCCCTGCTTGCGCAGGTAAAGAAAATCCGCGCTCAGCGCCGGATTAAAAAACACCACCGCTTCCCCGCCCAGGATGCCGTTCTTCGTTCCGCCGAAGGAAAGCACATCGACGCCGAGGTCACGCGTGGCTTGGCGCAGAGTCTGCCCCAACGCGGCCGCAGCATTGGCGATGCGCGCCCCGTCCACGTGCAGAAACATATTATGCTCGTGAGCAAAATCCGCCAGCGCCTGAATCTCCTCCGGCTGATAAACCGTCCCCATCTCGGTGGATTGCGTAATCGAGATGACCCTCGCCTGCACGTGATGCTGATCGCCAATGCCGTGATACGCATGGCGCACCCCGTCGACCGTGATCTTGCCATCTTCGTTCGGCAGCGGGATCAGCTTGCATCCCGTATGTTTTTCCGGCGCGCCGCATTCATCGGTATAGATGTGCGCGTACTCGCTGCATAGCACCGCGTGATACGGACGGTTCAACGCCTGCAGAGAGAGCACGTTGGCCCCGGTTCCATTGAAGGTAAAGAAAACCTCGATCCCGCCGCCAAAGTGCTCCTCGAATTTTGCGAGTGCCGAGCGCGTATATGCGTCATCACCGTACGCGACCACATGCCCCTGGTTGGCCCGCGCGATCGCCTCAATCACTTCCGGATGCACCCCGGCATTATTGTCGCTGGCAAAACTGCGAGTCGTTTTCGTTGCATGCGGCATTCCGAATTAATGTAGCAGAATCGGCGCCCGGTTCCGCGCGCGAAGGCAATTCAACCACGAAGGACGCGAAGCATCACGAAAGCAAAGTTCGCTGGCTTTCCCTCCGTGCACCTCCGTGCCCTCCGTGGTTAACGCTTTTCTCCATGCCTGTCCAAATGGCCGCCCGCGAATTACAATTCCCTTCCTGATTTCCGGAGGTCTGTTCGTGATCCTGAAGTCCGCCGTGTTCCTCGTCCTGGTAACCGCGCTGGCCGCCGCCCAAACGCCCGAGCAGAAAACCGCCGCCTATCTCGACTCCATCCGGCACCAGCCGTCCCTGCTGCTCGCCTTCCTGCGCGACGTCCCCAAAGGCGGAGACTTGCACAACCACCTCGACGGCGCGATCTACGCCGAAGACATGATCGATTGGGCCGCCTCCGACAATTTCTGCGTCGACCGCACAACCTCTCGCCTGCTGGCCCCGCCCTGCGATTCCTGCGAGCACTACACGCCGAAGCCCGCGATCCGCTGTGCCTACGACGATCACGTCTTCTACGGGCAGATCGTCGACGCCTGGTCCATGCGCAACTGGCGCCCTGGAGATGAGTCCGGCCACGACCATTTCTTCGCCACCTTCGACAAATTCGAACTTGTGGCCAACAATCACGTGGCCGAAGCCGTTGCCACCGTGATCAACCGCGCCGCCAAAGAGCATGTGCAGTACATCGAGTTCATGCACACCGCCGATGGAAGCGCTGCCGCCAAACTGGGGATGAAACTTGGCTGGGACCCCGATTTCGCCAGGCTGCGCGAAAAACTTCTGTCCGGTGGCCTGAAAGAAATCGCTACCGCAACCAGCCAAACCCTCGCTGAAGACGATGCTCGCGCCCACTCCGAACTGAAATGCGGAACCCCCAGCGCCGAGCCAGGATGCAATGTGACCGTCCGCTACCTCTATCAGGTGCTCCGCGGCCTTCCGCAGGAAGCCGTGTTCGCCCAGATTCTTCTCGGCTTCGAACTCGCCTCCGCTGATCCGCACTTCGTCGGTCTGAACCTCGTCATGCCGGAAGACTGGTACGTTCCCACTCACGACTTCAACGAGCACATGGCCATGCTGGATTACCTCCACGGCGTCTATCCCAAGGTGCACATCAGCCTGCATGCCGGAGAGATCGCGGCGGGCCTGGTAAAGCCCGAGGATCTCTCGTACCACATTCGCGCCTCCGTCGAGCGCGGCCATGCCGAACGCATCGGCCACGGCGTCGACGTCATGCTGGAAAAAGATTCCATCGGACTGCTGAAAGAAATGGCCTCGCGCAATGTGCTGGTCGAAATCAATCTGACCTCCAATGATCAGATCCTCGGCGTCAGCGGCGACGACCATCCTCTTCCCGTCTATATGAAGTACGGCGTCCCGGTGGCCATCTGTTCCGATGACGAAGGCGTCGCCCGCTCTGACATGACGCACGAATACCTGCGCGCGGTTCAGGGATTCCATCTCTCCTATGCGGACCTGAAGCACATGACGCGCCAGAGCGTCGAACACAGTTTCCTGCCGGGGCAAAGTCTGTGGGCGGAGACGAAAGGAAACTTCCGCGCAGTGACATCCTGCGCGACGGACGCATTAGGGTCGGAGAAGCCCTCCACCGCCTGCGCAAAGTTTCTCGCCGCCAGCGAACGCGCCCGCGAACAATGGAAGCTCGAAGCCGCCTTCGTGGAGTTCGAAAAGAAATTCTGAGTCCGGTTGCGCGGCGTCATCCTGAAAGCCCGCGGTTGCTCCAGCAGGCGGAGGGATCTCCTCCAGCAAACGCGAGTCGTGCAAGAGATCACCCCACGCTTGCGCTGCATTGCGTCTTCCATATGCAAAACAATGCACCTTGACGCCCCCCCCCCTTGCGGGGTTTATAGTTTATGTCCGCAGAAGCAGCCCGTCGCTTCTTACATCCTCAATAGCTGGGCAGGCAGTGCATCAATCGTTGGCCCGGCGAACCGACCTAGGCAAGTCCCAAGGACAGGAGACAATATGCGAACAGAAAAGTGGATCGTCGGACCCTGCGTCCTGTTAACCCAAGGTCAACCTGAACGCCGGGCTTGTGGAGCATGGCGGGGAATTTTAGCTACGCTTGCGCTTTGTGTTGCAGTGGCGATTCCTTCTTCAGGACAGTCTTTCCGCTCCATATTTTCTTTCAACGGGACCACGAATGGATCTCAACCGATTGGTCCGTTGGTGCCAGGGTTTGACGGCAACCTCTATGGGGTCACCTTTCGTGGGGGAGCACAAAACGAGGGCACGATTTTCAAAATCACAACCGCCGGCGCGCTAACCACGATCTATAACTTCTGCTCGCAGACCAACTGTGCTGACGGGGGTTATCCTTCTACAGGCTTAGTGCTGGGCGAAGATGGGAATCTGTACGGCAGTACCGGCAAAGGCGGGTCCGCAAACTACGGAACATTTTTCAAGATCACACCAAAGGGCTCGTTCACAGCCGTTTACAACTGGTGCGAACTTGGCGGCGGCTGCAGCGACGTTTCTTCCGGCTCCATCATCCTAGGCAGGGACGGCAATTTTTGGGGCGTAGGGGCTACTTCCTCGTTATTCAAAATCACTCCTACCGGGAAGCTGACACTTTTCCCCTGCGAGGGCAACTGCCCCGGTGTCCCCGGGGACCCGATCCAGGCGACGAATAGCTACGTGTATGGCGTTAGCGTGGGCAAAATCATCCAGGCCACCACGAGCGGCTACTTCACCACGCTTCACGATTTTTGTACGCCTACTTCGTGTGGTGGCGGCTCTACTGGATTAGTGCAAGCCGGCGACGGAGATCTCTACGGGTCGAACGTTGCCGAATACGGAAGCGTTTTTACGATCACACTGAAGGGTTCCCTGACAACAATTTATGACTTTTGCAGCCAATCTAATTGCGCGGATGGAGCAGGTCCGAGGGCACCGCTCATTCAGGGCACTGACGGGAATTTCTACGGAACCACAACGTATCGCGGAGGAATGGACGGAGGAACACTTTTCAAGCTGACCCCCACTGGAGCTCTGACGGTGCTGCACAACTTTCCCAGCTGGCGCTCCAACTTGTATGCTCTGACGCAGGCCACTGACGGAAATTTCTATGGAATGACTGTCGACAATGCGACGGGCTACTATGGCATCGTTTACAAAGAATCGATGGGACTGAGTCCATTTATCAAGCTCGTGGAAAACTCAGGGTTCGTCGGAAACAAGATCACGATTCTAGGCACGAATCTGACGGGAGCAACGGAAGTCGGCTTCAACGGCACCGCGGCAACGTTCAGTGTAGTCTCGGCGACCGAGATTAGCGCCACGGTTTCAAATGGAGCGACCACAGGTCCAATCACCGTTACGACGCCGAGCGCAACGTTGAACAGTAGCGTAGCTTTTCAGGTGCGCTGATCGATTGCCCCATTTGCCTAGGGGCTCCCATTAGCAATTGTCGATGCGGATTTCCCCGTCATTGACCTTCCCGCCCCATCCCCGCCCTTCGCGACGCCTGCCCTCGGGCGATGGCGGCGTAGTTCTTGCCACTCAATCCTCTCCGCGTACTAAACTACTGAACAAAGGGACCGCTTCACTTCCTGGGGTAGCCCACTCATGCCGCGCAAACGCACCCTGATTCCGTCGCCGTTGGCCTGGACCACGATGACCGCGCCGGTCCCGCATCCCATGCTGCCCGTCGTGGCTGATCGGGGAGGCACGCAGCTCCGCACCCCCTTGCCCGTCGCCATTGTCGACACCCGCGAACAGAATCCCCTGTCTTTCCGCCGCTTCAAAGGATGGTTCGCCAAGATCGAACACCGCGCCCTGCGCCTCGGCGACTACTCTGTCGCCGGCATGGAGGACACCTGCGTCGTCGAGCGCAAAGATCTCGCCGACCTGATCTGTTCCTTCACCACCAATCGCACGGTGTTCGTCAACCGGCTTCGCCGCATGGCCGAGCGTCCTCACAGCCTGCTGGTCGTTACGTCATCGCTGACCGAAATTAAGTCGGAATACCCCTACCGTGCCGCCAATCCCAACCGCATCACGCAATCCTTGATCGCCGTGCTTACCGGCCTTCGTCTCCCCTTCGTTTGCACCGACAATCACGCACTCGGCGAAGAGATCGTTGCCTCTTATCTCTACCAGACATTTCTGTATGATTGGCTGGATCGCAACGGCCACGGCCGCCACCTGTCCGATGACGACCTGTAGGAACTGTGAACTGCGCTTTGAAGACGCGCTGTTCAACTTTGCTTTGAAGGATGCTGTTCGACTTTGTTCTGAAGGGGCGCGGCTTCAAGCCGCGCTGTAAGAGGACAAGAAATGATTCGCGGCTTTAGCCGCTGAGGGGACGCTTTCCAATCGAATGACAGACTACTTCACCCTTGCCGACTCCGCCGCCCAACTGATCCTCTCCCGCACCGCACTCCGCCCGAAGATCGGCCTGGTGCTCGGCTCCGGCCTGGGCGCCTTCGCGGATTCTCTCACCAACGCCACCCGCGTTCCCTACTCCGAAATTCCCGCGTTTCCCCGATCCACCGCGATCGGACACGCCGGCCAGATGGTGCTGGGCAATGCAGGCGATATCGCGGTCGCCGCCATGCAGGGCCGCGTTCATCTTTATGAGGGATATTCTCCGCAGGAAGTCACCTTCCCCATCCGAGTCTTCGGGCGCATGGGCATTCGAGCTGTGGTCCTCACCAACGCCGCCGGGGGCATCAACCTCGGTTATTCTCAAGGCGCGCTGGTTGTGATCCGCGACCACATCAATTTGCAGGGATCGAATCCGCTGGTGGGTCGAAACGACGACCGTTTTGGCGTGCGTTTTCCCGACATGTCGCAAGCCTACTCTCGCGCCTATCGCCAGATTGCCCGCGAAGAAGCCGCGAAGCTGAAAATCCCGCAACACGAAGGCGTGTATGCCGGGCTGCTTGGTCCGAGCTACGAGACTCCCGCCGAGATTGAATACCTCCGCCGCATCGGCGCCGATCTGGTCGGCATGTCGACCGTCGCGGAAGTGATCGCCACCCGCCACATGGGTATGGAGGTTCTGGCCATCTCGTGCGTGACCAACATGGCCGCCGGAATTCTCGACCAGCCGCTCTCCCACGCTGAAGTCATGGAAACCGGCGAACGTGTGAAGACCACCTTCGAAGCACTCCTAAGAGCAGTACTCCCAAGGATCGCGCGCCAAACGTAGCCCCCAACTACTGTGGCAACGCCCAATGTGGAAAATGTCTCCTGTGGCGACCGCCGCCTCGGCCGTCCCGCGATGGCGAAGCCGATCGGCCCGGGAACCGCAGCCAGGATGCTTGCTCGAACCGAAGCCGAGCGATCCTTTCCGCACTGCCATCCAGCTAGAACAAGAACTTCGCTCCCGCCTGAATCACCCGCGGCCCTCCGCCTCCGAGACCAGGATTGGTCTGCGCCACGTCCGGGGTTTGCGTGATCACGCCGTCGTAGCACTGTTGCGCGGGGCTGCACTGCAGATTGCCGAACTGGTCGTATCCCGGAGTGAGGTTGTGGTTGGGCAAAGCGAAATTCGGATGATTGAGCAGATTGAAAAACTCCGCGCGCAGCTGCAAGGTCACCCGCTCGCCCAGCCGCGTATCTTTGATGATCGAAAAGTCCCAGTTGCGGAAGCCCGGACCATAAATCGCATTGCGTCCCAGATCGCCGAACGTTCCGTCGGCTGGCTGGCTGAACGCCAGAGGATTCAAGTATCCGGTCGCCGGATTCCAGTGCGACAGAATCGGGTTCACCCCCGGAACAACATTGGGCCTCTGGTTAAAATAGTAGCGTCCGCTGTTATCGTAGGAATTGGCAATCGGAATCGGCCGCCCACTCTGAATTCCGACAATCGCGTTCAACTGCCAGCCGTGACCGGCCGCCCGCAAGGCTTTCCAAACGGGTAACTCATAGTTGAGCGCCGCCGTGAATCGGTTGCGCGTATCGAAGCTCGAGGGCCCGCGCTCCGCCGCCAGATTGCTCGGATCCTGCGGGAAGGCCGCGCCCGGAACGAAATCAATTCCATCCGAAGCGTCATCGATCGACTTCGAGTACACATAGCTCGCAAACCCGGACAGGCGATGCATGTTCTGCAGCCGGACGATCGTCTGCAGCGCGTGGTAGACCGAAGAGCTTGAGGGAGTCAGTTCGTCAATCGCGCTGTAATTCGAATTCGGGCGGTTGTCGTTGGCGTCCGGCTCATTCAGATCCGTCAGCCGAACTAACTTGGTGCCCTTGCTGCCCACATAGCCCACTTCCACCGACGCATTCTCCGCAAACTTCTGCTGCACGTTTAAGTTCCAGTTCTGCGTGTACGGCGAATGGAAATTCTGCGGAGTGACGAAGATGTTATACGGCCCGCTCGTCGCTACACTCAGAATCGGCGAATTCGGCGTTGGATTCGTGCCATTAAATGCCGTTGGATCGAAATTCATCGGCAGCACGGCTTGCGGCCCGATCGGGTTGGTGGCGACTCCCGCCGAAGTGGTGTAATTCGCGATGAACAAATCTTGCGGCACGTAGTCGTAATAAATGCCGTAGCCGGCGCGGATCACCGTGTTCCGCACATTCCACGCAAAACCAATTCTCGGCGCGAAGTCGCCCAGGTCGCGATGGTAAAGCCCATTCAGGCCATCCGTTCCCACCATCGCCAGATTCCCATCCTGGCCGAGGTTGGACAGCAGATTGTTCTTCTCGCTCAAGGGGCCGAAATATTCCCACCGCAGCCCAAAGTTCAGGGTGAAGTTCGAAGCCACACGATAATCGTCCTGCCCAAAGAAGCTGAACCCGTTGTTGTACGTCGTTCGCTGCGTGTTCCCGGTATCGACCGACACATACGAGCAGCAGTAATTGAAGTCCTGCGAGCCGCCCGTATAGAAATCCGCGAGCGAATCCACTACCGGATCGGGGCTCAGCCCAACTCCCGCCGTGAATTGAAAAATCCCCCGCTCCAGGTTGTCATTGAAGTTTTCAATGCTCGCCCGCCGGTACTCGCCGCCGAACTTCAGCGTGTGTTTTCCATGCAGCCACGTGAAGTTGTCGAGAATCTGATAAGTCCCGCTGGTGCGGCCGCGCGGCACGCTGTAGCCCGTTGCTCCCAGGTTCTCAATGCCGGTGAAATCAAATTCCGGCAGGCCCAGCTTGCCCGTTCCCAGGTTCAGCCCGATGCTGGCCGGATCGAAATTCGCATCCACCGAACTGAACGACGTGCGATAGCGGCTGTAGCCGAAGCGCACTTCGTTGATGCGTGTGGCGCTCAACGTGGAAAGCAGGCTGGCCGAAACCACTTGCACGCGGGTAGGCGAAGTCTGCGCGAATTGCGCCAGCCGCGATCCGGCTCCGTACCCTCCCGGCGATCCGAATGGAAACTCCTGGTAGTTGCGGGCGAAGGCATAGCGAGCCGTGATCAGTTCCGTATTGCTGAGATTCTCGTCCACCTTCGCAATCAAGTTATCGCCGTTATTCTGGTCGCGGACGGTGCTGGCAATCTGTCCTGTCGAACTTTGCGGATAGAATGCCAGAACCGCGTCGAGCGCCGGATTGATCACCCCGCCGTTCAGCGGCTGTGCGATCGCCCGTGCTTCCTGGATCTGCGTCGCAGTGGGAACCAGCAGCAGAAAATCCGATCCTACCCGCTCGCGCTGCCCTTCGTATGCTCCAAAGAAGAACGCTTTGTCTTTCACGATCGGCCCGCCGAGAGCGGCGCCAAAATTGTTGTTCTCGAAAACTGTTTTGTGCGGCTCAGTATTGAAATAGTTGCGGGCATCGAGCGCGCTGTTTCGCAGAAATTCAAAGCCGGATCCATGCAGGTGATTCGTCCCCGATTTCGTGACGATATTCACCACCGACCCGCTGTTTCGCCCGTATTCGGCGCCGAACGACGACTGCAGGTTGAACTCCTGAATCGCGTCGATCGGCAGCAGCGACGCCGGCGCGCCGCCAATTCCTACCTGGTTCAGTGCGGAGTTGTTGAAGAACGGATCGTTGTTGTCGGTGCCATCCAGCGTGTAATTATTCGACCGGTCCCGGTTGCCGTTGATGTTGAATTGTCCGAAGCCGCCTTGCGTTCCCGCCACGCCCGACGGATCGACAGTGGCGCCTGGAGTCAGCGCCACCAGTTTCCCGAAGTCCCGCCCGTTCAGCGGAAGATCCGACACCAGTCGCTGATCGACCACTTCGCCCAGCACGTCGCGCGTCGCTTCCACCAGCGGCGCTTCTTCGGAAACGTTGACTGTCTCATGCTGCTGCTCAACCTTCAGCAGGTTGAAGTCCGCCGCGGTTTCGACGCCGACATTCACCACGATGTTCTGCGCCACCTGCGCGAATCCCGCCGCATTCACGCTCACCGTGTACTCGCCAGCCGGCAATTCGGCGAACACGAAGCTGCCGTCCTCGCTGGTCGCCTCGTCTCGCGTCAGTCCTGTATTGACGTTCTTTGCAGTGATCTTGGCGCCCGCGACCAAGCCGCCGCTCGGATCGGTGACCTTGCCCCGAACGGATCCGCGAAAACTCTGCGCCACGGCCAAGCTCGAAAGCAAAATGATCCCAGCCAGAATGATCTGAAACACACGTCTGCCAAATAACCACGAAGTTGCCCGATTCATGAGGAATGATTTCCTTTCAATCTGTGCCCAGTTACAGCTTGGGCACTACTTTCCCGCCCGCGGAATACTCAGTGTTGCCGGCGGCTTAATGCCATAGACGGCTGAAAAACTGTTCTGATTCAACGCCAGGCCGAGATGCCCGCGCGAATCGATATAGAGCAAGGGTTGGCTAAGCGGCACGTCGCTGAAGGTCTTAACGAATTTCATCCTGATCTCTTTATCGCCTACCTTCACCGGAACTTCCTGCCCACGCTCGTATCCGAGTTTCAGGAAGTCATCGCCCTCCACGTTCGTCACCAGATTCCCGAATGGCCCGTCGGTCGCGATTACCGTGGCGCTCAATCCCTTCTCGTCGATCTTCGCGATCTTGCGGTCGAGACGCACCAGGTCTTTCACCGGCATCTCCGGACCCACCGTCGTCCAGTCATCGCCCCGCGCCAGGTGCGCTCCCACCGGCGAGAAAATATCGCGCCCGTGGAAAGTCGATGACATCTTCGTCCCGATCATCCAGTCCGTGTTCTGGATTTCCCGCACCGCGTCGATGCCGTCGCGCTGTTCCACAAACGTGATCACGCCGTTGTCTGGCAGCACGAAATACTGTCCTCGCTTGGAATGCGCCACAATCGCCTTGCGCGTGCTTCCGACCGTCGGATCCACCACCACCACGAACACCGTGCCCGCGGGATAATACGGCGTCGCCCCGAAAAGAAAGCGCGCCCCATCAAAAATTGAGAACGGCGTCACCTGTTGCGTCAGGTCAACGATCCGCACATCGGGCATGATGCCGTACATCACCCCGCGACAAATCGCCACCGAGTCGTCGACTACCCCGAAATCCGTCATGAACACAATGGTGGGGGGATACTTCGCAGCCGCCTCATTCGCCGCTCTTGCAGGTATCACCGCGGCAAGCAGCACCACCCCCATCATCCATCCGATCATCTGCCGCAGCCCGAACTCCCGATTACGCCTGGAAAATGAAGTCATAGGTTTTTTCCTGTCGTTCGATGTTTATTCGAAAGTCTACCATTTCACTAGGGTTTTGTGCGCTTGCATTCCCCGCAAACGCACGACCGCTGCGTTCTCAATTCCGCGCCTCACGACGCCCTGAATTTCGGTAGACCTGTAATTTTATACGAACCGCCGGAAAAAACGGGAATCCCCGATCGACCCCCCGGCGTTCGAACTTGCGTTCTATAATTCTGCTGGCATTCAAACTCCGGAGGAACTCATGTCGCAAGCCATCCCCGAGAAATATAAGGATCTGTTTCAGAAGCGCGCTTTCGCCAGTCTGGGCACTCTCATGCCCGACGGCCGTCCGCAGGTCACTCCCGTCTGGTGCGATTTCGACGGTGAACACGTCATCTTCAACTCCGCCCGCGGACGCCAGAAAGATCGCAACGTGCGCCGCGACCCCCGCGTCTCGCTCGCCATCATCGATCCCGAAAATCCCTACCGCTATCTCGAGAT
This sequence comes from uncultured Acidobacteriota bacterium, assembly GCA_963765015.1. Classification (GTDB taxonomy): domain Bacteria; phylum Acidobacteriota; class Terriglobia; order Terriglobales; family Acidobacteriaceae; genus Sulfotelmatobacter. The sequence continues at coordinate 76,733 of CAVXVD010000095.1, read as the reverse complement.
TCGCGGCCGCGTCGTCGAGATCACCGAAGAGGGCGCTGCCGAGCACATCAACAAGATGGCCAAGAAATATCTTGGTGTCGACAAATATCCGTACGGCCAGCCCGGCGAAGTCCGCGTGCTCTACAAGATCAAGCCCGAACACACCACGGTGATGGGATAGCAGGCAAGGTTTCAAGGTCCAAAGGCTCTAAGGCCTCAAAGTATCTGAGGTTTCGTTGAAACATTGAGACTTTGAAACTTTGAAACCTGAGTCTGTGAGAGGACACCGCCATCCGCACCCATAACCTGTGCTTCCTCGGCTTCGGCAACGTCAATCGCACGCTAGTCCGCCTGCTCGGAGATCGCGCCGCGGAGCTCCGCGATCGCTACGGCATCACCTACCGCGTCACCGGCATCGCCTCCCGCCGCCTCGGTTGGATCTCCGACCCCAAGGGCCTCAACGTGGAAAGCCTGTGTGGCGCGGGCACTCCTGCCCGCGAAATGCCGAAAGCTGCTCAAGAATCGGCCAGCGACAACGTTCGCAATTGGCTCTCCGCAGCCCAAGCCGACATCCTCTTCGAAGCCACTTCCCTCAACGTGAAAGATGGCCAACCCGCCGTCGACCATATCCGCGCCGCGCTCAACCACGGGGCCCACGCCATCACTGCCAATAAAGGTCCGATCGTCCACGCCTACCGCGAACTCCGCGATCTAGCCACCGCGCGCGGAAAGGAATTCCTCTTCGAATCCACCGTCATGGACGGCGTTCCCATCTTTTCTTTCTTCGATCAGATGCCCACCATCCGTCTCGAATGCTTTCACGGCATCCTTAACTCGACGACCAACGTGATCCTCAGCCAGATGGAAAACGGCCTGAGCTTCGACCAAGCCCTGGGGAAGGCGCAAGAGCTCGGCATCGCCGAAACCGACGCCAGCCACGACATCGACGGCTGGGATGCCGCCGTGAAAACCGCCGCGCTGATCACGGTTCTGATGGACGCGCCCGTGAAGCTGGAAGACATCGCCCGAGAAGGCATCCGCGACCTCACCATGCCCGCCGTCCGCAACGCGAAGCGCGATGGATGGCCCTTCAAACTGGTCGGCCGTGCGAAGCGCGACGGCGGGAAAGTAATCGCGTCCGTAGCTCCAGAGAAAGTCCTGGCTAGTTCCCCCATGGGCAAAATCTCCGGCGCGTCGTCCTACATCTATTTCGAAACCGATCTCTTCCCCGGCCTCGCCATCACCGAAGAAAATCCCGGCCTGTACGCGACCGCCTACGGCCTCATGGCAGATTTCGTAAGAGCGACCGCGCGCTGACACGGCGGCCTGCAGCGCCCTGGAAGAGAGGCCCTTCAGGGCCTCGTTAACGCCTATTCAAAATTAGCCGGGCTTTAGCCCCGACGAACCTTGAACCGCAGAGACGCGTCCAGAGGCACCACAGGCGCTAAAGCCCGTCATCATTCATAAACTCAACGCGGCCCTGAAGGGCCGCTCTTCCACGGCAAATCCCGTGATAAAAATAGATCACCATGCCGACCACCGAAACCATCCCCGCCCTCGACGTGACTCACGTCCGCGCCCAATTCCCCTCGCTCTCCCAGACCGTCAACGGCCATGCCGCCGCCTTCCTCGACGGCCCCGGCGGAACGCAAGTCCCGCAGCGCGTGATCGACGCCATCTCCAACTTACCTGCGCCGCGACAATGCCAACACCGGCGGAGCCTACGCCACCAGCCGCCACACCGACGCCATGATCGCCGAAGCCCGCGCCGCCATGGCCGACTTCCTGCACTGCACCGCCGACGAAGTTGTCTTCGGTCCGAACATGACGTCGCTGACCTATGCCATGAGCCGCGCCATCGGCCGCGAACTCAATCCCGGGGACGAGATCCTCGTGACCCGTCTCGATCACGACGCCAACGTTTCCCCGTGGCTGCAAATGGCAGAAGACCGCGGAGTCACCGTTCGCTGGGCCGAAATTCACGACGAAAACTGCACCCTCGATATCGCCGACCTCGCTTCGAAAATTAACGCCCGCACCAAGCTGGTCGCCGTTGGCTATGCCTCGAACGCCGTCGGCACAATTAATCCGGTCAAGGTCATCGTGAAGCTGGCCCACGCCGCCGGAGCGCTCGCCTACGTCGACGCCGTCCACTACAGCCCGCACGGCCTCATCGACGTGGCCGCGCTCGACTGCGATTTTCTGGCATGCTCGACGTACAAATTCTTCGGACCGCACATGGGCGTGCTCTTCGGCAAGCGCGAGCACCTCAAGCGAATCCGTCCCTACAAGGTTCGTCCCAACACCAATGCGATTCCCAATTGCTGGGAGTGGGGCACGATGCAACATGAAGCGATCGCCGGCATCACCGCCTGCGTGGAATACCTTGCCGATCTAGGTCGCCATCGTTGGAAACGAACTGGAGCCACGAGTCATGCGGGTACCGCCGCCCTTCGCGCCTTTCGAGGGTGGGAACGATGCTGCCGACACAAGTGGTGTAACGAACCGCCGCGCCGCCATGGCAGCCGCCTACGCCGCCATCCACGAGCACGAGCGCGCCCTGCTGGAAAAAATGATGGCCGGCCTGAAGAAAATCCCCGGCCTGAAGATTTACGGCATTACCGATCCCGCGCGCTTCCACGAACGCTGCGCTACGCTCGCAATAAGAATCGAGAATCACTCCCCGCTCGAACTCGCCACCAAACTCGGCGACCGCGGCTTCTTCACCTGGGACGGCAACTACTACGCCCTGAACCTAACGGAGCATCTCGACGTGGAAAAATCCGGCGGCTTCCTCCGCATCGGCCTCGTCCACTACAACACGCTGGACGAAGTGGATCGTCTGCTGGCAGCCCTGCGGGAGATTGTCGGCGCGTAAAGGACCATACGATTCGTTCGGTTGCGGCACCGCGACATCTCATAGCGCCAATTGCCTCAATTTCGCGATCCGCACCTCATCCGGAAATTTCCGCGCCCGGTAACGCACGGGAGCGAACTCCGGCTCCTCCTCCAAGAGGTCTCCGATAATCGGCAGCGCCGAAGCCCATGAAACAACAAGATGACTTTTTCCCTCCGGATTCACCGCGAAGGCGATGCGTTCGGTCTGGGGCAATAAACTGTCGACTCCATTCGACCAGACGCACAGGCTATAGTCAGGTCCAGCCTTCCCGTCGAAGAGGTGGTAACCCGCAACGAAAATGTCGATCCCTTCTCTCTGGTAAATCGCCTTCAACAAGTCTTGCTGATCCCTATAGTCGATCGCATCGCGTCTCTGCCTGATGGTCATCCACAAACCCCGTAGGGTCGCATCCTCAGGGACATACTGCTGCCACCTTCCGCCCTCCAATCGAAACAAATCAGGCGAGAGTGAATGCCCGCGATTGAAATGACTCTCCGTTCCTTGTCTGAGAATGGACGCAAGGCCTGCGTAATTGTTCGTGCCTGTCACCCATAATTCGTTCCGATTGGGCACGAACGCGATCGGATCGCCGTCCACGGAAACGCGATAAATCAGCTCCGGCAATAGCATCCGCGAGCTATCGTAAGAATCGCCCCACTGGCTCCAGAACACACCGTTCTGGCCCGCCATGCGGCTCGGGTCGGTCCGCTCCCAGAGATTATCCTTGGCCGCCGCCAATGCTTCCTCGAGACTGACTCCCCACTTCTCAAAATTCTCATAATTGATGGCGGTAATGTTATGTTCCGTATCGTAGGCCAATGCGACTGCCAAGCTGCCGACCAGGCGTTTTGTGACAACATCCAATCCGTGATGATGCTTCCCGGCCTTGCGGTCCATAAGTTGCATCAGGCTAAAAGTGGCGGCATCGCGAATCGTCGGCATCAGACTGGGCTTCGCGGTATCGAAATTCGGGGGAATTCCCGGCAGGGAAGGGATCGCCGCCGCCCCGCTTACAAATTCTGCCAGCACCGTAGAACGCTTGTTCCGGGGTGCACCGCAGTAGTTGGCATAGACATTGCTGAGAAAAATCGTACTTTGTCCATTCCCCACTTTTAGCGCGAACTCACCTTCGACGAGCACTACCTTCCCCATTCCGACTTTTTCGAGTTCACGGACGATGATCTCCGAAAAAGCCGCCTGAGTGGGCTTTCGGCCGAACCATCGGTTTAGGAGGCTCATCCCCTCTCCCTCTACGCTATCGCGGGATTGTCCTGATTGTGCACAAACACTTCAGCCCGGGAATAAATCCCGGGCTGAAAATTTCTCCAAAAATGAATCCTCACGCCGACGGCGTGGCACACTTGCGACAAGATTGTGACTTGGTTACGGCCAGCGCTTCGCTGTGTCTTCCCAACCGGCCGCGCGTACGGGCTGCGGCGCCGGGATCGAAGGCGAGGTTGGAACCGGAATCCGCGCCGGCGGCGCTTGCGGTCCATTGACCGCCGTTGCCAGGGCGGGCTTGCCCATGTCAGACAGACTCTCTTTCTCTTCCGAGAGCAGCGGGGCCACCAGTCGCAGCGCCTCCACTTCTTTCTCCAGGCGAGTCAATTCCATCTCTTTTTGCCGCAACACTTCATAGACATTCTTCATAGCCAGGGCACCTGCGGAGTGTGTCGGAGTTTGCACAGCTTCCTTCGCACTTTAGCAGACTGGCCAGTGTTGTCAAGGCTTTCGGGCGCTTTCGGAAGCCCAGTTTGAATTGGCTTCGAAAGGGCACGGCTTGAGCCGTGCCGTAAGCGTCATACTTTCATTGCGGCTTTAGCCGCTGAGGGACGGCATTCTTAAACGACCGCACCTACCGAATGCTGAGGCGTCCCGTTGTTTTCGGCTACTGCAAGACTCTCACTGGCGTTAAAGCGTACCCGTGACCTCGATCCATTTCGACATGCAATGGAATATCTTCTCCAGGTTGAAAACGCGTACGCGCAATGGAAAGTTGAACTGAGATTCGTGGTTCCTCCTCGTTCGGGGAAGAACTCTGTGTCTGCAATGATGTAGCGCAGAAAAAGACGCCTAGGAGGACAGCCGCCGTCCAAACTGCCGAACGAGAATGCGAGCCATCATTTTGCCTCCAGAATGCCTCATTGTCTCTCGCTCAACCCGGATCGCTCCGCATTCAGATTGTTAAGGGGGTGCCTATGGCAAAGGCTCCGCTGCACAAACGCCCGGGTAGGCTTCAGCGCAAAAAGTAGACAGCCGCAGCCGCGCCCGCGATAACGATCAGCACGCCAAGGATATATTTATTCCTTGAAAGCCACGATTGCGAAGATTCCAACCCGCCGCTGAAGACCACATCGAGGGACGCGGTTTCCGGCACAGGCACTGACTCGGTTACTTCTATCGACGGAAGCGGCTCAGCCTCCTGCACCACGTCCACTTCGGCCTCTTTCGCTTCCAGCGCAGGTGGAGTCTGAATTGGCGCCTGAACTTGCGGAGCAGCCGTCGCCGCCGCCACACTCTGCGGCCGCGGCAACAAAATCGAAGTCGAGATCGGTGGGACGGCAGTTCTCTCCGGAGCCGCAGCCGCAAAGGCCTGTGCTTCCGGCTTGGGCAATTCCACCTTGGGTACTTCCGGCTGCGCAGCCGAAGTCACTGGCGCAACCACGGGCGCGACGGCCGGAGGTTGAACCGTTGCCGCCTGGGGAACCCGCAGCTGCCCGCGCCACTTTTTTTCTTCGCACTCCACGCAAAGCTTCCGGCCGGCAGAAATCGGGAAGCCGCAGGCTTCGCACTTGCTCAATCCTCGCAGAACCGGGGGTACATGACTTTGATCAGCCTCCGCACCCTTCGCTGCATCGGCAACGGGATTCAGCGCTGCCGACCAGAACAATTTTTTCTTCGTGGAGTCGGCTGTTGGGGAAGTCACCGGTTCGCCGGAACCTTCCTTCGGCAAAACTTGGGGCGCGGAAATCTTAGCCGGAGCAACCGTCTGCAGAGTAACCGCCTTCGCAGCCTCGGGAGCCGTTGTCGCCCGCTCAACCTTGGCGGACTGTGCGCCAGCCGCTTCTGGCGCGGTCTGCTTCACTGCGTGTTGCGGAAGAGCTTCCTCGAGAATCTCGTCGTCCAGGATTTTCGAGCTCTTCAGATCCGCAACTCCGGCAGCGCTTTCCGTCTCCTTCAATTGCTCGGGCAACCGGACCGCAGCCTGCGCCAGCCGCACTGCCGTCTCGACCATTTCGCTCAGCCGCTGCACCGCCGACAAATCGCGTTCGCCAAAAGCATTCGCCTTGCCGGAAAAGAGCTCGAATACTCCCAAGACCTCGTCGTCGTTCACCACGGGCATCACCACCACCGAAGCAATTCCTAACTCGCGGCAGACCTCGCGATTCACGCGAGCGTCGCGCTCGGCATCATCACAGCGCAGCACCTGCCCGGTGCGGACGCTCTCGCCCGAAAGTCCAAACTCCGTCGACAACAGTGCGCCCAACTCCGGCGCATTCGATCCCGTACTGGCGCGGCACAGCATGTCGTTTCTTCCCGCACGCCGCAATGCGATTGCCGCCCCACTCGCCCCGGTAATGTATTGCGCACGATCGGCCAGCAACTGCAACGCGGCATCCAGATCGCGTTGCGCCATCTCCGCCAGCGACCGGCCGCCATCTTCTCCCGGAAAACGCACCGGCGACGCCTTCGCCGCCTCAGCACGCACCGCCGCCAGGGCCTCGGAAACGCTTCCTTGTGGGTTCCGGATTGGGGTGTTCTCCTGCAAAATCTGCTCCACGGGCAACTCGCCGCCCGCCATTTCATTCAAGCTAAGAGGATCTCTATTTCGAGTCTCGCTCGCACCCCGCGAGGTGTCAAGAATTTCCCCGCCTGTAGGTACCAAAGTGCGGACGACAAAAATATCCCCAACAGCGCACTTGTGGATACATCCCCAGCATCGGAATATAGATAACCATCACCCAAGGACCAGGAGCAGAACGATTGCTAAGACAGGCTCGCCAGTTGCATCTCTACCTCGGGGTCTTGTTCGCGCCCTCCATCATTTTCTTTGCTTTTACCGGATCTCTCCAGTTGTTCCGCCTGCACGAGGGACATAAGGGCGAAGCTTATCGGCCGCCAGCGTGGATCGAGAAGCTGGCCTCGATTCACAAGGATCAAATTGTCTCTGAGAAGCACGGACCGCCGCCGGATTTTGCCGGAGAGCAACCCGCAGAGCAAAAAGGACAGCCGGAATCCGAGCAGGCGCACCGGCCTCCGCAACCGGAAGGCGGGCACGGGGACGACGAGCGCGGCACCAACAAGCTTACCTTCGCACTCAGGTGTTTTTTTCTTACGACCGCAGTTGGGCTGATCTGCTCGACCCTGCTCGGCATTTATATGGCGTTCCAATACAACCGAAGCCGCGCGCTGGTCTGGGGCCTGCTGATAATGGGAACGGCAATTCCGGTTGCGCTCATCCTCATGATGGCTTAGTGCTGCCGGGTTCCCCGGAGATTCGGAAGAAAAAACGTCGCCGTTTCGGTGGACCAAAGTCGATAGGACAGGGTGATTGATGATCGAGCTGGCGCTTAGCTTTTCCGCCGCCGCAGTGCCGCCTGCGCCAACCCGTTCGCCTCGGAGTTGCTCTCCCTCGGCACATGCGAGATGGAGAATTTCAGCGACCGCGCCAGCTTCCGGCAGGTCCAATGCAGAGAATACAGTCGGGGACTGCGGCACTCATACTCCCCGGTCATCTGCCGTACAACCACTTCCGAATCCGAATAAACATGCAGCGTACGCGCCTTGCTCGACACCGCATATTGCAGCGCTTCCATCAGGGCGGCATACTCGGCCACATTGTTGTCCTGGTGGCCAATCCATTTGGCGATGCGGATGGGACCGTCCTCGCAGCCGTTAATCACTACCCCAATACCCGAAGGCCCGGGATTTCCCAGGCATCCTCCGTCCACATAGGCCACGAGTTCTGACATCATCACTGCGCCGGGTGCCCTATTTCTCGCGTTCTCTGCGAGAAGTGGGGATTTCGTATCTCTCCGCATTCTCTGTTTGAACGATGCGCCCATCTCTCCCCAACGTCAAGACGATTATTTGGTTCCCTTTCATCGTCTTGCGGTTGCCTTGCAGCTTGTGAATTCTTTTGTGCAAAATGCGGAATTAATAAATTCGGCCATCAGTAAGTTTCAGTATGACAGTGATTTGCATTTCCAGTTATGCACAGCTTCGTCGCGAGTGATTGCACCAATAGTTTGCGTTGACGTTTTTCAATTCTCTGTTAATCTCATTTTCGTCGACGGTCGAAAGGGTTGGCACAATAAAATGAGCCGGCCCGAAGTAGACTGAGTGATTAGCCGGGCGGGGCGACCCGCAAGGCGACCGGACCTGAAAAAACCGACGGATCTGCGAGGTTCAGTTGGGGTTCGGGACTGCGAAAGCAGTGATCGCATCAAGGGGCTGTGACGGTACATGCTTCCACGCTGTTGGCTCCCTCGCAGGAGCTGATGGCTAGGGCATAACCAATGTCACGGCCCTTTCAATTTTTTCCCACCGCTTCTCTCTTGCAACGCCAATCCAGAACTGAGAACCGCATCCGTCCTTGACCAGAGCCTGTAAGTACGAATCCCGGATTCGTTTACTCGCGCCGGTGCAGGACCGACAGAATATCCGGGTTAGTCATCACGGTGGCGATTCTGTCTGTCATATAGCGAAGGGACACCTCGTGATGCTCTCGATCGTAGGAGTCAATGCAGTCCAAGGCGAGGATGACGCTCCAATCTCGCTGGTAAGCGTCGATGGCCGTAGTGCGAATACATGCGTGGGTGTTGATCCCCGCCAGGATGATTGCATCCGGCTGCAGCCGCGCGAGGGTTTCGTCAAGTGTCGTGCCATAAAAAGCGCTGTAGCGTTTTTTGATAATGACGGAGTCCGATGGGGCCATCGCCAACTCCGGCACGATCTGGCACCCCTCGGTTCCTCTGATCGTGATCCGTATTCCTTTCGCCTTCATCTCCCGGAAGGCATCTCGCAAATCAGGCTCGAACTCCTGTCGAACCCACAAGACGGGGTGCCCGAGGCTTCGCATACCGCCCACCAGTTCGTTGATCGAACTCACTAGCTTCTGTCTCCTGGCAGCTTCCCAGCTATCCAGAAAATCCTGAAGCATGTCGATCACCACCAGCACCGGCTTTTCCATGAGAAGACCTACCAGATTTTCAGTCTTGGGACGCCACTCCCATGCTTGTCCGCTTTACTCCTACGGCTTTAGTCATTTTCTCACTTTTATCCTGTCATCCTGAGCGGAGCGGGCTTGAATGAGCGCACGTAGTCGAAGGATCTCTACCGTTCTACGGACGAACCAGCCTATCCGGGAATTCGCTCTGGGGACCGCGCTGGTGAGACGCTTTGCGACAATCGAATGCTCATCTCGTGGGTAGGAACGCTTCAACTATCGGTCGCTGCGGCCTGCGACTCTCAGAACCTCACAACGATTCCGGCCGAGTACCGTATACCGATGCACCGTCGAGTACGACAGCACCTAACGCGGCTTTAGCTGCTGAGGTCGGCCCCTTCCTGCCCCAAACGGTTTACCGGCTCAAAATTCGATCCCTCGAAAGATTAGGATGTCCATCGACGAAGCCTTCAACGACACCCACGGAAAACCAGGATTGAACTTTACCGACTCCGACTGGCCGCACGGCGGGAAGGGCTCCGGCATTCCCCACGGCGCCATCTTCTCTCGTTCGTCTTCTCGCGGGAATCCGTTTCGCCGGCGAACGGGATTCACCATACAAAATCGTTTTACTAAATCGCACGCTCCTGTGGGATAATTCCTCCCCGTAAACCCTCCGCGCCGGCCAACCGCTGTTGCGGAAAATATCGCAGTATTCGAGGGCGGAAATCTCATGGCAAAAAATCCCCTGTCTCGTCGTCAATTCATCCAGATCGGTACCGGCGCTATCGCCGCCACGACAGCGGCCAAAGCGATCCTGCAACCTCAACGTCTGTTTGCGGCCCGCCCGGTCGCGCCCAGCGACACCATCCGTTTTGCATCCATTGGCACGGGCGTTCGCGGATGCGAACACCTCGAGGCCTCTCTCAGCGTTCCCGGCATCCAGTGCGTCGCCGTCTGCGACCTCTATGACGGCCGCCACACTGCCGCTCGCGAAGCCGTTAAAAATCCCAGCGTCACCGCCACTCGCGACTATCGCACCATCCTCGATCGTAAAGATGTCGACTCCGTCCTCATCGCTACCATGGACCACCAGCACCGTCACATCTTCGAAGACGCCTGCGCCGCCGGTAAAGACATTTACTGCGAGAAGCCCATGTCGCACCTTGTCGAAGACGGATTCGCCATGGTCGAAGCCGCGCACAAACACGGCCGCATGGTCGCCGTCGGCAGCCAGCGCGTCAGCTCGGTGCTTTACGCCAAAGCCAAGGAAATTTTCGACTCTGGCAAGCTCGGCGAAGTTTTCTCGATCAACGCTTACTGGGATCGTAATTCTCCCAGCGGCGCCTGGGTCTATCCCATTCCGCCGGATGCCAGCGAGAGCACCATCGACTGGAAGACATTCCTCGGCGACGCCCCGAAGCGCCCGTTCGATCCCATCCGCTTCTTCCGGTGGCGCTGTTTCACCGATTACGGCGAGGGACTCGGCGGAGATTTGTTCGTCCACCTGCTCTCCGGAATTCAATTCGTCGCCGGCATCAATGAACCGGCGCAGCGCGCCCAATCCAGCGGCGGCCTCTACCATTTCAAAGACGGCCGCGAGTTCCCCGACCTCATCGAAACGCTCTACGACTATCCCAACTGCCGCGTGACCCTGCGCTGCAACCTGAACAACGCCGGCGGAGAGTTCATCGGCTTCTACGGCACCAAGGGCACGATGATCATTAAGGACTCCACTCTCACCTACCGTCCCGAGGACACGCGTCCCGAGCCCGAAGGCTACTCCGTTTTCGGTTGGCCGAAAGCTCTGCGCGACGCGTACCTGCAGAAGTGGCACGAAGATCATCCCGAGCCGGCCGCGCTGGCCTCGAAGGTCGACGCCGAAGGCGAGTCGTACGCCACGCCTCCGGGATACAGCGACACCGTCGACCACCAGGCTAATTTCTACAACGCCGTGCGCACTCGGAAACCCGTCGTCGAAAACGAGGTCTTCGGCAACAATGCGGCCATCGGCTGCCACCTGGCTAACTTCTCGTACTTCAACAAGTCCGTAGCAGTCTGGGATCCCGCATCCAAGAAGATCGTGAAGGGATAACAGATTCGAAGAGAAACACGAGAGCAAGAAAAGTTCGAGGTAAAAGAAACCGAAGGGCGCCCCACACTGGCCGTGTTTTGCGGCTTGGTGTGGGGATTTTGATTTTTGAAATATTACTCGGATCGACCGCAAGTGGAGACATCCGCCTTCGTTTCTCCGTTGCGATGCAGCTAAGGTTCGTCCGAGAGCGGGTGCAAAAGCCGCACTCGGCATCGTGGATGAGCTGCGTCGTGGGAAGAGCACTGTCGTGGAAAGAACAGGTCATTGAAACGCAGAGTCGGCGAAGCGGCGACGCAGCGGCGGCGCTTCAACGTCGTGCAAGAGGCGGCGCGGAAAGCAGCACCGTGGAAGAGCGGCGCTTCAGCGCCGCGTTAAGCATTCGATAATTCCGGCGGGCTTCAGCCCCCGTGGTCGTCCTCCCAGCGAGACGGAGCGGTTCGTCCCTGGCAAACGGCAACAGCCGCGGCGCCGACAATCTTGAAACTAGAAACCTGAAACCCTGCCCTATTTTTTCTTCGGCAAATATTTCTTCTCAATCGACGCCACCACCACATAATTCGGATCCACCATCTCGTTCACATGCGCCTTCCCCACCTTCGACAACAACTCGTAGGCATCCAGCTCCGAAAGCCCGTAATCCTTGTGGATCCAGTGCACCAGCTCCGTGTACGCAATGCGGAACGCGTCATCCAGCGGACGGTACGCCCCCACCGTCATGATCGCGTCCTCATTCTCGAATTGCGGCCACTCGATGGTGCGTCCCTTGATCACGCTCAGCTGCACCCGCGCCTTGAGCGGAACCTCAATCGCCGATCCCGCCGCTTCTCCGTCTCCCATGGCCGCATGCCCGTCGCCAAGGTAAAGCAGTCCGCCCTTCACGTTGACTGGAAAATACACTGTATTTCCGACGCTCGCCTCCGGAGAATCGATATTCCCGCCAAACTCCGCCGGCACAATTGAACTCCGCGCTTCCCCGCTCGCCGGCGCCACGCCAATACATCCAAAGAACGGATGCATGGGAATCTGCACCGAGAAATCCGTATCGATCGCTTTGAACGTCGCCGTGTTCGCGGCATGATCGATGCGGTAAAACCACAATCGCTCCGGCAGCGGCGCGGTCTCGAGCATCGGCGTATATTTCGACGCGCTGATCGATCCAAATCCCGGAGAGAACGCGCCCACTCCCATATCTCCATCCACCTGCAAATCGAGAATCTTCACCGCCAGCGTGTCCCCTGGCTCCGCGCCTTCCACATAGAACGGTCCCGCCAGCGGATTGTCTCCCTTGGCCATGCTCATCGTGTCGCCTGGCTTCTTGATGCCATTGCCGAAGCAATCGAGCGTGTTGGTATCGAGAATGTCTCCCGATTTCAGCCGCAACACCGGCTCCGCCGTCGCGAACAAGTACTTCACATTGGCATTGGTCGTCGTGTAGTGCACCACGTTCTGCGCACGTCGCAGCCTGCGCCGCTCCAAGCACCAACGCCATCATCCCCAGACCCGTTCCCGCCAGACCCGTTCTAACCCGATCCGTTCTAAAAAGACGAGTGATCACACAGCCTCCGCCGCATTGCTGGATTGGATTCCCAGTTGATGGCTGATTGTAACGCGGTTCCCGAGTGGCGGCCCGCCGGCTGTTTTGATCGGGCGCTCCGCTCGGACCATACAAAAGTTGGATAGAAAAACTGAAGCGGCAAGGCCCAAGCAAGTGAGCAATGCCCGAAGCCCCAAAGGGGCGAAATCCGTTAGCCTAGGACGTAAGTCCTGGGAAGGAGTGAAAGGAAGGAACAAGTCCCGTAGGGACGGCACATTCGAATTTCCCTGAATGGAGTCGCTGACTGAATCATCGGGTGTCCGTAAATCCGACCTAACTGCGCCCAAGTCCGAATCTGAGCTATTCGTGCGTCGGAACGACCGCGGTCATGATCCCCGCCGCGAAGCTCCCGGCCGCATACGGAGACCCGCTCACCTGCGTCAGTTTTCCGCTCTCGTTATTGAAAACGTACGCCGAGACGTTTGCCGAACCTGCATTCACCACGTACACGAATGCATCGTTCGGATCGATCGAGATTCCATTCGGCCCCGTGCCCGCAGCCACCGGAGATTCTGCCAGCAGGTGTAACGCTCCCACGCTGTCGATGCTGTAAACGTAGACTCCTGGCCCCGCGCTGACCAGCACGAACCTGCCGTTGGCGGAAACCGTCACGCCGCTGGTGAATGCCCCCGCCGCGAAAGGAGCCCCCTTCACACTGCTTAATGAGCCATCAAAGTTAATCGCAAATGCCCAAACGTTGCCCAACCCGGTATCCGCCGCGTACACGTACTCTCCCCATGGATCCACCGCGACCGACAACGGGCGAGTTCCCGCGGCAATCGGCATTCCCACTTGAGTCAGGGCCCCGCTCTGGCTATCCACCGCGAACGCGTACACTTCTCCCGAATCCGCACTAGCCACATACGCAAAGTGCCCGGTCGGATCCACCGCCAACGAGTATGGATGATTCCCCGCCAGGAAAGGCGATCCGGCCACCGTTGCTCAAAACCCCGGTCTGCTGATCGAGCGTGAAGGCCTCGATATCTCCAGCTCCGCTCGACGAACAATCCGAGCCACAATTCAGCGCATACAGGAACCGACCGCTGGGATCGCTCGTGACAAATACCGTTCCCGTTGCAGCGGGGAATGGCGATCCCGGAATCGGCGTGACCGCTCCCGTCTCGCTCACACTGAATCCGCTGATTCCGCCCGGAATCACATCGGCCACATAGACAAAGCGTCCTGATGGCACAACCGCCACCGAGTTCGGAGAACCGCCAGCGGCAAAAGGAGAACCAGCGATCCCCAACAACGCTCCGCCCTGCCGGATGCTGTAAGCCGCCACAGTGTCCGCAGATTGATTGGCGACGTAAACCAACTCCGCCCGCTGTCGCGGCTTCTGGGCGTCAGCCGGGGGAACCGAAAACAGCGCAATCGCAGCCACCACAGTCCACAGCGCGCTCAACCTCGTCATAAGCTCCTCCGGCTGGAAATCCTAGGTCGGAGATCCGCGTACATCGAGAGAATGATAGGACTTCCCGAACTTGCACCGGCACGAACAGTTTAACAACAGCCCGCAAGCCTTAAACAAGGGGAAGCCCCAGGCTACGGTGCCCGATACCCAAACCCGCTGTCATCCTGAGCGAAAGTTTTCGTCCGCAATAGAGGACGAAAACGCAGTCGAAGGATCCCTACCACCCAGACCTGCCTCCAATAGCCCAAACGGAATGCCCCGTGGCCACTTGCTGGGTATAAGGTCCGCCCGAATCAGTCAAACTCCCACAAGGAAAACGGCGACGAGTCCTTCGACCCGTCGCCGTCTTCCAAGCCCTTGGACTCAGTGCGTTGCCCCCTGCGCGGCAGCCAGGTTCACGATGAATACGTCGCACCGATAGTGCCCGTCGTTATTCTTGCCCAGCGTCGTCAACCAGTCCGACGACCACGCGAAGAACTTTCCGCTCTGCGAAACTGCCCCAATCGTGTTGCCACAATCGAAGTTCGTCGACGACCCGCTGTTGTAGCTGTGCGCCGCTCGGATGTACCCTCCGCTTTGCGTGATCCCGAAGATTTCTCCATACAACGGTCCGGGGAAGGTGCAGCCTTCATACGTGTTGCCACTCTTGTTACATCCCGCGCCGCCAAAATCCTTGTGCACGTTCTGAACATTCGTCACCCAGAACGGATAGGTGTCGTTGGCGTCAGCGGCATTGTTCGAATAGTGCTGGTCCGTCACCGTCGTCAGCGTAGGAGTTGCGTTGACCATGGTGTACGACATCAAGTCGGTGAACAGCCGCTTGCCCGTCTGCGGCCACCCGGTTGCGTTGTACATGTGCGTATAGCCTTCGACCATGTGGCCTGCACAATTCGCCGTGTGCGCCGAGGTGTAGCATCGTGTCACGTTCGTGGTTCCCACTTCCCAAATGTACGGATTCGCGCCTTTCCCCTCCTTGCATCCGCCCTTCATACATTTCGTAAATGGGATTCGGACATATTTCCCGTCGAGCGACATATACACTTCGTGGATCGTGAATTCGTCGGAAGAGCTCATCGGCACGCATCCAGTCGAAGTACACAACGTCGCGTTGGCCGTATCGTAGCGGTAGCATTGTTTGGAGGCCGCGTCGTATACCGTCACATCGGTGCCTGTCCCCTGCCCGCCTTTTTGGTTCGAAAATCCTTGTGCGAAGCGTGTGTCCCCCGCGCTCACCGTCATCGTGGTATGCCATACTCCGTGTCCGATGTCATAGGGACTCGCCATTCCTGGGCAAGTGGAGAAATCAAACACTTTCGTGCCCGTCGCTGAGATCGAAGTCGTTCCTGACAGCGTCAACTGATACATGGCCGTGTCGTTCCCTGTGACGCCCTTGATGCTGATGGTGGAAGCGCCGGGGATTGCAAAAAAAATCTTCGGGTTGGTCCGGCTGAACGACCCGCTCCCCCCCCAGCGCACCTGGTTTGTTCCAATATTCCAGGGACTGCCGGTCAGAACCTGCAGCGTCGTGGGATCAAACGCCACTGGATATTTCCAGCCGTCATTGTCGTCGACGATGAGATAGGTATCGTCCGTGTTGAAAATGTTATCGCCATCCGATCCGCTCATGGTCGTGGTCATGTCCCGGTTCTCGTAGTTTGTGGAGTCGGTGACGCGCACAATCGGCAGGTTGAAATCCGAAGGAGTGACGATCGTATTCCTGCCTTGGCTGACGTTCGGCGCCGGATTCAGGTTGTCCGACTTAATGAGGTCACTGCGCGCGCATCCGTAGGTCGGCGGAGCACAATTCTCGGTGGTATTCGAACTGGCGTCGCGATTGGACTCGGCCGATTGCGCCAGCGCAATGGATGAGAGCGCCAACAGGATGACAAGAAACAGACTGCCTTTTTGGAATGAATGCACGATTTCCTCCCTCGGTTCGTTTTGATCAGGCAGACGAGTGGCGTTCGCTCACGTACCTCAAGGGTGCGCGTCGACCAGGGCAGACGATTTCGGCTTGCGTCTTAGACCCGTCGTCGGTGCGGGAGCTCTGGGTAGATTTCCCCGTCGCGACGGCTTGCGATTTGCGCTTTGAGTTGTTACGTCATCAAGCTAGGCAAAACTTATTGCAGAACGTTCGTAGAGTCAATCGCGCTGGCACTTGTGAGTGTGGATATGCACTTATGTGTTCCTGAAAAGAAATGCAAACTGCGCGCGATTTTCTTCACGTGCTGCGCTACCACAACCATGTGGGAACAGCCGCCCTCGGCTGTCCGTCGAGCGAAAGCTCGACGAGCGGTTCATTGGAATGCAAAGCGTCGACTGAATCGCCGCTTTCGCAAGACGTGGGACGACATGGGAAGAGAAAAAGAAACGTTTCTAACTCACCGACTCCACGAGGCAAAGCCCCCCGAAGGGGCGGAATTCGTTAGCCCAGGACGTAAGTCCTGGGAAAGAGTGAAACGGTCGACCTAGTCCCGTAGGGACGACACGTTCCATCCTCGATCGAGAGAGGCACGACTGCCGGGCCGCCAGGACTGATCCTCTGCTAGCGCTGTGCTACCTCGTCACGCAGACTGTTTCTTCTTCCTCTTGTAATAGCTGCGGAACTTCGCGCGGTTGCCGCACTTGGTCATGTCGCACCAGCGCCGCCCGTGATTCTTGCTTACGTCGAGAAAAAGCCACTCGCACGTCTTCGAAGAGCAGGCGCGTACATACGGCAACTGGTCAGAGGCGAGCAGATCCGCAGCCGAGCGCGCGACCGCCCACAGCGGCGCATAGAAGTCATTCGGTGTCGGATCGAAGCGCCATTCAAAGCGTCCACTGCTCTGCACGAGCATGGCGTGCTGTGCCGCCTCCTGCACGTCTTGATTCAACGAGATCAACGCCGCCGCCGGCACTGGCTTCTTGGTCACCAGCGCCCAGAAAATCGCGTACAGCGTTTCGCGCAACCGGATCGCCTCTTCCAGCGCCTCCTTTGCCCTTTCCGGGGCTTGCAGACTGATCGAAAACAGATGGTCCACCTGCCGGCTGTCGAGAATTCCGGCGTCCTCGCCAAAGCGCGCCAGGTCGATGTAGCTCGCCAGCAACTCCTTGGGTTGCTTGCTGAAGCGGTCGTCGAGGGTGTTGATGAAATCGAGACACAACGCGCCCGCGATCAGCTCAAACCGCGGAGGACGCCGTCTCGAGATTTTCTTTCCGTACAGTTCTTCCATGAATGGACTAATGGGAAATTTCTAACCATCAAAATACGCTTGACAGGTTAGTTTAGCAAGACCTACCATCGACCTAACCTGTGATAACGGTTTTGAAGGTTAGACCATGTTCAAAGAAAACCCCTCCCAGATTGCAGCGCTGATTCGTGCCGGCAGGATGATAAACATAGGAGGTAGACGGGTGATCGTGCCGAAGACAAAGCCAACTGCGTCTGCGTCCTGCCACGATCGTGGTGAGGGGATCAAGCTCGCCCTGGCCTTCGCGGCGATTTATCTGGTCTGGGGCTCTACGTACCTCGCGATTCGATACGCAGTGGAGACGATTCCACCACTGGTAACGGCTGGCATTCGTCACAGCGTCGCGGGGAGCGTCTTGCTGGCATGGGCATGGGCGCGTGGTTATCGTCCGACGCGCGCGCATTGGATTTCTGGTTTTATTCTGGGCACGCTCTTCTTCCTGATTGGTCACGGTTCGCTGCACTGGGCCGAGCAGCATGTGGCATCAGGGCTAGCTGCCCTGCTGATCGCGACCGAGCCCATGTTCATTCTGGTGTTGGCGTGGATGGCGCGCCAGCAGAAGATCAGCCGGCTCAGCGCGCTGGGCCTGGGATTGGGCGTGGCCGGCGTGGCGATTCTTACCGGTGTTGAGCTCTCTACCAAGGGCGCGAGTGTGATCGGCATCGTAGCCGTGCTCGTCGGCTCGCTGTCGTGGTCGGCGGGCGTGGTGATCACGCCGAGGCTCAAGCTGCCGACCGATGCGCTGGCTCGCACGGCAGTGCCTCTGGTCTGCGGTGCGGTCCTGTTGCTTGCCGCCGCCGGAGTGACGGGCGAATTTCAAACGACGCGCTGGGCGAGCATTTCGCTCAAATCCATTCTGGGTTTGGCATACCTGATTCTGTTCGGTTCGATCGTGGCCTTCACGGCCTACACATGGCTGCTACAGCGCTGTCCACCGGCGCTGGTGGCGACGCATACGTATGCGAATCCCGTGGTGGCTGTCCTGCTGGGATGGCTGCTCGCGTCGGAAGCGCTGACCATGCGCGTGGCGCTGGCCTCAGTGGCCATTCTGGGAGCGATCGTGCTGATCCGTCGCGGCGAGCGGACGGCTGAGAGCAAGGTCGCGACTGCGTCGGTGAAGGCCGACTCGGCGGAGCAGTGCGCCTAGGCAGTGCCCCGGAAGTAGGACCTTGGCATAATTTCCGGGTTCATTCTGGCTTGGGGGTGAACTTCTGGCCATGCGCGGCTTCGTCCGGCTTTCTCTGCTTGCGATCCTGGCTCCGCCACACTTGGTTACCCCACATATGGCGGCGCAGGCCGCGGCAGCCGAGCGTGCAGGCGCGCAAGGCGGTGAGATAAGGGCGGATGTTCCTGGAGGAACATTGTGGAAATGCACGGTTTTCGCTGGTGTAAGCCGTTGAAAACAGGGGGGAGGGGTTTTTTGCTTTCTAACGTTTTCAACCGGTTAGGCTGTGGAAGAAACATCTACTTTTGTGGGTATTTGAGTCTACGAAAGTGGACTTGACTACGGACGGGGGTTTTCAGTTCGGTTAGAGGCTGGAAGTCGTGTTGTGTTCGTTGCATCCGTCGAGGGCGGTAGGTGCCGTCCCTACGGGACTCTTTGGTTTTCCTTTCCACTTTCCCAGGACTTACGTCCTGGGTTAATGAATTCCGCCCCTTTCGGGGCTGCGGACCTGCCACGTTTCCGCCGAGTCTTGGGTCGGAAACCTCAGCGGCTCGAGCCGCGATCTTAGTTGTGGACTTCGGCGGCACGACTAGAAGTCGTGTCCTTCCAGGTCATGCCGTCCCGTTCCTTCTCCTGCAATCACCTTTCTTACGCGCCGGGGTGGATTAACTGAATGATATAGAACGCTAAGGCAGAGACTAGGGCAGCGGCGGGAATGGTGAAGACCCAGGCCCAGACGATGCGAGTGGCGATGCCCCAGTGGACGGCGGAGAGGCGGTGAGTGGCGCCGACGCCGACGATCGCTCCGGTGATGGTGTGGGTGGTGGAAACGGGGATTCCGGCGAGAGCGGTGGCGAACAGGGTGATGGCTCCAGCGGTCTCCGCGCAGAATCCGCCAACGGGTTTGAGCTTGGTGATGCGCGAGCCCATGGTGTGAACGATGCGCCATCCGCCGAAGTAGGTGCCGAGAGCGATGGCGGTATTCGCGGCGAGGATGATGGGCCAATGATAGTGGCCCCAGTTCCCGGCAAGCTCAGAGGCGGTGATAATTTTTGCGCCATAGAGGGCGCCGGCGACGATGCCCATGGTCTTCTGCGCATCGTTGCCGCCGTGGCCGAGGCTGTAAGCGGCGGCGGAGAGCAGTTGCAGTTTGCGGAACCAGGCGTCTATGCGGCGCGGAGGTTTGTCGCGGAGGATCCAAAAGATGGCGACCATGAAGGTAAAGCCGAGGACCAAGCCCATGATGGGGGCGACGACGATGAAGATGAGGGTCTTGTACCATCCAGCGGCGATAATGACGCCCCATCCGGCGCGCATGATAGCGGCGCCGGCCATGCCGCCGATCAGAGCGTGAGATGAAGAGGTGGGAAGTCCCCACAGCCAGGTGAGGATATCCCAAACAATGGCGCCGAGCAGGCCGGCAATGACCACATACTGAGTGACGAATTCGATGTGGATCATGCCGCTGCCGATGGTTTTGGCGACGGCGGTTCCGAAGAGGAAAGCGGCCACGAAGTTGAAGAAAGCGGCCCAGATCACGGCTAGTTTGGGCGAGAGGACGCGGGTGGAGACGACGGTGGCGATGCTGTTAGCGGCATCATGGAATCCATTGAGGAAATCAAAAGCCAGGGCGACGAGGACTGTGATGAATAAGAGGATGAGTTCGGGTTTCACGAAGATTTGCCTATAGGCGTGAGCGCGAGATTAAGAATTACTTTCTAAGACTTAGGAACGCTGCAAGACTATGAATTTTTCAGGACTACAGTTTCGATCACGTTGGCTACGTCTTCCGCCTTGTCGGTAGCCATTTCGAGGAACTCAATCAGCTCCTTGATCTTGATCAGAGTAATGGGATCTTTTTCCTGATCGAAGAGCTGACCGATGGCGGCGCGCGAAATGACGTCGGCCTCGTTCTCCAGGCGGTTGATCTCCACACAATGGGTCAGGATGTCGCCGTTCTTCCGAATGAGAGCCATCGCCTTCTGCAATTCCTGGCTCTGCAGCAGAATGATTCTGGATAAATCCAAAGCGACCGGCGGCGGATTGGTGATGCGGTACATCAGGATGCGGGCGCCGGAAGCGTTGAGGAAATCGAGGACGTCATCGAGGGAGGACGCTAAGGCGTGAATGTCCTCGCGATCGAAGGGAGTAATGAACGTCTGGTTGAGCTTGGTCATGACCGCGTGGGTCATTTCGTCGCCGCTTCGTTCAATGCGGCGAATCTCGGCGATTTTGGCTTCGACGTTCCGGTAGTCGGTGAAGAGCTCGACCATGGTGCGAGCTCCGGCAATTAAGTTTTCAGACATCTGGGAAAACATGTCGAAGAAGGTATTGTCCCTCGGAATGAGCGGGGTCATCGTGGGCGGCAGAACTCCAAATCAGTATGTATGCGGTAGAGCGTGCCACTATCTCATGCGAAGAGGAGCAGGGTCAAATGCAGGAAAGGCGTTCACCACGAAGGGCACAAAGGATCACAAAGGGGAAACTCTTAGCGGTGGAGGCGGCGGGCTGATACCGGGGCGCGGCGCGGAATGCCGACGCCTGCCAGGAGAATCACGAGCAAAACGGTGCCCGCTCCGACGGCGGCGCAGGTGAAGAAATCGAAGAGGACGTGATCGAGGCTCATGGGTTGAGTATCCGGCGATTTAAGACGCTGGGCGAGTTACGAAAGTGTCACCGCGATACGAGTCAATTCCATCTGGTAAACATTCGTTGCGCGGAAGATCCCTCGCGTTCGCCTGAGAGCAGCTCCGCTCGCGATGACGACGAGGCCGGAGTAACAGCGTGGTTCCAGGGAGACGCTACTATTCTGATCGAATCGTTTAGCTTTTGTGATCGCGGCGGCGGAGGTAGTCGATGAACATCTGCTCGACGGGCTTGTCGTAAGCGATGAGGACGTGGCGGACGGGGCGTCCGCTGACGAAGTGGCAGACTTCTTCGGCGAGGTTCTTGGCGTGATCGCCGGCGCGCTCGAGCGATTGGGTCATGAAGATGACCTGGAGGCTGGCCTGGCGAACCAGGTTCTCGGGATTCTCGATGTGGCGAAGGAAGATCAGGTTGCGCAGCCGGTCCATTTCGGCGTCAGCGCGGAGGACTTCGACGGCCGTGGTTACATCGCGATCTGAAAAAGATGAGGCGCAGTCGGTGAGCATCTTTTCGAGCAGAGTAGCCATCTGGGTGAGGTCGCGAGTGTCCTCGGAGTCAATGCGTCCGCCGACGGACAAAGCGCTGTTGGCGAAACTGAGGAGAAGATCGCCGATGCGCTCGAGGCCGATCATGAACTTCATACAGGCGAGAAGCTCGCGAGCTTCGGCGGGACCAACTTCGGTGATGGCGGTGGTGACGCCGTTATCGATCTCGAGGTCGAGGGTATCGAGTTCGCGCTCGCGCTGGCGCAGCGAGTTCAGCAGGGCGGTCGAGCCGGTGGCGATTCCTTCGGCAGCAGCGCCGGCGGCTTCTTTAGCCATGTGACAGGCTTCGACGGTGCGGCGCACGATATAGTGATGCGCCGGTTCGGAGTTCGGGGGCTTGATCGCGGTACTCATGGGTTTGTCCGCCGGGCGAGAGGGTGAACGACGGCGGGCTCTTTCATTCCCGTCACCACTACTCTGCCGTTGCTGGGATCGGATTGCCAACGATTAAGCATAAGTACTTCTGAAGAATGCACGGTTAACAAGCTGTGAATTTTCCGTCATTTTTCGTATTGATGCGGAATTCCCACGTCTCGCATCAACAGCGAGACGTGGGGCGCCCCATTGGGTGCCCATTGATCGATTGGTAAAGATCATTGTCGGGAAAGATAACAAATGCAAGGAGAATCTTAGATTCTTGCCGGGCTTCGCCCGGCGGACAGCCGAGGGCGGTTGTCCCCACATGAGTCAAAATCTCCAGCCGATTTCTCCGAGAGTTATGCGGTGGGAAGTGTGAAGAGGAAGGTGCTGCCGTGGCCGAGTTCACTTTCCGCGCGGATGGAGCCACCGTGGGCGAGCATGATGTGTTTGGCGATGGCGAGGCCCAGGCCGGTGCCACCGGATTCGCGGGAGCGGGCTTTGTCGACGCGGTAGAAGCGCTCAAAGAGACGCGGCAGGTGCTCGGAGGCGATGCCGGCGCCAAAATCCTGAACGTAAAATTCCACTCCGAATTCGATGCCGCGCGGGGCCTGGCGCGCGCCGAGCAGGATGCGACTTCCGGCGCGGCCATACTTCATGGCATTGTCGATGAGGTTGGAAAAAACCTGGTGGATGGCTTCGCGATCGGCGCGCACGGCGGGAAGAGAATCCACTCCGCCACCAGCATCGACGATGGTCAATTCGACTTCCTGACTGCGGGCGATCTCGCGGAAACTCTCTTCGGCGTCGTGCAGAAGTTCGATGGGAGGGACGGGCTCAGTATCGAAGCGGGTCTCGCCGGATTCCACGCGGGCGAGCGTGAGAAGGTCTTCGGTGAGGCGCGACATGCGGGCGGCATTCTTGCGGATGATCTCGAGAAATTCCCGGTTGGAAGCGGAATTTTCGGAGCTGAGGTCGAGCAGGGTTTCGGAGTATCCCTGAATGGAAGTGAGGGGAGTGCGGAGTTCGTGAGAGACGTTGGCGATGAAGTCACGGCGGGTTTTTTCGACACGCTCGGTCTCGGTGAGGTCGCGCAACACGGCAACGGCGCCTCCATCGGGAAGTGGAGCAGCGGTGACGTCGAAGGCATGACCCATCACGATGGAAGTGGCGCGAGTGGTTTTCACCATCTTGGTGGTGGTGGCGGCCGTGATGGCGGCGAGGAAATCCGGGTCGCGAATGGTTTCGACGACCGGGGCATTGAGCCGCGTGCGCTGCGGTACAAGACGATCCATGGACTGGTTGGCCCACTGGACAAGGCCGTCGGAGCTGACGGCAATGACGGCGTCTTGCATGCTGTTGAGCAGAGTTTCGAGCTGGCGCTGGCTGGAACGGACAGCGGCGAAGCTGCGTTCGACCTGGTCGGCGGTTTTGTCGATGGCGGCGGCGACGCGGCCAATTTCGTCGAGGGGCTTGTCGCCGACGCGGGCACGCAGATCCCCCTGTTCGATTCGGACTGCGACATCGACGATGTGCTCGAGACGGCGCGAAGTCCAGATGGAAGCGGTAGCCGCGATGAGTAAGGCGATGAAAAACGCGAGGGCGGAGCCGCGAAGCAAACGAAGCCGGACCTGCGACTGGACGGCCTCGACGTCGGAAAGGGGATAGGCGAGGCGGACCGCGCCACCGGATACGGAGTAGGCGACGTAGAGGAAAGGAATGCCGAGGGTAGCGCTGCGGCGCTCGTTGGATCCGGTTCCGCCGGATAGCGCGGCGGCGAATTCGGGGCGCGCGGCGTGATTTTCCATAGTGGCGGGGTTGGATTCGGAGTCGGCCAGCACTTTACCGGAGGCATCGATGATGGTGGCGCGGGCTCCAGCGGCCTGGCCCTCCTGGGCGGCGATTTCGGCGAGCGAATGGGTGTGATCGATTTCAACGCGATGCGCGAAAAGCAACGTCTTCTCGCTGAGGTTGCGGTGAATTTCGGTGCGGAGGGAGTTTTCCCAGGCGCCGCCGAGCATGACATCGAAGATGATGGCAGTGACAGCGATGACAATCAGGAAGACGCCCAGTAGTTTGAAGAAAATGCGGTTCTTCACGAGAGTGAATTTCCAAGGGAGCAGGGGCTAAAGCCCAAATCTGCAGGGCTTGCTTGACGCGGCCCTTGAAGGGCCGCCCTTTCACGGCAGCGCGGGTATTTCCCTTCGGCCTCACGGACCATCGAGGACCGCTGTTGGTCCCTGAGCCAGTGCGTTTTTCGAAATTGTTCCGGCGCGGTGGTCATTTCGGGACCTCGAAGCGATATCCGGCGCCGCGCACGGTCTTGAGGTAGCGGGGATTCTCGGGATCAGGTTCGATTTTTTCGCGGATGCGGCGAACGTAGACGTCGACGGAGCGTGGAGTGACGTAGGCGGTATCGCGCCAGACGGAATCGAGAAGATGATCGCGGCTGAAAACGCGTCCTTTATGGCGAGCGAAGTAGTCGAGCAAACGGAATTCCGTGGCGGTGGTCGGAACCGTGCTGCCGCGGACAGTGAGAGTCATGGCCGAGGGATCGATCTCGATATCGCCGACCTTCATCGGGCTGGGCGGAAGCGGACGTTCGAAACGGCGGAGCACGGCTTTGACGCGGGCGACGAGTTCGCGCGGGCTGAAGGGCTTGGCGATGTAGTCATCGGCGCCGAGTTCGAGACCGAGGACGCGGTCGGCTTCGCTGCTCTTGGCGGTTAGAAAAATGACGGGGACGGAGGCGAGGCCGGGCGTCTGACGAATGGTGCGGCAGATTTCCAGACCGTCTTTGCCGGGCACCATGATGTCGAGCACGAAGAGCGCGGGACGCTGGCGCTCAGCATCGGCGAGGACATTGGCTCCCGTGGGATAGACGCGAACGATGAAGCCTTCATTTTCGAGGTGATGGCGGACGAGGCGGGAGATGTCGGGATCGTCTTCCACGACGAACAGGCTTGGTTTCACGGGGATATTGTAAATGGAAAGCGCTGAGCCGGTGGCAGTTGTCAGCGATACGAAGCGATATCGGGAGTGAATTTCATCGGATTGTAACAATGGGCGGGCGTTCCGCGAGGGATGCGCTGGTTCAGAGTTAATCCGGACTTGATTGATGACGGGGTGTCGTCCCTACGGGAACTCGCCCGTTTTTGCCGCGTACCCAGCGTTTACGCGCCGGGCTAACGGATGTCTCCCCTTCGGCGCTCATCACGGGCCGACTTGTCAGCCCAGAGCAATTATTAAGTTGACGGCGGGATCGAGGTGAAACTTCGCTTTGGGCGGGATGACTGTGGTGGCGCTGTATTCGGTTATTACAGCTGGACCGGCATATTTCTTCTTTGGGATTAGTTCTTCGCGCGAGTAGATCTTCGTTTTTCGCTCCTTTCCATCGAACAGAACTTGGGCTTCGAGCGGGGAAAGGCTGCCTCGCTTTGCTCGGGGGCGGACGAATGCGTCCGCCCCTACATGGCCTTCCTTGCTTCGAACACTCGTGGTCGATTTCAGGGTTGCGCGGAGGCGGAGGGTTACCAGTTCGATCTCGCGATTGGGATGGATGTAGCCGTAGCGGCGTTTGTGTTCTTGCGCGAAGTCTGCGGGCAGATTTCTAGTGAGGGGAAGATTCAGTTCGTATCCCTGGCCTCGGTAGCGGAGGTCGATGCTGCGGGAAAAATGAGGGCTTCCCTGCCAGAGTTCGTCGTGAAAGTCTTTGGCGGCAGATTCTTCCAGCAGCGCGAACTCTCGCTCTAATGGCCGTCCGGGAACTGCCCGGGAAACGCGCCACAGGACGGTGCGGGAATAATCTTTCACGACGTCGCTGCGCAGAATGCCGAGCGCGGAGAGCGCTCCGGGAAGAGCGGGAACGATGACAGTCGGGATGCTGAAAGCATCGGCGAGGGCGCAGGCGTGGAGACCTCCAGCGCCACCGAACGCGACAAGGGAGAAGTGGCGAGGATCGCGTCCTCGCTCGATGGAAACGACGCGGATGGCTTTCTCCATGGTGGCGTTGACGACGCGGATGACGCCGGAGGCGAATTTTTCCAGCGTCAGTGCGCTTCCCTGCTTCTTCAGCCATTCTTTGGTGAACCGTCGCGTGCGATCGAGATCGAGCGTGAAGTCTCCGCCGAGAAAGCGGGTGGGTTGGAGGCGACCGAGAAGAAGGTTGGCATCAGTGACCGTGGGCTGAAGGCCGCGTCCGTAGCAGATGGGACCGGGATCGGCTCCGGCGGATTCGGGGCCGACGCGGAGAACTCCTGCGGCGTCGAAGCGGGCAAGCGAACCTCCACCGGCGCCGACGGTATGAATGTCGAGCATGGGAACGCTGATGGGGAGTCCGGCGATTTGAGCGTCGGTCGCGGTTTTGATTTCGCCTTCGACGAGGGAGACGTCGGTGGATGTGCCTCCCATGTCGAAGACGATGATGCGATCGAAGCCGCTGGCGCGAGCGACGGCCGCGGCGCCAACTACGCCTCCAGCAGGGCCTGAGAGCACGGTGCGGACGGGTTCGCGGGCGGCGGTGGAAAGGGCGGTGATGCCTCCGCTGGATTGCATGACGAAGACGCGGGGGGCGGCGGGGGCTAAAGCCCCATCTCTATGGCTGCTTTTCGCGGCGCTAAAGCGCCGCTCTTCCACGGCGGCTCTTTTCGCGGCGTCTAAGGGCCGCTCTTCGACCCCGGCGCTTTTCGCGGCGTCGACGCGCCGCTCTTCCACGTTTCGAAGATGCTTCGCGCTGACTCGCTGCGACGCAGGAATCTCCGTTACAAGATTCGTCCCCCTAACCTTCGCGGGCGGGGCGCCCGCGGCCACATGAGGATTGCTCATGGATAGAGATCTTGCTTCCAGATTCTCCAGGTAACGCTGCATCACCGGTTGCAGGTAGGCATTTATCACTACCGTTGAGGTGCGTTCGTATTCGCGGAATTCCGGGAGGATTTGGTGGGAGATGGAGAGCGGGATATTGAGCGAACGCACGGCCTCGGCAACGGCTTCTTCATTTTTCGGATTGGCGAAGGAGAAGAGGAGGGAGATAGCGATCGAATCTGGGTTGACGGCGTTGATTTGCGAGACGAGCGTATCTAAATCGCGCGGCGAGGGCGCGGTCAGGATCTCGCCGTTGGCGGCGGTGCGTTCGTTGATTCCGAAGCGGAGATCTCTGGCGACTAGCGGCTCGACGCGGTCGAAGAAGAAATCGTAGAGCTTGGGGCGGGCCTGACGTCCAATTTCGATGGCGTCTTCGAATCCGACGGTGGTGACGAGGGCGGTGCGGGCGCCTTTGCGTTCAAGCAGCGTGTTGGTGCCGACGGTGGTGCCGTGGAGAAGGATGAAGTCTCCAGCGGGCGCGATTTTGTGGATGGCGTCGACGATCGCCTGCGAGGGGTCGGCAGGCGTGGAAAACACTTTGAGCATACGCAGGCGGCCGCTGGCTTTGTCCACCCATACGCAATCGGTGAAGGTGCCGCCGGTATCGATGGCGATGCGCAGGGGTTGGGGACGGGGGGACATGGGGCGCTGTGCGGAGGTTAGATTAACATTTGGAATTCCCACGTCTCGCCAAAACGGCAAGACGCGGGGCACCCGGTTCACTTAGACATTCCACGCCGAGCTTTGCTCGGCGGACAGCCGGGGGCGGCTGTCCCCACATAAGCAACGGCGAAAAATCACTTTGTGGTGAAGGCCAGGGTCAGGAGCGTTTTTTGTTCTACTTCATGGGCTTTGGCGCTTCCGGTGGCGGGGCTGGCGCCGGAACTGCGTTTTACGCTCAGGACGGGGCGATCGCCGGCAATGCGTTTCAGGCGCGGCAGCATGTTGAAGAGAGCTCCCATGTTGGCGGGTTCTTCCTGGACCCAAACGATGTCATTGTTCTGGCCGTGGCGATCGAATTCGGCGATGACTTCGTGCTCGGGGAACGGGTAGAGCTGTTCTAAGAACACGATCGCCGTAGTGGTGTCTTTTCTCTTCTTGCGTTCGTTCTCGAGCTCGTGGCCGATTTTTCCGGTGCAGATGAGGATGCGGTCGGCTTCTCCCACGGTGGTGTCGGGGATGACGTTCAGAAAATTCTTGTGGGTAAAGTCCTCAATGGGCGAGCTCGCATCGGGATGGCGCAGCATGCTCTTCGGGGTGAATACGACGAGCGGTTTGCGCCAGTGCCGCAGGGCCTGGCGGCGGAGGAGATGGAAATATTGCGCGGCGTTGGAGGGCTGGGCGATTTGCATATTGTGCTTGGCGGCCAGTTGGATGAAGCGCTCGATGCGGGCGCTGGAGTGCTCCGGGCCCTGCCCCTCATAGCCGTGAGGAAGCAGCATTACGAGACCGGAGAGCAGATTCCACTTGGCTTCTCCGGCGCTGATGAACTGGTCGATGATGGCCTGGGCGACGTTAACGAAGTCGCCGAACTGGGCTTCCCAGAGGACGAGCGATTCGGGATAGTCGCGGGAATATCCATACTCAAAGCCGAGGACGCCGGCTTCGGAGAGGGTGGAGTTATAGATTTCGCAGCGGGCCTGATCGGCGGCAATGTTTTCGAGCGGCACATATTCGTTTTCGTTTTCGATGTCGATGAGAACGGAGTGGCGCTGGTTGAAGGTGCCGCGGCGGGAGTCCTGGCCGCTGAAACGCACGTGGGTACCGGCTTTCACGAGGCTCGCGAAGGCAAGAGCTTCGGCCATACCGTAGTCGACAGGGCGCTTGCCGATGCCCATTTCCGCGCGCTGCTCCAGAAGCTTCTTCACTTTGGGGTGAATGTGGAAGCCGGCGGGATAGGTGGTGAGGCGAGTGGTGAGTTCGGATAGTTCGTCGGGCGAGAGTCCGGTTTCGACTTCGTACTCGGGGCGGTAAGCGCCGCCAAAATAATTGTTCCAGTATTTTGGGAGCTCGCGCAGCATGGGCTTCTGCTTGATGCTGCCGGCTTTTTTCTGAGCAGCTTCGAACTCAGCTTTGATGGCTTCGGCGCGCGAGGGAGCATCCGTGGCACCAATATCGTCGGCGTAGATTTCCCACAGGGGCGGATGCTCTTTGATTTTCTTGTAGAGCAGCGGCTGGGTAATGGTGGGGTCGTCGACCTCACTGTGACCGTGGCGACGATATCCGATGAGATCGATGACGACATCGGTGCCGAACTGGTAGCGGTAATCAACGGCCATGCGGGCGACGCGGACGACGGCGTCGACGTCCTCGGCGTTCACGTGGAAGATTGGAATCGACTGGCGGCGGGCGATGCAGGCCGCGAAGCGCGTGGAGTGCTCTTCGGTGTAGCTGGTGGTGAATCCGAGGAGGTTGTTGACGACGACGTGAATCGTGCCTCCGACGGAGTAGCCGGGAAGGTCGGCGTAATTCATGGTTTCGGCGAGGATGCCCTGTCCGGCGAAGGCAGCATCTCCGTGAACCAGCAGCGGGATGTATTTTTCGCGGCCGCCCTCTCCGGTGCGGTCCTGCTTGGCGCGGGTGCGGCCCACGGTGACGGGGTCGACGGCTTCGAGGTGACTGGGATTTGAGACCAGGTGGATGTGAACCTTGTTGCCGCTGTTGGTGAGGTACTCGCCGGTGGCGCCCATGTGATATTTCACATCGCCGGAACCGAGGACGCTGCGCGGATCTACGTCTTCAAAGCCGGCGAAAATTTCTTCGGGCGGGCGCTGGGCGACGTGGGCGATCACGTTGAGGCGTCCGCGATGGCTCATGCCCATGACGAGTTCAATGGCCCCGAGTTGCGAGGCGGAATCAAGGACTTCATCGACGAGCGGGATGAGCGCGGTGACGCCTTCGAGCGAGAAGCGCTTGCTGCCAAGGTAGCGCTGCTGCATGACTTGCTCGAAGATGTCGGCACGGATAAGCAGGTCGAGGATGCGGGATTGATCTTTTTCTGTGACCTCGAAACCTTGACCGGGGGATTCCATACGGTCGTAGATCCAGTTGCGGCGTTCGGGGGCGTAGATGTGATTGATTTCGACGCCGATGGTGCTCGAGTAGATGGCGCGAGCCTGGCGAGCGTACTCGCCTTCTTTTTCGAGCCCGGGTGTGGAGCGAGGGCGCAGGAAGCCAAGGGGATCGAGGTCTCCCTCGAGATATCCCCACTGACGGTAGGCGTTGAAGACGCGCTCGCGTTCGGGGTTGGTGCCGTTGCTGGCGGACGATTCGATCACCGCGGCGCTGGGAGCAGAGGGTTTCGTTCTTGGCATAAGGGTGCAGTCCCTAGGATAAAGGATGCGGGGGAGAGATGGGGGACTCCGTGGAGTACAGAAAACCTTTCACCACAGAAGGCACAGGGGATCACAGAGGCAACACACAAATTCACTCACGGTTCTACGGGGCCAACTTGCATGGTTCCCAGCTTTGCCAGCTGATCTTTGACTTTGTTGGGAATTCCATCTGGATTGGGGTCCCTTGGCGTGGAGGCTGAGTAGAAGTCCAGGATGTGCTGCTTCAAGGCGGCAGGGATACGGCGACCCGGCACCGATGTCAGGCGACCGAGCAAGTCGGCATAGGCCTGGTCGGCAAGCGCGTAGTCCCCAATCCTGGCGGGGGCACCGGTATCGAGGTCAAGATTTGCAAGAGTGACGGGAGCGGAGTCGCCCATTTTGTGAAGCGTTTCGCGAAAGACATCGACAGTATGGTTGACGCTGCGCAGATAGGCTTCTTCGGTGTCGTGATTGGGGATTTTGATCGCGAGATCGGACATGGGCCCGATTTTGGGAACAATGAAGACGAGAATTGCCAGCAGATGCGCCTTGATGCCGGGACCTCGATAGGTGTGCTTCCAATGGCGATCGTAGTTGGTGCGAGAGACACGTTCAGAGAAAGTTCGATAGGCTTCGTCGCTGGGATGAGGGGGGAATTGATGGCGGTGGAGCACGATTTCGGCCTCGGCGAAGGAGGGGATGAAGGTTCGCACGGAGGTGCGATAGCTGCGGAGCGAGGGCCGGGCGCGGCCGAGAATTTCATGAATGTCGAAGCCGTAGGTTGCGAGGAAAGCGCGTTCGAGAAACTTCCGCGGGACTTGAAATCCGACGGCGCGCAAGTAGGCGGGAGGAGCAAATTCCTGGTTCGTCAACTCGTCGACATCGAAGGCGAATTCGGTTCGAATGTGACCGTGAGGGCTCTCGCCGTAGGTCACTTTGTTGCCGAATTTCTGCGCTAGCTTGGGGAATTCGATCGCGGTCGCAGGATTGATTGCTTGCGAGTGGCCGATCGTGTCTCCCAGGTAATGCGAGAGAGCGCCAATCGCGAAGGCGTACTCGTCGACGGTGCGAGCGTTTTGGACGAGCCAGGCAATGAAGTCGCCGGTGCGGACATAGTGGGTGAGGTTGCTGAAGAGGCGCTGGCCGAACGGGTAGTAGCCCATGTCCTGGATGGCGGAACCTCCGTAGGCATAAGCGTGGGCTTCGCGGAGCTGATCCTGTGAAGTTTGGGGAAACTTGGCAAGCAGCAGAGGGCGGATGGAATCGTTCCAGGCCAAGTCGATCAACTCTTCATGGGTGAGGACGGAGTACGCGGAACTATTCACAGCGAGCAAGACTACGAGCAGGACAAGAGCTGAGGCGTACCGGATCGATTCGGTTCTCGCAGCGTTCATTCATCGTTCGATGCTCGTTCCCAATCAGATAGTTGCGGAAGAATCGCAGGGCTCAGAGTCGGTGTCTTCTCGGGGGGATGGGCTCGACCCCTGCAAACTGGCGGATCGATGAGGGTTGGGCGACCCGTGTCCAGCTCATGTCAGCCGTGTTAGAAATGAACGGATGACCATGCTGGGTAAGCCATCGATCGTCGGGGTTCCGTTTGATGGACAGTCCTCGTATCTGCGCGGAGCGGGCCAGGCTCCGGGGAAGATTCGGGAGGCGATGGGATGTAATGCAACGAATTCGTGGACGGAGACGGGAGTGGATCTGGGCGTGGTGGGGGTATATGAGGACGCCGGAGATTTGTCGTTTTCGTCGGATGGCGAGGGTTGGAGCGCTCGCGTCAAAACACTCCACTTCCCCCAAAAGCTGGGAGAAGTGGGGCATCCAGGTACGGCGGAAACTCCGAATTCAGATGCGTTCGCCGTGATTGAGGCTGGAGTTGGGACAGTGATCGACGCAGGAAAACGGCCGGTGTCGCTCGGGGGGGATCATTCGATTACTTTTCCGATTGTGAAGACGGTGGCGAAGAGGTATCCGGAGCTGACGATTTTTCATTTCGATGCGCATCCGGATTTGTATGACGAGTTTGAGGGGAACCGGCTGTCGCATGCGTGCCCGTTTGCGCGGATCATGGAGAGTGGGCTGGCGAAGCGACTGGTACAGGTTGGGATCCGCACAATAAACCAGCATCAGCGGGAGCAGGCGGAGCGCTTTGGGGTGGAGGTCGTGGAGATGCGGGGGCTGCCGGCTTACGAGAAGCTGAAGGCCAGCGGGCCGGTATACGTCACCTTTGATATGGATGTGCTGGATCCAGCGTTTGCGCCGGGGGTTTCGCATCGCGAGCCGGGAGGAATGTCGGTGCGGGAGGCGATTGCGCATCTGCATGCGATTCGCGGGCAGATCGTGGGAGCGGATCTGGTGGAGCTCAATCCGATGCGGGATATTGCGGGTTTGACTGCGACCGTCGCGGCCAAGATTTTGAAGGAGATCTTGGGGAAGATGATTACGGATCAAGGACTTTAACAACACAGGACCCGGGGGCGCACAAAGGCGATATTGGGGCGTGAGCTCTTCGCCGAAGCGGGAAAAACGGTTCCCTCCGGAGGACTGGCTGGAAGCCGCCATAGGCCGAGGAAAGGCGGGCACGGCAGGATCGATTATTTTGCGTCGCTGAGGAAGGTTGAGGAATCTTTACAACTGCGTGTAACGTGGGTGGGGCATTCGCGTCCAGCCAGCACCTCAGTGCTGTTCCCAAATGTAGCTAGATTGTAGGGGCAAAACTTTGCAACTTATGACATACGACTTTCGAAAATACACAGCAAGAGCGTTAAAAGGCGCAGGCTTTTTGGCCCTGGCCGCTACCGTGGCATGTTCCAGTAACGCAGCGCAGAATCCTCATGCAGGAGGGCCGGGAGCCATGCCGGTCAAGGTCCTTGAAGCGAAGGCGGTACCGGTCAGCGATGCGAGCGAGTACGTAGCGACTCTGAAGTCGCGCGACTCGGCAGTGATCATGCCGCAGGTCGAGGGACAAGTGACCAACATCTTTGTGCACTCGGGCGAGCGCGTTGCGGCAGGCACGGCATTGATGGAAATCGATCCGTTGAAGCAGCAGGCGACGGTGAGAAGCCAGGAAAGCGCGCGGGCGGCGCAACAAGCTGCACTGAATCTGGCGAAGCAGCAGTACCAGCGAGCCGAAGGACTGTCGGCGGCGGGCGTGGTCAGCAAGCAAGACCTCGACCAAGCCAAGTCGACGCTGGATTCGGCGCAGGCTCAGATGGATTCCCTGGATGCGCAGGTGCGTGAGCAGGAAGTGCAGTTGCATTACTACAAAGTGATGGCGCCGCGGGCCGGGATTGTTGGAGATATCCCAGTACGCGTTGGGGACCGGGTGACGGTGGGATCGCAGCTCACGACCGTAGACCAGCCGGGAAGCTTGGAAGCGTATGTCTATGTGCCGATTGAGCGCTCGTCGCAGCTGAAGATGAACTTGCCGGTGCAGATATTGGACAGCGAGGGAAAAGTGCTGGCCAATTCGCGGGTGACCTTCATCTCTCCGCAGGTCGATAACACGACGCAGTCGGTGCTGGTGAAGGCGCAAATTGCCAATGGCAACGATGCACTGCGGCAATCGCAGTTTATCCGGGCGCGCGTGGTGTGGGGAACGCACCAGAATCCGGAAGTCCCGATTCTGGCCGTGTCGCGACTGGCGGGACAGTATTTTGCGTTCGTGGCCGAGCCCCAAAACGGCGGATCGTATTTGGCGAAGCAAAAGCCGCTGACGATCGGGGAGACGGTGGGCAACGACTACGAAGTGCGGGACGGAATTAAACCCGGAGACAAAGTCATCGTGTCGGGAACACAGTTTCTGATGGATGGGATGCCGGTGATTCCGCAGGGCTAGGGTCGCGGCGTCGGGCTTCCGGTTCCGCGAATTTCCGACAAAGCATTGAGCTTTCAGCCGCTGGGTGTCGCGCAGGCATTAGCGAGACGCTAACGGCTCGCTGCGAAGTGCTAATCATTAACTGCTTTTCTGTGCCAGTTCCTAAATACCTCGAGGCATGAGTTCACATGTTCGTTGATTTCTTTATCCGACGTCCGGTATTTGCTTCGGTGTGCGCTCTGCTTATCGTCTTGGCGGGCCTGGCGGTAATTCCCACGCTACCGATCGCGCAGTTTCCTGATCTGGCACCGCCGCAGGTGGGCGTAACCAGCGTTTATATCGGGGCCAGCGCGCAGACGGTGGAAAGCGCAGTGACGATTCCGCTGGAGCAGCAGATCAACGGTGCCGAGGGCATGAAGTACATGACCTCGACCAGCGGCAACGACGGAACCAGCCAGATTTCGGTGACGTTCGATTTGAACCGCAATCCGGACCTGGCCACTGTCGACATACAGAATCGCGTCAACACGGCGCAAGGACGGCTGCCGACAGCGGTGAAGGCGGTCGGCATCACGACCGCGAAGACCTCGCAGAACTTCGTCTTTGGCGGAGCGGTTTACGCGGACAAGGACAAGGACGGAAAAAGCCTCTACCCCACGCTGTTCATGAGCAATTATCTGGACGTGTACGTGCGGGATTCGTTGAAGCGCATTCCGGGCGTAGCCGACGTGATCATCTTTGGGGAGCGCAAGTACTCGATGCGGCTGTGGCTGGATCCAGTACGCATGGCGGGACGAGGATTAACCGCCCCGGACGTGGTCAATGCACTCTCAGAGCAAAACGTGGAAGTCGCGGCTGGGCAAGTGGGGCAGCAGCCGTCGATTCCGGGACAGCAATATCAGGTAAGCGTGCGTGCGGTGGGACGACTGAGCGAACCAGCGGAGTTCGAGAACGTCATCTTGAAGACCAATACCGACGGCACGCTGGTACGACTGAAGGATGTGGGACGGGCGGAACTGGGAGCAGAGAGCTATGCGAATGATCTGCTCTTCAATGGGCAGGAGGCCGTTGGGATTGGCGTCACGCAGCTTTCAACGGCGAATGCGCTGGACGTCGACCGGCGGGCGATAGCAGAGTTGGACCGTTTGTCGAAAAGCTTCCCGGCGGGAATGCACTACAAGGTGGCGTTCGACACGACGGATGCGGTGGGCGAATCGATCAGGGACGTGACCTACACGGTGGGTTCGGCGATTGTGCTGGTCATCCTGGTGATCTTCATCTTTTTAGGGGACTGGAGAACGACGATGATTCACTTCATCGCGACGCCAGTTTCGCTGATCGGCACGTTCGTATTCATCAAGCTGCTGGGTTTCTCGGTCAACACGCTGACGCTGTTTGGAATTACCCTGGCGACTGGACTGGTGGTAGACGACGCAATCGTCGTCATTGAAAACATCGAACGCCACATTCAGGAAGGCGAGCACGACTCGCACAAAGCGGCGTCAGCAGCGACGGGCGAGATTACGGGAGCCGTCATCGCGACCTCGCTGGTGCTGGTGGCCGTGTTTGTGCCGGTGGCGTTCTTCCCGGGGACGACGGGCATTCTGTTCCGGCAGTTTGCGCTGACGATCGCATTCTCGATTGCCATTTCAGCCTTCAACGCGCTAACGCTGGCACCTGTGCTGGCCGCGATTCTGTTGAAAGAACGACACACGCAAAAATGGTGGTGGCTGCGAAAGTTTGACGATGGCGTTCAAGTGCTGACGAATGGGTACCGGCACCTGTTGCGGTTCCTGTTGAGATATAAGCTCGCGATGGCGGTACTTTTTTTTGCCGGGCTGGGACTGACGTATTTGGTATTCACGCGAGTCCCTACGGGATTCGTGCCGGATGAAGATCAGGGATACTTCATCATCGTGATCCAGGCGCCGTCGGGGGCCTCGCTGGAATATACGAAACAGATCGGCAAGCAGGTTTCAGACATGCTGGCGGACGTAAGTGAGGCGGAAGGGACGTTTTCGATCGCGGGTTTCAGTTTCGCCGGGGCAGCG
This sequence comes from uncultured Acidobacteriota bacterium, assembly GCA_963765015.1. Taxonomy (GTDB): domain Bacteria; phylum Acidobacteriota; class Terriglobia; order Terriglobales; family Acidobacteriaceae; genus Sulfotelmatobacter. The sequence goes on along the minus strand of CAVXVD010000095.1, from coordinate 40,592 downwards.
GCCAATCAAGGGATTATTTTCGTTCCGCTCAAACCGTATTCGCAGCGCAAGGGCGAGGAGCATAGCGCTCCCGCGATTGTGAACCGGGTGCGTCCACGACTGTTCGGAGTATCGGGAGCGATTGTGTTTGCGACATTGCCTCCGGCCATTCAGGGATTGGGACAATTCGGCGGATTCCAGTTCGTAGTGCAAGATCTCGGAGCTCACAGACTGGAAGAACTGGCCGCCGTAACACAGGGATTGATGCAGCAGGCCTCGCAGCGGAAGGATCTGGTGAGGCTGTTCTCGACGTTCACGGCAAATGATCCGCAGTACGTGATCGTGATCGACCGGGAAAAGGCGAAAAGCCTGCATGTGCCGCTGTCGCAGATCACGGATACGCTGGGCGTGTACATGGGCTCGTCGTACGTCAACGATTTCGACTTCAACAATCGTTCGTACCGGGTGTACGTGCAGGCGGACAAGCAGTTCCGGGCGACGGCGCAGGACATGAAGCAGTTCTACGTGCGATCGGATAGCGGGGCGATGATACCGCTTGACAACCTGATCGAGGTCTCCCAGACCACGACGCCGCAGGTGATCAGCCACTACAACCTGTTCCGGTCGGCGGAAATCGATGGATCGGCAGCTCCGGGATACAGCTCAGGACAGGCGATCGCAGCGATGGAACAACTGGCGAGCAAAATGCCACAGGGATTTTCTTACAGCTGGACCGGCCTGTCGCTCGAGGAATTGCAGGCGGGAGGAACGTCGCTGATTCTGTTTGGCCTGGGCACGCTCGTCGTGTATCTGACACTTTCGGCGCAGTACGAAAGCTTTGTGTTGCCCTTTATCGTGTTGCTGGCGGTGCCGATGGCGTTGCTGGGCGCGCTGGGTGCACAGTGGATACGCGGGTTGCAGAACGATGTATTTTGCCAGGTGGGACTCGTCATGTTGGTCGGATTGTCGAGCAAGAACGCGATTCTGATCGTGGAATTTGCCGAACAGTTGCGGTTGCGCGGCGTGCCTCTGGTCGAAGCGGCGATCCAGGCGGCGACGATTCGGCTGCGGCCCATTCTGATGACGTCTCTGGCTTTCATTCTCGGCGTCGTGCCGCTGGTGGTGGCGACGGGCGCGGGGGAAAACGGTCGTCATTCGGTGGGCACGACGGTGTTTGGCGGAATGATTATGTCGACGATCTTGAATCTGTTCTTTATTCCGGTGCTGTATTTGATTATTGAAGGGTGGAGAGAACACGGGAAGAAGACAGGGGAAGCGGCGTAGGAAGAGTTTCAAGATTTCGCTGTGGCGACCCTACGGGACGCGGTTCCGACCCTACTGTCTACCCGGCACAACCGTGCCGGGCTTTCATGTTCTGCCCCTTCGGGGCTGGGCTGTTCTTTGCCGCGCCGTTCCTGGCTGCTTGGTCCTTCGCTACGCAGTTCTTCGCTGCTTTGCTCTCGCTAGATCGTTCTTCGCTGCTTCGTTCCTCCCTGCGCCGTTTTTTCCTGTGACCGTTGACGTTGTCAGTTCGCGCTTTTTCTTGCGCGCTGCCTGGCGGCGCATTTTGGCCATCCACTCTCTGGAATACATGGTGCCGCGGCATTTCGGAGAGCCACAGTAGCAGGGGGCGGGATCATCATCGTCGTAGAGGTTGTAGTCCCAGACGAGTTCTTCTCCGGCGGCAATGTTGCGAATGGCAAAAAGCCAGACCCGGCCTTTGATCTCGTCAACTTCGCAGTTCGGATCGCAGGAATGGTTGAGATAGGCTCCCATCCCGTGACCATCGATCACGGTCTTTCCATCGTCCAGGCCATACAAATAAGTGCGAGAGACGCCATCGTAACGGCGGTCGGCTTCTTCGGCGGTGATGCGCTCGCCGTCGTACTCGACGACGCGAACCCCTTTCCGGATGGGAGTGGTGGTATAGACGCCAACGGAGTGAATTGGAGAAGGACGAACGAGCAGGGCCATGCACTAATTTCGCATGGGTCGGCGATTTTGGGGAGTGGGAAAAATGAAAAGTGACAGATCTATTTCAAAAAGCTTGAACGATGGAAGGCACAAAGGTCCACGGAGGAAAATCGAAAAACGGCCGGCCGAAACATGAAACGACCGATCGAGCTTCTCGCCCAACGAGCAGGAAGGCCCGTCCATCGCTGGTTTCCGGGCGTGCGACCAGAGAATGTTGGGCGAATCATCCATCTACATGGTAGACTTCGCGCCTGACTTTTTGCTTCTAAATTTGCTTTTCATCAAGAATGAGGGGGAGGCATGCGAATTCTGCGGGCGATTGCAGTAGCGGGGATGATGACGGTTTTATCCGGGGCTGCCTTGGCACAGACGAGTGAGACAACGGTGAAGCCGGTAAAGGCTGATCCAGAGGCAGCGTATTGCAAGTCGACGGGCGGGATTGTGGAACTGCGGCACGCGGTGTACGGCACCAACAATCCACAGCAAGACTGGCTGGTTCTCGCCGGCACGGAGCCGTTTTGCCAGTACACACTAAAGTCGGATGGATCGCGGATCCATTTGTCACTTAACACATTGTTCGCGACGAAGCCCACGCTGGCCGCACTGGCGTACTACGCGCAGGTCCCTTGGAACGGACAGGGGAATGGCAATCCGGCGTCGTTCTACTGTACGCAACTGGGTGGTGCGGAAATTGGCGCGACCGACTTCGCGGGTGGAGGCTGGGTCTCCGGGGGCGGCATCGATATGGTACTTGAGGCTTGCATCTTTCCGGACAACTCGACGATCGATTCGTGGGGGCTGTTCTACCACTCCGCCAGCATCATTCGCGGGATTGACTTGTCGACGGTGCTGAAGTATCCGAACCCATACACCAACAAGGACTAATGTAGTGAGTCGAAATAACAATAGCAAAAAAGGTCGAGGCTTTCACCACAGAGAGCCCAGAGGTTCACAGGGGTAGGGATCAAGAAAGACGCCGCCGCTGGGCAACAAGCGGCGGCGGTTTTGTTTCTTAAGGGAATGTTTTGCGGGTCGTGTGGTAGCCCTTGCGCCGGATTCTGCTAGGGCGCGGTGTAACTGGCGATCAGCGCGTCCAATTGGTTGAGCAGGGCGCGATTGCCCTGGCGCGGATACGCGGCCAGCGCTTCGCGATAGTGCGGGAGATTGTAGAGGAACGATTCGACGCGCTCCTTATTCATTTCTTCCCAGTAAGCGCCGAAGCCGGACTTCTCCAGCCAATACGCATTGAAGATTTGCTCGAACTGGTGTTTGACCGGTACCGCCAGATACGGCTTGCCCAGATGCAGCGACTCGGTGACCAGAGAAAATCCGGAATTGGCGATCACCGCCCGCGCACTTACCAGGTCGGTGAAAAATCCATCTAGCGAAGGCTTCTTGAACTCGACATTACCTTCTTCGTTTCTGCCCTCGCGGCCAAACCCGTAGGCGATGAAGCGGCACCGAACGGAGCCGAGAAGTTTCGCCAGCGCGGGCGCCGGCGAGGTCACGTAGACGAGGACATGACCGGCCTCGGTGGGAGTGGCGTCGAGAATCTCCTGGCGTAGCAGCGGAGGAAACAGGAATGTATTGCGCTTGCGAATGGGAGCGGTGAAGAAAGAAATCACGAGGTAGGCGTTGGCGCGCGGAGTCATCAACTTGGTGACGATCTTGGCGGCTGCGGCGTCGCGACGGTACTGCTTGGGATAGGACACTTCCGCATTCGTGAGGCAATGCTGATTGTCGATGGAGATGACGGGGAGGCGGCGCTTGTGTCCGATGTGGCAAGTGAGCGGCTCGAAGTCGGTGATAACGAGGTCGATCTTCTTCTCGTCGACGAGATGGTTCAGCTGGTGCAGACTTTTCGCGGCTTGCGGAACGGTGACGAGGTTCTTGGCGATCGTTCGTTTGTAACGAACGCGATTGTTCACGTAAGCGAAATGGAAACCGTAGATTTCTGTTACTTCGAAGTCGCTCTTGAGATTTTGCAGGCCGCGATCGAAGGAGGCGACGTGGACGTTGTGTCCCTGCGAGACGAGATGCGTGAGGACTTCTTTGGCGCGGGTGGAGTGGCCTGCGCCTTCGCCGTTCACTCCGTAGAGGATGTTCGCCATAAATTCGGACCTCGGACTTCCGACTTCAGCCCTCCGACTTCGGACTTCGGACCTTAGGCGCGAAGGGCGAGTATACCGCGACGATGCGGGCGGTGCGGGCTCTACAACGCCGGCGACGACGGCTTTACTGCTGTGGTTGGGGAACCGGGAGAGCCACGGTGTCTACTGTGTCAGGATCGTCGCGGAGCTTGATGTAGAGCATCTTGCCTTTGGGCGGTGGAATCGCCAGGGCATCTTCGACGAAGCCCTCGGGGACGGTAACGGAGTTGACGAAGTCGGCATCGGTGCTGACGGAGTCGAGGAGGAAAAGTTTGTCGCCGCTGAGGGTGCACTGCTTCTCCGGGCCGGGCACGCAACGAACTCCCGTCAGCATCGGAATGCGCACGAGGTTCACCAACGGCTGCCAGTCGCCGTCGGTGCCGTCGCCGGAGACAGGACGGAACTTGAGGGGTCCGAAAGCCGACGGACCGAGGAGCTTCATGGGATCGAGAACGGCGAGAACGGTCTTCGTGTCCTGCATAGTGAGGTTGCCGTCTTTAAAGCTGAGCAGCACGCGGAAGGATTCGTCGGCGGTGGCGACTTCGATTCTTTCGGTGGAGGGAAAAGTTTCCGGAACTTGCGTCTTGAGGAAGAAATTGAGGTGCCCGTCCTGCGGCAACTCTTCCTGGCTCCCGAGGCGCACGGCCGGGGGGGCCTGATCCAACTGAATGCTTTTAGTCAGCAGATTGACAGAGGGGCGGGGCGCGTCGACTTCGGCCTTGAGGTCGAGGACTCGGCTGTCTTTCAGAGTGACATGAACTTCGACAGCGGCCCCTGGAACAAGCTTGGTTTTTGCCGAGGGGTCCAGGGTAGTTAACTGAAGTTCGTCCTGCTGGTGAGCGCGGGTCAGCGTATCGGGAGCAAAGTGGAGGCCCTTCACTTCGAGACCGGCAACCTCATCGAGTCGCGTACCTTTGAGGATGCCGTTGGCGTCCCCGGAATGGATGGCGAAGCTGTCGAGGCGTCCGGCTTCGGCATAGGTATGAAGCGGGATCTCGTCGACTTCGTGCAGGCCGAATTTCCTGATCTGCATGGTGACCCATCCGGCGCTTGCCTTCTGCAGCGGGACCTTCACTTCCAGTTCATCCGGCTTCGAGCTTTTCCATTCGGAGGCAAGGGGTTTTCCCTGCTCATCTTTAAGAGTGACTTCGCTGACGCAACAGGCGTCGGCGGACTGGAGGTGAAGCGTGTCATCGCGGCCAACAATGAGGGCGCTGGCATCTTTCGAGGCAACGATCCATTGCGCGGGCCGCGAGGTGCGGAGGCGGTAGTGGGGACCGTCGAAGGTGCGGAAGCCCCAGCTTCCGCGGAGAACACCCGTGACCTCGCTGTCGAGGTCAGCCGAGAGCAGGGGTTGAGTATCGATCACGAATCCGCCGCGCACGGGATCGGGCTGAGCGGGCAGATCGATGCCCGGGCCTGATTTGGTTTCGACATGCAGAACGAAGCTATGCGCAAGTTCGGTGGCAAAAACAAGAGGCGCGTTGTCGGCCGAAAGGATCAGAGAGGGCTTGCCGGCGCATAGCACCTGGGCGGTATCCACGGCACGAAGAGGCGGAGGTGCAACGACACGGATGGGCGGCAGACCGATGACCAGCACCGATTTCGGATTGCGAAACGAAGGCGGATTGTTGAGGCGGAGGTTGAGTTCGTTCTCTTTGGGTAAGGCCAAGGCCGGGATGTACTGATACTGCGCGGTGTGGGTGGTACCGAGAATTCGAGCCAGGTCGACGACCGCGCCGATATACGGACTGTAGTAGCCTCCGCGAGCCGTAGGTGTGGCGCTGATCTGCGCGAGCAGATCGGAGGAAGTGCCCGACGTCAAGGTGGCGACCATGGTCTGGCTGTGAGCGTCATCGAGCACGAGCTGGTCGGTGTTCTGAGTGAGACAGGGGACCTGCTGGGCGCTGGGCTTATCGAAACACTGCTGGTCGAGGCGCATATTGAGGCTGCGGGCCAGCATGGTGGTGTGCAACTTGAGTTGCTCGGGATCGGCGGTATAGGTTTCGCGGACGGTCTCCAGATATTTTTCGAGGCGCTGGCGGTCGAGGCTCGCTTGTTGCAGATCCTGGGCCGCGCGCACAAAAGCTCCGGGCTTACCGCGGACGGCCGTGCGCAGGGTACTGAACGCTCCGCCGGTCGCGGGAGCGAGGAAGACAATCGCCTCTTCCGCTTCCGGGGGAACGATTACGAAAACGCCTTCATCGTGAACGGGCTTGCTCCAGGTCTCAACGCGGGTGAACCAGGAATCCGGTGGAGGGTTGGTAGCACCGCGGAGAAAGACCACGACCATCAGGTAGTGCACAGACTGGCTGTCGGGCAGATCGGGATGTACCCACAACCGGTCGCCGGGCTGAAGGTTGGGGACTTCCGCAATGGGAAGCGTGACTTTGTCGCGCTGGACGCGGACCTCGACCTTGGGTCCAATGAGATCGAAGGCGGCGTTGTCAGCGCGGGCTGCGGGCGAAAGGGTCAGCAGCATCGCCAATAAACAAAAAACCGCTGTTATGTTGAGGCCCCGGAAGCACACGATGAATGGCGAAAGACGCACTACCCTACGCTCAACATGCAGGAGAAATTGCATTATGAAGACATGGTTATTTTAACTGATTCGAGGCGGAAACCGGCAGACGGATTGGAATTCCGAAATTGTAAGTCCGGCGGGGGTTTCGACTTGCCAGTAACTTTCTCCCCGATGCCGGGGCTCGGGAGATCCTTCACTTCGCCCGAAGAACGGCTCCGTTCAGGATGACGCCGTTTGCAAACGACGCGAGAGTCGGATCGCCTATTTCTGCACTGGGAGTTGCAGGTACTGCTGTGCGTTGCGATAACAGATGGCTTCGACGAGCTGGCGCAAGAGGCGATCGTCATTGGGCAGTTCGCCGCGCGCAACCTCTTGACCGAGGAGGTCGCAGAGGATGCGGCGGAAATATTCGTGGCGCGGGTAGGACATGAACGAGCGCGAATCGGTGACCATGCCGATGAAGCGCGACAAAAGACCCACGTTCGAGAGAGCGTCAAGTTGAGCAATGATTCCCTGCTTCTGGTCGAGGAACCACCAGGCGCTGCCGTACTGAATTTTCCCCGGGAGTTCGCCTTCTTGAAAACAGCCAATCAGGGTAGCGAAAGAAAACGTGTCGGCAGGGTTGTTGTTGTAGAGAATCATCCGCGGCAGGGCATTTTCGAGCGCGAGCAGGTCGAGATACGCCGAGAGCGGCGCAATTTGCGGGAAATCCCCGACCGTGTCGTAACCGGTGTCGGGACCGAATTTGCGGCAGGCGGCGGAGTTCACGTTGCGCAGGGCACCGAGATGGAGTTGCTTGGTCCAACATTTTTCGGCGTCGAGGCGAGCGAAGAAAAGCATCATGAAAGACGCGAACTGGCTGCGCTCGTCGTTTGAGATGGCTTTGGCCTCGCACGCTTTGGAGAAAATCGCGGCGGCTGTGCGGTCTGTACAAGGCGTAGCGAAACAGTGGTCGAGCCCATGATCGGAGATGCGGCAGCCGAGGGAATGAAAAAACTCGTGCCGCTGGCGCAGCGCGTCGAGGAAGCTGGCGAGATGTCGAACATCGATATTCGCGGCGGCCGAGAGTTTCTGGGTCCAGCTGGAAAATTCCGGAGTGCCGACAGCCAGAGCCTGGTCGGGCCGGAAGGCGGGGAACACGCGCGTCGACAGATGCGATTTCGCGATTGCGCGGTGATGGCTGAGATCGTCGGTAGGATCGTCAGTAGTGCAGACGACTTCGACGTGAAACTTCTGAAGAATGTCGTGGGCGGTGAGGTCGTGGGCAAGGAGGGCGTTGGCGCGCTCCCAGATTGCCGGGGCGGAGGTTTCGTCGAGCAAGTCCGTGATTCCGAAATAGCGCTGCAGTTCGAGGTGCGTCCAATGATAAAGAGGATTGCGCAGCGTATAGGGAACGGTGCGTGCCCAAGCCAGGAATTTTTCGTAAGGGGCGGCGTCGCCCGTGATGTATCGTTCGGCGATGCCGTTGGCACGCATGGCACGCCACTTGTAGTGATCGCCTTCGAGCCAGATCTCAAATAAATTGGCGAAGCGGCGGTTCCCGGCAATGTCTTTGGGGGGAAGGTGGCAGTGGTAGTCGAAGATGGGCTGCGGAAAAGCGCAGTCGTGGTACAGTCGGCGGGCGACGTCGCTCGAGAGCAGGAAGTCTTGGCCGAGGAACTCTGTCATGGAACGCACTTGCTGTAACGGATGGCCGGAGTAGTGATCCGCGAGATGAATATATCAGTTCGAACGACGTTTGACGGAGAGATGCGGCAGGATTGATTGAACTTTCCTACATCCATATCGAATGCTGTGACGGATCCGGGTGCGGCTCGCAGTTCGGGGCACGCGCGCTGGCTGATCTGCGGGCTGTTGTTTTTTGCCGCATCAGTGAATTACATGGACCGGCAGGTGATCGGGCTGTTGAAGCCGACGCTGCAAGTGCAGTTTGGATGGACTGAAGTCGGATACAGCAATATTGTTTTCGCGTTTCAGCTGGCTTATGGAGTCGGATGCCTGTTTATCGGAAAGTTGATCGACTGGCTGGGAACGCGCAAAGGATTCTCGCTGGCCGTTTTGTTCTGGAGTCTCTCGGCGATGGCGCATGCCGCGGCGGGCTCGGTCGCGCAGTTTGCGGCGGCTCGCTTCAGCCTGGGAATTGGCGAAGCGGGCAGCTTTCCCGGATCGATCAAGGCGATTGCCGAGTGGTTCCCCAAGAAAGAACGGGCGCTGGCGACGGGCCTTTTCAATTCCGGCACAAATGTTGGCGCGATCGTGACGCCTCTTCTCGTGCCGTGGATCGTGCTTCATTTTGGATGGCGGATGGCATTCATCGCCACCGGCGCGCTAGGGCTGGTTTGGATTGGAGCGTGGCTGGCTTTCTATCAGCGGCCCGAGCACAGCAAACTGGTTTCTGCGGGAGAACTGGCTTATATCCAAAGCGATTCGGCAGAGACTGTCGTGGTGGCGATTCCGTGGCGAACCATGCTGCGGCTGCGGCAGGCGTGGGCGGTGGGGCTGGGCAAGTTCTTCACCGACCCGATCTGGATGGTGTATCTGTTCTGGATGCCGGATTTCCTGAGCCGCAATCTCAAATTGAATCTGAATAGCATGGGGCTGCCGCTGTTCGTGATCTACACCGGGGCTAGCGTGGGAAGCGTCACGGGAGGTGGACTCTCGTCCTGGCTGCTGAAACGGGGATGGAACGTAAATGCCGCGCGGAAGACGGCGATGCTGGTGTGCGCGCTGGCGGTCATGCCGATCATGCTCGCGGCCCGAACCTCGAATGCGTGGCTGGCGGTATTTCTGATCGCACTGGCGGCAGGGGCGCATCAGGGATGGTCGGCCAACATTTATACGCTGGCTTCCGATATGTTTCCGAGCGGGGCGGTGGCATCGGTAGTGGGATTCGCCACGATGCTGGGGACGATCAGCGGAATGATGCTGGCTAAAACGGTGGGCTACATTCTGGAGCAGACGGGATCGTACGTACCGGTGTTTATTCTCGCGGGATTGGCGTATATAGTCGCGTTGGGTTTTGTGCAGGCGCTGGCGCCGAGGATGAAGGCGGCTGAAATCTAGAACGAAGCGGCTTGTATAATTCGCCGACGCCACAGTTGGCGTGAATTGCGATTTTCCAAAATGCTTCTACGAATCTTTCAAGAACCCGAGTTGCTGTCACGCGCGGCGGCAGAACAGGCGGCGACTGCGATGCGGCGCGCCATTGCCGATCGAGGTACCTGCCGGATTGTGATGGCGACGGGAGCGTCGCAATTCGGATTTCTCGACGCCTTGACGAAGACGGCCGATATTGACTGGGCCAAGGTTGAGGCATTTCATCTCGACGAATACGTTGGGATGCCGATCACTCATCCGGCCAGTTTCCGCAAGATATTGCTGGAGCGGGTTGTCCACAAGACGGGAATGAAACGATTTCACATGATCGAGGGCGATGCCGCGGATCTGTCTGCAGCGATTCGCGACGTTGGCAAGGAGCTGACCTCGGCTCCGATCGACGTGGCGTTCATTGGAATCGGAGAGAACGGGCACGTTGCATTTAACGATCCGCCCGCGGATTTCACGACGGAAGAGCCATACCTGATTGTGGAACTCGACGAACCATGCCGCAGGCAGCAAGTGGGCGAGGGCTGGTTTGCGGATCTGTCCGAGGTGCCGACGCGCGCGATTTCGATGTCGCCGCGGCAGATCATGAAATCGCGAGAGATCGTCTCGGTCGTGCCCGACCAGCGCAAAGCGCGGGCCGTGAAGGCATGCCTGGAGGGCAAGATCAGCCCGATGGCTCCGGCGTCGATTTTGAGACAGCATCCGAATACAACGATTTATCTGGATCAGGATTCAGCTTCGATGCTGAGTCCGGCGGTGCGCGCCGCCAGCCGGATCTAGCATTTGAGCTAACACCGCACGCTCGCTTCGCTCGCGGGGCGGACGAATGCGTCCACCCCTACACAAACTCCAATGGCTACCGGGTCTCGGCCCATTTCGTCGCTGCGCTGGTGGATTGGCGGGCTGCTGTTCGCGTCTACGGTGATCAACTACATTGATCGGCAGACGCTTTCCCTGCTCGCTCCTTACCTGAAGCTCGAATATCACTGGACGAATTCGGATTATGCGAATCTGGCGATTGCGTTTCGGGTGGCATATTCGATCGGACAGAGTGCCTTCGGCCGGCTGATGGATCGGGTGGGAACGCGGCGTGGTCTGACCATGACCGTGATCTGCTATTCAATCGTTTCCATGTTGACGTCGCTGGCCAGGGGCTTTTACAGCTTCGTCACCTTCCGGTTTCTGCTGGGCGCGGGAGAGTCGGCGAACTGGCCGGCGGCGACCAAGGCGGTGTCGGAGTGGTTTCCAAAGCGCGAGCGGGCGCTGGCGACGGCGCTATTCGATGGCGGATCGTCCATTGGCGGTGCGGTTGCTCCGTTCCTCGTGCTGGGAGTCTATTTTCGCTGGGGATGGCGTCCGGCGTTTGCGGTGCCGGGGGTGCTGGGGTTTCTGTGGCTGATTGCGTGGCGGGGGCTGTATCACACTCCAGAAACGCATCCGCGGATCAGCACGGCGGAGCGCGAGATGATTGCCGCGGACAAGCGGCAAGCGGAGCAGACTCAGGCTGCGCCGCATCGAGTTGCGTGGATTGATCTGCTGAGGTTGCCGCAGACCTGGGGAACGATCGTTGCGAAGTCTTTCACCGACCCCGTTTTCTTTTTCATCACGGAATGGTTTCCGATCTACCTGGTGGCGAAAGGAATCGAGCTGAAGACGGGGCTCATTGCGGTCTGGATCCCGTTTGTTGCGGCCGATCTCGGAAGCTTCGCGGCTGGATGGTTTTCCGGTTATTTAGTGCGGCGCGGGGTGTCGTTGGGATGGGCGCGCAAGGTACCAATCATTTATGGCGGGCTGGGAATGCCGCTACTGATTCTTACCATCTTCACGACGAACTTGTATCTGATCGCGTTTCTGTTTTCGGTGGTGACGTTTACCTATGCCGGATTCACGATCATGGCGAACACGCTGCCGTCGGACCTGTTTGGCAGCGAGTCGGTAGCTTCGGTTAGCGGACTCGGAGGAACGGCGACCGGCCTGGGGACGATTGTGGCGTTCAAGCTGGTGGGATATGTTTCCGATGCGCGACAGGCTGCGGGAACGCACTCGTTCGATCCCATCGTGATTCTAGCGGGGATTGTTCCCTTCATTGGAATGATTCTGGTGTTGATGCTGGTGCGGAACACCGACGCGACGGAGCGGGGACTGGTGCGTCGAATCTGAGGTTTAGTTACACTCGTGGGTCAGGTTTCGGAATGAGGAGAGCTGCTTGAAAATCACGGATGCCAAGGTGTTCGTCTGCTGCCCGGGACGGAATTTCGTCACGTTAAAGATTGCGACCGACGAGGGGATCTACGGCCTGGGCGATGCGACGCTGAATGGGCGCGAACTGGCCGTGGCGTCGTATCTCGCCGATCACTTGATCCCGTGCTTGATCGGGCGCGATCCGTTTCAGACTGAAGATGTGTGGCAGTACTTGTATCGTGGGGCCTACTGGCGGCGCGGGCCGGTTACCATGACAGCGATCGCTGCCGTGGATATGGCGCTGTGGGACATCAAGGGCAAGGCGCTGAAGACACCGGTATACAACCTGCTGGGTGGGAAGAGTCGCACCGGCGTGATGGTGTATGGGCACGCCAACGGACGAGATATTGAAGAGACTGCCGATCAGGTGGCGAAGTACAAGGAGATGGGATACCTGGCGGTGCGGGCGCAGAGCGGGATTCCGGGCCTGCCGTCGACCTATGGAGTGGCGGGGGACAAGCTGTTTTATGAGCCGGCGGAAAAGGGCTTGCCGCCGGAGAACTCATGGTCGACGGAAAAATATCTGATGCATGTGCCGAAATTGTTCGAGGCGCTGCGGCTAAAGTTTGGCGACGACCTGCATCTGCTGCACGATGTGCATCACCGGTTGACTCCGATGGAAGCGGCTCGGCTGGGGAAAAGTCTGGAGCCGTATCATCTGTTCTGGCTGGAAGACGCGGTTGCGGCGGAGTTGCAGGAGGGCTTCCGGATCATTCGGCAGCACACGACGACACCGCTGGCTGTGGGTGAAGTGTTCAACTCGGTGTGGGATGCTCATATTCTGATCACCGAGCAATTGATCGACTACTTGCGCATGACGGTGATTCACGGGGGAGGACTGACGCACCTGAAGAAGATCGCGGCGTTGGCTGAGATTTATCACGTGCGCACGGGGTGCCACGGAGCCACTGATCTCTCGCCGGTGGCGATGGCGGCGGCGCTGCACTTCGATATCGCCATCAATAATTTCGGGATTCAGGAATACATGCGGCATACGACCGAGACGGATGAAGTTTTTCCGCACGCATACTCGTTCCAGAGCGGATTTCTGCATCCGGGGGACGCGGTTGGGTTGGGCGTCGATTATGACGAGAAGCTGGGAGAAAAGTTTCCTTACGAGCGTGCGTATCTGCCGGTCAACCGCAAGCTCGATGGGACGATGTTCAACTGGTAGGGCTTCAAAAGCGTGAACCACTAAGGACACGAAGGTACACGAAGGACAAAGAACTATGGCTTACAAGCAACTGGATCTCGAAGGCAAGGTAGCGGTGGTGGTGGGAGGGAGTTCGGGAATCGGCAAGACCATCGCTCTTGGGCTCGCGCAAGGCGGTGCCGATGTGGTATCGAGCGCGCGACGCATCGAACTGGTGAACTCCCTGGCGGATGAGATCGAAGCGCAGGGACGGCGGTCGCTGCGGGTTCCATGCGATGTCGCGGACCGCGGCTCGCTGGAAAATCTGCTGAAGGCGTGCGTGACAAAATTTGGAAAGGTCGACATTCTGGTCAATGCCGCGGGGATTACGAAGCGCGCGCCCACGGTCGACTATCCGGAGGCGGACTGGAACCGGATCCTGGATACGAACCTGACCGGCACGCTGCGCACTTGCCAGGTCTTCGGGCAGCACATGATCGAGCGGCACTACGGTCGGATCATCAGCATCGCGTCGATGGGATCATTTCTTGGGCTGTTTGAGGTTGCGGCCTATAGCGCGAGCAAGTCGGCGTTGAGGTCGCTGACCCAGTCGCTGGCGATCGAATGGGCGAAGCATGGAATCTGCGTGAACGCCATCGCGCCGGGATATTTTCGGACTCCGCTCAGCGAGAAACTTCTGGTCGGCACGGGACGCGGGAAGGAAGTCATCATGCGCACTCCGATGAACCGGTTTGGGGAACTGGACGAACTGGTGGGAGCGGCGATTTTTCTTGCATCGGATGCGGCAAGCTTTGTGACTGGCGTGGTCTTGCCGGTAGATGGGGGAGTGTTGGCCAGCGGGGTAAACCAGTAACGGTGCAGTGCTGCCTCGCCCCGCGGTTAGGATGCCTTTCGATGATGCAGCGCTGCGCGGGCCGAGACAACAGCGTTGACTAACTCCTGCGCTGCGGCAGTAATCTTTTGCAGATTGCCTTCGCGTAAGGCGGTTGCGTCCACCAAGTCGGCGCCGACGCCGAGGGCAAAAGCTCCGGCGGCAATGAAGTCAGCGGCGTTGGCGGCGTTGACGCCACCGGTCGGAATCAGTGACGCGTGCGGAAACGGAGCCTTGAGAGATTTCAGGTACTTCGCGCCACCCAGATTTCCGCAGGGGAAGATCTTCACCAGGCGCGCCCCGTGCTCGTGGGCATTCATCAACTCCGTCGGGGTAAGCGCGCCGGGGATTGCCAACCTTTCGTGCACCTTCGCTACATTCAGTACAGACACCGCTAGACCGGGACTCACCAGGAATTGAGCACCTGCGCGCAGACAGGATTCCGCCTGCTCGGCATTTGTGACCGTGCCGGCGCCGATGAGGACGTCGGCACCTCGTTGTTTGGCAAGTTCGCGGATGACCGACACGGCGTTGGGAACGGTCATGGTAATTTCGACGACCGGGATGCCGCCAGCGCAAATGGCTTCGACGGCGCGGTTGGCTTCCTCCACGGTGGCGGCGCGAACCACCGGGACGATTCCTATTTCTTCAATACGATGAATTACTTCTTCGATGTCCATTAGCAAACCTCAAAACCCTTCACCACACGGGGACACTGGGTTCCACAGAACTTCAACGCTCGATCCTCGCGGTGCGTGATGTCATGGCTTGTAGCACTTCCGGCAGCGTGGCCATCGTGGTATCACCCGGGGTGGTCATGGCGAGCGCGCCATGTGCGGCGCCGCATTCCACCGACCACTGCGGATCTTTGCCGGAAAGAAATCCGTAGATGAGTCCGGAGGCGAAGGAATCGCCGCCGCCGACGCGGTCGTAAATCTCCAAGTTCTCCCGCACCGGTGCTTCAAAAAATTTGCCGTCGCGGTAGCAGAGCGCGCCCCAATCGTTGCGGGTCGCGGTCTTGGCATTGCGCAGGGTGGTCGCGATCACGGCCATGGATGGATATTGTTTCACCACGGCCTCGATCATCGTCTTGAAACCGGAGGCGTCGACCTTGGAGTGATGTTCGTCGAGGCCGGAGACGGAAAAGCCGAGGGCTGCAGTGAAATCTTCCTCGTTGCCAAGCATGACATCGACGTAGGGGGCAAGGCGCCGGTTGACCTCTTGCGCTTTCGCTTTGCCACCGATGGACTTCCAGAGGGATGCGCGATAGTTCAAGTCGTAGGAGACGATGGCCCCCGCCTGCTTCGCGGCTTGCATGGCCTCCTGGGCGACCAGTGGAGTGGTTTCGGAAAGCGCACAAAAGATTCCGCCGGTATGAAACCAGCGCGCTCCGTCTTTCGAAAAAATTTGCGCCCAGTCAATGTCACCGGGCTTCAGTTGCGACACGGCGGTGTGTCCGCGATCGGAACAGCCAACCGCGGCGCGAACGCCGAAACCGCGCTCGGTGAAATTCAGCCCATTGCGGACAGTGCGGCCAACGCCGTCGAAGGGCACCCAGCGGACATATTTCTGAGCGACTCCTCCCTGCAGCATGAGGTCTTCAACGAGACGGCCGACCGGGTTGTCGGCCAGTGCGGTGACAATGGCGCTATCGAGTCCGAAGCAGCGGCGCAAGCCGCGGGCAACGTTGTATTCGCCGCCGCCCTCCCAGGCGCGAAACTCGCGGGTGGTGGAAATTCGCTGATCGCCGGGATCGAGGCGCAGCATCACTTCGCCGAGGCTTACCAGATCCCAGAGGCAGTCGCGTTTTGGCTTGATGGTCAGGGTTGACATGGTCAATCGAAGTAATCACGGATAGTACGCGCTTGCGCGTCGCCGGACAATGGGGGAGCATGCGGGTGGAAACCACTAAACCGCGAAGGACACGAAGTTTCACGAAGGAAACCAGCAAGCCTCACTACACGGAACACTCTTCCAAACATTCGCCGAGTATTGTAGTGCCAGCAGCACAAGAAAAAACGCCCGATCCTCCGGGCGTTTTCATAGGCTGAAACTTCGAAATAGGACTACCCGAGGTGCCGATCTAGGGCTTGGGCGATAGCGTCTTTCGGACGGTACCCTACAAGCTGCTCGACGACCTGTCCGCCCTTAAACACCAGCAGCGTGGGAATACCGGTGACTTTGTACCGCATGGGGGTGGCGCTGTTGGAGTCGACATCCATCTTGCCGATCTTCACTTTGCCCTGATATTCGGTGGCCAGTTCCTCGACGATGGGGGCGATGGCGCGGCAGGGGCCGCACCAGGTTGCCCAGAAATCCACCAGAACGGGCTTGTCCGATTTCAAAACATCCTGGTCGAAGTTCGCATCGGTCACTTCGACGATTCCGTTGCCTGCCATTTGCTTTCTCCTCTTTGTAAACGTCGCGCTTGGCGATCTTATGAGTGCATTCCCTAGATAAGGGAGCCCAACCATTTATCGTAACACCGGATATAGATGCCGGGGAGGCTGGAAAGTCGCAAGATCCCAGGACTGCTCGGTGGCGTACATTCACGGTCGAAAGCGGTAATCTGAGGATGTTGCCGAGAGGGACTTGATATAGCTAACTAGTTGCCAGCGTTGCGGTTCGGGTAGTTTCGACCAGACGGGCATGCCGCGGCGGACGACGCCGTTAGTCAGGAGCCAGAACAGGGTACCGGGAGTGGCTTGCTGCACTTCGGCTGGGCGAAGGCTCGGACCTTTCTTGGCTCCCTTGCCACCCTCGCCGGTTTCGCCATGGCATTCGGCGCAATGCAAGGCGTAGAGCTTCGCGCCCACGGCGACGGCATCGCGATCGTGCTCCAGAGGGTTGCGGCGCGCGCTGGCCTTCGCGGGGGCTTTGGACAATTCAGCGTAGAGGATGTTATCGCTCCTGCCGGTTCCGGGATTTGCGGTCTGCGCCGCGGAAGATCCCGCTAGCAGGAGCATGATGGAGAGGGACGTCAGCGCACACGCGCAGCATCGCGCGAGGTTGCCATTGAATGTCGACTGCTCCCAGCTCCAGATCCTTGCGACCTCGCGCCTCACCGACATCAATGACCTCCGAAAATCCGGGCCAGCGCAGAGCCGAAGCTCGAGAATTCGCGCGAGACTCCCCAGCGCAACAGGAAGCGATGACTGTTGTCGTTGAGGCCAAAGCCGGGCGACACACGGAGAGTCCAGTCCGAGGGCAGGTTCCAGGCGATAACCGGTGCGAGGTAGTGCGACGTCTCGTGGAGTCCGAAGCTATAGCGATCGCCCAAGCCGCCGTACATTTCAACTCCGGCGATGAAATTTTCCGGGCAGAAACTGCAGCGCTGGGCGGAAGCTTTCAGCGCGAGCGGACGACTGGCACCCAGAGCGTATCCGAACTCCCAGGGATTGCCCCCTGTAACGTTCTTGGTGGCGATGGTGTTTTCGGTGAAATTCCAACCGTTGATGGTCTTCGAGAGCAGGAGTTTGAATTCGAGTTCATGATCGTGCTCCTGGCGAGCGAGTGCGTTGGGGATAGCGTAGTCCGCTTCGACGTCGTGACCTTCGACTTCTTTCAGGATCTTGTCGGCGCCGCTGGTCTGCTCGTATTCGATGTAGAGAACCGGATTGATGAAATGCTCGCGCTGCAGCAGGCGAAAGCGGTTCTCCCAGCGGAAACCCGTGAATATCGTGCTGTCGTTGAACGTGGTCTGGCCGTCGACGTAGACCTCGGTGGTCCACCAGGCCGTGGCGCCATATTCGAACTCCGTCCAGAAGGCATGGAAATCATTGCCCTGCCGCTGAGTACCGAAGGTGGAAAAGTATTCGATCTCGAGGCTGCCGGGCTCTTCCAGGTAGTGATCGTAGGCCACGATGTAGGGACTCTCCTGGGCGTGAGCCGAAGTGACGGCGGCGACGATAAACACCAGCATGCTAAGAATCGGTTTCAAGCGGAGAATTTCATTCCCTTCTTGTTAGGACAAATTGAGAGGCGAGTAACAACTTCTAGTTGCAACTGAGTCGCATGTAAGCTACATTCAAGATATTGCTGGAGAGCGGCGTAGGGCGTCAAGTTCCGGCGAAAGAATCCGTCGCAGCGTGATTGCGACCAGTTGCGACAGCGGAGTATAGGGCTATGCCTCTACCTCAAACCGAAATGCCGGGCCGGTTGCAAGGGCACTTTGCCGCTCGGGGAATCCGCATGACGCAGCAGCGCCGGGCCATCCTGAGCGTCATTGAGACAGCGAACAAGCATCTGGATGCCAGCCAGATTCTGCGCAAAGCTCAGAAGCTCGATGCCAGTGTGGATAGAAGCACGGTATATCGCACGCTGCGGCTGTTGAAGCGTCACGGATTGATCGACGAACTGGACCTGATGCACATCAACGGCGAGGGACATTACTACGAAAGGAAGCTGGAGCGCGATCACATTCACATGGCGTGCCTGCGATGCGGCAAGATCACCGAGTTTGTCAGCGACAGTTTTGACCGGCTCAAGCGGCAGGTGGAAAAGGACTGCCGCTTCCGCGTGCTGGTCTCGCGGCTGGAGATTGGCGGATATTGCGCTGCTTGCCGGGGGTCGCAATAGGAATAACGAAATGGACATTCGAATTCTGGCTCCCGAGGACGCGGCCGAATGGCTGAGGCTGCGCCTGGAAGCGCTGCGAGGCGATCCGGAAGCGTTCAGTGCATCGTTGGAGGAGTATGAGTCGCTGAGCGCGGAAGAAGTGAAGAAGCGTTTGTGGTCCAGCCCGGATGCATTTGTGGTGGGAGCTTTCGCGGATGCGCGAATGATCGGGATGGCCGGTTTTTATCGCGACAAAGGATCGAAGACGCGCCACAAGGGGCGGGTCTGGGGCGTTTATGTGACGCCCGAACACCGGGGCCAAGGAATTGGCCGAAGAATGATGCGAATGCTCCTGGATCATGGCATTGCGGTGAAAGGTATTCAGCAGGTGCTACTGTCGTTCCTCGACACAGGACGCCGCAGTGGGCCTATATCGCTCGCTTGGCTTCGAATCGTTCGGCCGCGAGCCTCGTGCTCTGAAGATCGGGGATCGGTTCAGCGACGAGGAATACATGATCCTGAACTCAACCATTCAAGATCCCGATTAAGTGAACGGCCGACGCGTCAGGAATTCATCAGTTCGCGGACTTTTCTCCATCCCCAGCGAGCTGGGAAGAAAAGAATGGCCCCCCAGAGAAGAAGGATTGGGCCGCTGTCAGCCAGGAACAAGAGAAGGCCGATGACACTTTCAACCATTGAGCGGTATCCATTAACGGCGGCATTGCGCAGGCGCGTCCAAGTGCTCACGGGCATCACTTGCAATTCGGCTTTGTAGACCTCGTTAACCGTCGCGTTGATCGAGGCGTAGTCCACCTGGTTGGCCAGATTCTTTCTCTGCGCTTCCATCTGCTCAATTTCGCCGCGAACGCGGCTGATCTCGGTCTCGACGGCGAGCACATCGGACAACTTGCCGGTGCGCTGGCGAAGAAGATCGGTGAGCCGCTGTTCCGTGTTACGGGAGTTCGCCAAACGAGCTTCCAGATCGACGTATTCCGACGTGACTTCCTGGCCGCCTTGCGATTCGGATTCAACCCGGCCCAGCTGCCGCAGTTCGGCAAGCGTCGCATCCAGTTGATCGGCAGGCACACGCAACGTCGCGGTGAAGCTGCGACCTGATCCCGTCGGAGAGTTGACGTTCAAGTCGCCAAGATAACCGCGGTGGCGCTTGAGGATTTCGTCCAAAGTGACCCGGGCCTTGTCAAAGTCGCGCGTGGTCAACGTAAGGCCAGCGGTGTGAATGATCATCGGGACCGAGGTGGAGAAATTCACGCTCGGCGGATTTTGCAACTTCGCGAATTGCTGGAGGCGATCGAACTGCTTGCGCTGCGGAGCGACGGTGGCGACCCCATGTGTTTTCCCCAATTCAGGTTTGTCCGCTTGGCTGGCCGGCGCGTTATAAAACGTCTCGACAGCCTGTCCGCGTTTCCCTGGGATGGGTACATTCGGGTTGCTGGCGGGCTCCTGGAGCTGAACCGCTATCTGGTCTCTCATGGGCTCCCAAGAATTGCCCAGGTGCATGTTGCGCGACGTCGCGAACAGTCCCACCATTACGCAGACTGTGGCAAACCCCGCAGCCCAGACCCACCTGCGCCACACGATGTTGCGACGTCGTGGGCTCGGATTGCCGGCCAACTCGGGCTTCTGCTTTTGCTCATCGAGGGCGATTGCGATCGCGGCGTCAACGCGCGGACCTGGGCCTGAAACTTCCCAATGCATGAGCTTCCGAGATACTGCGCGAAGATCCGCAGCCAGGGCCTCGCATTCGGAGCAATGTTCCGAATGCGCGAGGGCCGCAGTTGCCTTCTCGGTGGGCAGTTCTCCGTCGAGATAGGCCATGAGTTCTTCGGATTCGAGCGCATGTTTCGTTGTGCTCATGGGCGCGCCTCGGTTTCTCCAACCCGGTTCGACTTCGACTTCAGCGGATTGGCAGGGGTGGCTGCCGACTCCAGATAACTCTTCAATGTCATCCGCGACCGGAATAACCGGGAACGCACCGTATTGAGGGGAATGCGCAGCAAGTCGGCAATCTCGGCATAGCTGAGCTGTTCGTATTCGCGGAGCATCAGAACTTCTCGTTCCGACTCGTCCAGCCTTGCGAGACCTTGCCGCACCCACAGCACGAGGTCAGACGCCTCGTCCGCGGTGGACTCGGGAGGTGATTCCGGCGCGGGAGGCGAATGGAACTGCTTCCGCCGTTCCGCCGAGACCAGCTTGATCGCGATGCCGTAGAGGTAAGTTCGGACCAGCGCTCTTGGTTCGTAGCGTGACGAGGCGCGAATGACCGCCAGGAAGGTCTCTTGCGTAAGATCCTCCGCGCGCTCGGCGCTGTTCAAGCGGCGGCGAAAGAAGCCGTGCAAAGGATCGCGGTAGCGGGCGAAGAGTTCTTCGAAAGCTGCCCGCGACCCACCCTGGAATTCGATCATCAAGGCTTCGTCGGTGGTCATAACTTCCAGCTACTACCCGGCATCTCGGTGCCTGCAGTGTTTACCCTTACCCTCTTGTAATGTCGGAATGGCGGAAGAAGTTCCACCGAGAAGAAGAAAAAGAAGAATTGGGGGGAAGGCGGAAAAAGAAAAAGCGCCCTAGACTTTTCAGTCAAGGACGCCTCGGCAGCCCTCCCCCAGAACTGCCAAACCACGAAATGGATAGTAAAGTTCCGTTGGATTTGTGTAAACGTCACTTTGGTAATCCGATATAGCGGAGAGCTAAGGGGCGAGCTTCGCCAGATTCTCCGAGCCGAGCTATTTTCGGGAGATCTAAGGCTGCTTTTGCCAGGACTGGCCGGCATCGGAGGTCGTCCAGATCTCAGAAGTAGATGTGGAAACCTTGCCGTGCTGACCGTCCAGGAATTCGAGGCTGATGATGTCGCCGGTCAGCGCCCCGCTGCCCGTAGAGGGGGTGATGCGGGTCCAGTGTGCGCCCGCGTCGGGGGAGTGATAGAGCAAGCCGCCGGAGCCGCCCGCCCAAACGTCCGGGCCGTTGGCTGCGACCGCCCGGAAAGTGATGGGAACATTAAGCTTATCGGCTTTCGCATCCTTGGCGGCCGCTTTCGCCCGAACAGCGGGAACCGGGGTGAAAGTCTCGAAAGTCTGGGCTCCCGCGGGGGATCCGGGAGCCGCGCTTACGCTGACGTCCTGCCAGGTGTTGCCCTGATCAACGGAACGCTGTAAACCACCGGCGGAGCTGATCGTCCAGCGCATGGCAAGCGTGGGCCCTCCCCCGAGCTGGTCGAAGGCAGCAGGAGCAGACCTTATTGCGGTCTTGGAAGCGCCCATAAATACGGTATCGGCAGGCTTCGACTTCGCGACCTTGGACTCGGCATAGCCCTCGTCCGCCGATTGCTGGGGCATTTTTTCGCTTTCAATGGTCAGCCCGTCCGCGTCTTGACTCTGGACATCAACCTGGGACGGCTGCCCATTTACCGCTACCGTCGAAGCAACTGGCAGACCGGCCGAGACAGGGCCGCCCAATTGCGACTTCGGGGCTGCAGGAGCGGGAGTTGGCACCTGGAAGGCATTCGTCTGCGAGTTTTGCTGCCACTGATTGTTCGCGAACTGATTCGCCACCAGCGGGCCGCCAACGGTCCGACCCATTACGGTATGCGTAATAGCGCGGCCGTTCATAGTGCCGGAGGACGGCTGCGCGCTGGCAGGTGGTGGTGGCGCCTGCGGCGGTGGAACATCGGCCGAGCTCTTTTTGTCGGCTTTGGCGGGCGTGGCGGCAGGCAGAGACCTGGTCCCGTCCCGCTCTTTGGCTAGCTGGGCCGGCGATGCAACTGCGGCAGCAGGCAGCGCCTCGTTCTTCGCCTCAGTTTCGTTCTTAGCCCCAGTATTGGCTGCGGGAGACAACGCGGCTTGGATCTTCTTTTGGGCTTCAGAGCGCCGCTGGTATTGCACGATTCCTAACGAACCGATTGCCAGGATCCCCACAGCGACGAATCCCCAGCGAAGAGCGGGCCACGCCAGCCATCCCCTAGAGGGGACATTGGCGGGCGTTTCCACCGATTCAGTGACGGGCAGGGCCAGCGCTACGACGTCGCGGCAATCCCCGCATCTGGCCAAATGCTCGAGCACAATATCCCGCTCGAGTTGGGGCAGGGAGCGCTCGGAGAAAGCCGTCAGCACGTCCGCGTCGGGATGATTGACTGCGGAGGTTGTCACCCGAAGGCGTTCCCGTACGATTTTGGGGGCATCCTGCATCTTAAGCTTCCAGTTACTTACCTCGTTACTTCGCTCATGTTCTTGATTCCAGGGTACTTCTTTAAGGGTGATATTATCCTTCGCCCTCCGGCACTCTAGCTTCTACTCTCTTCTCAGAGAACGCGGGGGGAGACGATTCTTGCGCCAAGCTTCGTCGAATATCCACCCGCAGGTCACGGACATCGACTTCCATAGCCTCCTCGGCCTGGCGGCGGGACATGCCCTTGCGCGTCAGGGCGGCGACAATCTGCTTGCGCAGGGACTTCGCCAGCTTGTCGAGCTTGCGGCTGATGGTGGACTCGTGCACGCCCAGCATGCGGGCAATCTCGGCCAAGGTCCGGCCATCCAGATAATATGCGCTCAGAACCATCCGGTCTTCGCCGGAAAGAAAGGCGAGGGCTTCGTCCGTGGCTTGAACCAGACGGCGATCGGCGGGAGCGACCGGCTCGGGCTCCGGCGCCTGAAACTGGACACCTTCCTCGGATTCTTCGTCCAGACTGACGAGGCGCTTGGTGCGGCGGTAACGATTGACATATTCCTGCGCCAGGACGGTGCGCAGCCAGCCTTCGAGAGATCCGCGTCCGGTATAGGAAGCGAGCTTGGATACGCGTTGTCCATCACGAGTATTCGTGCCGTAAAGATCCGCATAGAGGGTATCGGCGAGTTCGCGGGCGGCGGAATCTTCGCGGGCGATGCGAAGCGCGGACAGATAAAGCTTTTCGCGGTAGCGGGTGAGGAAAACTTCCCAGGCGGAATTGTTGCCGGCGGCGCAGGCGCGGGCAAGAGCCAGTTCGTCGACTCGGAGGCTGAGGAAGAACGCGCGCAGTTCGCTTTCAGAAGTAGTGGCTTGCTTGGCACCGATATCGCAGAGGATGAGAGCGAAGGCTTCGCGGGTGAGGCCGACCCTGTCGCATCCAGCCTTGGCGTGGAGTTCCGCCAGCAGATCATTGACGACCGATTGCACGCCGGAATTGGATTGGGACGAACTCATGGCGCGACCAATGAACTAGGAAGCGTACCGGCTAACCGCGCGTTGCTTTGCACTCCGCACATGGACAGATTTCACGCAGGAACTTCCACGAGTAAAGGCCGAGATCGTGGTTATCGTTCCACGAGAACTTGATCGCGTACTTTCCCACACCTTCTGCAGAAAGCGGCTTGGCGGTGGGCTTAAACATCAGCAATGCGCCCGGTGCAACGGTAACGGGATCTCCCGGATGGCGTCCTGCTTTGCCTCGCTCTTCTTCGCACATGGCACAGGGACAAGCGTCGCGCAAATAGACGAAGTTGTAGTGCGAGGAGTGGCCATCGGCCCATTCGATATCAACCCCGGTGCCAGTGGAAAGATTCACCTTCACCGACTTCGGATCGGTGGCCGCCGATGGAGATTGGAGCGGGGACTGCATGGGATAAGTATCGCACAGGGGCTACGGGATCGATCCGGAAGTCTGTTGACGGGCGGACAAGGAATCCCCAGATCGGCGACCCCGGTAGCGAGAGTCGGCAGCAGACAGGAGCGGCCATTGCCGAATACGGGCAAGTTCCTGTAAAATCTAGGTTTGCCCTACAAGATCTAAACTTTTCGGGAGTCGTCAATGGCACAACAATGTGATATCTGCGGCAAGAAGCCGCAAGCGGGAAACCGCATCAG
This sequence comes from uncultured Acidobacteriota bacterium, assembly GCA_963765015.1. Taxonomy (GTDB): domain Bacteria; phylum Acidobacteriota; class Terriglobia; order Terriglobales; family Acidobacteriaceae; genus Sulfotelmatobacter. The sequence continues at coordinate 16,188 of CAVXVD010000095.1, read as the reverse complement.
CCACGCCCACAACGTCACCAAGCGGCGCTGGAACATCAACCTGCGCCCGGTGCATGCCAAGGTGGCGGGCCAAGGCAAGCGCATCCGCGTCTGCGCATCCTGCCTGCGCAGCGGCAAAGTCGTCAAGGCCTAGACCTCATTCAACACAGAGGACAGAGGGTTTCGCGGGGTATGCGACATTCCCCCCGGGTGTCGTGTCTTCTGCGCGTTAACCTCCGAACGTTATAAGAGTCGGAGGCTAAAGCCCAATCTGGATCTAGAATCCGACGGCACGGCTGTAAGCCGTGCCCTTCCCAAGTTTCCGCACATCACTTCACCGAAACTAGCTGCACATCGAAGATCAGGGTAGCGCTCGCCGGAACTTGCGGCGGGTGACCGTCTTCGCCGTAGGCCAGTTCGGGCGGGATCCGCAGTTGACGCTTGCCGCCAACTTTCATGCCGGTTACGCCTTCGTCCCAGCCTTTGATGACTTCGTTTTGACCGAGCGTAAATTCGTATGGCTGGTGCCCGATGGAGCTGTCGAATTTCTTACCCGTCGTCAGCCACCCGGTGTAATGGACTTTCACTTTGCAGCCGGACTTTGCTTCGTCGCCGGTGCCGACTTTGATATCCCAAAACTGCAGGCCCGATTCCGTCTTGACTCCGTCTCCGGTGACTTTGGTCGGTCCCGCTGAAGCGGGATGCATCGGCTTGTGAGCGGGGGTTTGGGCGAAAAGCGATAGCGACGAGGCGGCTGCGAGGATCAACAGGATTGCTAGTTTTTTCATGGCGGTCGCTACTCCAGCGCAATCACATCGATCTCGACCAGCACATCCTTCGGCAAGCGCGCGACCTCGACGGTGGAGCGGGCTGGAGGCGCGGAGCTGAAATACTTTCCGTAGACCTCATTCATCGCAGCGAAGTCCGACATGTTCTTGAGAAACACGGTCGAGCGGACAACTTTCCCCAAACCGCTGCCAGCTGCCTCCAGGATTTCCGACAGATTGCGCAGCACGCGGTCAGTTTGCGCGGCCACATCCCCGGCGATCACTTGCTGGGTTGCAGGGTCGATGGCGATCTGACCCGAGGTGAATATGAATCCGTTGGATTTGATGGCTTGGGAGTAAGGGCCGATGGCTTGAGGGGCGTCTTTGGTGGAGATGACTTCGCGCATAGAGGCAAATTCTCAGTTTTCGGTTGTCAGTTCTCAGTCAGGAACTTTAACCACAGAGGGCACAGGGTATCACAGAGGGACAGCTTCAGATTGGTAGTCGGGCGCCCATTTTCCGCTCGCTTGAATGTATTCATCGGAGCATAATTTCGCACCTGACACCTACGAGAGCGTTTTGGGAGGCATGCGCGACCGTTTGTATTCCTAGCCTCGTGATTTGGGGATTCGCGCTCTTTTTCGTGCCCCCGATTGCGAGAGGCGACGAATGGCTCCTGTGGACGGTGTTTTTTTTACTTCCTTTTCCTCTGATGTATCCGATCTACAAACGATATCTAAAGGGGACTTCGCGCGCTGAGACGTTGAGGACGCGGCGTTATCACCTGACGGCAGCGTTCTTTTACGCGGCGCTCTCTATTGCGTACACCATACAAGTATTTATCTACCATGCGAGGAAACCGGCTGAGTTTTTCCCGATCGCCCTAGCAATTTGTTGGTGTAGCCTCACGGCAAGACAAGTGCGGTTGGCGGTGAAGGCGGGGCATATCGCCAGCGATCAAATGCACTCCGACTCTTAGAAGCTCGCACCCGTCCAGTAGGTCTTGCCAAGACTGTCAGATTTTCTGCAACCGCTGGACTTCGTGCACGCCGGGAATTTTTCTGAGGCCGGCGATGATCGTTTCTAAGTGCTTCAAGTCGGAGATATCCAGGACTACTTCCACGCTGGCCTGGCTGTTGGCGGTTTGGGCGGTGATGTTGCGGATATTGCTCTTGGCGTCGCCGATCACGCCGGTAATGTTCTTCAACATGCCGAAGCGGTCGTCGCAGAAGACGGTCAGCTTCACGGCATAGGCGGTTGGAGTAGTCTCGTCGCGTGCCCATTCGACGTCGATTTTTCGTTCGGGCTCATACATCAGATTGGTCACGTTAGGGCAATTGATGGAGTGGACCGCGACTCCCTTGCCGCGGGTGATGTAGCCGACAATGCCTTCGCCGCGAATCGGATTACAACAGCGGGCGCGGTAGACCAGCATGTCTCCCTGGCCGCGAACGGTGATGGCATTGTGATCGCCGAAGACGCGGCGCACCACGCTGGCGATGGCGCCGGGTTGCGAGGTGAGGCCTTCGGATTCGATCTCGCCGGCGATGGAGTGAGTAGCGCCCGCAGGCAACAATCGCGCCAGCACCTGGCGCGCGGAATACTTTCCATAGCCGATGCCGGACATGAGGTCGTCGACCTTGCCGAGGCCGTATCCGGAGGCAACTTTCTGTAACTCTTCGTCCTTGATTTCTTTCAGCGCGATGCGGTATTTGCGCGCCTCTTTTTCGATCAACTTGCGTCCGATTTCGATGGCACGCTCGCGCTGATGGACATTGAGCCAGTGCTTGATCTTGTTGCGCGACCGCGATGACTTCACCAGGCCAAGCCAATCGCGGCTGGGCTTGTGGCCGGGTTGCGTCAGAATCTCGACAATGTCTCCGGAATGCAGCTTGTGGCGCAGAGGCACCATACGTCCGTTGACCTTGGCGCCAATGCAGGTGTGTCCAACCTCGGTGTGCACGCTGTAGGCGAAGTCGACGGGCGTCGCATCGCGCGGCAGAACGACGACTTTGCCTTTAGGAGTGAAGGTGTAAACCTCTTCCGGGTAGAGATCGACTTTCAGGGTGGAGAGGAACTCGTTGGGATCGCTGACATCGCGCTGCCACTCGACCACCTGGCGCAACCAAGCGAGGCGCTGCTCGTCCTGCGCCGACACCGGGCCGTCTTTGTATTTCCAATGGGCGGCGATGCCCTCTTCCGCCATCTTGTGCATGTCCTCGGTACGGATCTGGATTTCAAACGGCGTGCCGTCTTCGGTGATCACCGAAGTGTGCAGCGACTGGTAGAAGTTCGGCCGCGGCATGGCGATGAAATCCTTGATGCGCCCCGGCACTGGGCGCCACAGGTTATGAATGATGCCGAGCACGGCGTAGCAGTCCTGCAGCGAGCGTGTGATGACACGCATGGCGCACAAGTCGTAGACCTGGTCGACGGAGATGTGCTGGCGCTGCAGCTTCTTGTGGATGCTATAGAGGCGCTTGATGCGGCTTTCGACGCGCGCCTGGATGCCAGCCTCTTTCAGCTTGTCTCCGATGATCTGCTGCATCTTGGCGAGGAAGGCTTCGCCCTCTTTGCGGCGGGCGTTCACGGCCTTTTCCACCTGCTCGAATCCGACCGGATCGAGGAAACGGAAGCCGAGGTCTTCGAGTTCTCCGCGAATCTTGCCCATACCCAGGCGGTGAGCGATAGGAGCGTAGATTTCCAGTGTCTCTTCCGCGATTTTGTGCTGCCGGTCGGGCTGAAGATGCTCGAGGGTGCGCATGTTGTGCAGACGATCGGCCAGCTTGATCAGCACGACGCGAATGTCGTCGACCATGGCCAGCATCATTTTGCGGAGGTTCTCGGCCTGCTGCTCCTCGCGGGTGGCAAAGTCAATTTTGCTGATCTTGGTGACGCCTTCCACGATGTGAGCGACCTGCTCGCCAAATTCCTTGCGGATATCGACAATCGTCACCGAGGTATCTTCGACGGAATCGTGCAGCAGACCGGCGGCAATCGCGACCGGGTCCATCTTCATTTCCGCGAGAACCAAGGCGACTTCCAGGGGATGAACCAGGTAGGGCTCGCCGGAGGCGCGAGTCTGGCCTTCGTGATGCTTGAGAGAGTAGTCGTAGGCTTTCTTGACGATGGTCAGATCGTCGTGCGGACGGTTCTCCTGCATCCGCTTCATCAGATCGCGGAACTTGGTCAGGGTGAGCGCAGTGGTCGCGATCTGTTGGCGCAAGCTCGCCATGAAGGATTATAGCCCGTGAGCAGCCCTGGGAAAGCTCTGGCTGGGAACCTTGGGGAGACCAGAGGGGATGCAGGAGCTGGATTCATTATAGCGTTTGGGTGGCGCGGGACGGGCGATCTGGCCGGCGCGGTCCGTGGTTTCAAAAGATACGAAACGAATTTTCCGGTCGAGAAATTTGATCGCGAACTTTTTTCCTGAAGGCGTGGTAGGCGTTATCCAGTCTGCTAAAGTTGTGGAACGATGGTGAGTCTTCGAATGGCTCGGGTTCTGGTCAGCGGCATATCTGGACCGATCGGTACGGCGCTTCTTCCCACGTTGAAAGCGAGTGGTGCGCAGATCACGCGTTTGACGCGCGGCGGCGCGGGGTACCCGGCCCATTCCGCGGGCGACGAACAGCACATTCCGTGGGATCCGGTCCAGCCGCTCTCGGCGAATGCCGTCTCCGGCTTCGATGCTGTGGTTCATCTGGCGGGCGAGAGCATTATCGGCCGATGGACGGACGAGAAAAAACGAAAGATTCGCGACAGCCGCGTGCTGGGAACGCAGAATTTGGCGCAGGCGTTGGCGCAGGCGAAAGAAAAACCGCAGGTATTTCTATGTAGCTCCGCCATCGGATACTACGGCAGTCGCGGGGACGAGATTCTCCAGGAAGAGAGTGCACCGGGAGAAGGATTTCTTCCCGACGTCTGCCGCGAGTGGGAAGCTGCCACCCAAGCGGCCGCCGATGCGGGAATTCGAACCATCCAGATTCGTACCGGAGTAGTACTCAGTCCCAAGGGTGGAGCGCTGGGAAAGATGCTGACGCCCTTCAAGCTGGGTGTGGGTGGAAGGATTGGCGACGGGCGCCAGTGGATGAGTTGGATTGATGTGCAGGACATGGTGGGAGCTATTCATCACATTTTGAAAAGCGATTTGCTGCATGGACCGGTCAACATGGTGGCTCCCAAACCGGTCACGAACGAGGAATTCACCAAGACGTTGGCCAGCGTGCTGTCGCGGCCGGCGATCTTTCCCGTGCCGGCATTCGTGGTGAAGCTGGCCTCTGGCGAAATGGGAGAAACGGTCCTGCTGGGCAGCCAGCGAGTCGAGCCCACGCGATTGGTAACCAGCGGATATCCATTCCGCTTCAGCACGCTGCGCGCGTCGCTGGAGAACGTCGTCCGGCGATAGAAGTGGGCTCACCTCGGCGTGTGACCCTAATCACAGCCCACCTCTTCCGAACCTGCCAAGCTCGCTTGCGTGAGGCAAAGATTCATCGCCGCGGTGGTTCTGGCTTCCTTAACCTGCTGGAGCATCCCGTTTGCGCTGGCATCCACGCGTCAGGCTGATTCTTCCTCGCGAGCGCAAACTCACGCTCACGCCGCGAATCACGCTTGCTGCCCGCACGCGAGCTCGCGATCACTGCCGGAGCTTTTTGTGAATCTTGCGCCGGGCAGGATGCCTTGCGGCAACGAACACCCTTGTTGTGCTAAGCAGGCGCCAGCGGAATCACCGTCGCTGCCAGCCACCATCAGAATTCCGCTTCCCGGTGCAGATCAGCTACCGGTCGCAATTTTGGATGACAGAGGTTGTGACCGAAGCCACATTCCGACGGAGACTTTAAGCGCTCCTTTCCCATCGCATTCCGAACGAAACACCATTCTTCGCATCTGAGCTCGCCTCAGCGACCCGCGATCGATTTCACTCGCTAATCGGCAACTGAGCTGTACCACTTGGAGAGGCACGAGTTCTCTCTGAAATCAGAACGACGAAATCAGAAACGAATTCATAAGGAGATTAGGAATCATGAAATTTAGGATGCTGGCTCTGATCCTGGCCTTGACGGTTATGTCATGGGCTCAAACCGCAACGCAAAGCGCACCCGCCACGACGCCGGACAAGAATGCGCCCGCTGAGATGGGCAAGTGCTGCCACAAGATGTCGGCTGACGGGAAAGATAACGCATCCTGCATGCGCGATGGTAAGCAGACGGCAAGCAGCAAGGAGGCAGGATCGTGCTGCGCCGGCAAAGATGGCAAGTCCTGTAGTAATGGCAAAGACGAGAAGTCGTGCATGAATGGCGACAAGTCCGCAGCCTCCTGCTGCAAGGATGGCTGCGGCAAAGACAAGACAGCAGCTTCCTGCTGCGGCGACAAATGCAGTAAGGATGGCGAAGGCTGCTGCTCGAAGAAGGACAAGACCGTCCAGAACTGCTGCGGACACGCAGTCCAAAGCTAGGGGATTTGACGTTTGAAGACGCCCCGGCTCACCGGCCGGGGCTTTTTATTTGGCACCAGGCAGAGTTCCCGGCACTTACTTTTAGCTGCCAAAACTGCACACATCGATAGAACCCGGTGTCATGTGTAAGACAAGTTTCCGGGACCGCGCGCCTAGCAAACAATTCTTAATGGCACGTTGGCAAAGCAAAGTCCCTGCTACCGCGCGCCTAGCCGATACTTACCAAGCGCGATTCTAGAAAGTTCGAACTTGCCTTTTTCATCTGCAAGGGTGGTCGCGATCAGGCGATGGCCGTCCTCCCCAAATAGGGCGATGCACACAACAGGCACCTCGACCGACGAAGGATCAATGGCACGGCCAGACACGCGTCGAAACACCAGCGGACCGTAGTCGGCCATGTTGTGGTTTTCATATCCGACACTGCATTTCCGTGGCGGTTCTTGGGCCTGAGCTCCTGATGCGGCACACAGAAGCAAAATAGCTGTCGCAAACCATCGCAAGTGGCATCACCTCAATTCGGTTGGGCCCGTCCGCACCGGCAACGCGCAGACTGCTCCCGCGCTAAAGCTCTCGCCCTCGATGCCGAAGGCGTGATCGAAGCGGGCGCGGTAATTTTCCCACGCGATGGCCGACGTCAGTTCCACCAGGCCAGCTTCGCTGAATCTCTCCCATAGACGCGAAAAAAGAGCGTCGGGAACTTGCACGGGAGTTAGGGTCATAGCGTCGGCATACTCGAGCACGAGACGCTCCACTTCGGAAAAGTTGAAATCGGTGCGATAGTTTGCGAGGTTGGCGATCTGCTCGCTGGTGATGCCGTTTGCTCTGCCCACGGCAGAGCCGATATCAATTCAAAAAGGACAGCCTACGAGTGTGGCCACGCGCAACTCCGCCAATCCCTTCAGCTTGTGATCGATCAGTTGGCTGCCGGCTTGCGATTGCTCCATCTGAACGTATCCCCAGAGGAGCCGGGGATGATGCGCGGTCACCTGAATGGGCATGATGAGGCGGCCCAGCCGGCTTCGGGTCATGGAAAAGACGATTCCGACGAACAAGCGCCGGATCGGTCCGCCTGCGTTCTTGCGTGCACCTGGAATGCGTGCCATGCCAACTCCTCAATCAATCTGGATTCACTGCTGGTTGGGGCGATTCATTTCATCGTGCAGCTTTTGCAGGAGCTCCGCCCGTTGCTCGGTGCTCAACTCTCTCTGCAATTCCTCGAGCGCCAAGGCGACGATGTGGTAATGGTGCGCTCCCGCATACTTGGGGTCGGTGGTGACGTCGAGCCACAGCCGGTGCATGAGTTCCACATCCTGTGGGCGCATGCGCGGCGTATGCGGTCCCAGGGCGAATTCACGAATCGCGCCATCGGGGGCGCAAACCTCTAGGGTCAGACGCGGACGCGGCTCGGGCAAGCGCTCCCATGCGTCGCCTGTCAGCTTGGCCTGCTCGTCGGCGGTCAGTTTATTGGAAAGGCCGCAGATCACGCGGGCGGAATCGAGTCGCTGCGCAGTGACCATGATGGCTTCGAAGACGTCGGTCGCCGGGACCACGAGCAGCGAGATCGGTTTGCCCTCTTTTTCCGCCACGGCTACCGCTGCGGTGAAAAGTTCCTGCTCGTAGTGGTCGAAGACCTGGGTGGCATCGAGGACGTTGCTGCCGCTAAATGAGTGTTCGCGATGATAGAGACGCGCGCTCATCACTACAACGTCTTGCTTAAGTGTGTTGGTGTGGCTCAGAACGTGGCGGAGGTAGTACAGATTGCGCGGATCGCGTACCGCAACCAGAATATTTCCGGGACGGACGCCCATGGCACCGCTGCCTAGTTCCTGATTGCCATAGACGCGGAACTGGTCGAGTTGTTCGGGCTTGCCGTGGCGTTCGCGCGCGACGTGACGCTCAGAGACAGAGAAGATCGTAAAGAAGACCACACTGAAGATGACGCCGGCAATCGTGGCTTGCGACTTGGTGAACAGATTGACGAAAGCAGTGATCAGCAAGACCGCGGAAATGACGATCAACCCCAAGGGGATCTCGGTTTTGCCGATGTGCAGATTTCCGGGAACTTTCCACTCGCGATTTCCGGGCTCGGTAAAGCGCAGAACGAGCACCGCCAGCGATTTCATGGCGAAGCTCCAGATCACACCGAAGGCATACAACGCCGCCAACTGGTAGACATCGCCGCGACTGAGCAAAATGGTCAGCAACTGCAGGCAGACGATCAGATTGATGATGCGGTAGCTGGTCCCATAGCGGTGGTGCGGTTTTTGGAACCAACTGGTCAGTACGCCGTCTTCGGCAACGCGATTGAGAACGCCGTTGGCGCCCACGATCGAAGTATTCTGTGCGCCCGCCAGAATCAGCACGCCGACAAGCACAACGAAGCCGTGGAACAACAGCTTCAGGCTGGTCGGTCCCACCAGATACATCGCGATGCCACCAATCAAGTTGGCGAAGAAGTTGGGCCGGACGCTGTCTGGAATGATCATCACCGCGAAGAACGAGACCAGCGAGGTGAACAGGAGGCTGTAGATGAAGATGACAGCGCCCGTTTTCTCAAGATTCTTCAGCTTGGGATGTTCGATCTCGCGGTTTACCTGGGCGAGAGTTTCTTCGCCGCTCATGGCCAGAACCGAATGTCCGAACCCAACGAAAGCGATGATCGAGATGAGAGCTTTGAACGGAAGATGCCGGAACCAAGTGGTGTCGAGCCAGCCCAGAGAATCCTTGTTCAGCGGAACTACACCCGCATGAAAGGGATTAGGCGGCAGCACAATGGGAGCCCGCAAAACCGTGATCGCGCACCAGATGATCAAAATCACCACCATCATCGTAGTGATGGCCATGATCTGCAACGCCTTCTGGCTGGATTCGTGCATCCCCTGCGTATTCTTCCACCAGAAGTAAATGACGATGATGATCGCCAGTCCCGCCGCGAAGTGGTTATCAGAGAACTGGAGTTGGCGGTGGAGGTAGTGGGTCCCCATGTCCTTGATGAAACCAGCCAGGTATTGCCCGGCGGATACGGCGCTGATCGGGCCGGTGAGCACGTAATCGAAGAGCAGGGCCGAAACGGAGAACTTGGCGAGCGTTCCGCCCATCGCCTCTTTCACCACGCGATAGACGCCGCCGCGCACGAACATGCTGCTGGACTCAATGTAGAGGGCCCGTACGGCGTAGCTGAAAAGCATGACGGCGAGAATGAACCATGGGGCGCTCTTGCCGATGACGTTCTCGGCGTCGCCACCGGCGTAATAAGCGGATGAGGCCAGGTCGGACAGGACAATCGCGGAGGCGCGCCAGAACGAGATGAAGGTCAACATCACCGTTGTGGCAACGAAGACCCTTACTGCCGGTTTTGTTCCTTCAGGAGCTGTGGCCATGCTTCAGAGGGTGGCGGAGACTTACATTCGCTTAAGTCATTGAAGATAACACAGCAGGGATTCCAAAGAAGGAGTTGGTGTGCGCTCAGTGTCTTCGGCGAAGATGAGGGGCCAGACCGACACCCAACGGAATCATCCAGCCGAATAGCAAGATAACCCAGAGGATGTCGAGCCCGAACTCGGGCAGATGATCAAGCACTGGGGATATGGGCGAGAGGAAGGTTTCGCGGAGGATGACATTCCTGGCAACAATCGCGAAGTCGAAAGCGGCCCAGCCAAGCGCCAGCCAGAGCAGCAGCTTATGCCGGCGGTTCACCGACAGCCCTTCACCGATTGTCCCGAGGAACAACGGCGGAGTTAGGAGCGCGCCGGGTTGGAGCAAGATAGGTGTGAGTGATCCGATCGTGCCAGCAGAGTGCGTCTTCGTCCAGAAAGACCCACGCATACCCCATGCCCAGAGAGACCGCCGAAAGATAAGAAGCGAGTACGCGCCAGCGGCGCAGCGATCGATTGGTCGACGATCCGTTGAACCGGTGGAGTTCGAGTCCGGCAACCCACAATCCAGGAGTGCTAGCCGCGTAGACGATCAGCAGATACTGATAAGCCACCCAGAAGGCAAAGGGAATTCCCGCCGCAAAGCCCAAAAGTTGCATCTGGGGTGGGCGAACGGCAGCCACCTTCCAGAAAATGAGGAAAAAAAGCGCGGCGGCGGCGGCGATGATCAGACTATCGATCAGCGACGCTAGAAGCCTCAATCCAAGGGGCGCGCTTCGCAGGGGGATATCGATGCCCGGGCGCTTTTCGACCTCCGGGGCCTGGACCGGTTCAATGGTAATCCCGCCCAATGCCGGCGGCGGAAGCTCGAACTCAGGAACCTCCAGAATGCGCGGCCGCTCGCTGACCGGCTCGGCCAACTGATCGGGCGGAGGCGTAGGTGGTCCCCAGGCGAATCGCGGAAACTCGATAATCTTGGCGGTAGCATGTCCAGAGTGCCGAGGCAACGCCTGGCTTTCGCCTGCCGGGTCCGGGATGGAGCGCAGAGCATCCATTGCGACGAAAGGTTGCTCCTGCTCTCTTCCATCGAGCGCGAGCGCATGGTTGGACATAGCGTCGTACGCGGGGAAGGACGAGGCTTCCGAGGGTGCAGTTCGGGCCGACGAGTCGACGGTTTCGAACGGCAATCGGAGGGACGGATAGCGAGGCGGAGGAGCCTTTCTCCGGGAGCGATACCGGTTAAGCCGGGCTGACAGTTCGTTGCGCCAGGCGGTGCTTTCGGCTTCGCGCAATTCGACCTCGGTGTGCTGCGCAGACAGGGCGGTCGCTTCAGCGACGGAGGCTGGGTCTGGACTCGACGATGCGGTGGGAGGGGACTCCATCGGGCAACGGCAAACTTCGCCACACTTCGGGCAATTCATCAATAACAATCTCGTGAAATCGTACTCGTGAACTTCAGACATACAACCGGGAGGGAACCAACGGCAATCCTAGCCCATGTCGCCACTTTGCCTCGCAGGCGGCGCCATGCTAAGTTCACGATGCCGCGACAAAAAAGGCGAAAGGACGGGCACGCCTGCGATGGGCGATCGTCTTCCGTTGATTTTCTTCCGATGACTCTGCGCACTAGATTCCTTATCACGGCGCTGTTCCTTTGTCATCAGCTTCTCGCGTCGGGGCTAGTAACCAGGCAGTTGCTGTCCGATTCGGATGACGCTGCCGGCCCAGCGGCTCGACAAAGGGTCCAAAATCCTTCCGCGAGTGGCGCAAACTCGGCCTGCGCCACTCAGGCCGCCGGACAGGACTCCGATTCGACAACGATCTGCGCCCTGCAACAGGAAAAGACCGGGGACCATTACAAACTGACCGGTGACGTGGAAATTCGCTATCGCACCTACGTGCTCCGCGCCGATGAGGTCACCTACGATTCTGATACGGGCGAGGCAACAGGTTCCGGCCATTTCACGGTCGACGGCGGTCCGAACGACGACCACATCAAGGCCAGTCATGGGACTTACAACCTGACAACGGAAACCGGTCGTTTCTACGATGTGACCGCGACAACCGGGCTACGCTTCCAAGGCAAGGAGGTCATCCTGACCTCGACCGCGCCCTTCGCCTTCACTGGGAAGGTCGTCGAGAAGACCAGTTCCGATCACTATGTGGTTTACGACGGGACCATCACGACCTGCGAACTTCCACATCCCAAATGGAAATTCCAGGCGCGCAAAGTAGTCGTGGACGTGGGCGCGAACGCCAGCATTTATCACAGCGATTTCCTGCTGTACGGAATTCCGATTCTTTACTTCCCTTATGCCACGCACCCCGTGGCCCGCGAGGCGCGCCATTCCGGATTCCTCATACCGACGGGGGGACGTTCTTCGACCAATGGGAATGAAATCGGCGATTCCTTTTACTGGGTCATCGATCGGAGTATGGACGCCACCATCGGGGCGGAATATTTCTCCAAGCGGGGATGGTCGCAGCGTGGAGAATTTCGTGCACGACCAAGTGATACGTCCTACGTGGACTTGAATTTTTTCGGCGTGATTGACCGGGGCATCGTGATATACGTCCCCTCCGGCACGCAATCCGTGCCCGCAACATTGCGCGAGGGCGGGCAGGAAGCGCGCCTCACCGCGGAGGGAAACTTCTACGGATTCCGTGCCGTCTCCAACATCGATTATCTGAGTTCGTTCCTGTTCCGCCTGGCGTTCAACGATGTGTTCACGCAGGCGGTGAATTCGGAGGTAAAGTCTCAGTTATTCCTTTCGAAGGCGTACGACGGATTTTCCTTCGGCGGCATGGTGGAGCAATATCAGGACTACTTTCAGACTACCAATCCTGATGGGACCCTCTCGAATCCGCCGATCTTCGATTCCGTGCGGGTCCTACACACTCCCAGCGTCGACGCATCCAGCGTTGACAAGCCGTTGGGGCATTCGCCGTTTTTCTGGTCATTCGATGCGTCGCTGTCGGGTCTTTCGCGCAGCGAACCCGGCTTCCACACCAGCAGCCTGCTGGGACGCTTCGATTTCAACCCCGAGATTTCCCTGCCGCTCCAATTCCACGGCTGGTCGCTGCGCCCGGCTCTGGCCCTGCATGAGACGTACTATACGGAACGGTTCGTGGCCGGCGTTTCCACGCCCGATCCGACGAATCGGCAGGCGTTGGAAACTTCGGTGGAACTGCGCCCGCCAGTGCTGGAGAAAGTTTTCGACAAGGAATTTCTGGGAAAAAAGTGGAAGCACGTCATTGAACCGCGCGCCGTCTACCGTTTCGTGACCGGAGTCAACGATTTCGCGAATGTTCTCCACTTCGACGAACGCGACATTCTAAGCAATACGCACGAGGTCGAATACGGGTTCACGACCCGGCTCTACGCGAAGCGACCGTCTTCGTCAGTGCAGGAATGTGAGACGCCGATGACCGGGATTGCAGTCGGCGCCGCCGCGCCGGAACAGAAAGTCCCGTGGCAGCGTATGAGCACGCTAGAGGGTAAGCCCTGCATGGTCGGGCCGGATGTTCGAGAAGTCGTCAGCTGGGAGCTCATGCAAAAGTATTTCTTTGATCCTAAATTCGGCGGAGCCCTCGTCCCCGGGCAGCGCAATGTCTTTACCACAACGGAAGATTTGACGGGAATTGCATTCCTCACCGACGCGCGGCAGTTATCCCCGGTGGTATCACGCCTGCGGGTTGCCACCAGCAGCCGTACCGACACCGAGTGGGACCTCGATTACGACTTCCAGCTGGGTCGAATTAATGCCAGCACCTTGCTCGTCAACTACAACATGGGCCCATTTACGCTGGGCGGCGGCGATGCCTTCCTGCAAATTCCGCAGACGAATACCAACAACTTTCTGACCGAAGGAACCTGCGGCCCGACCGAAGGCACAAACCAGGTCACCTGCAAGTTCCAGCAGTTTCGGGTGGCGCTCGGCTACGGCGGGCTGACACGGCGGGGCTTCAGCGCGGCCAGCAGCTTGGGGATCGACGCGGAAACCCGTCAGTTGCAGTTTGCTACGGCGCAGACTACCTACAATTGGGACTGCTGCGGCGTGACCCTCGAATATCGCCGCTATGCGATTGCCAATGTCCGGAACGAAAATCTGTTCCGATTCACCTTCAACCTCGCGAACATCGGAGCGTTCGGGAACCTGAGGCGGCAGGAGCGGCTATATTGAACTCAGTTCGATCACAGGGCTGATAACATAATGGCTATGGATTCTTCTGAGAGCGGCGGGAACCCGAAAGCTTCTCAGCTTGAGGCGGAGTTGAGCCGGCTCGGCCGGGTTCTGGTCGCTTATTCCGGCGGAGTAGATTCTGCCTATCTCGCATGGTCCGCTCACCGCGCGCTGCGAAGCAACATGCTCGCAGTAATCGCCGACTCTCCGAGCCTTGCGCGCACGCAGCTTGCGGATGCGCTTGGGTTCGCGAAGGAGCAGGGGATTCCAATCGAAGTCATTTCGACCTCCGAGCTCGAGCGTCCCGAATACGCGCGCAATGACGGACAGCGGTGTTTTCAGTGCAAGGATGAACTTTTCGCGGTCATGGAAGGGCTCCGCTCCGAGCGTGGATTCGATGCAATCGCATATGGCGTGAATGTCGACGACCAAGGCGACTTTCGGCCGGGTCAGCAAGCGGCCAAGCTTCACCACGTCGCGGCACCTCTATTGACGGCGGGCCTGACCAAGCAGGAGGTTCGAGAATTGGCCCGCGAGGCTGGGCTCCGTATCTGGGACAAGCCGGCATCTGCCTGCCTTTCCTCGCGAATTGAATATGGCCGGCCGGTGACCCGCGAGGCTCTCGACATCGTGGAGCGCGGTGAAGATGCCGTTCGGGCGCTGGGATTCCGCCAGTTTCGGGTGCGCCATCACGGAGACATCGTCCGCCTCGAGATTGCCCGCGAAGAGATGGACCGCGCGCTGGATCCCGCCATGGCGGCCCAGTTCACGGTAATCTTCAAAGGACTCGGATTCAAGTTTGTCACCCTCGACCTGGAAGGATTCCGCTCCGGTTCCATGAATTCCCTGCTGCCGGAAGACCAGCTTCGCCGCGCGGGATAAGCGACGCTGCGAGTGCCGCTGCCAGCGGCCTGCGCTCCGACCGTGTGAGATAATCAAGCGATATCAAGTGATGCTGAGGCGGTTCCTGGTGACCCTAATTCGACGTTCCCTGTTACTTCTGCTGCTGGTCTGCCTGGGTTGTGTAGCCCAGTCCGCGCCTCCGGACGTGGCCCGTAAAATCGAGCATCAAGTTCGCTCTTTCTATTCCATTCCCGCTGAAATCAAGATCAACGTCGGTGCCATCACGCCGTCGAGCGACATGCCGGGATATGACAGCGTGCTGGTGACCGTCGATAGCGGGGAGGGCCGGCAGAAGGAATTGAAGTTTCTACTGTCGAAAGATCGCACCAGCATGATGCGGCTGACCAAGTTCGATTTGACCAAGGATCCCTTCGCGGAGCTGATGAGCAAGATCGACGTCTCGGGACGGCCGGCGCGCGGCGCCAAGTCTGCAAAAGTGGTCGTGGTGAACTTCGACGACTTCGAATGCCCGTTCTGTTCGCGCATGCACCAGACGCTGTTTCCTCAAATTTTCAAAGAGTACGGGGACCGGGTAACGTTCATTTACAAGGACTATCCGTTGGCGGAGATTCACCCCTGGGCGATCCATGCGGCAGTGGATGCCAACTGCCTGGCTTCGCAGAACAGCGATGCCTACTGGGATTTTGCAGACTACATCCACGCCAACAAGGGCGAGGTAGACGGCGAAAAAACGCCCGGAGCACGGCTGGAATCCATCGACAAAATGGCGATGCTGCAGGGACAGAAGCATAATGTGGATGTGGTGAAGCTGCAGTCGTGCCTCAAGGCTCAAAATGAGGACGCGGTAAGAGCGTCGATGAAAGAAGGCGACGGAATCGGAGTGAACGCGACGCCCACGATGTTTATCAACGGGCAGAAAATTGACGGCGCAGTCTCCGTCGCCGAGCTCCGCGCCGCGCTGGACGCTGCCCTGAAGGATGCGGGGCAACCCGTGCCCGACCACGTTGCGATGGGTGCGGCGCCTGCATCCAAGTAAACGAGGCGGTCTGAGGGCCACGATTTCCGGCGCCTCGCTCGGGTTTCATTGGCTTGGGTTAGGAACGGGAGAACAATCCTTGAAAAAACGCGCATTCTTTGCCCGGATCATGACTGGGCTGGTGGCTGCGGTTCTGCTGGCCGCCTCGGCTGGTTGCAACTCGCAAGCTGGTGGCGATGTGATGGCCACCGTGGATGGTCAGAAGATTTTCCGTACCGACGTGGACAAGTATTACGACAACAACGTCTCGTCGGCGCAACAGGTTCCCACGGGCGAGCAAGCTACCGCCCTGCGTCTGAACATTCTGCACCAGATGATTGATGACCAGATCCTGATGCGCCGCGCGGAAAAACTGGGCTTGCTCGCCACCGATGACGAGGTCGATCGCAAATATAACGAGTACAAGTCGCCCTTTACGCAAGAGGAATTCGACAAGCGACTGCAGGACAAGAAGATCACGATTGCCGACTTCAAGCGCGACATCCGGCGTTCCATCACGGTCGACAAAGTGCTGAACAAGGAAGTCTCGTCA
>CAVXVD010000094.1:0-52062 GCA_963765015.1 uncultured Acidobacteriota bacterium | reverse complement strand
GGGCGGGCACGGACGATGGCTTGCTCTGGATCACTCGCGATGGCGGAAAGAACTGGGCCGACATTACGCCGAAAGAACTGACTGCCTGGAGCAAGGTTACGCAGATTTCCGCTTCGCACTTCGACGAAGACACTGCCTACGCCTCTGTCAGCCGCTTCCGCGTCAACGACACGCATCCTTATATCTACCGCACCCACGACGCGGGGAAGAGTTGGAAGCTGATCACTGCCGGATTGTCCGACTTCGGCCCGGTAGACACGGTGCGCGAGGATCCCGTGCGCAAAGGCTTGCTGTTCGCAGGGACGGAAAATTCCGTCTGGGTCTCCTTCGATGACGGCGACCACTGGCAGTCGCTGCAATTGAATCTGCCGCACACCTCCATGCGCGATCTCTGGATTCACGAGAACGATCTGATCGTCGCCACACACGGTCGCTCGTTCTGGATTCTCGACGACTTCACTCCCCTGCGGGAAGTTGCAGCATCGATTGCAAACTCTGCCCATCTTTTTACTCCCGCACCCGCCTATCGCGTGCAGCGCGATACCAATACCGATACTCCAATTCCACCCGATGAACCGATGGCCGCCAATCCGCCGGACGGAGCGATCCTCGATTACTTCTTGCCGAGCACCGCGGCGAAAGTCTCGCTCGACATTCTCGACGGCCAGGGAAAAGTCGTTCGCAGTTTCAGCAGCGCCGACAAGCCCTCGATCTCGCAGGAGGACCTTCAGAAGCAGTTGATCCCTCTTTACTGGGTTCGCCCGTCGTCCCAACTATCGACAGACGCGGGGATGCACCGCTGGGTCTGGGATCTTCACGAGAACCCTCCTATCTCCAACCGCCATGACTATCCCATCGCCGCGGTCCCACACGACACACCTCGATATCCGCTCGGGCCCACCGTTCTGCCCGGGACCTATACCATCAAGTTGACCGTCGACGGCAAGAGCTTGAGCGCGCCGCTCACCATAAAGATGGACCCTCGGATCAAGATTTCGTCCGCAGAGCTGCAGAAAAAGTTCGAAGCCGAAACCCAAATGGCGTCAGCGATAACCGAATCGACTACCGCGCTGTTGCAAGGCGGAGCCATTCGCGAACACCTGGAGAAGCTGCAAGGATTGGACTATTCGGGCAAAGTAGACGTTGAGCCTTACCAAAAGAAGCTCGGAGCGGTGATCGGTGGTCAGGGAGGATTCGGCGCTCCTCCGTCAACTGACGTGACTCTTAGCCGGGTGAGTGGGGAAGCCTCGACCCTGTATCAGGAAGTATGGAGTTCCGAGGCAGCGCCGACGGCTGCGCAGGCGGAGGCAATCGCGGCAGCCGGACAGGAAAGCGCTGAGGCCCTGAAGCGCTGGAACGAATTCAAGAATACCGATCTGCCGGAATTGAATCGCAAGCTGCGCGGAGCGAAAGTCCCGGAGATCAAGATCGAGTCCGATCCGCCTCACGACGAATTGGAAGGGGACGAAGAGTAATCGTCCCGATTGCGCGGGTAGTCAGGAAGCCTCATAGTTCTTCGACGGCCTTTTGCAGCTCATTGGCAATTTGCTGCGGATAGCTGCCCGCCGGGAATCTCCTCGGCTTCCCGATCCGCACGCGAATCTTTCCCGGTGCCACTATCTTTCTGCCCGCCTGCTTCGGCTCGAACAATCCGTCGATGCGCATCGGCAAAACAGGGATTCCCAGATTTTCCGCCAGCAGCCCGATGCCTGCACGAAACGGACTCAGCTTCCCATCTGTCGTGTGCCGCCCCTCCGGAAAGACCAGGATGCTGTAGCCTCGATCGACCGCCTCGCCGGCGTAGGCGAAACTTCGTCGGAACCCGGCCGCCCGCGGCAAAGGAAACAAATTCAACAGCGAAACTCCCAGAATCCATTTCAGCCGGTCATAGAGGCTCAGCAGCCATCCCCTGTCTGGCGCAGGAGTGCGCAAGGCTTCTAAAGCCTCGCCGCCCGTGGCTGTCGCCAGCCTGTGCCGGAACCGCGCCGGCAACGCCGTCAGGATAAATCCAGCATCCACGTCGCTTACGTGGTTCGACACTACGAGCAGCGGCGCTTCGACCCCTCGCAAGTTCTCGCGCCCAACAATCCGCGGCCAGCCCATCAGCACGATCGCCGGTCGCATCAGCAGGTAATGCACCAGCAGCCGCATCCAGGTCACGGGCCAGCGCAATACCCACCCGGGATAGTGATAACGCTGCCCCGGCATCGATCCACCACGCAGCATGCGCTCCACGTCGCCCACAGTCTGCACCGCGCTAAACCGTGTCTCGCTGAGGTCAACCTGGTAACGATCCTCAAGCGCGCTGAGCAGTTCGACGCGGTCCAGCGAACTCAGGCCCAGATCGGAATCCAGGCTCGCGTCCTCGCGCAGCGCAGGCGTCGCACGTCCGGTTACTCGCGAGATTAGTTCACCAAGCGATCCAGCTTCGCCACCGCCGGCGCCAGGTTGCACCTGCTGATTTTGCGCGATGGCCGCCGAGTTCTGCATCTGTTCTCGCGCTACCTGGGCGATCAGATTCCTTCGCGGCTTCTGCGTGTTGGTTCGCGGAAAGTCTTCCTCCGGCCACTCGATCCACATCCGCATCCGTTGATATTCCGCCAGTGACTCGTTGGCGCGACGCACGACCGGTCCGGGATCGCCCTTCTTCCGTAGAATCACGACGGCGCAGGGCTCTGCGTTTCCACCGCGTTCGATTCCCACCACCACGCAATCTTTCAGTTCCGGTTGGCGCCGCAGCGCAGCCTCCAGATCGTCGGGATACACATTGGTGCCACCCGGCGTCACGATCACTTCTTTCTTGCGGCCCTTGAAATAAAGATTGCCCGCTTCATCCAGCGCGCCAATATCCCCGGTGCGATACCATCCCTGATCATCCGAAACGGTGTGCGCGCCCTGCCCATCCCAATATCCGGAAGCCACGCCACCTCCGCGCACCAGGATCTCGCCGTCTTCCGCCAGCTTCACTTCGCGGCCCGGAAGCACTTTGCCAATCGATCCCTTTCCCAGCTTGAAGGGATGATTCACGCTGATCAAAGACGTCGTCTCGGTCAGCCCGTATCCCTGAATCACGGCATAACCCAGCCGTCCCCAGAATTCCTCAGTCTCGCCATCGAGCGCCGCCCCACCGGAGATGAATGCCCAGAACTTCCATCCAAACTGGCGTCGAATCGAGCGGAACGTCCACCAACGCCGCAGAAAATGATTCTCCTTCGCCGCCGCAAAGCGTTGCCGAAACGCCTCCATCCGTCCGCGGTCTTCCAAATCGCGCTCGACTTTCTGTTTTAGCGATTGCAGCACGCGTGGAACGCTTACCAGCACCGATACCCGCTCGCGCCGGATCGTGCTTACCACCTCCGACGGATTCAGTTCCTCCTGAAAAATAACGGTTCCACCCATCAGCGGCGGCAGGAACATTCCCAGGAACTGCCCGAACACGTGGCTCAGCGGAAGTAAATTGAGAAACCGCACCGGATGCACGATCCGCTCATACTTCAGATACGCGCGCATCTCCCGCTCCACGGGTGCAATGTTCGCCAGCACATTGCCGTGCGTAATTACGACTCCCTTGGGATCGGCTGTCGTCCCCGAAGTGAAGACGATCTGCAGAATGTCGCTGCGGCTGGTCGTGGCATTCAACGGCAGCGTTGCCCCCGGCCCAAGCGTCTCTGTGAGACTCTCCAGATTCAGGATTGGAATCGTAGGCGCCGCAGCCGCGCATTCCTGCCCATGCTGTCGAGAGCCGACCAGCAACTTGGCCTCAACCTGCTGAAAGACGCGCATGGCGAAGTCCACCCCGGCCCCATCGTCCATCGGAACGACAATCACGCCGTGTAGCGCGCATCCGAAGAAAACCGCGACCCATTCGGCGCAGTTCTCGCCCCACACCATCACGCGATCGCCCTTCGCAATTTCCCGCGTTTCCAAATTGTGCGCGAAGCGCAACGCCAGGTCGATCACTTCGCCGTAAGTAAACGAGTCTGTACGATAGCCGCGCTTTTGCCGGTAGGCGCGCTCGTCGCGGTGCGATCGGAAGTGTTCAAGAAAAAACTCGGCTAACGATTCGGCCATGGCGATCGAAGCAGACCGAAGCACGGTCTGTCCGCTTGCTTGGTCCAGTTTAGTAGAAGTATCGAAGCAGGGGACGGATAGCAGTACACTTTTCAGACTGCACTAACAACTTGTTGGCATTTCAGCTAAGCGGTAAACGTGCGATCGGCCGATGCTGGCAGAAAGCAAATTCCTAAATGACGACCTACTCTCTCCCCACGCCCAACGCATCCGCCACGCGATTGATGTAATTGAACCAAGAGGCAATGAGCGTGATCTGCAGAATCCCGCGGTCGTCAAATCCCGCAGCCCGCAGGGCATTCATGTCGTCTTTCCAAACCTTGGTTGCGTCCTTGGTTAACTTGATCACGTAGTCGAGCATCACGCGGTCCTGGGCCGAGATCGGCGCCGCCGCATAGTCCTTCTCCAGCGCCTCGACGAGTTCTTTATCCAGCGTCACCCTACGCAGAAACTCTGCGTGTGACTCGATTCAATACACGCACCGGTTGGTGACCGAAACCATGGTCGCGATCATCTCGTGCTGGGCTCGGCTGAGCGGTAAGTCCGGTGACATCAACGAGCCGAAGGTGGCGAAGGCATGAAAGAGCGCGTCGGGAATCAGCGTGTGCGATCCCACAATCGACGACGCCCCCGAGGGATCGGGATGCACCGGATCGCCATACTCCTTCGGATAAAACTGCTTCTCGCCCTCAATCGCCTTGCGCAGCTTCTCATCCGCCTCAGCCATTGAGACGGTTCGAATCCAAGTCATGATTTGCCCTTATCCTCTTTACTTGATGTCTCCCCCACGTTCGGGAAAAGATACACTTCCGCCTTCCTCTTTCCCCATAGTGCATTCATATTAGAGCTGATTTTGGCTGACAGGCGTCAGCGATGGTCAGACGCGACCAGATCTGTGTAGTTCTTCAGAGAGCAGTCCTCCCCCAAGGACCGCTCTCCGAAGTTCGTGGTGCAACAACCTCGTAACGGCGTCAGTTCACGGTGAAGTTCGTGGTACTGGTGACGCTGCCGCCTTTGGTGGTCACAACAATTTTTCCTGTTGTGGCACCCGTCGGCACCGTCGCGGTAATTTGCGTATCCGAGTTCACAGTGAATGTCGCCGAGATCTTGTTGAACGTCACCTTGGTGGCTTGCAGCAGGCCCGTGCCTGTGATCGTCACCGACGTCCCAACCGGTCCGCTCGATGGCGCGAAGGTTTTCAATGTCGGAGTGATCTTGTACGAAGTCTTGGTGGTTAACGTCGTCGACCCGGTCGTAACCGTGACCGTGCCGGTCAACGCGCCTGCAGGAACCGTCGCCAGAATGAAGGTGCTGCCGGTGAGGGTCTTCGTGGTTGCCGCGATGCCGCCGAACTTCACCACTGACGACGAGGCGAAGCCTTGACCCAGAATGCCGACCTGGGTTCCTTCCTTGCCGCTCCTGACGTTAACCAGAGTGATAAACGGGGCGTAATCTGTGCTCACACTGTAAAACGAACCAACGTTCTCCGTGCCTCCCTGCTCGGTGGTGCTGTAGAAGGTACCATTGGTGGAAAGCAAGAGAGGGGACGAGGGCTGAAGACTGTTTGACCCGCCTATCGGGTACAGATAGATGTTGTTGTACAAGCCCTTCGTGGTGATGGTAAAAAGTCCCGCCTGAGAACACCCGCCCCCAGCGCAATCCGTTGCGATGCCATACAAAAGGCCATCGGAGCCTTGGGTTAACGCCAGCCGCGGATATGCGCCGTCAGCCTGGCTGGGAAAATTGTAAAGCGCCTTCTCCACTCCTTTTGGCGTCAACTGGAATACCGTGCCGAATTGGTGTGGACCACCGTAAAGAGTGGTTCCATAGTAGTTGCCGTCGGTACCCTGGATCAGGCTGCCATAAGGGTTCTGGCCATCGATGCCCTGGCCCTGGAACGAGTAGACCAGCGTTTCCTTCCCAGCGGGCGTTATCTTGAAAACTCCACCATTTCCACCGACTGCGCCGCCCTCGTATCCCGTTCCCCAAAAATTTCCGTCGGTGCCCTGAATAAGCGCGTCGTAGGGATACTGAATATCGCCCGTGCCGCCTTGGAAGCTGTACAGGTTGCTGTACACACCTGCTAGCGAGATCTTGTACACCATGCCGGCACCGTACGTCCCGCAACCCACAGTGACTCCGTAAAAGTTTCCGTCAATGCCCTGAATCGGCGGGGCATAGGGATTGCATCCGTCCGTGGTCGACCCCACCTCCACGAAGTTGTGCAGCACGGTCACTGTCCCCGTCGGCGTCACTCGGATGAGCGTGCCGCCAGGGTTTCCATTAACCAGCCCTCCATTGGCGCAGGTGCCGTAGAAGTTGCCGTCGGTGCCGAGCGTCACGCCGCTGCAATTCGTTCCCTCGGATTGCGCCATAGCGTGCAAGGACGTGAGCACTCCAGTTGTGCTGATGTTGTAAAACCAGCCTTGGCAGCAGCCATTACCCGACTGGGAGATTCCGTAGAAATTTCCATCCCGCCCTTGCGCCATCGTTCCCGACGGCATAATCGCCTGGGTGTTGCTGTTCGAGCTGAAGTTGTAGAGAGTGGTAACGGTTTGTGCCTGCGCCCGAACGGCCATCCCGACGAATAGGGCGAGCACGGTGAGCGCCAGAGCGGCCGGGCTGCATTTCATCCTGCTTTTGCGGTCGAGCAAATTCATGGAGTATCTCCTGGGAGTCAATCTCGTTCAGGGGAGATTCGACACAGTCTTTGAGTGGTGACTCTCGCCCGAATTCCCGGCCCAGGTCAATGCTCCCTAAGCAACGCGTTCACCCAACCCATGTGACGCGATATCTAGTTTCTTTCGCAATAGGTTACAGGAAGTTCTTGTCTGCGCAGCGTGGCCCGAAAGTGCCAGTATGGGGCCGCGCCGGCGATGATAGACTGTTGTTCCCCCCCACCATTCGTGCCCATGACTTTCTCCAGTGGACCCCAGACGGTAATTCGCTTCGGTGTTTTTGAAGCCGATCTGCGCTCGTCTGAGCTGCGCAAGAACGGGATCCGCATCAAGATTCAAGATCTACCCTTCCGCGCGTTGAGACTTCTGCTCAGCCGCCCCAATGAAATCCTGACCCGCGAGGAATTTCGCCAGGAACTTTGGCCGCAAGACGTCTTCGTCGATTTTGACCGCGGCATCAGCAGTGCCATCAAGCGCCTGCGCGACGCCCTCGGCGATTCCGCCGACAACCCTATTTTTGTGGAAACGGTCGACCGCCGCGGCTACCGCTGGATCGCACCGCTGCATCTTCCAGCAATCGCTCCGCCAACCCCGTCCAAGGAACCCGAAACGGTGATCGCCCCAGCGCCTCCGCCGGAATCTTCCGCCTGGCGCAAACTCGTCTTTGCCATTCCGATCCTGGCGCTGGTATTCGCCGTTTGGATTTTTCGTCCCGGGTATCGCAACGCCAACGCCGGGGTCAAATCCGGCTCCGCCAGCCCGGCCAACACTCTGCACCACGCCGCGAATCGCGAGGCCGAAGACTATTACCTCAAGGGCCGCTTCTACTGGAACAAGCGTACCCCCGAGAGCCTGAACCAGGCCGTCGATTCCTTCACTCAGGCCATCGTTCACGATCCCAATTACTCCGACGCCTATGTCGGTCTGGCGGATTGCTACAACCTGCTGCGCGAGTACACCATGATGCCTGCCAGCGAAGCCTACCCACGCGCTCTCGCCGCGGCAAGAAAGGCGGTCGAACTCGACGACCAATCCTCAGCCGCCCACGCCTCGCTCGCTTTCGTCTCTTTTTTCGGAATGTGGGACGCGGGAACCGCGGACGAGGAATTTCGCCGCGCCATCAATCTCGATCCCAACAATGCCAACGCCCATCACTGGTACGCGACCTACCTGCAATCCATGCGCCGCTTCGATGAATCGCTCCACGAGATCGACCGCGCCCAGGCTCTCGATCCAAACTCGTCTTCGATTCTGGTGGATAAGGGCATCCTTTTGTGGCGAGCCGGACACCGGGAGGAAGCGCTCCGCCTTCTTCGCCAACTCGAACAAGCGGACCCCGATTCCGTTTCTCCGCACCGCTATCTCAGTTTCGCTTACTTCGAAACGGGGGACTATACGGGCTACCTGTCAGAAATAAAGAAAGTGGCACCATTGCTGCACAACCCCTCGCTTTCCGCGATCGCGGAAGCCGCAGAAAAAGGCTTCATCGCTCATGGTGCAAAGGGAATGCTCGAAAGCGAACTCGAAGAACAGAAAAAGGCTTATAGCCAGGGAAAGCTGGCGCCCTTCTTTCTCGCGGAAACGTGTTCACGCCTGGGAAACACCCAAGAGGCCCTCCAGTACCTGCAATCTTCCTATGACCGGCACGGCGACGAAACCGTCAATATAGCGACCGATCCCGCCTTCAATAATCTGCATTCCATCCCGGCCTTCCAGGAACTCCTTGCCAAAGTTGGCCTTCCGCCCGCCAACTGAACTTGCTTGTACGCCAGCTCCTCGATTGGCGCGTTATGATGAGGCCATGGACCTCCCGGTTAATCCCCCGCTTTTGCCGATGCTCGCCAAGCGCGTAGACAAACTGCCGGCCGGGGACGATTGGATTTTCGAGCCCAAGTGGGATGGATTCCGGGCACTCATCTTCCGCGACCAGGATGAAATCTTCCTCCAAAGCCGCGACGAAAAACCGCTTAATCGCTATTTCCCCGAACTGCTGGATCCGCTGCGTTCATCGTTACCCCCGCGTTGTGTTCTCGACGGAGAAATCGTCATTGTCCGAAACGGTGAACTGCACTTCGACACCCTGCAACTTCGCTTGCATCCGGCCGCCTCGCGCGTGAATCTCCTGGCAAAAGAAACTCCTTCTTCGCTCGTCTTCTTCGACCTGCTTTGCGAAGGAAAGCGGGACCTTCGAAACCAGTCCTTTCAAGCTCGCCGCCGTGAGCTTGAGTCGATCCTTTCCTCTGCGGCGCCGCCGATCCATCTCACTCCGGCTACTCAGGATCGCGAACTCGCTGCGGACTGGTTCCGGCGCTTCGAAGGAGCCGGCCTCGACGGGGTTATTGCGAAACAGATTTCCGGAACCTACGAGCCCAACAAGCGCGTGATGCTGAAGGTGAAACACGAACGCGATTGCGACTGCGTGGTCGCGGGTTTCCGCTGGCACAAGAAGGGTGATCGCACGTTGGTCGGTTCTTTATTACTAGGCCTGTTCGATGATGCGGGCTCGCTGCAGCACGTTGGCGTGTGTGCCAGTTTCAGCACCGCCAAGCGCAAGGAACTGGTGGAGTTTCTAGCCCCTTATCGCAAAGATGCGCTCGCCTCGCATCCCTGGAAGCATTGGGCAGATCACGCAGGGGAAGAAGAGCCAAAACGCATGCCCGGCGGTCAAAGCCGTTGGAGCCAGGGCAAAGATCTGTCCTGGGAACCGCTGCGTCCCGAACTGGTCGTCGAAGTTGCCTATGACCACATGCAAGGCGCCCGCTTTCGCCACACCGCGCAGTTTCGCCGCTGGCGCTCCGATAAGAAGCCCACCGATTGCACTTATGCTCAACTGGAAGTCGTCCCGCCCCAGGAACTGGCGGCGATCTTTCCCCAAGGACGCTGAATTTCTAGCCGCCTTCGTTCTCGGCTCTTCTCTTCTTCCTGAGTTCTCGCCATTCCCGAGTTGGATCGTCATCCGGATCGGGAGCCTCCGGCTTCGGTCGAAGCTCCTCCGGCACGTGCCTCAGATTGACGCGGATTCTCGTCCACGTAGACGACCTCCCGCGCATCGAGTCCACCAGCACATCGTCAACGGCAAGGTGGCCGGCAACCTCTGCATGTTTTTCCTTCCATCGTTCGAGGCCCGCGAGCGCGGCTGATTTATCCGGTGAGTTCGCCACCACAATCAGCGGCATCTTCGCCCGGGGCGTTCGGGTGCTGGTTTTTCTCGGGCTAATCTTCTTCTCCGCAGACTTCGCACGCGACGGCGCCACTCGCGTCCCTTCAGATTCCATCTTGCGGAAGTGCGGCGGCCACGGAGCATCGCCGAGTCCAGCAGCCTCGTCTTCATCGGCAAGCTCCAGCAATTTTTTCAGCGACCCAGCGGCCGTGTCCATCTCTGCATGCGGATCCCCGATCCTCGCGAACCGCTCAGGCATGGTGAAGATCGTAAAGTCCGCCGGATTCGATTCCGCAACTTCACTCCACTCAAGCGGAGCCGACACCCGGGCATCCGGAACCGGCCGCACCGAATACGCCGAGCATGTCGTGCGGTCTTTCGCATTCTGGTTGTAATCCAGAAACACGCCGTGCCGCTCTTCCTTCCACCACTTCGAAGTCGCGAGCGTGGGTGCCCGGCGCTCGACCGCCCGCGATAACGCGACTGCCGCGCGCCGCACGTCCGAGAACGTCCACTTCGGCTCGATGCGAACATTCACATGCATACCGCGCGATCCGCTGGTCTTCGGCCACCCGCGAAGTCCCACCTCTCCAAGCAGGACTTGGACTTCGAGCGCGACACGACGTACGTCCTCCCAACTCACGCCCGGACCAGGATCGAGATCAATCCGTAATTCGTCGGGATGGATCAGATCGGCCGAGCGGACCGGATGCGGATGGAGTTCGAGGCATCCCAGATTCACAATCCAGGCGAGTCCCGCAACCTCGTCGACCACAATCTCTTCTGCCGTTCGCCCCGACGGGAACGATAGCGTGACCGTGCGCAGCCACGACGGACGCTGCTCCGGAGCGCGTTTCTGATAAAACGCCTCCCCTTCGGCCCCATTCACGAATCGTTTGAGAACGATTGGACGATCCCTGATTCCGGCCAACGCTCCTGGCGCGACCGCCAGGTAATAGCGCACCAGATCGAGCTTCGAGACGCGCACCTGCTTTGAAAAATACAGCTTCTCCGGATGCGTGATCTGAACCTCACGCCCCTCGAGTTCGAGAACCTCGCTGGCAGATTCTTTCCCCACGAAAACAGGCTACCACTGCCGGGGGGTGTGCTGAGAGCAGGGTCGCCAGTGGCCCACTTAAGCTGAATGTTGGGTTGAGCGTGAAACGCGGGAACAAGGGTCTAGAACAGCGGTGGATCGTTGAGAATCAGGAGCTGATTCCCTTGGTAACCCTTTCGTACACTCCCTTTCGGTAACCCTTGGTAACCATGCGGTTCATGACTTCCAGACGTACAATTGGCCTTGTCCGGTCGGTCCATCTGCCGATAGGGAAGATGAACCACTGAGGCCTTACACCCGGGAGCAGTTCCCCAACGTTCAGCGGGTTCTGTAGTCAAGACCAGGGTCTGGAGTTCGCACTCTTATGGCATTGTTCGGCTTCAACAAGCAAAAGGTGCTCGCCACTGCGGAGAAGTATGTCCAGCAGGGCAAGCTGCAGAACGCCATCTCTGAGTACGAAAAGATCCTGAAGCACGACGCCAAGGATCTGACGGTCACCAACACCGTCGGCGATCTGTACTCCCGTCTCGGCGAAACTTCCAAGGCCACCGAGTGCTTCAAAATCGTAGGCGACGCTTACGCCAGCCAGGGCTTCACGGTCAAAGCGATCGCGATGTACAAGAAGATCTGCAAGCTCCAGCCTTCACTCGAAAGCTTGCTCAAGCTGGCCGAACTCTATACCCAGCAAGGCTTGTTCAACGATGCTCGCGCCCAGTACCTGCAAGTCGCGGAAGAATTCCTGAAAGCCGGCGAACTCGACAACGCCGTCCGCATTTTCCAGAAGATCCTCGAAATGGATCCGGAAAACAGCACCATGCGGATCAAGTTGGCTGAAGTCTACATCCGTCTGGGCAAGAAAACCGAAGCGTGGCAAATCTTTTCCGCCGCCGCCGAGAGTCTGCGCTCCAAGGGATCACTTAGCGGCGCCGAAGAAGTTCTGCAGCGCATGTTGACCCTCGATCCCGGCAGCACCTATGCGCTGCTCATGCAGGGCAAGAACTTGCTCGAGTCGGGTGACGCGGCCGGCGCGGTGACCGCCCTGCAAAAAGTCTCCGACCTTGATTCGAATCCCGACGGTCTTCGCGATCTCCTGAAAGCCTTCCTGCAAACCGGTCAGCTCTCCGAAGCCGGAGCCGTTGCCAACAAGCTGTTGACCGTCCATAACGATCTGCCGGCGATCTCCAGCTTTGCCGATGCTCTCATGCAGGCGGGCCAGTACGAGAACGCCCTGCAGGTGTTCGACCAGCACGCCGAACGTCTTCTCGCCGAAAACTCCGGCAAGATGCTCGACAGCCTGCACACCATCATCGGGCATGTCCGCGATAATCCTGACTCGCTGCAGAAGCTGCTCGATCTGTTTCACAAGGCCGGGGACAACTCGCATATCAGCGAAGTCATCGAGCTGCTCGCTCACGCCAGCGTTCAGTCCGGCGATTTGCCTCGCGCTCGCGACCTCTATCAGAAATTGGCTCAGATTGAACCCCAGAACGCTCTCCACATGCAGAACTACCAGCAGGTGGTCAGTCAACTGGGCGGCACTTCCGGCAGCAAGCTGATCACTCCCGAAGAGGCTGTCGTTCTGCTGGACGATCTGGAGGCTACCGCGCCTTCA
The DNA here is from genome assembly GCA_963765015.1 of uncultured Acidobacteriota bacterium. Lineage (GTDB taxonomy): Bacteria > Acidobacteriota > Terriglobia > Terriglobales > Acidobacteriaceae > Sulfotelmatobacter. Next base: position 39,484 of record CAVXVD010000094.1, on the reverse strand, counting down.
GTCCACCAGCATTATTCCGACGAAACCGCCCTTGCGATCCGCTCCGCCCTGACCGATGCGGAGCTGTTCATTTCCTATAACATGCCCGCCAAGGCGCTGGGCCCCCTGGTTGGGGCACTGCCCTTGGCCCCCACGGACCTTCGCGTTAACCAGCGCCTCGCCTCTTTACACACCCGGGCTAACCGCTTCGCTGAGGCTGCCCTCTGCTGCCGCACCCTGCAAAGCGTTTACTCAGAGGCCGATTATCCCGAAGAAGCCACTCGCTACGGCGAACTGGCGGAACGCTACGAGGAACGATCCTCGGCTCCCGCGCCCGTTGTATCAACTGAGGAGGCTCCGATCTTCCTCGATGCACCCGCACCGGAAGCTCAAGCAACCGACGCAGCCGTTCCGGAGTTCTCCGTCGACGACACTCCCGCGGAGGTTTCAGAAGCCGAACCCGACCAGACTCATCCAGAAGCTGCCGCACCCGCTGCTTCTCCCTGGCCCGTTGCTGAACCCGCTGCTGAATCACAAGCCGAACCCGAGTTCGCGGTAGTCGAAGAATCTTCGCCGGTCTCTGCCGAAGCCGAAGAAGCTCCGGCCGAAATCGATCTTTCCTCCGAGTGGGATGACGCCATTACCGTCGAAGCCGATGCTCCCGCGACGGAAGTAGCGGAAGAACCCGCAATCGCCGTCGAGTCCGAAGTCGCCGAGTCTCCTAAGGTCGGCGAGACGGTCGACGAGATTCGCTTCTACCTTGCTCACGGCATGCCTGAGCAAGCCATGGCTGCGCTTGCCAAGCTGCAGACGCTGACCAGCGATCAGGCCAAGCTCGACGAACTTCGCGCTGAAGTAGAGGCCGCAGCCCAGGCAGCCGCCCAAACGGAAACTTCAGCCGAAGCCGAGCCCGTCGTGGAAGAGCTTTCGGCCGAGGATGTGCCGACCATTGAAGTCGTCGACGAACCTCCTGCCGCCCTCGAAGAGCCGGCCCCTGTCGAGCCCGAGCCATCTGTCGAAGAACTCCCGGTGGTTGCTGCCCATGCTGAGCCAGAGCCAGAGCCCGAACCGGAGGCGGCGCCCGCGCCCGAGATTCACGAACCAGTGCATCCGACAGTTCACGCTCCAGTTCATGAAGAAATACCCGAGCCCGTCCACGCCGCCGCACCTGCGCCGGAACCGGAGCCCGAACCGGTGCCCAGTGCTCTCAAAGAGTTCGTCACCGATCTCGAGTCATCGTTGGGCGACAGCTTCTTGCCCGGTACCGTCGCCAAGCCCGTCGAACCCGTAACCGCTCCGGCCGTTCATGCTGAGCCCGCTGTCGCCGCAGCCCAACCCGCGCCGGTTCTGGGCGAGTTCGTTGCCGACATCGAAGCTTCCCTCGGAGAAGATTTCCTGAAGGCCGCTCCCGTCCCGGAGGCTCCGCATACGGCTGCCGTCGCCAGCGTCGCGGTCCCCGCTCCGACGCCAGTGGCGCCTCCAAGAGTCGCTCCGCTAGCCGCCAGCGCCGCTGCGTCGGCTGCACCCACTTCGCACGTTGCCGCGCCAACATCGCACGTCGCTGCGCCGCGTCACTCTCCGCCTACATCTGTGCCTGTCGTGGAACTGCCCAAGCCTCCGGCGCCAGCCATCGCGGTTCCTCACGCTCCGGCTGCGGCGCAAGCTTCTCCGTTCGCCGAAGAAGCCGGAGTCGACTTGGCCGAGATGTTCGGCGAGCTCAAGCAAGATCTCGAATCCGGCGTCGCCGCAGACGACGAAGATCCCGAAACCCATTACAACCTTGGCATTGCCTTCCGTGAAATGGGCTTGCTCGATGAGGCCATTGGAGAGCTTCAGAAAGCCTGCCAGTCGTTCGATCGCGGACATCCGTTCCCGCAGATCATGCAGACTTACACCTGGCTGGCGCAGTGCTTCCTGGAAAAAGGCGTTCCCGAAGCCGCTGTCCGCTGGTACGACAAGGCTCTGGTGGTTCCCGGCATCGATGGCGAAACTCGCGTTGCCCTGAACTATGAGCTCGCCTCCGCCTACGAAGCCGCCGGCGACAAGCCTTCCGCCCTCAAGCACTTCATGGAAGTTTATGGCAATAACATCGATTATCGCGATGTCGCCGAGCGCATTAAGGCCCTGAAGTCGTAGAATAGCCCGATGGCTTTTGTCGTCCATTTTCTTCCTGCGGCATCCGTCCCGCCTCGCCACCGTTTTTCCGCCTGCTTTCCTGGGCGAAAAGTTCGGGGTCGTATCGCTCGGAGCCCTATCGAATGATCGATCCCACACCGCTCTCCAGCGCTCCGGCCAATCCGCCGGAACCTGCTCCCCCTGAGAACGGCGACCAGCCCGAACTCTATCGCCGCCACGAGTCCATTCAGCTCTGGATGCACCGCCTTTCCGTCTTTCTTTTTGTGCTGATCAGCGCCGTCGCCGGGGTGCTGCTCATTATTCTTCCCTGGACTCCGGAATGGACGGATAACTACCTGCTGCTCTCGTTTCCCTCGCTCCGCACGGTAGTGTCCAACGGATTCTTTCGCGGCATTTGCAGCGGCCTCGGCCTGCTCGATATCTGGATCGGTTTCTGGGAGGCGCTCCACTACCACGAGCACCAGTAGCGCTTCCACCTCCAACCGCCGCAAAGCGGCGAAAGAATACAGCCCACGGCGCAAGCCGTGGGTGGGACAAGAGTGAAAAGTACAAGCCCCACTGGGGCGAAAGAAAAACCGGCGGCATTGATCCAAACTTTCTGTAGCGGCCCACACGCTTAGAACGCGAGCACCCTATGATCGAGAAGCATCTCAAATCCGCGCCCGTCGCTTACCAGAACGAACCTTTTCTCAATAGCCCCGACGGCCGCATCCTTCGCATGCTGGCGGAATATCAGGAACCGCTGGCCCGCTTTCGTCGCGAGCAGATCCAGGACACCGTCGTTTTCTTTGGCTCCGCCCGCTTTCACGGACGCCAGGCCGCGACTGAGAGCCTTGCCGCCATTCATCAAAACCATGCCGCCATTCCCGCCGAGCAACTGCAGAAACAACTGAAGCAAGCTCAGGCCGGACTCGACATGGCCCGCTTCTACGAGGACGCGCGCGTGCTCGCTCACATGCTGACCAAGTGGTCCATCGGCATCCCCGCCCGCCGCCACCGCTTCGTCGTTACCACCGGCGGGGGCCCCGGCATCATGGAAGCAGCCAATCTCGGCGCCCACGAAGCCGGAGGCAAGAGCATTGGACTGAACATCCAGCTTCCCTTCGAGCAGTATCCCAACCAGTACATCACTCCCGCGCTGAACTTCCAGTTCCACTACTTCTTCATGCGCAAGTTCTGGTTTGCTTACCTCGCCAAGGGACTCGTCATCTTTCCCGGCGGCTTCGGCACCATGGACGAACTCTTCGAAATTCTGACTCTGGCCCAGACCGACAAGCTGGCCAAGAAAATTCTCGTCGTGATCTATGGTAGGGAATACTGGAGCAAGATCATCAACTTTCAGGCTTTTGTCGATGCGGGCACGGTGTCTCAAGAAGACCTCGACCAGTTCATCTTCGTCGACTACTCCCGACGAAGCCTTCGAGTTCCTGAAAGAAGGCCTGACGAAATACCACCTCGGCGGCACGCCCAAGAAAACAGGAGAAGTCCTGCCGGAGATCGCAAAGACGAGGCCGTAACCGTCGTCCCTTCATAGATCATTAGGACTGTCATCCTGAGCGAGTGGCTGCTCCGCGAAAGCGAAGCAGCCGCGTAGTCGGAGGATCCCTCTAGCTGGTCTGAAGGCGACGCTATGGGGAGCTTTGCTTTTTACCTCAAACTGATAACTGAGCCTCGATGCCCGCACCCTTCGTTCTCTACTACATCACCGACCGCAAGGCATTCCCGGGGGACGACCTCACTCGTCGCCGCCTCCTCCTCGAAAAAATCACCGAAGCCGCCCGAGCCAATATCGACTACATCCAACTCCGCGAAAAAGATCTCCACACCCGCCAACTGGAATCGCTGGCTCGCGAAGCCGTAGCCATAATCTCCCGACTGAGAACTGAGAACCGAGAACTAAGAACTGCTCTCCTCATCAACTCCCGCACCGACGTAGCGCTCGCCGCTGGAGCCGACGGAGTCCACCTCCGCTCCAACGACATCTCACCCGAAGGTGTGAGGGATATCTGGGAAAAGTGTGGGGAGGGCACTCCTGCACGCCAACTCTCACCACGAGTTCCGCTGATCGTAGTCTCCTGTCACTCCCCAGCAGAAGTAGCCCAAGCCGCGGCGCAAGCAGCAACTTTCGCCGTCTTCGCCCCGGTCGTCGAAAAGAAAGATGCCCCCGAAACTCATCCCGCAGGACTCGATCAACTCCGCCAAGCCTGCCAAGCGAAAGTTCCGGTCCTGGCCCTGGGTGGAATCACCATGCAGAACGCCCGCTCCTGCCTCGAAGCCGGAGCCGCCGGTATCGCCGCCATCCGCCTCTTTCAAGAAAACGAGATCGCCGAAATTGTGCTCCGCTTGCGTCGGAATATTTGAGGATCCCGAGAACTGGGGTGCCCCATGTCTCGCTGACTTTGCGAGACATGGGAATTCTCGGCAGTCGAAGTTAAGACGCAGATTCCTACCCGGTCCACTTCGCCCCAGTCTTCAAGATTCCCATCACCTTCGCCAGCCGCCGCTTCTTCGTCTCTTCCTGCTTCGCACCGGAAATCGAATTCGCCATCTCCTTCTTATGCGTAAATGCCAGACCTTCCCACCGTTCGCGCGCCTTCTTGTTCTTCGCGAGTTCTTTCTTCAACTCGGCCGGTGCCTCCACCGTGCGTTCCTCCACGTCGCGCTCCATCACGACATCGACCGTATCTCCCGGCATCACGCCCGCGCCTTTACACAGGCTCTTGTTCACCGGCATCATGCGGCCGCCGCCGCAAGGCATCAAGGACGAGCGGAATGGGAAGCCGTTGATCTTCCCGCGGATCGGCACCCGCGCGCGCGTTCCGAACCACTCAATCACGTCTACCGGCGGAATGATCGCCGCCACCACGCCCGCCTCTCTTCCAGCGATCTTTCCCTTAAACCGCAGCTTCTTCTCCGCCATCCCAGACCTCCGCACCATCGACGCTGGTAAACTTTAAATCTGGAACCACGCACGCGGCAACCGCCTATGTCTTCCACTACAGCCCAATCAGAAGTTTCGGATGTCGCGCTCGAGCCCACTCTGATTCGCATCCCTGCCACCTGGTTCTTGATGGGTTCCAACTCCGGCCAGGACTGCGAACGTCCTATCCATCGCGTCTGGGTCGACACTTTCCTGCTTGCCGCCACGCAAGTCACCAACACGGAATATGCCAGATTCCTTCATGCCACCAACACCGCCCCTCCGCCATTCTGGCGTGACCCAAACTTCAACCACCCCGAGCAGCCGGTCGCTGGAGTCTCCTGGCACGAAGCCACCCGTTATTGCGAATGGCTGATTCAGCAAACCGCCCGCGCCCATCGTCTGCCCACCGAAGCCGAGTGGGAGCTCGCCGCTCGCGGCGGCCTCGATCAAAAGCAATTCCCCTGGGGCGACGACCCGCCTCAGTTGCTGCCCGATTACGCCACGCGCTGGCAAACCGGACCCGAGCCCGTCGCGCGCTACGCTCCCAATGCTTTCGGTCTCTACGACATTGGCGACAACGTCCACGAATGGTGCAGCGACTGGTACGATCCGAATTACTATGCAATCTCGCCCGATCGCAATCCCCAAGGACCGGAACACAGTCCCATGAAGCCGCCCCGCAAATCATCGCGCGGAGGCTCGTGGCGTCACCATATCAAAGTGACCCGCTGCTCCGCCCGCTCCAGCATCCCCCCGGAATTCCAATACGCCGATTACGGCTTCCGCGTCGCCTGTAGCGTATAGCGCGATAGCCGCCCCCTCGCCAACTCATTTACCCTTGTCATTCCGAACCGGGCATGGCCCGGTGAGGAACCTGCTGTTTGCTGCTATATTCCAACAACGCGGGGAGCATTCATGTTCCACAACGACCTTCTACGCAACAAGCGCATCCTCATCACGGGCGGAGGCACCGGCCTCGGCAAAGGCATGGCCCAACGCTTCCTCGAACTCGGCGCCACGGTCCACATCTGCGGCCGCCGCGAAAAAGTTCTCGAACAGACTGCTGCCGAACTGTCCCCCAAAGGACCGATCCAAGCCATCCCTTGCGACGTGCGCAACCTCGAAGCCGTCGAAGCCATGATCGATTCCATCTGGACCGAAGCTCCGCTCGACATCCTCGTCAACAACGCCGCCGGAAATTTCATCTCCCGCACCGAGGATCTTTCCCCGCGAGCCTGGGAATCCGTGATCCACATCGTGCTGATGGGAACGCTTCACTGCACCATGGCCTGCGGACGCCGCTGGCTCAAAGCCAACCATCCCGGCACGGTGCTCAGCATCTCCGCTACCTACGCCCCGGTCGGCTCGGCCTATGTCGTTCCCTCCGCCGTTTCCAAAGCGGGCGTCGAAGCGCTCATGCGCAGCCTCGCCGTGGAATGGGGCAATCGCGGCATCCGCATGAATGCCATCGCTCCCGGCCCAATCCCGACGCAAGGCGCGTTCTCCCGCGTAGTGCCGCTTCCCCAACTCGAGGCCCTCGCTCTAGGCCGCAATCCGCTTCAGCGCTTCGGCACCGTTCAAGAGCTAGCCAACCTAGCAGCCTTTCTTGTCAGCGATGGCTCGAGCTACATCAATGGCGAAGTCATCCGTATGGACGGCGGAGAATTCCTGCAAGGCGCGGGCGAATTCAGCAATCTGGGAAGAGTCCTCAAAGAAGAAGACTGGCAGGCAATCAAGCCAAAGAAAAGCAATTAGCGCAACACTTATCGCCAAAATCCGCGGAAGCATTGTCATTCCGCACGGCGCAGTGGAGGAACCGGCTGTTTCGCTTCGGATGCCGCAGAGCTTCTTTCTACCGCTTGTCCTTAGACGGCATCACGATCGCCTTGAGCACCAGGTTCACCAGGCTCAGCACAATCGCGCCCACAAACGCCGCCAGAAATCCGCGCACCTGAAATCCCGGCGACAACAGCGCCGAAGCCAACTCCAGCATCAGCGCATTGATCACCAACCAGAACAGTCCCAGCGTGACCAGCGTCAGCGGAAACGTAATGATCTTGAGCAGCGCCCCAATCGTCGCGTTGATAAAACCGATGACCAACGCTGCGATCAACGCCGATACTGCCCCGCGCACTGAAATCCCGATCCCTAACTGAGCCACGATCCAAACTGCCACCCCGCTCAGCACCCAGTTCAGAAGCAGTCTCATAGGAATTCCTCCACGATCTCTTAAAGATACACCGTCCCGCGGGGTGCCCCACGTCTCCCCGCTTTTGCGAGACGTGGGTCTCGCCGTCGCCGCGACGCTATTCCTGTCCCCGGTTATACCCCGAAAAATTTACGCTCCATCCACCGCCTCCACCACCCCATACGGTACACTCTTCAATTCGACTTCAAGGAGGATTTCCATGCCCGACCCCGCGCTCAGCGGATCTGAATTCAAAAAGCAACTCCGCGCCGGACAGCCCAAGATGGGCCTGTTCCTCAACGCCCACAGCCCCACCGTCGCCGAACAACTCGCGCATAGCGGCTACGACTGGCTGCTCGTCGACACCCAGCATGGCCCCATGGGCTACGAGAAACTTTCCGCCATGCTGAGCGGCATCTCCAACGGCGGCGCGAAGTCGCTAGTCCGCGTCGGCAGCTACGCCGACCGCCCCGGCATCCAGCAGGCCCTCGATATGGGCGCCGACGGCGTCCTCATCCCCTACATCAACACCGCGGATGAAGCCCGCGAAGCCGGTCAGTTGCGCCAAATATCCTACCGTCGGCACGCGCTCCGTCTACTTCCCGCAGCGCAGCATGAACAAAGCAGGCCTTCTCGGCTACGCCGGCAACTGGAACAATGAAGGTATCGTTGCTCTGCAAGTCGAAACTGCCTCCTGCATCGAGAACATCGCCGAGATCGCCTCCGTTCCCGGCGTCGACATTCTTTTCCTCGGCCAGAACGACCTCTGCATGTCCATGGGTCTCTACAACAAGTACGAATTCCCGCACATGTACACTTCGCCCGAGCTCGACGCAGCCACGAAAAAATTAATTGATCACGCCCGCAAGAACAATGTCATCCTCGGCCTGTTTTTGTTCGGCACCGCGCGGGTCGGCGAATTCCTCGAAAAAGGATTCACCTTCATCAGCATCGGCAACGACCTCCACCACGTCTTAACCCAAGCCGGAGCCTACGTCGCCGACATGGAAAACATCGCCAAAGAAAAAGGCAAACCGTGGAAGCGCCGCTCCACCGCGTTGTTCTAAATAGAATCCCGAGGGTGCCCCACGTCTCGCCGCCCTTGCGAGACGTGGGGATTTTGACTTTCCTCTGTGTTCCCCCGTGTCCCCTGTGGTGAAGATCTTTGCGTCTTGAACTAAAATCACCCAGTGATCCTCACTGAAATCGAAACCCGCGTCCTCGGCTCCCTGATCGAAAAAGACATCACCACACCCGATTACTACCCGCTCTCCCTGAACGCCCTCGTCAACGCCTGCAACCAGAAAAATAACCGTGAACCGGTGATGACGCTCGATGAATCCGCCGTCCGCGACGCCCTCGCCAGCCTGCAGGAAAAGCGCCTCGCCGGCCCGGCCAGCGGCGCCGACAGCCGTGTCACCAAGTTCGAACACCGCCTTCAGGAAGTCTTCAACTTCGACCGCCGCGAGATCGCAGTCGTCTGCGTGCTCCTCCTGCGCGGCCCGCAAACGCCCGGAGAACTCCGCAGTCGCACCGACCGCATGTACCACTTCGAAGCCCTCGAAGACGTCGTCTCCACCCTAGACCGCCTGGCGCAACGAGATCCGCCGCTGGCACGAATTCTTCCTCGCCAGCCCGGCACCAAGGAATCCCGCTACATGCACCTGTTCTCAGGAGAACCTCCAGAGCAGGCCATTTTGGCCGAAACCACAAGTGTGGCGCGGGGACTCCTGCCCGCGACTGCCGGCGCAAACTCGACCGCCGACCGCGTAGCCGCCCTCGAAGAAGAAGTAGCAACTCTGCGCGCCGAACTCTCCGAAATCCACCAGCAACTAGCCACCTTCCGCAAGCAATTCGAATAACCACTTTCATGTCCTGAGGTTATGTGGGGACAGCCGCCCTCGGCTGTCCGTCGAGCGAAGCTCGACTGCTCTTTTCGCCCGGGATCGGGAACATTCTTCTCGCCCCATACGTACTATCATTTACAGAAAGAGAAGGAGCTATCAGCCATGTTCACATTCCTGCTCTGGTGCATCCTCTTCGTAGTCTGCTGGCCCCTGGCTTTACTGGCCCTGATCGCCTATCCCTTCATCTGGCTGCTTCTGCTCCCGTTCCGTATCGTCGGTGTAGCGGTGCATGGCGTTCTCGAAGTGATTTTTCTGGCCATCACGCTCCCCTTCCGCCTGCTGGCCGCCCCATTCAGGATCTGACCTCCGAAGGGCCCAGCGCAAAGCTGGTATTCGTCGGGTAGTGCACGTCATCCTGAGAAATTGGCCAGGACACCGCCGTGAAAGAGCGGCCCTTCAAGGGCCGCGTTAAACGTGGAGAGGAAGACCGGCTTTAGCGCCGTTAGTCGTCTTCCATTGCCGCACCCTTCTGATGTAGCCTCTTAGCACGCCAGCCTTCAGGAGGTCCCCCATGCGTCGCCGCGAATTCCTCATCCGTTCCGCCACCGCCACCGGGGCGGCTTGGCTCTCCTCGCAATCCATTCTCCACGCCCTCACCGACCAGACTCTCGCGCAGAAGTTCTCCGCCTCCGACACAGTTACCCTCGGCAGCACAGGCATCAAGACCAGCCGTCTCGCAATGGGCACCGGCACCGTTGGTTCCGAACATCACTCGCACCAGACCGCCCTCGGCGTCAAAGGCCTCTCCGATCTCCTGCTCAACGGATACGATCACGGCCTCCGTTTCTTCGACGCCGCCGATTCCTACGGAAGCCACCCTCATGTCGCCGAAGCCCTCAAGCACGTGCAACGCGACAAAGTCACGGTACTTACGAAATCCTGGGCCCGCGATGCCGCCAGCATGCGCGCCGATCTCGACCGATTCCGCAAAGAACTCGGCATTGACTATCTCGATGTCTGCCTCATGCACTGCGTCACCGAATCGGACTGGACCGATCGCTATCGCGGCGCCATGGGCGTGCTCTCTGAAGCCAAGCAAAAAGGGATCATCCGCACTCACGGCTGCTCCTGCCACTCGATCGAGGCCCTCCGCGCCGCCTCAAAAAGCCCGTGGGTCGAAATCGATCTCGCTCGCATCAACCCCATCGGCGCCTACATGGATGCAGATCCCGAAACCGTCGTCGGAGTTTTGAAGGAAATGAAATCAAAAGGAAAAGCGGTTGTCGGAATGAAAATCCTCGGCCAGGGCAAACTCCGCGACCGGCAGGATGAAGCCATCAAGTACGCTCTCTCACTGAACCTGCTCGACGCCTTCACCATCGGCGCTGAAAGCAAGCAGGAACAGGAAGACCTGATCCGCCGCATCGCCGCTGCTTAGGTGGAAGAGCGGCGCTTCAGCGCCGCATTGAGTGCGAACGGAAAGGGCACGACTTAAGTCGTGCCGTGAGAACACAAAGAGATTCGCGGCTTCAGCCGCTGAGGGCTTCGATGTAAGCTAGAAGCCCTTAGCTCTCCATCACCTTCAGCCCCGGACTCACAATCAACCGCGCCTCGGTCGCCTTCTGTACATCCTCCACCGTCAACCCCGGTGCAATCTCCTCCAGCACCAACCCCTCCCGAGTCACGCGTATGTACGCCATCTCCGTCGCAATCGTATCCACGACGTTCACTCCGGTCAGCGGCAACGTACACTTCTTCAAAATCTTCGGAGCCCCTTCGCGCGTCGTGTGCTCCATCGCTACCACCACGCGCCGCGCTCCCGCGACCAGGTCCATGGCCCCGCCCATCCCTTTCACCATCTTCCCCGGGATCATCCAGTTCGCCAGACTCCCCCTCTCATCCACTTCCATCGCGCCCAGCACGCTCAAATCAATGTGCCCGCCGCGAATCATGGCAAACGAATCCGCGCTCGAAAAATAAGAAGTTCCCGGCATCTCGCTCACCGTCTCTTTTCCGGCATTGATCAGGTCTGGATCCTCCGTCCCTTCTACCGGATACGGCCCGATCCCCAGCATCCCATTCTCCGACTGCAGCGTGACTTCCATCCCCGCCGGCACATAATTCGCGATGAGCGTAGGCATCCCGATGCCCAGGTTCACGTAGAACCCGTCGCGCAACTCGCGCGCAATCCGCTTCACAATCCGCTCGCGCTTATCGACGTCTTTCCCCGGTTTGCTCATAGCTTTTTCATGCCTGTCATCCTGAGCGAGGATTTTGCTTCGTGATCAGCGAAGCAAAACCGCAGTCGAAGGATCCCTACCGCCAACGGTGGTCCAAACTCTATCGCTCCTTACCGAATGCGCCGTAATCTTTGGAGATCTGAAGGTTTCTTGCCTTTGACACTCCCTTGCCAACCTTGCACTCTCAAACCAAAGCACTTGTCCCCGTTTTTCTTCAGACGGCTTACTGTGTGATCGAATATTAGCTCTACTTCTCCGTTCCCATCGGCGAAGTCAACCCAGAAAGCCGCATTCTTTCGGAGAAACCGACGAACAGTCTTCAAGGCACGTTCGCATTCCGGAAGCGGACCTTCCAGCAGACGTGCGTAGAAGAAACTCCACTTCGCACGGACCCTACCGAGATCTTCCCCGGCTGGCCAGGAGGCTTTGGGCTTTAGCGACAATGCCTTCGAAATGCTCTCTGGGCTATGCGACGGGTGGCGCAGGACCATGTCGAAGCTGAATGACTCCCCGGAGGTAGACATCTGATCTAGCCTGCCTTCCGCACCGTCCGCCGCTCAATCCGGCGCTCATACAACTCGCCCTGAAAAATTCTCTTCACGTAAATCGAGGGCGTATGAATCGCATCCCCATCCAACTCCCCGATCTCCACCAGGTGCTCCACCTCGGCAATCGTTACCTTCGCCGCCGTCGCCATCATGGGATTAAAATTCCGCGCCGTTTTCCGATAAATTAGATTCCCCTCGCGGTCCCCCTTCCACGCTTTCACAAACGCGAAGTCGGCCTTCAGCCCGCGCTCCATCACATATGTGCGCCCATCAAACTCGCGCGTCTCTTTTCCCTCGGCAACCATTGTCCCCACACCCGTCGGCGTATAAAACGCCGGAATCCCCGCACCCCCAGCTCGAATCCGCTCCGAAAACGTCCCCTGCGGCACCAGATCCAACTTGATCTTCCCGTTCAACACCATCTCTTCCAGCAACTTGTTCTCGCCCACATACGTTCCAATGTGATGTACGATCTGCCCCGCCGCCAGCAGCAATCCATTCCCGACACCGTCGACCCCAACGTTGTTGCTGATGGTCCGCAAATTCTTCGTCCCCTTGCGCGCCAGCGCCCGAATCAGATTTTCCGGCATGCCGCAAAGCCCGAAGCCGCCGATCATGATTGTCGCCCCGTCAGACACGTCGCGGATGGCCTCATCCGCGTTAGCCACAACTTTATTCATAGCGAGAGAGATTCTAAACGAATTTCAGCCAGAGATACGAAGCCATCTGGAAAACTATCATCGCAGTTGCAAGTTGGCGGCCCGAAAAGGCCCTATCTCCGATTGGACTGTGCATACCACACCCCTATCACCACCAGCATCGTGGCGAATGCAACCGTCACAATAGTGGCAGTCCCTGCACTGACTTCCCACGGAATCTCGGGATCTTTGAAAACCCTGCGAAGAAGAACAAGAGTACCAACTAGAAGCGGTGCAAACACGATGCACCAAATTCCGCCAAATGCATAGATCAACAATCCCAAGATCGCGACGAAATCACTTACGAATTCAATTCTGAAAAAACTCCCGATCTTCCAGAAGAGTAGCTCCACAATCCAAAGTGCAGCCGGAATCAAAGCGACTCCAGCCAGCCTTAGTGTCCGTCGTACCGACGACGCATTCGGACCCTCATAACGCAGAGCAGGCCTGAGTATAGATCTCATTTCTTGACCGTAGGCGCCTTCCTCAGCTCATGCGCCCGTTCGAACTCCGCCGCCAGTTCCCGCGTCCCCAGGTTCTCCCTGATGTGCGCCAGCCTCTGCTCCACTTTCCACAGCGCTTCGGCTAGATTCTTCTTGTTGCTGATCGCGACATCCCGCCACATCGAATACGGACTCGCCGCAATCCGCGTCATCTCCTGCAACGCGCGCCCGCCCGCCGGCAGCAGCGGAGCCTCCGCCCCAAACTCCTCCACCAGCGCCGCCGCCAGCGCCGTCGCCATCATCTGCGGCACATGGCTGATCCAGGCACAGAGCCGGTCATGCTCCTGCGCCGGCAGAATCGCAATCCGCGCCCCAATTCGATCGATCCATTCCGCGTATTCGCCGATCAGCCCCTCATTCAAATTCTGCTCCGGCAGCGGACTCAAAAACCACGCCGCATTCTGAAACAGATCGGCATCCGCGTAATCCACCCCGCTCATTTCTTTCCCCGCCATCGGATGTCCGGCCAGAAACCGATGCCTGGCATGTTTCCCGAACGCCTTCTCGGCATGCTCGACCACCGCCGCCTTCGTGCTCCCCACATCCGTCAGCAAAGCCTTGCCCGGAAGAACCGGCGCCACGCGTTCGATTAAATCGACAATCGCCAGCACCGGAGTAGCCAGCACCACGACCTGGCTTCCCCGCACCGCATCTCCCGGATTCGCCGTCCCTTCGTCGATTGCACCGCGCCCACACGCCTTCTCGAGCGTCGCCTCGCGGTCGCACCCCACTATCCGTCCTGCGAATTTCGCTTTGCGCAGCGCCAGCCCAAGCGACCCGCCAATCAGCCCGGTCCCAATAATCGTGATTTGCCGAATCGCCATAATCAAGTCCGCCACGAGACACAGAGGCACCTAGAACAAAAGCGGGATTGAAAAATAACTCTGCCGGGGTTGCGAGAGCAGTCGCGGAGATTAAGAAGCAAACGAGTGTCTGTGCCTCTGTGTCTCTGTGGTGAAAAAACAACTACCCAATCTTCCTTCCCACCGCCGGCGCAATCATCCGCAACTCATCCATCAACTTCGCGAACTGCTCCGGGAACAGCGACTGCGCCCCATCCGACCATGCCTTGTTCGGATCGCAATGCACTTCAATCAGCAGCGCATCCGCTCCCGCCGCCACCGATGCCCGCGCCATCGGCGCAACTTTATCCCGTCGCCCGGTCCCGTGCGAAGGATCGGCCGTCATCGGCAAATGCGACAGCTTATGAATAATCGGAATTGCCGAAATATCCATCGTGTTCCGCGTATACGTCTCAAATGTGCGAATCCCGCGCTCGCACAGAATCACGTCGTAATTTCCGCCCGACATCACGTACTCCGCCGACAGCAGCAATTCTTCAAACGTCGCCGCAATTCCACGTTTCAGCAATACCGGCTTGCGAATCTTTCCTAATTCGCGCAGCAGATTAAAGTTCTGCATGTTGCGCGCCCCGATCTGCAGAATGTCCACGTAGGGCAGCATCATCGGAATTTGCGAGATCTCCATCACCTCGCTGATCACCAGCAGGTTGAATTTCTCTCCCGCCTCGCGCAGCAGTTTCAGCGCATCCTCTCCATGCCCCTGGAACGAATACGGTGAACTCCTCGGCTTGAACGCTCCGCCGCGCAGCACTTTCGCCCCAGCCTTCGCAATGGCCTCCGCGGTCGAAAAAATCTGTTCTCGCGTCTCCACTGAACACGGCCCCGCCATCACCACAATTTCATTGCCGCCCACCTCAACCCCGTTCGGGAGCTTGACGATCGTTCCCTCCGGCCGGAAACTCCTCCCCGCCAGCTTGTACGGAGAACTGATGCGGTGCACCTCCTGCACTCCCGGCAGTAACTCCAGGATACGGATGTCGAAATCAATTCCCGACCCCACGGCGCCGAGCACCGTCATCCGCGCCCCCGTCGACCGGTGCACTTCAAATCCCATCTTCACCAGGTGCTCAATCACTTGCTGAATCAGTTGCTCTTCCGCGCCTTCCTGCATCGCCACGATCATAGGGAAGTCCTTAGCTCCGAGTCCTGAGTCCTGAGCCACTTAAGAAAACCGCTAACCTCGCGGCTCAGGACTCACGACTCACGACTACTCAGTCATTCACTTCCGAATCCAGTTCCGTCTCGCCCTTCGCCTTTTCGCTCTGCGGCACGATCTCTTCCTTCTGGATGTTCCGCATGACGTCGATAATGCGTTCGTAAATCCTTACCAGATCGCGCCCCGGCAGCGGCCCCGCATTCGCTCCCTGCACATTGTCAAACACCACCCGCTCCCGGTCCGGCTCATAAATCGGCATCGAAGTATCGCGCTTCAGCTTCCCGATCGCCACCGCCGCCCGGGCGCGCTCGCTCAAAAGTTCCACCAGCTTCCGGTCAACTTCGTCAATTTTCTTGCGCCAGTCTTCGATGTCCATAAATCCCTTGCCGAGAGTACCTATCCAGAGGGTGATCCGAAATCAATACATACTCAACGCGCTAACGAGGCTGCCCGTGCACCGGCTTCGGTCAGCTTCCTCACAAACTCTCCCACCGCAGCTGCCTCCCGCCCGCGATTTCGCTCCACAGTCTCCACAATCGCGCTGCCCACCACCACCGCATCCGCAAATTCTCCGACTTCGATGAACTGTTCCGCCGTAGAAATCCCAAATCCCAACGCGACGGGAAGCTTGGTCACGCGCCGCAACCGCTTCACCAGTTTCTGCGCATCCGCTGCCAGCTACTGTCGCTGCCCCGTCACTCCGGTCCGCGACACCGCGTACACAAATCCCCGCGAAGCCTCCGCAATCCGCTTCAGCCGCTCATCTGGAGAAGTCGGCGCCGCCAGAAACACCGGAGCCAGATCATACTCCCGCATCGCCCGCAGATATTCGCCAGCCTCTTCCACCGGCAAATCGGTCACCAGCGCACCATCCACGCCGGCCGCCCGGGCCACCTTGCAAAACTTGTCCATCCCCATCCGCAATATCGGATTCAGATAGGAAAAAATAATGATCCCGGTCGACTGCGCCTGCACCCGAATCTCCGCCGCCAGCGTCAGCACCTGCGCCAGCGACGTCCCATGCTTCAGCGCCCGCTCGCTCGCCCGCTGGATCACCGGCCCATCCGCCACCGGATCGCTAAATGGCACTCCCAGTTCGATAACGTCGGCTCCAGCCTCAACCGCCGCGAGAACAATCTCCCGCGTAGTCGCGAGATCCGGATCCCCGCACGTCACATACACCACCAGCGCCGGCTTCTTATAAAAAGTAAGAGGCATAAAACACTCTGTCATCTCGAGCGAGGATTGTGCTTCGCAAACGCGAGGCAAAACCGCAGTCGAAGGATCCCTTTCATTTCAACGCCACCAGCGCCCCGACGAGGAACTCCGATATCAATCCAGCTTCAGATTCTCCCGCATAATCCCAATATCCTTGTCCCCGCGCCCCGAAATATTCACAATCACAATCTCCGATTTCTTCATCCGCGGCGCCCGCTTCACCACCTCCGCCACCGCATGCGCTGACTCCAAAGCCGGAATGATCCCCTCCGTCCGAGCCAACAAAGTCGTTGCCGAAAGCGCCTCCGCGTCCGATGCCGGCACATACTCCGCCCGCCCCGCATCCCGCAACGCCGCGTGTTCCGGCCCGATCGACGGATAATCCAGCCCCGCCGACACCGAATGCGTCAGCGCAATCTGCCCACCCGCATCCTGCAGCACGTAAGAATATGTCCCCTGCAACACTCCCGGAGACCCTCCCCGAAACCGCGCCGCATGATCTCCCAACTTTTCGCTGCGTCCGCCAGCCTCCACGCCGATCAACTTAACTTTCTTATCGTTGAGAAAGTCGTAGAAGATCCCAATCGAATTCGATCCCCCGCCCACGCAGGCAATAATCGCGGCCGGTAATTTCCCGTCCGCTTTCAGAATCTGCGCCCGCGCCTCGCGCCCAATCACCCGATGAAAATCCCGCACCATCGTCGGATACGGATGCGCCCCCAGTACACTCCCCAGCAAATAATGAGTAGTCCGCACATTCGTGACCCAGTCGCGCATCGCCTCGTTGATCGCATCCTTCAGCGTGCACGATCCCGACGACACTCCGCGCACCTCCGCCCCCAGCAACCGCATGCGGAACACATTCAGCTCCTGCCGCCGCATGTCCTCGGTGCCCATGTATACGACGCACTCAAATCCCATCAGCGCGCACACGGTCGCAGTCGCGACTCCATGCTGTCCCGCCCCCGTCTCGGCGATCACGCGATGCTTCCCCATGCGCTGCACCAGCAACCCCTGCCCCAGGCAGTTGTTAATCTTGTGCGCCCCGGTGTGCAGCAAATCCTCGCGCTTCAAATAAATCTTCGCCCCACCCAATTTCTCCGTCAGCCGTCGCGCGAAAAACAATGGCGTTGGACGCCCCGCATACGTCGTCAGCAACTCCGTCAGCCGCGCCTGAAATTTTTGTCCCGCTTCGCCTTCTCATACGCAAGTTCCAGTTCCTCCAACGCCGCCATCAAAGTCTCAGGAACGTATCTCCCGCCATAAACCCCAAACCTCCCAGGCTCATTAGATAAAGGACGGTTGCCCCACCCTTGTCGCGCTTTTTGCGACAGGGTGGGGACTTTGACTTTCGAATTTCGTGGCAATGTCGCCATCCTTAACCCACCTTCCGATCAAACTCCCGCACCGCCTTCACAAACGCCCGCACCTTCTCCCGATCCTTCTTTCCTGGCGCAGATTCCACTCCAGACGCCACGTCGACCCCCCACGGACGAAAAACGCCAATCGCCTCTCCCACATTTTCTGAAGCCAACCCACCGGCCACGATCAACCGAATGCCCACCCGATTCATTGCATCCCGCATCCAGGTTGCACGTTCCCAGTCAAACTTCTCCCCGGTCCCTCCCGGACGCAGCGCATCGCCCGAGTCCACAAGTAAGGCGAGCATGCGGTCCAGTGCTTTGCATGTCAGAAGAAAGCCGTCAGGCTTGTTATCTTTCGGGCTCTCTAGTAACCGCGCCGGCATCGCGACAATAACATCGCACTGCGCCTTCCGGAAGAACTCCTCGCTGAGCACCGGGAGTTGATCGTTCGCGTCCGGATAGATCTGCGCCACAGTCAGACCAGCGGCATTCGAGAAATCGATCACCGCCTCTGCCGTCGCTCCCACGAACACCCCGACTTTCTCAACTTCCTCGGGCAACCTCTCCGCAATCTCCCGCACTCTCTCCACCGTCACGTACCGCGGACTCTTTTCATAAAACACAAACCCCACCGCATCCGCGCCCGCATCCACCGCAACCAGCGCGTCTTCCAAATTCGTCATCCCGCAAATCTTCACCCAAGTCATAAATCAGTCGCCAGTGGTCACTCACCATCGTCGAATGGAACGCACGCCCTAAAAATCTGTCATTCCGAACCGGTCTGAAAGACTGGCGAGGAACCTGCTTCGCTCCCGGAACGCCCTACCGTCCGCTCGATACTCCGCCCTGCACTCGCATCAAATCCCGCAACGCCTCTCCCGGCGACTTCGCCCGCATCAGCGACTCCCCCACCAGAAACGCGTGATACCCCGCCGCCTGCAATCGCGCCACATCCTCACCCGAACGAATCCCGCTCTCCGCCACGCGCACAATCCCCGCGGGAAATTTCGGAGCCAGATCCAATGCCGTCTTCAAATCCACCGTGAATGTCCGCAAATCCCGCGTATTCACTCCAATCAAATCAAACCCCGCATCCAGCGCCCGCGCTAACTCCTCGCCATCATGCACTTCACACAAAACATCAAGCCCCATTCGCCGGGCTCCCGCCGCCAGCGACTTCAACTCCTCCTCCGTCAGAGCCGCCACAATCAGCAGCACCGCATCGGCCGAATTCGCACGCGCCTCCACCAACTGAAACTCATCCACGATGAAATCCTTGCGCAAGCAGGGGATCTTCACCGCCGCCGAAGCCGCCTGCAGGTTCCCTAGAGACCCTTGAAAGAACTCCTCATCGGTCAACACAGAAAGCGCCGCAGCCCCCGCCGCCTCCAACTCCCGCGCCAACTCCGCCGGACGAAAATCCGCCCGAATCAGTCCCTTCGACGGCGAAGCCTTCTTCAACTCCGCAATCACCGCGACCCGCAGATGCCCCACTTCTTTTTGATTCTGTAAAAGGTGAGGACTTTGCAGCCCCCGCCGAAACCCGCGCGGCACGTGCCGTCCCGCCCGCTCCTCGAGCAAACGCAAATCCGCCCCGCGTTTGGCTTCCGCCACACGCCCACGCGTTGCCGCAACAATCCGGTCAAGCACCGCAACCATAGAGAATCCTTTGATTATAAGGGACGGCCCGGGAAAACCCGCGCCAAAGACGAACTCTGACTACCACCCCAAGTATCGGAAGAACACGAACTTGGAGAACAAATGGGGGTAATAAAAAACGGGGAAATAGAAAGGGTGCCCACCTCTCGCCGCCTTTGCGAGACGTGGGATCCACACGCAAATCTGATCGTCACTTACAAATCGCAGCCAGTCCCTTGTACGGCTTCGCCTTGACCGCCGGAAACTTGATCTTCCGTGCCTCGATCCACAACTCCAGCATCGTCCCGCCATACTTCGATCCCACATCCGGATCGCTCTCATACGCCGGATCGCTCTCTGCTTCCTCCAGCGTCACCAGTGTGAATCCCTTCTCCCGCAACAGGTCCAGCGCAGCCGGCAAAATTGTGCTGCTGAACGCCCCCAGATGCAGCAGCAGCACGTGATTGATGTCGTGTCCATAAACCAGCCTCGCCAAATCCCGCCCCAGATCCAGGTACGAAGACTCAATCTCCAGATAACTCGACTTCAACCACGCGATCGACTGCGCATCGTTCTTCGCTTTACATCGCGCATAGGCACTGTTCCACAGATAGTCCTCCCAATCCAGCGTCACCTGCGCGACACGGTACCCGTGAGCCTGCAGATAAGCCCGCACCGCCCGCCGCTTCTCCACGGTGTCTCCCTCGCGCAAGTACGGATACCGCAGCCAATGCCAGTTCTCATCCTTCGTGGCCAACAGCTCCAGCACCGGTTCGTTCTCTTCGATTTCCCGCTCAAACGCCTCTGCCGGATTCGCATTCAGGTCCATATGCCCGTACGTGTGACTTCCAAATGGTTCCGACCCCGCCCACAACTTCAAGGCCTCCGCCGCGTCGACGTCGCCTTCGAGCTTCTTCGCATTGACGTATCCATACGCCGGAGGCACATGCCGATCCTTCAAAACCACCAGCGTCTCCCTCGCAATGTCCACCCGCGTGATGCCCGGCGGCAAATCCCCATTCAGCGGCAGATCGTCAAACGTGATCGCCACCTTCTGTCCAACGCATACCACCGCACTTCCGACCAGCAAAAGAATCAGCAAAATCCCACTCTGCAATCGATTTTCCATGTCACCCCGATTCGACGACGAGATCCAGCTCGCTAAGTCACTCCATCCCCAGCGACGTCTTCACCGACTTCCCATACTCCCGCGCCTTCTCCAGCACGCGCGGCTCGTCTACCGTCAGCAGTTTCCGATCCCGCATCACTACGCGCCCGCCAATGATCACGCTCTCCACATCGCTGCCTTTCAGCGAATACGCAATCTGCGCATAAATGTCATACATCGGCACCGCATTCGGCTCGTCGAGGCTGATCAGTGCCACATCCGCCTTCTTCCCCGTCTCCAGCGACCCAATCTCTTTTTCCATATGCAGCGCCCGTGCCCCGTCGATGGTCGCCATCTCCACCACAGCCTTGGCATTCAGCGCCAGCGGATCCATCTTCGAAATCTTCGCCAGCTTCGCCGCCAGGTCGATCTCCTCCATCAGATCCAGATCGTTGTTGCTCCCCGCCGGGCCATCCGTTCCCAGTCCTACCGCAATCCCTGCCGCCCGCTCTTCGGGCACTGGCGCCACTCCGCTCGCAATCATCATGTTGCTCGACGGATTATGCACGCATCCCACATTCCGCTCCGCCAGCAGCTTCCGGTCCGCCGCATCCACAAAAATGCAATGCGCCGCCACGATGTCCGGCCCCAGCACTCCGATCTTCTCCAGATACTGCACCGGTGACATCCCGTTATTCTTCAAACTGTCGTCCCACTCCTTCTTCATCTCCGCCACGTGAATCAAGATCGGCGCATGATATTTCCTCGCCAGCGCCGCCGCATCCTGCAAAGTCTTCTGCGAGCATGTGTAAATCGAATGCGGTGCCGGAGCCGCGTGAATCAACGCATCCCCCTGCCACCGCTTCAAGAACTTCTCGGTATACGCCAGCATCTCGGCTTCGCTCTTGTTGTCCGGCGCGGGAAAATCAATAAACGTCTCTCCCAGCACGCCTCGCATCCCCGCCGCCTTCGTTTCTTCTGCAACCGCATCCTCGAAGTAATACATATCGGCAAACGTCGTCACGCCCGCGCGGATCTGTTCCGCCGCCGCCAGCCTCGTTCCCCAGCGCACGAATTCCTCATTCACATTCTTCGCTTCCGCCGGAAAAATGTATTTATAGAGCCAGTCATTCAACGTCACGTCGTCGTGCAGCCCGCGAAACAAGGTCATCGGCACATGCGTGTGTCCATTGATGAACCCCGGCAGCACCAGCCGTCCGCGCGCGTCGATCGTCTGCGCGCCTTTATATCGCGCCTCGATTTCCGCCCGCGGTCCGACCGCCACAATGGAATCCCCCCGCACCGCCACGCTCCCATCCTGATAAATCGCCCGCGCCCCATCCATCGTGACCACGATCCCGCCGCTGATCACCATGTCGACGCTCTGCCGATCCTGCCCAAACATCACCGAACAAAACGCAATCATTACAACCAGTATTTTTATCTTCACTCGATCTCCCTAAACAAAGTCTTGTGCTAAACAAACGGCGGGTGTTTCGTCCTTGCGCCGGGCTGGGTGCCCCATGTCTCGCCGTTTTTGCGAGACATGGGATTTTGACTTTACTCCCCCACACTTACCGCGTCCCCGCATTCCCCGCCACTCTCCTCAGATAGAACCGGAAAAAATCCTCCGCATTCGAATCCAGGCAAACCTGTGCATTTACCGCACCCGCTTCCTCCCGCGTGAACCCCTTCTCATCCACTCGAATGTGTAACCCCGTCACCGGACACAACTCCGGCTTCAACACAAACGCAATCGTCATCGGATCAAACAGCGTTGGAGTCTCCTGTCCCCATAAGTGATACAGCACCGCCAGTTGATCCGTCACTGCCGTCCCCTGGCTGAACAGGAATGCCCGCTTCACTTCGTCCAGCTTCAGTTGCGTCGAATCCAGCGGCATCACAAACAGTGGCACACCCACGGCAAACAATTTCTGCGCCGACCCCACATCGTTCAAAATGTTCCACTCCGGCATCGGAGGCACCGCCGCCGTATACCCCAAATCCCCATACCCCCGCCGCACCGATCCTCCCATCAGCACCACGCGCTTCAGCTTCCGAAACGTTGCCGCATCTTTCTCAATCGCCGCTCCCACGTTCATCAGCGGACCAATCGCGATCAGGATGATCTCTCCCGGATACTTTCGGATTTGCTCCAACAAAAACTCCACCGCGTCCCCGTGCGCTGCCTTGACGAACTTTCCACCCTCCGCATACCGCCGCTGCGACATCGGATTCTTCGTCGCCGTCGCTTTCCCCGCCAGCACGGGGATGTCCCCGCGCCCCAGCTCCCCCAGCAATCGATCCGTAATCCGCGCCCTCGTCTCCGTATCGCCGAAAGTTGTGGTTACTCCCAGAATCTCCAGCTCCGGACTCTTCACCGCCAGCGCCAGCGCAAACGCATCGTCCACATCATCGCCAATATCGGTATCAATAATGATTTTTTCTCTCGCCCCCTGCGCCCAGACCGATCCCACGCACAAAACAAAACATAAGATTCCTCGAAGCCCCATCGCAAATCCTCCGCCAGCCACAATACACCTGAGAGGAACCCGGGTGCTCCATGTCTCGCCGATTTTGCGAGACATGGGGATTTTTGATCTTCCCGCCCGGATATAGATCTCCCAAAATCAATCCCCCCCGCCACGCCCGTGTACTCCCCGCCACACATCGTGTCCCGCGCCCCACGCGCCTTTCCACCGCTTATCCTGCTAACCCCCGCCTAATCAACGCCTCCCCCGATGGCCCGCCCCTTGCATTTCTCCAGAGTGCCGCGAGTCGGCAGGAGGCAACCACCATGACCCGCATCAACGCAGTTCGCTCGATGAACCACAATGATTTCCTGACCTGGGGCAAGAACGCCAGCACGCTCGTCTTCGCTGCCGTACTCATCATCTGCTCCGTAACCGTCGGCTGTTCCAGCGACAAACCGAAACCCGTCAGTTCCAACAATCAGATTCCTGTCACCCAACCGACGCTCGCCCAGGCCCCCATGCCCGCGCCCGTCGTCGTCGCCGAAAACAAACCGGCCCCGAAAAAGATCGTCCACAAAAAGCCCGCAACCGTAAACTACACCGACAAGGCAACTGGCGTGACCTTCGAATATCCACGCCGCTACGCCATCGAAACTGGAGATGCCGCCACCCATCTCGTGCTCTCCAATCCGATTCCCATGAACTTCGTGCAGCCCGGTGGAGTTGCGCTCGCCGCCGTCGAGCTTCCCGAGACCGGTTTCGCCAACACCGATTTCTCGTCCGCATTTTTCAACGTGAGCATCAACAAGTCACTCACCGCCGATCAGTGCACCGAGTTCGCCGTCCCCCAACCGAAGAACGTGGAAAAAGCCAAGTCGGAACCCGCGCCTTCGGCATCCACCGACGTTGCGAAGTCGGATGCGCCGCCATCTTCGCCTTCCGAAACGAAGGACCCAACCTCCGCCGTCGCCGCCAGCAGCACTGTCACGAATGCCAGTACCGATCAGTCGAACTCCAAGCTGATGCTCGGTGACCTCGAACTCCGCGCCACCGAAGCCGTCTCCGGAGAAGGCGCGCGCCAGAGCGACTCCAAGTACTTCCATGTCTTTCAAAATGGATCCTGCTACGAGTTCGCCCTGAACGTCACCACCGAAGCCTCCGACCAGGGCGTCACCAAGCACGTCGACCGCGACAAAGTCTTCACTCGCCTGGAACAGATCCTCTCCACGGTGAAGATCAATCCGGTAGCCGCGCCCGAAGTGAGCTGCCGATGCTCCGGCCCCCGCGCCAATGCAGGAAACTCCCGCTCAAAAGTAAAAGCGGGATTAAGAGCAGCGCTAAACCCGCCATCCTGACCTCGTGTTCTCAGAGAGGTCAGGATGGCGATTCTTCCATCCGCATCCAGTTCCTTCCCGTGCTGAGCTGTTTGAATCGGCTTTGAAAGGGCACGGCTTCAGCCGTGCCATAAGCATCGTATTTTCACTGCGGCTTTAGCCGCTGAGGGATGGCAATTTTCAAGCTGCACCGCTACCGTTTTTCATTTGCGCAAATCCAAACTCCCGCAGTAAAGTAGGACACTTTCCCCCGCGCGCGCCCGAAAGTCGGAGAACCCGGCCTTCAAAGCGCGCCGCCCTTCCGGCAGTTCTGCTAACAGAATTGTCGGGCGATGCAACAGCGCGGGCCTTCCGAGTGCGGCGGATGATTCCCGGTTCATTTTCATGAGGGGGCAACACAGCCAGGGCCAACGTCTGCCAAAATTAAGAAAAGGAAGCCACACCGCCATGCCAAGAAGATCCAACGCTCATCTCTCGCAACCCCTCTTCGCAGAACCCGTTTTCAACGAAAGTATTCCCACGCCCGACCCCACGCAGTTCCAGGTCACCAACGACGACGAAAAGTTCTACACCAAAGAAGTCCAGGCGCTCCTCACCAAGGATGTCGTCCCCTTCGATCAAGCCAGCGGCAAGCCCGGCGATCTGTTCTCGCTCTCCGATGCCTGGGGACCGCACGGCCCCCAAGTGATCCAATCCATCAACGCAGCCAAATCGATCGTCTTTCACATGATCGGAGATAGCGGCGCTTCCTCGCAGGCGAACTTCGCCGCCGAAATCAAAGTCTCCGACGCCGTCACCAACGACTACCATACCTCCAACGCTGCCGCTCGCCCATCCTTCCTCTATCACCTCGGCGATGTCGTCTACAACTTCGGAGAATCCGCTTACTACTACGATCAGTTCTACGAGCCCTTCCGCAACTATCCCGCGCCGATCCTCGCCATCCCCGGCAACCACGATTCCTTCATCCTTCCCGGCACTCCCGCCGGTCAGGAACCGCTCACCACTTTCGCCCGAAACTTTTGCGCTTCGAGCACCGTCGTCACCAAAGAAGCCGGATCCCTCCACCGCACCGCCATGATCCAGCCCGGCGTCTACTTCGCCTTCGACGCGCCCTTTGTCCGCATCATCGGCCTTTTCTCCAATGCTCTCGAAGACCCCGGCGTCATCTCCAGCGAAACTACCAAGGGAAAGAAGAAGTGGCCGACCGTTCCCGATTACCAGCTCGACTTCCTCACCGCCCAACTGCAGAACATCAAGTCCAGCAACCATCCCGGTGCGGTCATCCTCGCGGTTCACCATCCCCCATTCACCTACTCACCGCCCAGCGGACCCTCCGGCGGAGGCAACCACTCCGGCAGCACGCTGATGCTCGCGCAGATCGATTCCATCTGCCAGCAGGTCGGTGTCTATCCCCACGCCTTCATCTCCGGACACGCCCACAACTATCAGCGCTACACCCGCTCTGTAACTTTCGCCGGAAACAAGTACACCGTCCCCTTCCTCATCTGTGGCGACAGTGGACACAACGTGACCACGTTGGTGAAGGCAACTGCCGGAAAGAAAACTCCTGAACCCGCCGACAACGCAAATGTGAAATATCTCGACGTGAATCCGGCAGTCCAATCCACCGGCCTGATCCTGAACAAACACGACGACCAGAATTCCGGCTACCTCCGCATCACCGCCAACGCCGAGCAACTGACCATCACCTTCAATCCCGTAACCAAGTCCGGCGCCCCCGGCAAACCAGACACCGTAACTGTCAACCTGGCCACCCACACCTCCGCCTAAGAAAGTCTCCCACCCGAAAAAGAGTGCCCCATGTCCCGCTTCCTTTGCGAGACATGGGGATTTTGTTTCAAGAATTTAATTGGAGAATTTGACTGGATCAGTCTGAGCAGACCTGAGATGGCAGTGGTTCCGAATGGCTTCGGGAAGGGCACGACTTCAGTCGTGCCGCCGACGGTCAGCCTAAGCCGATGGGCTTCAGCCCCTGAGGTAGATGATCTTTCCCTGTCAAACTGTTAATGAGATCAGTTCAAGACGATCGCCGTCGATCGCGACCGAAACCAACTCCCTCGCTCACCGATTCCAAAACGAAATAATCATCCCGCCGACAAAGATGAACGATCCCCCTACAATCATCGGCAACGTAACCGCCTGATGGAATCTCACCCTCGCCACCACCTGCGCCGCCACAAAAAAGAACACCACATACACTCCCAGCAGCTTCCCAAAATCCCACCGCGGCAAGTTCACTCCCACCCCATACAGCACCAGCGAAACCGCCCCCGCCGCCAGGAATCCGATCCGGTACCACCCCGACGACCGGTGCATCGCAGATTGAAAAAACGAATCCCCCACTACCTCCAGCAGCGCCGCCACACAGAGCAAAACAAATGTACCCGCGGGAATCGCTGTGATCGAGTTCAGATCTCGCACAAACTTACTTTCCTCCGCACATGCTCATGGGGGGACAGCCGCCCTCGGCTGTCCAGCCGGGCGAAGCCCGGCTTAGCCGCAAAGAATAATCGGGTTTCCCCTGTGTTCCTCTGTGGTGAAAGCCTCTGAGCTCCTCATAGAGCACCACGGATCACGCGATCGAGGCACAATTTTGAACGCTCGCGATTCCGTCGCCCGACGCTAGTAAGGCGCCGGCACCACCGCATCTTCCGGATACCCCGGCATCCCAAACTCCGGCACATCCAGCCCTTCCTCTTCCGACTCCGGCGCCACTCTCATGCTCTTCACTTTGTTCACCACGAAGAACACTGCATACGTTGCCCCAAATGCCCAGATCGCATACAGCGTCGCCCCGCCCAGTTGCACCAGAAACTGTCGCGTATCGCCGTGGATCAGCCCCGTCACGCCCTGCCCCGCGTGTCCCAGATAGCTCGCCGCGCCCACCCCGTTCCATCCCGCCCCATACGCCCCATCCGCAAATATGCCCACGCATACCGCTCCCAGCCATCCGCAGTATCCATGCACCGAAACTGCGCCGCACGGATCGTCTATCCGCAGTACACGCTCGTTAAACAGCACGCCTCCACACACCAGCGATCCCGCCAGCACTCCAATCACCACCGACGCCGTCGGTGTCACAAACGCGCACGGCGCCGTGATCGCCACCAGCCCCGCCAGCATTCCATTGCATGCCATCGTGACGTCCGGCTTCCCAAACAGGAAATACCAGATCAGCATCGCCGCCGCCGATCCCGCCACCGCCGCCAGATTCGTATTGATCGCCACCGCCGAAATCCGCAGGTCCGTCGCTCCCAGCGTCGATCCCGGATTAAATCCCATCCACCCGTACAGCAGGATGAATGTCCCCGTCACCACGTACACCACGTTATGCGCCGGAAACGCCCGTATCTTTCCGCCCGGACCAAACTTCCCCGCCCTCGGCCCCAGAATAATCGCCAGCGCCATCGCGCAGAACCCGCCCACCGCATGCACCACTGTCGATCCCGCAAAGTCCACATACCCGTGACCCAGGTTCATCGACAATCCCAGCTGCGACATCCACCCGCCGCCCCACGTCCAGCATCCCGAGATCGGATACAGAATCGCCCCAATAAACAATTCACACAGCAGGAACGCCCAGAAGCTGATGCGCTCGCAGATCGCTCCTACAATGATGTATCCCGCCGTCTCCATGAACACGACTTCAAACAGCGCCAGCACATTGCTGCCTGCGTCGTACGCCGGCCCTAGAAAGAAGAATCCTTTGCCTCCGACAAATCCCCACTGCCCGCTGCCGATCAAAAAGTGATTGAGCGTCGGCGTGCCCCCAATATTCACTGGCGCCGCATTGATCGCCACCGCGCCGAACTGGAACGCATATCCCACCGCATAGTACGCAAGGAAGGCAAACACGTACGCCGCGAAGTTCAGCATCATCAAATGCGCGGCATTCTTCTTCCTCACCAGCCCGCACGTCAGCAGCGCGAACCCCGCCTGCATGAACAGCACCAGATATCCCGTGTTCAGCGTCCACGCAAAGTTCGTCGCTACCCGAACATGCCCTACGCTGTCGGCCAGCTTCACTGCCAGCGGCTCCTTCGCCGCCTGCGCCTGGTATTCGTCAAACGCCTTCTTGTTCTGCACGTAATCCGGAGCCGTCTTGTCCGTCGGTTCCGCCACCACAAACGGATTACCCGCCGCATCCACCGCTGTGCTCTTATCACCCGTAGCCGTGCCCGAAGGATCCGCCTTCGGTTCATCGGCAAAACTCGCTACCGACCAACCGGCTAGCACACCGATCAACAGAAGAATTCTTACGCTGGCGGATATCCACGACCGGCGCCCACTGCGCCTCGTTGCTCGTTTTCTCATCTTCGAATGGCTCCTCTGTCAGTCCTGCAAAATGCCGGCGTAGCGCACACACCACGCCGCAACCGCGGCCCCAATTCCGCAAGCCGCGAAAGTAAATTGCTCCCTGCACCGCGTCCAATAGATATTTCTTATCGAAAGGATCAGCAAAACGGCCGCGAGAGACAGTCAGGTCGCCCATCCTACCTCGCGCAGTTTGCGACGTTAGAGTGGGCACCACGATGCTGCATGCATAATTAAGATTTCCCCACCATCAAAACCCAGGGTCGGGAATGGCACGAGTTCCACTCGTGCCGTAAGTCACGCAGAATTGACGCGGCTTTGGCCGCTGAGGTGGATCTTCCTCCTCCGCAGTCTGTGAGCGAAGGCAAAGCCCGGCGCCCCACGGGTAACCGCCCAACGGAGTACCACCGTAATGGCCCCAAGGGAATGTTGCCTTCATCCCGGCCTGGGTTACACTCTTCCCCAGTGGGGTTCGACTGAGAGGTCGGAGCCATGTTCGTACAACAACGCAAGTATCCGCGCTTCAAGTTGAACTTGCCCGTCGAAGTTCACTCGATCGTCGACGGTGAAACCAGCGTGTCTCCCCTTCGCTGCGCCACCTCCGACATTTGCCTCGGCGGATGCTACATCGAGAGCATGTATCCCTTTCCTGTAGGCGCCAACCTCGAACTCAAATTGCAAGTCGCCGATACACTGCTCATCTTCGCCCGCGTCGTCACCTGCGATCCCCAATTCGGTAACGGCATCGAGTTCGTCCGAATGCTCCCCGAAGACCGCGACGCCCTCAGCCAGTTCCTCGACCAGGCGCAGCAAGACCTCGCCGCAGCTCAGAAGGCCCACTAAGAGTCAGGTGGCCCGTTCTAACCTCGCGCCTTTTGCGAGGTTAGGGTGGGAAACGCGACGCTGTATCCACGATGAGATTTCCCCACCACCAGACCCCACCGCACTCAGCAGCATCGGGAAGCTACGAGTTCCACTCGTGCCGCATGTTAGCCGCTGCGGTGCGTTCGTCGTGTCGATTCAACCCTTCCGAATCAGAACGTGCGTCGCATTCTCCCCCGCCACCATTTTCACTACCTTGAATCCCAGCTGAGGCAGATTGATCCCCGCAAACAGCGCTTCTCCTTCGCCCAGCAGAACCGGCGATAGCGCCAGATGCATCTCGTCGATCACTCCCGCCGCAAGATACTGTCGGATCGTCGCCACGCCTCCGCCAATCCGCACATCCTTCCCCCCGGCCGCCGCTTTCGCCTGTTCCAGCGCCGCCTGGATCCCGTTGCTGACGAAGTGAAACGTAGTCCCGCCTTTCATCTCCAACGGACCCCGCGCATGGTGCGTCAGCACAAACACCGGCACGTGATACGGAGGCGTATCGCCCCACCATCCCTTCCACGATTCACCAGAAGAAGACTCGTCCACCCACGGCCCGCGCACCGGCCCAAACATATTGCGCCCAAGAATCCAGGCGCCAACGTTTTCAAACGACTGCGCCGCGAAATCGTTGTCGATGCCGCCCGTCCCCTTGCCGCTGCCGTGCATCTTCTGGAAAGTGTCGGTTGGAAAAAACCACTGATGCACCTCCGTCCCGCGCACGCCGAGTGGATTCTCCAGATCCTGCCGCGGCCCCGCCCCGTATCCATCGAGCGAGATCGAAAACGCTCCCACGATAACTTTGCTCATACGAAATTCTCAATCCCAAGTTTATTTCATTGAAAATATTCGGTGCCCCATTCAAGCCCGCCTTTTGCTTGAGTGGACGGTTCGCCGGCCGACCCATCGTTCTCAAGGCAGAGTCCGCAGCGTACCCTCCCGCATCCAACCACGCAAGGAGAATACTTTATGCATGTTGTATTAGGAGCAAGCGGCAACAGCGGACACATAGTCGCCACCAACCTTCTTACTCGCAAACAAAAAGTTCGCGTCGTCGGCCGAAATGCAGCTCATCTCCAGGCTCTCGCTGCCAAGGGCGCCGAAACTTTCATCGCCGACATCACCGACGCTGCCACCCTTGCCCAGGCCTTCGATCAGGCAGAGTCCGCCTATGTCATGATTCCGCCCAATCCCGCCAGCACCGACCCCCTCGGCTATTCGAATCGAGTCAGCGACGCCATCGCCGCCGCCGTGCAGAACGCCGGCACCAAAAACGTCGTCGTCCTCAGCAGCATCGGCGCCGATAAATCCAGCGGCACTGGCCCCGTCCTGGGCCTGCACCACCTCGAACAAAAGCTCAACCAAATCAACAACGCCAACGTGCTCTCCCTGCGCGCTGCCTACTTCATGGAAAATACGCTCGCGCAAGTCAACGCTATCCGCCAGATGGGATCGCTCGCCGGACCGCTTCGTCCCGATCTCA
Organism: uncultured Acidobacteriota bacterium; assembly: GCA_963765015.1. Lineage (GTDB taxonomy): Bacteria > Acidobacteriota > Terriglobia > Terriglobales > Acidobacteriaceae > Sulfotelmatobacter. The sequence goes on along the minus strand of CAVXVD010000094.1, from coordinate 8,576 downwards.
AGGTCCCGATGATCGCTACCCGCGATATCGGAGCCGCAGCCGCCGACGCTCTCCTCAATCCCTCGTTCCACGGAAAGCAAGCCCGCGAACTGCTTGGCGCCAGCGATCTCAACTACAACGAAGTCGCCTCAATCATCGGTCATGCCATCGGCAAAACAGACCTCAAATATGTACACGTGCCTGACGATCAGTTTCGCGCCGTTCTGGTCCAGATGGGGATGTCCGATCAGTTCGCCCGCCTGCTGCTCGAGATGACCGGCTCCCTCAATAACGGACACATGCGCGCCCTCGAACCGCGCACCCCAAAGAACACCACGCCCACGACCTACGAAACGTTCGTCACCGAATATTTCGTTCCCGCCTACCAACAGCAACCTGCAGCCTAACCGTGTGTAGGGGCGGACGCATTCGTCCGCCCCGCGAGCAGAGCGAGCGTTCTGCGGACAAAAATGAGAATTAAAGGGATGCCCCATGTCTCGTCGCCTTTGCGAGACGTGGGGACTTTGATCTCTGTCAGGAACCAGGTTTTATCCCACCCTTCCCACGTATTTTGCGAGAGGCAGGATCTTGATTTACCCGCCAACAGCAACCATGGGGTGCCCCATCCGTCGCGCACTTTGCGAACGGTGGGAATTCCGAACACTCGCACCAAGAGGAAACAGATCTGTGTCGGCAGCATCGCACCCGCCCTTGCAAAACGCGCAAGGACGGGGCACCCTGTGTTGTGGCGGCTGTTCGCAACACGCGGTCGAAGGCTGGGCCACCCGCCAGCCTTTGATTTTGGTGAGGCATCGCCAACAAAAATGGCTGCCCCATGCACTCACGCCGGACTAGCCGCAACTTCAGCGGTAGTGTGGGAATCCCGAACACCCGCGGTAGTGTGGGAATCCCGAACACCCGCACCCAAGGTGTAGCCGCGAAGCGGCGAAAGAATGCAGCCCACGACGTAAGTCGTGGGAATCGCTGACCGCTATTGTGCAGAGCCCCGAAGGGGCGAAAGAACTGGTGCTAGCGTGAAATGCAGGATGGCCGTTACGACGATCTAAAAGGCGGCCACGCAAAGCCGGATACCGCCGGAAGAGGTTCTCGCCCACACCGGTTTCATGAGCTAATCTAGGAGCCGCAGGCGCACTCAACCCAGAGGAGGACGTGTTGGCTGGTGACAGCAAGGCGGTCGATCAAGCGTTGCGCGCCGCCATCGCCAAGAGCATTGCGCTCAAAACGGCGCCGCCCCGCGATTCAAATAATCGTGTAGCGGAAGGTGAGGATGGCATTGACAAGCTCAAGAACGTTTTCAACTGGACAGAAGTGTCGCGGGAAGATCCCGAAGCCCCCAACATCGTCTCGACAAGCTAATTACCAAAAGGAAAAGGCCACATTCATTCCTGAATGTGGCCTTTATTAATGCCGGCAAGTGGAAGAGCAAACCATCGCGCAAGGGAACCGGTTTCGAGCAGCCGCTGCGGCCGCACCAGCACTGGCATATCGACGTTTCCTACATCAACCTGCGCGGCACCTTCTATTACTTGTGCAGCGTTCTGGATGGGTTCAGCCGTTTCCTCGTGCATTGGGATCTGGGCGAGTCCATGCGAGAAGCTGATGTCGAAGTGATCCTGCAGCGAGCCAAGGAGAAGTATCCGGAAGCGAAGCCGCGAATCATCTCCGACAACGGCCCGCAGTTCATCGCTCGCGATTTCAAGGAGTTCATTCGCATCTCGGGCATGACGCACGTCCGAACCTCGCCCTATTATCCCCAATCGAACGGAAAGCTGGAGCGCTGGCACAAATCGCTTAAAAGCGAATGCATTCGACCGGGAACGCCGCTGTCACTGGAAGACGCGAGACGCCTGATCCAACAGTATGTGGATCGCTATAACAACGTGCGATTGCACAGCGCGATTGCCTACGTGACACCGAACGACATGCTCGCGGTCCGACAGGCAAAGATCCATGCTGAGCGCGACCGCAAACTGGAAGCCGCCAGACTGCTACGTAAGAGTCGCCGCCAGCAAGCTGGGTGAAGAACGAAGCGCCTAGCTGCCGGGATGTCGCTAGCATAATTGGTGGAGCTGCTGCAGCGAGCGGCCAGTAAAAACTTGCGGATGACTTCTCTAGCCACAGAAGCATAAGATTTTGGCGTTTACTTCATAAAACAAGGAGCGTCTGATGGTCGTCTCAACGGCCCAGCAACAACCGCCCACCGTCACTTCTGTCCTCAAAATGCTTTATGGTGTTGTCGAGCAGGAAGTCGTTTCCGCTGCTGAAGCTATGCCCGAAGACAAGTATTCCTTCGCGCCTACCAATGGCGAGTTTAAAGGCGTACGCACTTTCGCTGAACAGGTGAAACACATCGGCTTCGCCAATCACCTTTATTTTGGCCCGCTCATGGGCGAGACGATCGACGCTAACTCCATCGAAGAAAAGTTGAACGGCCCCGCGGCGCTGAAAACCAAGGCCGAAATTGTCCAGTATCTCAAAGATTCCTTCGCGCTCGGCCATCGGGCCATTTCCGGGATCACCTCCGAAAACGAGGTCACGCCGCTGCCCAAGCCCGTATCGCCATTCCTCTCAACGCGTCTCGCAATCGCCATTGTCGGCGCCTTCCATCCGAAGGATCACTACGGTCAGATGGTCGAGTACCTGCGGATGAACGGTATCGTCCCGCCCGCAAGCCGAGCAAACTGGAAGTTGAGAACCGCGGAGCTGAAATGAACTGCCGGGTGAAACGGAGGCAGGCTCTGCAGGGATGCAACCATGCTGAGGGATAACCTAGCGGGCTCATCGAGCCGATGTTTAGCAGCGCGGGAGCCAATCCTCTCGCGCTGCACACTGACAACCAGAAAAGTCATCGGACGATAGACCCCTATGCCTTGAAAATCCCCGCCCCGCCGGGGCGGACTCTACACTAACGGAGAACGTCGCTTCTCCATTTCAGGCTGAGCCACCACACCTAGAAGGCGTGAGAGCGCGTCTTTTGCGCGCGGGAGCCTTCTGCCGAAATCCTGAGCGTTCTTCGCGAAGGATCTCTGGCTGCACAAAAGGAAAAGGCCAATCTGATTTCTCAGACTGGCCTTTATTAATGCCGGCAACTACCTACTCTCCCACACACTTTCGCGTGCAGTACAATCGGCCCAGCGGGGCTTAACTTCCGTGTTCGGGATGGGAACGGGTGGATCCCCCGCGGTATGATCACCGACAAAGCGACGCAGCTGTCAGCTATTAGCTCTCGGCTTCTAGCTTCATCGTCCGCTCGCCGAGCTTCCGCTCCGGCTCAGGGTACGACTCGCTGCTAACTTGTAAAAGATCCTGAGAACGATCTCTCACAACTGAATAGATTGGGAACAGCCAGCTTCCTCGCGCGTCCATCCCGCTTTCGCGGTTCCGGACGGCTCGGAGACAAGCTGTTGTATTTCAAATCGACAAGACATTCAATTTCCGTCGGCGCACAGTCATCAGTTATTGCTTCTCAGTCATTCAGGTTCTAACGACTTACTAACAACTTGCTGAGTTACAGTTCAGGTTCTAACTGAGGCACGGATAAATCCGCGCCCTACCCAACTGAAAACTGATAACTGTTTCTGCACCGAGTAAATTTTATGGTCAAGCCGAACGGGCGATTAGTACTGGTAAGCTACACGCATCACTGCGCTTCCACCTCCAGCCTATCAACCAGGTAGTCTTCCTGGGCCCTTCTTATCCCTTACGGGTTGGGAGATCTCATCTTGAGGAGTGCTTCCCGCTTATATGCATTCAGCGGTTATCACAACCGAACTTCGCTACCGAGCGGTGCCATTGGCATGACAGCTCGAACACAAGAGGTTCGTCCATCCCGGTCCTCTCGTACTAAGGACAGGTCCTCTCAAATCTCCTGCGCCCACAACAGATAGGGACCGAACTGTCTCGCGACGTTCTGAACCCAGCTCACGTACCGCTTTAATAGGCGAACAGCCTAACCCTTGGAACCTTCTACAGCTCCAGGATGCGATGAGCCGACATCGAGGTGCCAAACCGGAGCGTCGATATGAACTCTTGGCTCCGATCAGCCTGTTATCCCCGGCGTACCTTTTATCCGTTGAGCGATGGCCCTTCCATGCAGAACCACCGGATCACTAAAGCCTACTTTCGTACCTGCTCGTCTTGTAGGACTCGCAGTCAACCACGCTTATGCTTTTGCACTCGTCGGCTGATTTCCAAACAGCCTGAGCGTAGCTTCGCGCGCCTCCGTTACCGTTTAGGAGGCGACCGCCCCAGTCAAACTACCCGCCTTACCATGTCCCTCTCCCGGATCACGGGAGTAAGTTAGAACCACAGATCTCGCAGGGTGGTATCTCACCGTTGGCTCCTCCAAGCCCGAGAGCCTGGAATCAAAGCCTCCCACCTATCCTGCGCAGCAAGGGCCATAGTTCATGGTAAAGGTATAGTAAAGGTGCACGGGGTCTTTCCGTCTAGTTGCGGGCAACCGGCATCTTCACCGGCACTACAAGTTCGCCGTGTCAGTCGGCAAGACAGTCGCACTTTCGTTACGCCATTCGTGCAGGTCGGAACTTACCCGACAAGGAATTTCGCTACCTTAGGACCGTTATAGTTACGGCCGCCGTTCACTGGGGCTTCAGTTCGAAGCTTCACCTTGCGGTTGACCTCTCCCTTTAACCTTCCAGCACCGGGCAGGCGTCAGCCCCTATACGTCGTTTTCGACTTTGCAGAGACCTGTGTTTTTGTTAAACAGTCGCAGTGCGCATTTCGCTGCGGCCCCCTCGAGCTATGAACTCTACCGGGGCACCCCTTCTCCCGAAGTTACGGGGTTATATTGCCGAGTTCCTTACCAACTGTTCTCACGAGCGCCTTTGGATATTCTCCTCGTCTACCTGTGTCGGTTTGAGGTACGGTTCCCTTATGTTCTCCTTAGAGGTTTTTCTTGGCAGTGTGGAATCGGCAGCTTTCCTCCATACGGAGTACTGCTTTGCGTCTCAGTGATAACTTCCTCGCGGATTTTCCTACGAGAAACACCTTTCACGCATCGACCGTTATAGCCATAGAACGGCCTGCTTATCCTACTGCGTCACCCCATCGTAATAACGAAACAAGGGAGGTCCGGAATATTAACCGGATGTCCATCGGCTACGCCTTTCGGCCTCGCCTTAGGGACCGCCTGACCCTGAGCGGATTAACCTTTCTCAGGAAACCTTAGACTTTCGGCGCGGAGGGTTCCCACCTCCGTTATCGCTACTTATGCCGGCAGGGTCTCTTCTCAACCGTCCAGTAGTCCTTTCGGTCTACCTTCAAACTGTTGGGAATGCTCTCCTACCACGCACGGCTGTTACACCGTGCATTCGCTGCTTCGGTAATCAGCTTTAGCCCCGTTAAATTGTCGGCACCGGACCGCTTGACCAGTGAGCTATTACGCTTTCTTTAAAGGATGGCTGCTTCTAAGCCAACCTCCTGGCTGTCTGGGCGTTCCGACTTCCTTTCCCACTTAGCTGATATTTTGGGACCTTAGCAGGCGATCTGGACTGTTTTCCTCTCGACGACGAAGCTTAGCCCCCGCCGTCTGACTCCCGGATTGGTTGTTCCATGGCATTCGAAGTTTGATTGGATTCTGTAAGCTGGAAAGCCCCATAGTCCATTCAGTTCTCTACCACCACGACAAATCATCCGAGGCTAGCCCTAAAGCTATTTCGGAGAGAACGAGCTATCACGGAATTTGATTAGCCTTTCACCCCTACCCTCAGCTCATCGGAGCTTTTTTCAACAAACACCCGTTCGGCCCTCCAGTGGATGTTACTCCACTTTCAGCCTGGCCAAGGGTAGATCATCCCGCTTCGCGTCTATTCCTGCCAACTGTGTCGCCCTATTCGGACTCGCTTTCGCTACGGCTCGCTTTCGCTTAACCTTGCTGACAAGAATAACTAGCCGGCTCATTATGCAATAGGCACGCGGTCAGACTTTCCACTTGCGTGGCATAGTCCTCCCACCGTTTGTAGGCACATGGTTTCAGGTACTATTTCACTCCCCTCGCTGGGGTTCTTTTCGCCTTTCCCTCACGGTACTGGTTCACTATCGGTCAGAAGCTAGTATTTAGCCTTACGGAATGGTCTCCGTAGCTTCCCGCAAAGTTTCTCGTGCTCCGCGGTACTCAGGTATCGACTTCGAGTCTGGTTCGTTTTCACCTACGTGGCTATCACACTCTATGGCCCCTCTTTCCAGAGGGCTTCGGTTAACGACCAGATTGGTAACTCTACTGTTGTCGACCCTACAACCCCGGTAGAACCCGAAGGTCTTACCGGTTTAGGCTGTTCCGATTTCGCTCGCCACTACTCTCGGAATCGAGGTTTCTTTCTTTTCCTCCTGGTACTGAGATGGTTCACTTCCCAGGGTTCGCTCGTGCGTGACTATGGATTCATCACGCCGTACGGGGGTTTTACCCCCGTGGGTTTCCCCATTCGGAAATCCCCGGATCAAAGCCTGCTTGCGGCTCCCCGAGGCTTATCGCAGCTTGCCACGTCCTTCTTCGCCTGCTTCTGCCAAGGCATCCACCATGCGCCCTTAGTAGCTTGACCACAAAATTTACTCAGCACACTCAGGACTTTCGTCCCGAACACGCCGCTTAAATTCCATGGGCCTCTTTGTTCTGCTCTTCGCACGCTCACGCTTGCCTTCTGTGCCTTCTTCCCTCTTCGCAGTCCAGCTTTCGCTTTTCCGCTCCAAGTTCAGACTTGCAGAAAGTTCGCGTCTCGTACACCAGCAAAACTACTATCAGGCACTCATAAAAATTTACAACGCCTTGTAATTTGCCCAATCTATTCAGTTGTCAAATATCGTCCTCGCCGGCTTTCACCGGCTCACCCGCTTCAGCAGGTATGGGTCTTACTGATCCCAGAGTCGTGCAAACTCCAGAATCCCTCCAACCCAATGTTCGACGCCAATTCGATTGACGCCCAACATCAGGCTGACTTCTTTTACCTTCTTCGAATCGCCTAAGCTCCCGATCGCTTACTTCTGCTGCGGCCACGGTCCGTCGGGATCTATCCCGCGCTCAATCTTCGCCAGTCGCTCCTGGTGCTTATGCACCATAGCCGTGATGGCAATCGCTCCGCCCACGATCACTGCGACGATCGGCACCAGCAAACCACCCAAACCCAGAATTCGATCTACCAGGTGCTCCACTGTACCCTCCGCAACCACTCGATTGAACCGCAGGCTTTTGGTGGAGCTGACCGGGATCGAACCGGTGGCCTCCTGGTTGCAAACCAGGCGCTCTCCCAGCTGAGCTACAGCCCCACGGCAAGTTTCAAGGTTTCACGTTTCAGCTTCAAGGTCTTTGAAACCTTGAAACTTTGCCACCTTGAAACCTGATTCTGGTGGGCCTGGGTAGAGTTGAACTACCGACCTCACCCTTATCAGGGGTGCGCTCTAGCCACCTGAGCTACAGGCCCGGTGTCCCGTAGCCTAACATCGTCGCCTCGCTCTGTCATTCCGAGCGACCTTCCGCTCAGCAACGGCACATAAAGAATTTTATTCGAGGACAAGGTTGAACGTGCGCCCCAGCTAAGCCGGAGCTGACCATCATGCGAACGGTTAATACAGAATACATCTGTAAATTCAGGAAAGAGAGGTCCGAACCGAGACTCCCTCGCTGCATCCTCAGGTTAGTGGTGGACACAGCTTGGGGTACATGGCAACATCCCACGCGCTTCTCCTCCATGCTTGCGCACAGCGAAGTGCCCCATAAGGGCCGGCGTGAGTGCCATGACGTTCTCTCTTAGAAAGGAGGTGATCCAGCCGCAGGTTCTCCTACGGCTACCTTGTTACGACTTCACCCCAATCATGAGCTGTACCTTGGATGGCTGCCTCCTTGCGGTTAGCACACCAGCTTCTAGTACGGCCCACTTTCGTGATGTGACGGGCGGTGTGTACAAGGCCCGGGAACGTATTCACCGCGGCGTTCTGATCCGCGATTACTAGCGATTCCAGCTTCATGGAGTCGAGTTGCAGACTCCAATCCGAACTGAGGCCGGCTTTTTCCGATTAGCTCCCCCTCACGGGTTTGCGACGGTTTGTACCGACCATTGTAGCACGTGTGTAGCCCTGGACATAAAGGCCATGAGGACTTGACGTCATCCCCACCTTCCTCCTCGTTATCCGAGGCAGTTTCACTAGAGTGCCCGGCTTGACCCGATGGCAACTAGGGATAAGGGTTGCGCTCGTTGCGGGACTTAACCCAACATCTCACGACACGAGCTGACGACAGCCATGCAGCACCTCCGCAGCAGCCTTTTAAGGGGAAGGGATATTTCTACCCCGGTCCACTGCGCTTCGAGCCCAGGTAAGGTTCTTCGCGTTGCGTCGAATTGAACCACATGCTCCACCGCTTGTGCGGGCCCCCGTCAATTCCTTTGAGTTTCAGCCTTGCGACCGTACTCCCCAGGCGGATTGCTTATCGCGTTAGCTGCGGCACAGCCGGATTGGGTACCGGCTACACCAAGCAATCATCGTTTAGGGCTAGGACTACCAGGGTATCTAATCCTGTTTGCTCCCCTAGCTTTCGCGCCTCAGCGTCAGTTATGGTCCAGTGCGCC
>CAVXVD010000093.1:0-6721 GCA_963765015.1 uncultured Acidobacteriota bacterium | reverse complement strand
CGATCTCGGGGACATTGTCGTGGCGCGCGGCAAATACACACTCTCAATCGGTAGTGGTCAACCCGGAACAGGAGTTCCTTCAGTCAGCGGTAATTTCGAAGTCAAAGGACAAATCACTCTGCCGGAATAGTTGTTAGGTCAAAAGATTGGGGCGATATGGATTCCAAATTCTTAAGAAACATGCTTTTGGTATTTGTCTCGACTGGTTATGCCTGGGCGCAGGAGCCGAATTCCTGCGAGAAGCTGACCAACTTTAAAGCCGAGAATGTTGAAATCACCAAAGCGGCGGCCATTGCTGCCGGGACAACGGAGGCTATCCCCTGGAACCAGACTCGCAGCGCACCTCTGCCGGCGTATTGCCGAGTCGAAGGTGTGATGAACCGCCGCACCGGAGTCGACGGAGAAGAGTTCGGAATCACTTTCGCCTTAGCCATGCCCGACAAATGGAATGGCGATTTTCTTATGCAAGGTGGAGGTGGTAGCAACGGCGTTGTAATTTCGCCCCTTGGATTAAATGCTGCCGGAGACACGCCCGCTCTCATGCGCGGATTCGCCGTTGTAAGCACGGATTCTGGTCACAAGAGCCGCCATCCCGGATTTGATTTTAGCTTCAAGCGAGATCAGCAGGCATATCTGGATTTTGCCTATCTCGCTAACCCTGAAGTCGCTGCCTTGGCGAAACAACTCATCGCGCGACACTATGGAAAATCATCAGCTTTTTCGTATTTTTCTGGATGCTCTACCGGCGGCCGCGAAGGCATGATTCTTTCACAGCGTTATCCCACGGTTTTCAACGGCATTATCTCTGGCGATCCCGCGATGCGCACCGGGCTTTCCAATCTCGCGATCGGGCGTTGGATTCCCATCACCTTCAATCAGGTCGCTCCGAAGGATGCCAATGGCAAACCAATCATCGAACAAGCCATTACTGATGACGACCGCAAACTCATCAAAGATGCGCTCATGAAAAGGTGCGATGACAAAGACGGCCTGGCCGATGGCTTGATCTCCGATCCTCTCGCGTGTGACTTCGAACCGGAGATGTTAGCTTGCAAGGGTGAAAAGAACGATTCGTGTCTTGCTCCGGAGAAGGCTGCAGCCATAAAGAGGGCGATAGGAGGCCCGAAAACCGCGACTGGAACCCAAGTCTATGCCGGCTTCCTTTACGACACTGGCATCACCGACGGTCCGCCATTCCGGGGATTGCTGTCACCCGGTCCCGGTATTTTCGGGCCCGCCACAACCGACTTGTCAATGGATGTTGATAAAGAAGCTCTCGCAGGCATCCAACCGCTGGTGGACTCAATGTCCACAAATCTGATGACCTTCTCCGCACACGGAGGGAAGCTCATTTTCTATCACGGCGACAGCGACCCGTGGTTCTCGGCGCTTGATACGTTCGGCTATTACAAAGACATGGCATCTGCCAACGGGGGCCTCGACGCGGTATCGAAGTGGAGTCAGTTCTATTTCGTCCCAGGGATGAGCCATTGTGGCGGAGGCCAGGCGCTGGATCAGTTTGATCTGTTGGGCGCAATGGTGAACTGGGTCGAGAAGGGAACGGCGCCTCCATCTGTGACTGGCGACTGGAAAGCTTTTCCAGGGCCGCAGCCGACCGCTGTGTGCTTATCCGAAGCACGCACAATACAAGGGAAGCAGGGAGATCACGAATGACGCGAGTCCAGCTTCGAATGCCGTTGAGCGGGACGGGGTTCCACCATAGCTCGGTGATAATACGAAACATGGAGGCAGAAATGAAATATGTCGGAATCGCAATCATCCTTTTCGCGAGTTTTTGCTGTGCACAAGGAACGGGAGATTTTCAGCCCTCCTCTACCAACGTTTGGGCAGCAGAGTATCCGCGAGTCGACAACGCCGGCAGAGTACAGGTTCGCGTGAAGGCTCCAGACGCTACGAAAGTCCGCCTGAACTTCTGGAGCGGTCCGAAACTCGACATGGAGAAACAGCAGGATGGATTCTGGACCATCACCACTCCACCGCTTGTTCCCGGCTTCCACTACTACACGCTGATCATCGACGGTGCCGAGGTCAGTGACCCCAACACTCACGCCTTCTTCGGAGGAGGAAAGCCGGCAAGTGGGGTCGAGGTTCCGGAACCGGGCTCTACCTACTATTCGATTCAGGATGTGCCGCATGGCGCGGTTCGCGAGATCTGGTACACCTCGAAGGTGACGGGAAGCTGGCGGCACGCGCTGGTCTATCTGCCGCCCGATTACGAAACGAAACCGACGGCACGCTATCCAGTCCTCTATCTGCAACATGGCGCCGGTGAAGACGAGACCGGCTGGATCCGCCAGGGCAACGCGAATTTCATCCTCGACAACTTGATCGCAGCGAAAACTTGCAAGCCGATGATCGTGGTGATGGCCTACGGCTACGCGCACCGCGCCGGCGAGGCGCCTGTTGATCTGTTCGCAAAAGGGTTTGGATCACCTGAAATGTTGAAGGCGATGCAGGATATGGCCGCGGCATTCGAAGATGATGTAACCCAGGCTCTGATCCCATTCATTGATTCCACCTTCCGCACGTTATCCGACCGTGACCACCGCGCGATGGCAGGTCTCTCGATGGGAGGCATGCAGACCTTCCAGATCACGCTGGATCATCTCGATCTCTTCTCTTACATTGGCGGTTTCAGTGGAGCGGGCGGGATGCTCGTGCTCGGAAATCGGAAACTGGATCCTAAGACCGACTACAACGGAGTGTTCGCTGATCCGGCAGCATTCGCCAAGAAAGTGCACCTGCTCTGGCTTGGCGTAGGAACGAACGAGCCGGAAAGAATGCGCACAGGACTCCAGAAACTGCACACGTCGCTTCAGGAAGCGAACATACAACATGTCTTCTACGAATCACCCGGCACCGACCACGAGTGGCAAACCTGGCGCCGCGATCTGAAGGATTTCGCGCCGAGACTCTTCTGAACCAGTCTCCCACCCATACTGATCACGATGGCGAACCGTCGAGGCTGATCGGATTGTAGTCCGATACTCTCTTTAGAATGATTTTACGAAACAAAAAGACGTCAGCAAAAGCCATTGATCTCACTAGTTGAGAGAGGTGGGAGCCCGTGCCAACAATGCATATAACGGATTGATAATAAAAGAGAGCTGATGGAGGCGGCGGGAGTCGAACTAATCACTATGTTGACAGCACGTAAGTTATTGATTCTAGGAAGTGCCACAAGGGCGAAAAAGGCCCCATTGCCCGATCCATTGTACGTTTATTGTACGAAAATGCTTTTCGCTCTTTGATCTCGCACGCACCATAGCGTGCCCAGTATCCCACAGATTTTCTGGGACGGATCAAAAAATCGACCGTGCCTATTTTCGCAAAGCCTGGTAATCGAGAATAAAGGAGTGACTATTTTCGAGCCATGAAGGGTCTGGAGAGGATTCCAGGTCCGCGAATCCCGGTCACATATAGTCGAACAGCGTCATGAATCCGAAATCCATGTGCAGTTGCTGGTAACTTCAGTGCTTGCAATTGGCACGGGTCTCGAATTCAACTTGACTCGTGATCCATATTTCTGCAAGTATCGAAACATGCCAGTAGCCCCAACTAAGAAGAATACCGAGCAGATTGCAAAGTTCGCTGACATGCTTTCCGCGATGGGCACCGAACCCCGCCTTCGAATTATGCAATTGCTACTATCCGCGCATCCGGACGGTTTGGTCGTCGGCGATATCCAGTCAGAGCTCGACATTCCGAATTCCACGCTTTCGCACCACCTGGACAAACTAAAGAATGAAGAACTCGTGAACGTACGCCGCGAAAGTACTTTCTTGCGGTACACGGCCAACACGGAAGCACTCCAGGAACTTCTGCAATTCCTCTACGCCGAATGCTGCACTCGAAATAAGGCAGTTAAACCCCAAGATATCGTTCAGCTTTGTAAATAGGAGATGCCATCATGAGCGCCACCGACATCAAGGAAGTAGTCAAAGAAAAGTATGGCCAGGCAGCCTTGCGCGTGAAATCTGGCGGCAGTAGTTGCTGCGGAGCGACCGCGGCAAGCGGCTTGGGCTGCGACCCAATCACGTCCAATCTGTATGACTCTTCCCAATCGGGACAAGTCCCTGAAGAGGCCATGCTCGCCTCGTTAGGGTGTGGAAACCCGACCGCGCTGGCAAATTTGAATCTGGGAGAAGTCGTTCTCGATCTTGGCTCGGGCGGTGGCATAGATGTTCTGCTTTCGGCAAAACGGGTTGGGCCCACTGGCAAGGCTTACGGTCTCGACATGACGGACGAGATGCTCGCACTTGCTAATGAGAACAAGCGCAAATCCGGTGCCGAGAACGTCGAGTTCCTCAAAGGTGAGATCGAGCATATCCCTCTGCCGGACAACTCGGTCGATGTGATTATCTCGAATTGTGTGATCAACCTTTCGGCGGACAAAGATCGTGTGCTGCGGGAGGCTTTTCGCGTGCTGAAGCCGGGCGGCCGCTTTGCGGTTTCCGATGTTGTGACCAAAGGCGAAATCACACCAGAAATCCGCCAAAGCGTGCTTCTGTGGGTCGGCTGTGTTGCGGGTGCTCTCGGGGATGACGAATATCGCGGCAAACTCTCCGCCGCAGGTTTCGAGCAAATTGATATCGAACAGACGCGAGTCTATCGCGCAGAGGACGCACGCGAGTTTCTGGCGGCGGCCGGCGTCGATGTGGACGCCATTGCCCCGCAGGTAGATGGCAAGTTCTTCAGTGCGTTTGTTCGGGGCGTCAAGCCCGCAAACGCAGGAGCGAAAGCGTGTTGCGGACCGACCTGCTGCAACTAGGAGAAAACGAATATGGAAGGACATTACAACGTCTTATTCCTGTGCACGGGTAATTCCGCGCGCTCCATCATGGCTGAGGCCATTCTGAACTTCAAGGGCCGACCTAATTTCACTGGCTACAGCGCCGGAAGTCACCCGTCAGGAAAGGTGCGACCTGAAGCATTGAAGCAGCTTGAAACGGCGCATATCCCGACCAGCGGTCTGCGCAGCAAGGCCTGGGACGAATTCTCTCTGCCCGGCTCTCCCAAGCTCGACTTCGTCTTCACGGTTTGTGACAACGCTGCGAACGAGGTCTGCCCGGTGTGGCCCGGACAACCGATGACGGCCCATTGGGGCATTCCAGATCCCGCGGCAGTCCGCGGAAGCGAGGCGGAGGTGGAAAGGGCTTTCCGCGAGGCGTTTTTTATTCTGGATCGCAGAATCAGCTTATTTCTCTGCCTTCCGCTGAAGACTCTCGACAGCCTCGCACTCAAGAGGGAGCTCAATAGCATTGGGCAGACGATGACACCCGTTACCAAAGAATAACAACGAGTTTCGACAAAGAATCCGCACTTCGCGGCTTGCCGCACTACAAGGATCCAAATGAAGGCCACTAGTCGCCTCAGTTTTCTCGACCGCTATTTGACCGCGTGGATCTTCGGCGCCATGTTTGGTGGCGTTGTATTGGGTTGGCTCGTGCCCGGAGTCGTACCTTTCCTGAATCGCTTCAACGTTGGTACGACGTCAATTCCGATTGCGGCAGGACTGATTCTGATGATGTATCCACCATTTACGAAGGTGCGATATGAGGAACTGCACGAGGTCTTTCGCAACAAGCGCGTGTTAGGCCTTTCGCTTTTGCAGAACTGGGTGGTCGGGCCGATTCTGATGTTTGTTCTGGCCGTTGTATTCCTGCGTGGGTATCCCGAATATATGGCCGGTCTCATCATGATCGGCCTCGCACGCTGCATCGCCATGGTCATCGTTTGGAACGAGCTGGCCAAAGGTGATACGGAATATGCGGCCGGTCTGGTCGCCTTCAATTCTCTTTTTCAGGTGTTTTTCTACTCCCTCTACGCTTGGGTTTTTATTACCGTCCTTCCGGCCAGGCTCGGTCTTCGCAGTTCCATTGTCAATGTGTCCATTGCAGAGATTGCAAAGAGTGTCTTTATTTACCTAGGAATTCCTTTTCTGGCGGGATTTCTAACTCGTACCGCACTGGTTCGTGCCAAAGGGCACGATTGGTACAACAGGAACTTCATCCCCCGCGTAAGCCCCCTGACGCTGATTGCGCTGTTGTTCACAATTGTGGTGATGTTCTCTCTTAAAGGTGGCTACATTGTCCGCCTGCCCTTGGACGTCCTGCGCATCGCCGTTCCGCTATTGATTTACTTTGTCCTCATGTTCTTGGTGTCCTTCTACATGGGCAAGAAAGTGGGCGCGGACTATTCCAAGACGACCACGCTGGCATTTACGGCCGCCTCCAATAATTTTGAACTGGCGATCGCGGTCGCAGTCTCGGTATTTGGCATCAACTCCGGAGCTGCATTCGCAGCGGTGATTGGGCCGCTGGTGGAAGTGCCCGTGATGATCGCACTGGTCAACGTGGCCTTCTACTTTCAACGCCATTATTTCCCGAACCCCGAGGCGGTCGCTATCGAGCCGATCTGCTCGCCCACTACACCGTGAAGGACGCCGCTTTTGCAAAAGCCCACGAGCTCATAACAGACGAAGGTTCAGAGCCTCATCCGGCTTTAACAAGGCCAGCCACAGCACACGAAACAAGAGAGCGATCCGAAGCAGGCGGGTTTGAAGGGGTTGGGCTGCCAGAAGTGCTACATTGAACGAAATGCGTTCGGACATCGAACAGGCGGTTCTGCTGTTACATCGTGGGGACGACGAAGCTTTGGAACGAGCCTTGGCCCTCATTCAAAATACCGTGTTCTCGTT
>CAVXVD010000092.1:0-19813 GCA_963765015.1 uncultured Acidobacteriota bacterium | reverse complement strand
CGGGCCTACCATCACACTTACGGACTGCCGACGCTCACGACGAATTGCTCTAATAATTACGGAGGTTTCCAATTTCCCGAGAAGCTGATTCCGCTGATGATTCTCAATGCCCGCGATGGCAAGCCGCTTCCAGTTTATGGAGATGGAAAGAACGTCCGTGACTGGCTCTTTGTGGAAGATCATTGCGAGGCTATCGCCATGGTATTGCACGGCGGGCGCGTGGGCGAGACGTATAACATCGGCGGCTGGAATGAAAAACCGAATATCGAGATCGTCCAGATGATCTGTGACCTGGTGGACGAGGTGGCGCCGCGGTCCGCAGGTTCGCGCCGCGACCTCATCACGTATGTGAAAGACCGGCCGGGTCATGACCGGCGCTATGCAATCGATGCACGCAAGATCGAACGGGAACTCGGCTGGAAGCCCAAAGAAACTTTTGAAACCGGACTCCGCAAGACGGTGCGCTGGTATCTTGAAAATGAAGAATGGGTGCGAGACGTCACCAGCGGAAGTTACCGCCATTGGATTGCGACCCACTACTCCGGCTGAGACATTCGAACCACTGAAATACGATCGAGACAACATGACAGAAAGCACGCGATACAAAGGCATTATTCTGGCGGGAGGATCAGGTACTCGTCTTTATCCTGTAACCCAGGTAATGGGAAAGAGTCTGCTGCCGGTGTACAACAAGCCGATGATCTATTACCCGCTCTGTACTCTCATGCTGGCGGGGGTTCGCGACATCCTGATCATCTCAACACCCGACGATGTGCCCAAGTTTCAAACGCTGCTGCAGGATGGCAGTCACTTTGGAATCCATCTGCAATACAAAGTGCAGCCGAAGCCGGAGGGGATCGCGCAGGCATTCTTGATCGCAGAAGAATTTCTTGGGGGCAGTCCGTGCGCCTTAGTTCTGGGCGACAATATTTTTTACGGGCACGACTTGGCGAAAGATCTACGCGAATCGGCCATGAAGGTGGAGGGAGCGCGGGTGTTCGCCTACCCAGTGTACGATCCTGAACGTTATGGGGTGGTGGAATTCGATTCGAGCGGGCGTGCGCTGAGTATCGAGGAAAAGCCAAAGCAGCCGAAATCCAAATATGCAGTGACGGGTCTTTATTTTTATGACCGGCAAGTGGTCGAGATTACGAAGTCGCTGAAGCCGAGTGCGCGCGGCGAACTAGAGATCACGGACGTCAACAAATCTTACTTGAAGAATGGGCAACTGGAAGTTGTAGTGATGGGGCGCGGCATGGCGTGGCTGGACACGGGAACGCACGAATCTCTCATGGACGCCGCCCTTTTCATTCAGGCGATCGAGAAGCGGCAAGGTCTGATGGTGGCCTGTCCGGAGGAGATTGCGTACCGGTCGGGATACATTACGGCCGCGCAGGTTGAGAAGGTTGCGAACTCAATGAAGAACAGCGGCTACGGTATCTACCTGCTGCAGTTGTTGCGGGAGAAAGTTTTCTAGGTTCTCGGCTTGAGTGCCGACGCGGTGATCAATGGATGCCATCAAGAAAATATCGACCTCGTTGCCGGGTGTTTTCGTGCTCGAGCCGCGGGTATTTGGCGACGAACGGGGATTTTTTCTGGAGAGCTACAGCGAACGAGTGTTTGCTCTGGCAGGAATTACCGAACATTTTGTGCAGGACAATCATTCTCATTCGAGTCGGAATGTCTTGCGGGGGCTGCACTACCAGATGAAGCAGGCGCAGGGGAAACTCGTGCGGGTGGTTGAGGGCGAGATTCTCGATGTGGCCGTCGACTTGCGTCGCAGGTCGCCGACGTTTGGCGGATGGGAAGCAGTCCGACTTTCCGGCGAAAATAAGCGCATGATGTGGGTACCAGCCGGTTTTGCCCATGGGTTCCGCGTGACCTCTCCGACTGCGCACGTGCTGTACAAAGCGACCGATTACTACGCGCCGGAGTTTGAGCGGACTTTGGCGTGGAATGATCCGGACTTGAAGATTGATTGGCAACTGGACGGTGAGCCCACCGTGTCGGCAAAAGATCAGCGCGGTCTTTTTCTGCGGGATGCCGAGACCTTCGAATAGGAAGGGAATCGAAGACGATGAAAGCGATGATTTTTGGGGCCTCCGGTCTTCTCGGTAAGGCGCTCATGCGCGTGTGGACTGGAGACGAGGTCGTTGGGCTCAGCTCCGCCGAAGCGGATCTTCGCGACGCGGGTCGTGTGTCGGAAGTGGTGGCAGGAATTCGGCCCGACTGCATCGTGTTGTCTGCGGCCTACACCGATGTCGATGGATGTGAAGGCAATCCCGCTCTGGCGCTGTCGGTGAACCGCGACGGTGTTGTCCATGTAGCGGAAGCAGCGAAAGTTGTCGGCGCAAGATTAATCTTCTTGAGCTCCGATTACGTCTTCGATGGGAAGAAAACGTCTCCCTATGAAGCGGATGACGCACGCAATCCCCAGAGCGTCTATGGCCGTTCGAAGTCTGAAGCCGAAATCCGGCTGCTCGAGACCTTGCCGAACTGCTGCATCGCGCGGACTTCGTGGCTGTTTGGAGCAGGGGGCAAATGTTTCCCGGATACGATTTTGAAACTAGCGGCGAGCCGACCCGCGCTTGACGTGGTCAATGATCAGCGTGGTTGCCCCACATACTCCGTCGATCTGGCGAGGGCGATTGTCGAACTTGCGCGCAAGCGAGCCGCCGGAATTATGCACGTAACCAACTCCGGGAGCTGTACGTGGTTTGAGTTTGCGCAACAGATTATTTCGAGCGCCGGGCTTACAACCGAGGTAAGGCCCGTTAACAGCCAGCAAATGGCGCGCCCCGCGCCCCGTCCGACATACTCGGTGCTGTCATCCACCA
The DNA here is from genome assembly GCA_963765015.1 of uncultured Acidobacteriota bacterium. Taxonomy (GTDB): domain Bacteria; phylum Acidobacteriota; class Terriglobia; order Terriglobales; family Acidobacteriaceae; genus Sulfotelmatobacter. Next base: position 16,976 of record CAVXVD010000092.1, on the reverse strand, counting down.
ACCTGAACCGCATCGGAATCATCCTTCCCTCCTGGGAGGATGCGCTTGGGCGATATTTAGTGGAACGGGCTGGTTGAGTTTGATCGAGCCATTGCTTCGCCTGATGCCGGACTGTTACGATGCGGCGGGGTTCACGCCACGTGAAGGTAATCCAGAACTACATTGATGGAAAGTATGTGCGCTGTACACGGGAGTTTGCCGACGTGAACCCAGCGGACGGAAGTGTAATCGCGCAGGTCGGGGAAGCGGACCGGGAATTAGTAGATTCCGCAGTGCAGGCTGCCAGAAGGGCTCTTGAAGGGGAGTGGGGACGGCAAGGAATTGGGGAGCGCGCGGATAGACTGCAAAAAGTGGCGGACGCAATCGACGCGCGGTTTGAGGAGTTTGTCGCCGCGGAAGTCGCCGACACCGGAAAGCCAGTCGCGCTGGCGTCGCGGTTGGATGTTCCGCGGGCGGCGGCAAATTTCCGCGTATTCGCCGATGTAATCAAGACGGCAAGCCTGGAATCGTTTCAGACCGAGACCGCTGACGGCAAGAGCGCGCTCAACTATGCGATTCGCAAACCGCTCGGCGTCGTCGCGATCATCATTCCCTGGAATCTTCCTCTTCTGTTACTCACGTGGAAGGTCGCCCCGGCCCTGGCATGTGGCAATACCGTTGTCGTGAAGCCTTCCGAAGAAACTCCGGCGACCGCAACGCTGCTGGCCGAAGTCATGCAGGAAGCGGGGATTCCCAATGGCGTTTACAACGTCGTGCACGGGTTCGGCCCGAACTCCGCGGGCGAGTTTCTTACGCAGCATCCGGATGTAAACGCGGTAACGTTTACGGGGGAATCACAGACTGGGGCCGCAATCATGAAGACCGTTGCGGCGTCGGTCAAACCGGTTTCGTTCGAACTTGGGGGAAAAAACGCGGCGATCGTCTTCGGCGATTGCGATTTCGAAGAAGCGATCAATGGAATCGGCGACGCAGCTTTTCTCAATACGGGGCAGGTATGCCTTTGCGCAGAGCGAGTTTACGTCGAACGAACGATCATTGAGCGTTTCGTGGGCGCTCTGAAGCAGAAGGCGGAGAGTTTGCGTATGGGGTCTCCCCAGGAAAAGAGTACCGATCTGGGCCCATTAATTTCGAAGCAACATCGGGAGAAGGTGCTCGGATACTATCGCCTCGCGCGCGAAGAAGGAGCTACGATCGTGACCGGGGGAGGCGTCCCGGAATTTGGAAGTGCACTTGATGATGGGTTCTATGTACAGCCGACGATCTATACTGGGCTGGCAGAGTCGTCGCGCACGGTGAAAGAAGAGATCTTTGGCCCGGTGTGCCACGTCGCTCCGTTCGATACGGAAGAGCAGGCGGTGAGCATGGCCAACGATACGAAGTACGGCTTGGCGGCGTCGATCTGGACGACAAACTTAAAGCGTGGGCATCGCATCGCGCAACAGATGAATGTGGGCATCACCTGGGTGAATTGCTGGTTCTTGCGGGATCTGAGAACGCCTTTCGGGGGTGCGGGGCTGTCAGGGATCGGCCGCGAAGGCGGCATGCACTCGCTGAATTTCTATTCAGAAATCAACAATATCTGTATCCGGCTATGACGCCGGTTCGCGGACGAGCGATATGGGGAAGATCGAAAGCCAGGTCATCGACGGGAAGGCGAAGCCGCGGGGGAAGTATCCGCACATCAAGCGTGCGGGAGACTTTCTGATCGTGTCGGGAACGAGTTCTCGGCGGGCTGATGACTCGATTGCCGGGGCGCAAGTCGACACAGCTGGAGCGTTGCATCTTGACATTCGAGTGCAGACGCGAGCCGTGATCGAAAACGTGCGAGACATCTTGCAATCTGCAGGCGCGGGACTCGCGGATATCGTCGAGGTAACGTCGTACCTGACGAGCATGGACGATTTCGCGGGATATAACGAGGTGTATGGCGAATACTTCAATTACGACGGACCGGCGCGAACGACTGTCGCCGTGCATCAGTTACCGCATCCACAGTTGCTGATCGAAATCCGGGCTGTGGCGTATAAACCTCAGGAATAGGAGTCTTATGCCATCGATCAAGGAATTGAAAGCCTTCAATTTTCAACACTGGATCGACGAGAACAAGGAAAAATTCAAACCACCGGTCGGGAATGCGCAGGTCTGGGAAGATGGCGAGATGATGGTGACCGTCGTCGGCGGACCCAACCGGCGGCGCGATTACCACGATGATCCCACCGAAGAATTCTTCTACCAGCTGAAGGGTGATATTTTTCTTCGGCTCATGGAGACTCCCGGCAAACCTCCGCTCGAGGTTTCTATCAAAGAGGGAGAGATTTTTCTGCTGCCGAAGCACATGAGGCACTCGCCGCAACGGCTCCAGGCAGGAACAATTGGTGTGGTGGTCGAGATGCCGCGTCCGGAGGGCACTCTGGACGGGTTCGAGTGGTATTGCCAGAGCTGCCACCATCTCCTGCATCGTGCAGAAGTGAGACTGAAGAGTATCGTGCGCGATCTGCCGCCGTTGTTTGAGCAGTTCTACAGCAGCGAGCATCTGCGTACGTGCAAACACTGTGGCGCGGTGGATCCCGGCAAATCATAAAAAATGCCAGTCATCGATATCCATAATCACTTCTTTCCGCGTGCGTGGCCGGATCTTGCCGCCCGCTTTGGCACTCCTGACTGGCCGTGGATCAAGCACACTGATGCCGGGAAAGCGGAGATCATGGTCGGGAATAGGTTCTTTCGGCATATTTACTCCGCATGTTGGGATCCCGAAGTGCGTCTTCAGGAGATGGACCGCGATGGCGTTACGATGCAGATTGTCTCCGCGACTCCTGTCCTGTTCGCCTATGACCGCCCGATTGACCATGCGCTCGAATGCGCAAAGTTATTCAACGATGCGGCTCTTGAGTTGTGTTCCCGTGGCAAGGGGCGGCTGAAGTCTTTTTGCCAGGTTCCGCTGCAGGACGTTGACGCTTCGTGTAAAGAGCTTAGTCGGTGCATGCGGGCGGGACATCTTGGCGTGCAAATTGGGAATCACGTGGGAGATAGGAACCTCGATGATCCCGGCATCGTTACTTTTCTGCATCACTGCGCCGACGAGGGCGCGGCGGTATTGGTACACCCATGGGACATGTTAGGTCAGACTCGCATGCCGAAGTACATGATGGCCTGGACGGTCGGAATGCCAGCGGAGACGCAACTCGGTATTATCGCGATGATCCTGGGCGGATCGTTCGACAAACTGCCTGGCAGTTTGCGGATTTGCTTCGCACACGGTGGTGGCAGTTTCGCTTTTCTTCTGGGTAGACTGGAGAATGCCTGGCAGCATCATCCCGTGGCGCATGGCGTCTGTGAGTTGCCTCCGAGCCAGTACTTGCAGCGGTTCTATGTGGATTCCGCCGTGTTCGATGATCGAGCCCTAAAGTTTCTTGTCCAGACGATGGGAGCGGAACGAGTCATGCTTGGCTCAGATTATCCCTTCCCACTCGGTGAACATCGCGTCGGAGCATTGATCCGAGGGAGCGATCTCTCCGCGGCCGAGAAAAGGCGTTTGCTCGGGGGAAATGCTGAGAAGTTCCTGGCGCTCGACCCTTTGGAGCCACGGGAAACTGCGCCTTTAGACGCTCCAACAGCGGTTGTGCCACACGGTGCGCAATTAACGTACAGTTCTTACCTCAAAGTTCCTGAATTGCTCGAGTTGCAGCATCCTCAGTCGACGCCGGAACATCACGACGAGATGCTTTTCATTATTGTGCATCAGACCTACGAATTGTGGTTCAAGGAACTGCTGCATGATCTGGACGCTGTAGTGGCAAATCTTCGGGGAGCTGGGACGAATCCTCACTCGCGCGACGAAGTGTACGAAGCAGCGCGGCTGCTACGCCGTTGCACTGAAATTACGCGTGTCCTGGTGGAGCAGTTTACGATCCTTGAAACCATGCTGCCGACGCACTTTCTGGCGTTTCGCGGGAAACTCGAGCCGGCGAGTGGATTTCAGTCGGAGCAATTTCGGGAGCTTGAGTTTCTGTGCGGCCTTAAGGACGAGAAAATGCTGCGCTATCACAAACCGACGCCCGAGGCACACGCGCTGCTCGAACGCCGCTTGAAGGAGCCCTCCTTGCACGACGTATTCTTTGACGCGTTGCGCGCCATGGGCAAGCTGAAGTTGGACAACAGTGCTACCGAACGCGATCGATTCGAGGCGCGAGCACGGGCCGTGCTTTCGTTGTACCGCGATGAGCGCAGCAATCGCGACTGGATTGACGTTTGCGAACGGCTCACGGAATTCGATGAACTCGTCGTCAGTTGGAGGCTACGGCATATTCAACTGGTGGAGCGCGTGATTGGCGTACGCATGGGGACTGGGGGTACGCCGGGCTCCTCGTACCTGAAACTCACGCTGGATAAAAAATTCTTTCCCGAGCTTTGGGAGGCGCGTACTCTTCTGACGCAATAGCAAAGTCCAACACAAGGAACCTGTTCCTTCCTCATGACCCGGAAAATTGAAACCATCACTCTGATCGGGGCAGGCCTTAACGGGCCGCTGCTGGCGCTTGGCCTGGCCAGGCGCGGATTTCAGATCGAAATCTACGAGAGACGTCCGGACATAAGGCGCGTGCACATGAGCGCGGGGCGATCGATCAATCTGGCCATTTCTACCCGCGGAATCTATGCGCTCTCCCAGGCTGGATTGTGGGGAGACATGCAGAAGATCATTGTTCCGATGAAGGGCCGTATGATGCATTCGGCGAAATCGGAATTGAGTTTTCAGCCCTACGGCAAGAATGACACCGAAGTGATCAACTCCATCTCTCGCGCTCACCTGGGTGTTGCTCTGATCAATGCCGCCGAGGCCGAAGGAGTCACGGTTCACTTTCAGCAGCGTTGCACGGGAATAAATTTTAAGACGCGCGCCCTGAAGTTACAAGATGAGCAGACCGGCGAAGAGCGAACGATCGAGGCAGGGGTTGTGATTGGATGCGACGGGTCAGCATCGGCAATTCGCGGGGATATGTCGAAGCAGAATCGTTTCAACTTCTCGCAGGAGTATCTTGACTACGGGTACAAAGAACTCACGGTTCCGGCCGACCCGGACGGCAAGCACGTTCTGGAGACCAATGCGTTGCACATCTGGCCGCGGGGCAATTTCATGCTGATCGCCTTGCCCAATGTTGACGGGACATTTGCCTGTATTTTGTTCCTGCCGTTTGAAGGCAGCAACAGCTTTGCTCAGATGGCATCACGTACGAACGTAATGGAGTTTTTCCGGTCCCAGTTTCCAGATGCTGTTCCACTCATGCCCGACTTGGCTGACAACTTCTTTGCCAATCCCACGGGAACGATGGTGACGATCAAATGCCAGCCTTGGCATTTCGAAGGGCGTGCGTTGTTGCTGGGCGACGCGGCGCACGCGATCGTTCCGTTCTTCGGGCAGGGAATCAATTGCGGGTTCGAAGACTGCACGATCCTTCTGGAATTACTCGATCGGCATGGCGCCGACTGGAACCGCATCTTTACTCAGTTTGAGGAAGCGCGCAAGGCGAACACGGATGCGATTGCAGACCTGGCAGTGGAAAATTTTGTAGAGATGCGAGATCGCGTGGGGGACCCGCATTTTCTTTTCCGCAAGAAGGTTGAGTTGGCATTGGAAGCCAAACATCCTCGCCGGTTCGTGCCGAAATACTCCATGGTGACGTTTCACCGCATTCCTTACGCGACGGCGTTGCAGCGGGGGCAGAAGCAAGATCGCATGCTCACGCAACTGTGCGAACATATCGACCGGCTCGAAGACCTGGACTGGAACATCGCAGACCGACTGATCCAGAGCGAGCTCACCCCGCTGGAGCTGGCGTGACTGCTCGTGTCTATCGGCCCGGAGATGAATTTGCGGCTAGGATGGATGCTCGTGATCCGCTGGCATCATTTCGCCAAAAGTTCCATCTTCCAAGAACAAAGAGTGGAGCTGAGTGTATTTATCTGTGCGGGCATTCGCTCGGCCTCCAGCCTAAAGCGGCGCGGTCGCATCTTGAGCAGGAACTCGAAGACTGGGCGGGCCTCGGAGTGGAAGCGCACTTTCACGCGAAAAATCCGTGGATGCCCTATCACCGACTGCTGACGGAGCAGATGGCTGTGATTGTTGGAGCAGAGCCCTCGGAAGTTGTCGTGATGAATTCTCTTACGGTGAACCTGCATCTGATGATGGCGTCGTTCTACCGGCCTACACGACAGCGACATAAGATCCTGATCGAGCGCGGGGCATTTCCCTCCGATCGATATGCGGTAGACTCGCAGATCGTTTTCCATAAGTTCGATCCCGCATCATCGCTCGTTGAATTGGCGCCTCGCGAAGGCGAGTGGTGCATTCGAGATGAAGATGTTGAATCATTGATTGCGCGCGAGGGTGATTCGATCGCTCTTATTCTTCTGAGCGGCGTGAGTTATGCGACAGGACAAGCCCTCGACCTGGCGGCTATCAGTAAGGCCGGTCACAGGGCGGGATGCGCCGTCGGATTCGATCTGGCTCATGCCGCGGGGAATGTCCCGCTTAAGCTGCACGACTGGGGCCCGGATTTTGCGGTGTGGTGCAACTATAAATATTTGAACGGAGGCCCAGGCTGCGTTGGGGGATGTTTTATTCATGCAAGGCACGCTCGTGCCTGGGATTTACCCCGCTTTGGCGGATGGTGGGGCCATGATGAAAAGACCCGATTCCAGATGGGGACGGAATTTCGTCCCATGCCCGGAGCCGAAGGCTGGCAGCTCAGCAACCCTCCGATTCTGGCGCTCGCCCCGTTGCGTGCCTCACTGGAGATCTTTGCCGAGGCCGGCATGGAACGTTTGCGTTCGAAAAGCATCTCGCTAACGGGATATATGGACTTCCTCATACGCCAGAATGCTTTGCAGAATTGTTCCTTGATCACTCCCACTGAAGAAGGACGACGAGGTGCGCAACTTTCCATTCGAGTGCCACGGCATGGGCGCGAATTGTGCGACAAGCTTGCCGACGAAGGACTGATTGGGGACTGGCGCGAGCCCGATATATTCCGGGTTGCCCCGGTGCCGCTATATAACTCATACAGAGACGTTAACTACGCAGTACAGCGCCTGACACGCGCTCTGCAGCAATAAGACACTCAGCATCTCCTCGCCGATTTCTGGTTACCTCGGTAATCCCTGAGCTTGTTCTGTCCAACTTACAATTTGTAACGTGGGGAGTCTAGCGATCCAAAACGGACGCAGGTGGACCGTCGGATTGTGCGCACTGGTGTGCACCCACGTGATAGTGTCGCTGGCGGTGCCGCGGGGCTTTGGGCTGACTGCTTTCGGCGACATCCTCCAAAATGTCGTGTTGTTGAGCGCGACCGTCGCCTTTGTACTTAACATTCGGAACGCTTCACCAAAAGCCCGACTTTTCTGGGCTCTCATGGGCCTTGGCTTGGGAATGTGGTTGGTCTCTCAAGTCATGTGGACTTACATCGAAGTGTATTTGCGGCATGAGGCACCGAACCCGTTTGTCGGGGATGTGATTCTATTTCTGCATATCGTTCCGATGATGGCGGCAGTCGCGATTCAGCCGCACGTTCAGCGGGATGAGCGCGCGATCCGAGTCGGCACGCTTGATTTCGCCCTTCTGCTGACCTGGTGGCTGTTTCTGTACTTGTTCGTTGTCATCCCATGGCAATACGTTCACCCCGTCGAAACCACTTACGGGCGAAGCTTTGATCTCCTCTATGTCTGCGAGGAACTGGTTTTGGCCGCCGGCCTGGTCCTTGTCTGGCGACGGAGCCGGGGGGCGTGGCGAAGCATTTACTTTCATCTGTTCGCCGCGACGCTGCTCTATTGTGTAGCGTCCCTGATGGCCAGCGAGGCCATCGATCTCCATCTCTACTTCACCGGCAGCTTGTTCGACGTGCCGCTCGTGGCTTCCATGGCATGGTTTGTGCGCATTGCATTTCTGGTGCGAGAGGCCGATCAACAGGATGTCGCGGAGGAAGCGCCGACGCCAGGATTTGGAATCTGGAAGGCCCGTTTATCGATGGCCGCGGTGCTGATCACTCCGCTCATGATGGCCTGGGCACAATTTGGTGGAGACGTACCGCAACGGGTGCGCACATATCGCTCGCTCCTCACCGTCGCGGTTATGCTCGTGATGGGCGTCCTGGTGTTTCTGAAGCAACACCTACTGGATGTGGAACTACTCAACCTCTTGCGTTTGTCACGGCACAATCTCGAGGAAATGTGCCGCTTGAAAGATGAGCTCGAGAACAAAGAGCATTCCTTGCGCTGGCATAGCTTGGAATTGCAGCGTAAGAATCTCGAATTACAGGAAATTTCTTTCACCGATGCGCTGACCGGCGTATGGAACCGGCGCTATCTCGAGGAAATTCTGACGGCAGAGGCGGGACAGGTCCTGCGAAATTACCAGCGTGCTCGCGGCAGCGACATCCGGAAAATGGATCATCGCGACCTCGTCTTCATCATGGTCGACGTAGATTTCTTCAAGGAAGTGAACGACCTGCACGGCCATCCGGCAGGCGATCGGCTCTTGCAGCTAGTGGCACAGCGGCTCTCCACCGTGGTGCGTAAATCCGACGTTCTCGTGCGCTGGGGAGGTGAAGAATTCCTGATTATGAGCCGCTCCACCGACCCCGCGGGAACGCCGGCGTTCTGCAGTCGGGTGTTGGAAGTAATGGCGTCGGAGCCTTTTGATCTTGGTCACGGAATCACCGTGAGGAAGACTTGCTCGGTCGGATGGTCCGCCTATCCTTGGTGTCGCGGCGCGTTTGAAGCGATCTGCGCCGAAGAGACCATTGCGCTGGCGGACGCTGCCCTCTATCAGGCCAAAGGTCTGGGGAGGAATCAAGGCGTTGGAATAGTCTCTAGCGACGCGGCCAGCCGGTCCCCCGAAGCCATCGATCTTGTTTCGGTGCGCGATGGAAATCCACCTCTGGCGCGAATCATCAAGACTCCTTGTCCGTCTCCGGGATCGGCTCCGGAAGATGGACTTGAGCCAGCCCACGAAGTCGTCGACGAATACAAACGGTAGTCTTCCCAGTCATGAGGGTAGCCCCCTCTGAGTCAAGCGCCGCGCTTGACCTGGGCAAGTGTGTTGACTACATTGAGAAGCTGGCCTCGCGGCCGCAGAGGCATACATCCTAATGAATGCAAAGACTCCTTCGCGGAAAACCGGCCTTCGCCAGAAGGCTCAACTCATGTCTGCGTCTGAAATTGAACGCACGCTGGTGCGGCTAGCATACGAGATCGTCGAAAAGAACGGTGGGGTCGCAGGGTTGGGACTCGTAGGAATTAAACGCCGGGGAGTGCCGATCGCGGAACGATTGGGCAAGATCATCACCCGCATCGAAAATGCCAAAGTACCAGTTGGTACTTTGGACATCACGTTCTACCGCGACGATTTGTCGACGCTGGGGCCAAAGCCGGTGGTGCAGGAAAAAGAAATCGGATTCGAGATCGAGGACAAGAATATTGTGCTGGTCGATGATGTGCTTTTTACCGGACGCACGACCCGAGCAGCATTGGACGCGCTTTTTTCGCATGGCCGTCCCCGGCGAGTCCAGCTGTGCGTGCTGATCGACCGCGGGCACCGGGAGATTCCCGTCGAGGCAACGTTCGTCGGCCGCATTGTGCAGACCACGATGAACGAAGTCATCGAGGTGAAGCTTACCGAAATTGATGACGCGGAAAAAGTGTTGATGATGGAAAAGTAGAGTCTCGGAAATCCATGCAAAACGAAAACGACGCTGGCATTCCGCCAGCGTCGTTCTTATTTGAAGAGCGAGTGTCTACGCAATCCGCGTGCAGACCGCCTTGGTTTGGGTGTAGAGGTTCAGCACGTCGTGTCCCATCTCGCGGCCCCAACCGGACTGTTTGTAGCCTCCGAACGGCATGGCTGCATCGAAGATGTTATAGCAATTGATCCATACGGTACCGGCACGAAGCTGTTCTGCCATGCGGTGCGCCTTGCCGATATCGCGCGTCCAGACAGCGGCCGCCAGTCCGTAATCGCTGTTATTAGCGCGAGGAATGATCTCTTCGGGATCGGTAAACGGCATGGCAGTCACCACCGGTCCAAAGATTTCTTCTTGCACGACCTTCATGTTTTCTTGCGTGTTCACGAGCACGGTCGGCTCGACGAAATATCCGCGATCTCCCGCCTTTTTCCCGCCTGCCGCAGCTTTGGCGCCCTGCGAGAATCCGGACTCGAGGTATCCACAAACACGATCCAGTTGTTCCGCCGAGACGAGTGGACCCATCTGCGTGTCAGGTTCAAGGCCAGGTCCAACTTTAATCTTCCGCGCGTGGTCAGCGACTCCTTCGACTACCCGGTCATACACCGACTTTTCGACATACAACCGTGAGCCTGCGCAGCAGCACTGGCCGTGATTGAAGAAGATGGCGCTGGCGGCTCCGGGGATCGCGGTCTCAAGATCGGCATCTTTGAAAACCACATTCGGAGACTTGCCACCCAGCTCCAAAGAGACTTTCTTCAGATTGCCGGCGGCCGCATGAACAATGAGCTTGCCAACCTCAGTAGATCCGGTGAAGGCTACTTTGTCGACATCGGGATGCGCAGCCAGCGCGGCTCCGGCGGTCTCGCCGTAGCCCGGAACCACGTTGACGACTCCCTCCGGGAAACCAGCCTCTGCGATCAGTTCTCCTAGACGCAACGCCGAGAGCGGTGTTTGCTCGGCAGGCTTCAGCACAACTGTGCAGCCCGTAGCGAGCGCGGGTCCGAGTTTCCACGCGGCCATGAGCAGCGGGAAGTTCCAGGGGATGATCTGTCCAACGACGCCGACTGGTTCCCTCAGCGTGTACGCCAGATATTTTGCACCGGGGGTATACGGCACGGACAGGGGAATGGTATTGCCCTCGATCTTGGTGGCCCATCCAGCCATATAACGGAAAAGGTCCACAGCAAGGGGAACATCGGCGGCTTTCGCGATGTTGAGCGGTTTTCCGTTATCAAGGCTCTCAATGTACCCGAATTCCTCGGTGTGTTGTTCGAGAAGGTCAGCCAGTTTCCAGATCAAACGTCCGCGTTCCGACGCTGTCATTCTGCGCCAGGGACCGTTATCGAACGCGTTGCGGGCTGCTTTGACCGCTTGATTGATATCCTCGCGATCGCCCTCTGCCACTTGGGCGAGTACCTCGCCCGTCGCGGGGTTATAAGTGGGGAAGGTCTTGCCAGACGCGGCATTTATCCACTTGCCGTTGATTAACATCTTGCGTGGTTTGTCGATGAACTCCGCAACTCGCGGATGAATCTGCGGGGAAACTGCGATACCCATATATGTGGCCTCCTTGGTCAGACGACTTGGTAAGACGCGCAATGCTCGAGAGAATGAAGCCCAGGCGAACGAAGACTTCCGGGTATGCTAGTCCCGCTCGGGGGAAAAAAGCAATGCCGCTCGGTTGAACAATCTCAAGGCTATTCGCCGTAAGGAACCCAAATGTTTTTCACCTGGGTGGCGTGCTCAAGATACCATCGCCCTTCCGCAATCTTCGGATTGAACCAGTCGATGACGCGTCCTTCGTTGGACCAGACCTGCTTCAGGTTTCCGATCGACATCGCTTTGGCGGAGGCCACTGTGCTTTCGTCGCCATAACACCAGAGGGCATCAACGTCATCGTGCTCGGCCAGCGTTTTGAGCAGTTGCGAGACGTAGCCCGTTACAATATTCAGTGCGCCTCCCGGCAGATCGCTGGTGTCGAAAAGCTGGTAGAGGTCACCTGTGATCAGAGGATATTTTTCCGAGGGCACGGCGACGACTGTGTTTCCGACCGCGAGAAGCGGCATCACCAGGGACAAGAAACCCAGCAGCGGTTCGTCCGCTGGGCAAATCACACCCACGGTTCCCAGCGGTTCATTCATCGCAATTGCGATGTTGCGGAACGGCGGACTGTGCACGGAGCCGTCGAACTTATCGGCCCAAGCCGCGTAGGAAAAAATTCTTTCGATCCCAAGATCGAGTTCCGCTACAGCCTGCTTTGCACCGACCACCGCACTGAGGCGACGAACAATCTCCTCGCGCCGTTGCAAAAGGTTTTCCCCACAGTAATAGAGCACCTGCGCACGATTGTGCGCCGTGGCTTTTGCCCATCCTTCCGCCTTCCGTGCGGCCTCTACGGCGTTGCGGATGTCTTTGCGATTGCCGAGTGGCGCCTCACCCAAAAGGCGGCCATCCTGAGCACGCACTTCCATGCTGTAGCCAGAATCAGGACGCGTTTGTTTCCCGCCGATATAGAGTTTGACCGTGCGGTCGATCGCGGGCGTGGCGGTTTCCTGCGCTTGCTCCACCCGCGCTGCTGGCGCACTCGCTGCGGCCATCACGGAAGCGTGTTTGAACCACTTTGGCTCCATGTACTCGACTAAGCCTTCGCGGCCGCCTTCGCGCCCGAAGCCGCTCTCGCGATATCCACCAAAACCGCAAGCCGCGTCGAATAGGTTGGTGCAGTTTACCCAGACAACTCCGGCCTTCAACTTCGCCGCGACATGCAGGGCAACGTTGACGTTCTCGCTCCAGACGCAGGACGCGAGTCCATACACGGTGTTATTGGCCAGTTCCACAGCCTCTTTCGGCGTTCGGAACGTCATCGCCGCGAGCACTGGGCCAAAGATTTCCTGCTGCGCCACGATCGATGTCGGATGCACATTGCTGAGAAGAGTCGGAGGGTAAAAAAAGCCGCGCGCGGGAAGGACCATCTGCGGTTGCCAGCAAGTCGCGCCCTCCGCTACCCCTTGCGCCACCATCCGCTCAATCCGGTCGAGTTGTACTCGCGCCACGATGGCTCCAATGTCGATTGCCTTATCGAGCGGCGGACCGATACGGAGAGTGCTCATCCGATCGCGAATTTTCGACATCAACGTTTCTGCGATGCTTTCCTGCATCAGCAGCCGAGATCCCGCACAACAGACCTGACCCTGGTTGAACCAGATTCCGTCGACCAGTCCTTCGACCGCGCTATCGAGGTCCGCATCTTCGAAGATGATGAATGGCGATTTTCCGCCAAGCTCGAGCGAAAGCCGCTTGTGGCTGGCGGCGGTAGCACCGCGAATGGCCCGTCCCACTTCGGTTGAGCCCGTGAAGGCGATCTTGTCCACGTCAGGATGCTTCACCAGCGCTTCTCCCGTCGAACCGTCTCCGGTGACGATGTTGACCACCCCGGCGGGCACTCCTGCCTCCTGACAAAGCTCAGCGAAGGCGAGCGCCGTGAGCGGAGTGAATTCGGCTGGCTTGAGGACGACAGTATTTCCCGTGGCCAATGCCGGCGCAATTTTCCAAGCCAACATCAGCAGCGGAAAATTCCAAGGAATGATCTGGCCAACTACTCCACAAGGTTCATGTTCGGGAAACTCTTCTTCGAGCAATTGCGCCCAGCCCGCGTGGTAGTAGAAATGCCGCGCCACGAGCGGGATATCGATATCCCGGCTTTCGCGGATGGGTTTGCCGTTGTCGATCGTCTCCAGGACCGCTAGCAGGCGGGAGTGTTTCTGCACCAAGCGCGCCAGAGCGTAGAGGTAACGTGCGCGAACGTGCGAAGTCAAGGCTCGCCATTTTCCAGACGCAGCTCGCGCAGCACGCACCGCGGCATCGACATCGGCGGCACTGCCCTGGCCAACGCTGGCCAACCTTTCTCCGTTCGACGGGTCGATGGTGTCGAAGTACTCTCCCGCTGCCGGCGCCTGCCACGCACCGTTGATGAAGAGGTCAAACCGACGGCCGTGGCGCTCCAGCCATGATGACGCCTCTTTCGAATCCTCTGGCGCGGGTCCGTACTCCATGCTGATAAATTTTTCGCCAATGCTCATTTGGATAAGTTCACCTGTACTCGACCGACGATCTTAATCTGTTATGCGATCGGATGACGATATTCAGCAGAGTAGCGCCCCGTAGCGTGGTGCTCCAATTGGCGCTCAATGTCGCCGAGCATGCCGCTCGCCCCGAAGCGAAACATTTCCGCTCGCAGCCAGGAATCTCCCAGTTCCTCTTTCATCAACGCCAGCCAATCGAGGGACTGCTTCGCGGTGCGAATGCCGCCCGCCGGCTTGAATCCAACCGCCATTCCAGTTTGTTGCGCATATTCACGAATCGCGCGGACCATTACCAGGCTGACGGGCAGCGTTGCGTTGGTTGGCTCCTTGCCAGTTGAAGTCTTAATGAAGTCGGCGCCGGCCATCATAGCGACGAAACTGGCGCGCGCCACATTGCGGAACGTCAACAGATCGCCCGTTCCCAGAATTGCTTTCATGTGAGCACGGCCGCAGGCCTGCTTGAACGCAGCAACCTCGTCGTAGAGTGCCTGCCATCGTCCTCCGAAAACATGAGACCGCGTAATGACAATATCGATTTCATGCGCACCCGCTTCCACCGAGCGCCGAATCTCCGCGACCCGTTCGGCCAGCGGAGAAAGTCCGGCAGGAAAGCCCGTGGAAACCGCGGCGACATGGACGCCGCTGCCTTCGAGGGCATGCAGCGCCGTTTCAATGAAGGTGTGATAAACGCATACCGCCGCAACTTTGATCCCAAGGTCTTCGATTCCCAGTTTTTCCACGATTTCCGGCTGAATGGGTTGTCGCGCCTTCGCGCAGAGGCGCCGGACGCGCTCATCCGTGTCGTCGCCTGAAAGGGTAGTGAGATCCATGCAGGTGATGGCGCGCAGAAGCCACGCGGCCTGCCATTCCTTTTTCACCGTCCGTCGAGCTACCTGCGACTGAGCGCGGCGCTCGACTGCGCTGGTGTTCACCCGTACCTGCTCAATCCAATTCAAATCCAGCGGAATGCCGCGGTTAGGAAAAAGGGCGCGTCCATTGAGGATCGCGGTCGAGTCCACGGGATACGAATCGCGAGTCGCGAGCCGGCCTTCCACACCTTGCGCGAAATTGGGATATTCGTGATCGCCGGACATTTCCGTTCTGCCTTCTGTTAAACCTGCCCGCAAAGTGCGAGGGCGGCGAAACCTTGAGTTGCATTGTACGGCAGCCGCTCTTGCAAGGTGAAATGCGATCGTCGAAGTTCTGGGTCGGGATTCAGGGAGCAAGAAAGAACCCGCAATTGTCGTCAAGGGTTTACAATTGCGCACGATTCAGCGGACATACCCAAGCAGCGCGATTTTCCTATGAGTGAGAAGAACCTCTCCGCCAGCGTGCGGAAAAAGCTGGAGCAGGCAGCCACCAAGGTGATGAAGAATGCCCACGCTCCCTATTCGAATTTTCGCGTGGGCGCGGCTATCCTGCTCACCAATGGCAAGATCTTTACCGGCTGCAACGTAGAGAATGCGTCGTACGGCATGACGAATTGCGCGGAGCGCACGGCAATCTTCTCCGCGGTCGCGCAGTTGGGTCCGAAGATCGAGATTCAGGCGGTTGCCGTCATCAACGATCACGGAGTTGCCTGTTCGCCCTGTGGCGCGTGCCGCCAGGTGATCTTTGAATTCGGCCCAGATGCCACAATTTTCTTCCAGGGCGCCAGCGGCGCGAGGCAGGCCCACATCACCGAACTTCTTCCGGAAGGATTCCGCCTCTAGTGACCCAGAAATCCGTACCACAGGCGTTCCGCGCGATTGACGTAATTCGAAAGAAGAGGGACGGCATCGAGCTGTCGCGCGTCGAAATCGAAGGCCTGGTGAACTCCTACACCAGCGGCGACATTCCTGATTATCAAATGTCGGCCTGGCTGATGGCGGTGGTGCTGCGCGGCATGACGCGGCCCGAAACCGCTGCGCTCACCGATGCAATGCTGCGGTCGGGAGAAGTGCTTGATCTTTCCTCCTTGCCGGCGCGAAAAGTCGACAAGCATTCCACCGGTGGCGTCGGCGACAAGACTTCGCTCGTGTTGGCGCCATTGGCCGCAGCCGCTGGCGTTACCGTTCCGATGATCAGTGGCCGCGGCCTCGGTCATACGGGCGGAACGCTCGACAAATTGGAGTCCATTCCGGGCTTCAATGTAAATCTTTCTGTGGCGGAGTTCCGGCGGCTGCTCGAAGTCTGCGGCTGTGCCATGATCGGACAAACGGCCGAAATTGCTCCAGCGGATCGCAAGCTCTACGCGCTGCGGGACGTGACCGGAACAGTGGAGAGTCCCTACCTGATTTGTGCATCCATCATGAGCAAGAAGCTTGCGGAAGGAATCGACGCGCTCGTCCTCGACGTGAAAACGGGGTCCGGCGCCTTCATGAAGAATGAGAAAGATGCCATCTTCCTCGCGGAACTGATGGTCGAGACTGGTGAGCGAATGGGCAAGCAGATGGTAGCGTTGATCACCGACATGGATCAGCCGCTAGGAAACATGATCGGCAACTCGCTGGAGGTTGTAGAAGTCGTCGAGATTTTGAAGGGCTCGGGGCCTGAAGACTTGCGGGAGCTCTGTCTGGAGCTAGCCGGATGGATGCTGCATCTGGGCGGTGTTGCCAAGACGGTCGCTGAAGGAAAGCTACAGAGCACGCAGCTGATTTCCTCGGGCAAGGCGCTGGAACACTTTCGTCAGATGGTCGAATTGCAGGGCGGCGACCCGCGAGTGGTGGATGATGCAAAGCGGCTTCCGCAAGCGAAGCACACGACGCAGGTCAAGAGTGCAACGGGCGGTTACTTCTCTGCAATGCAGTGCGAGCAGATTGGCACAGCCTGCGTGATTCTCGGTGGCGGGCGCGAGCGCAAAGAAGATGCCGTCGATCCCGCCGTCGGAATTGTTCTGCACAAGAAAGTTGGAGATCGAGTCGCCGCCGGTGAGCCGTTCGCCACGATTTACTTTAATGAACAGGCCCGCGCAGAAAGAGCCGTCCAATTGATTGAGGCAAGTTGCACCGTGAGCGATGCGGCACCGTCCACGCAACGTCCTCTAGTCCACAGAGTCATCGGAAAGTCCGCGGAGAAAAATTGAATGGCGCACTATACGGGAATACTCGGACTGCTCACGATGCTCGGGCTGGCGTATTTGTTCTCTGCGGATCGGCGCGCGATTCAGCAATACATC
>CAVXVD010000091.1:0-101561 GCA_963765015.1 uncultured Acidobacteriota bacterium | reverse complement strand
AAAAAACATCGTTCCAACCACTACGCCCGTCAGAGTGTAGTTATGGGTTCCGTTGGCCAGCGTGGTCAGGGTCCAGGTTACCGGACCGGAAAACGAACCAGAGAACAGCACGCCATTGGGCACTCCCGAAGAGCCGTTTCCGTCGATCGCGAAGCTGCCGCCTCCGGCGAAGGTCCCGCCCATCTGCAACGATCCGCTGGCGAGAGCGCCGGTAGAAAATGAAATCGATCCGAGATCGCCCGTTACCAATCCCCCACCGTTGTATCCATTGATGGCAATCAACATCGATCCGCTGAGAGACATGCCGGAGGTTGTTCCCGTCAACATACCGCCGCTGTTGCTGAAGTCGGTGCCGCTGTTCGCGGATGCCAAGGTGGGCAGCATCAGACAAGCCGAAACGCACAAGGCGAGGAACAGGGATTTTGCGGAATTCATTGGGGGACTCCTTGCAGCTGGTCTGAGAGAATCTTGGTACGAGCCGATACTAAAATTGCTCTATGAGGGTAGGGTGGCCTGCAGTCAGTGTCTATACAGCGATTCCCGTAGAAGAACCAAGCAAGCCCACGGCTTACCCGGCTCTAAAACCACCCAAAACACCTATGCAAATGCTCTTCCGGAGCGTTTTAAGACCGGGGTCGGATTTGTAAAAAGAATGTCAAAAAGGCCTGTAATGGGCTAAATTGAAGCGAAATCGTTGTAAGCTTCTCGTATTCCACCCCGGATGGGGTCCGGTGGATGGAAGTTCTCCCCCCTGAATCGAATTGGAAAAAGAAAACACTCTTATGGGGAATCTTGCCACTCCACTTACGACTTCTCGAGCTGTGAATCCAGGACCGCCCACGAAACCAGCAGGCCGGATTATGGTGGTGGAAGACGATCCGGCCGTTCAAAAAGCCCTGCGGCGTCTGTTTGAGACCGAAGGGTATACGGTCGAAACCCAGTCCGACGGGAAATCGGCCATTGAAAGCTTCCAGGCGTCTGCGCCCTCGGCCATCGTGCTCGACCTCCGCCTGCCAAAGGTTTCCGGGCGGGACGTCTGCAAGGAGATCAAGGCACTCTCGCCGACGGTTCCCATTGTCGTGCTGAGCGCGGCCAGCGATGTTTCCGATAAAGTTTTGCTGCTTGAGTTGGGCGCGGACGATTATGTGACCAAGCCGTTCAGTCCGCGGGAATTGCTGGCCCGCGTCCGGGCTGCGCTGCGCCACACCGCGCGCCAACCGGATGTACAGCTCGTAAGTTTTGATGGCATCACGGCGGACTTCAAGAAAATGGAAATCAAGCGCGACGGCGAGCCGGTGATTCTCACCGCCCAGGAATTCAAGACCTTTCAATTTCTGGTGCAGAATGCCGACCGCGTGATCAGCCGCGACGAGTTGCTGAACGAAGTGTGGGGATATCAGAACTATCCTTCGACGCGGACCGTCGACAATCACATTCTCAAACTCCGCCAGAAACTGGAGAGAGATCCCTCGAGCCCGGTACACTTCCGCACCGTACATGGGATGGGATATAAGTTCGTCCGCTGATTCTCGTGAATCTCCCTTCCGAGCCCGCGTCCTCGTCATCTCCAGCTGAATCCTCCAGTGGGTTCGTCCCGCGGTTGCGGCTGCGGACGCGATTCCTTCTTTCCATGTTGCTGATCACGGCTGGGTTGACCACGACCAGCCTGCTGCTGGTCCGGCGTAGCGTGGAAAAAAATGTGCGGCAGAGCATCGCCGTGAACCTGCGCAACTCGGTTGCGGCCTTTCAGGATTTCCGCCACGAACGCGAGACCATGCTGACCAGCGACGTCTCTCTGCTGGCGGATCTCCCCATCACGCGCGCCATCATGACCAGCCCCGATCCGGTCACCATTCAGGACGCGTCGCAGGATATCTCCGAAATCGCCAACAGCGATCTCTTCGTACTGGTCGACCGCAGCGGTAACGTGGTCGCGCTGCATACCAAAACCCCGGGGTTCACCACCGAGGCCGCGGAAAAATATTTCCAGCAATCGATGGACGAGGACCGCGGAGAAACCAGCCACTGGTGGCTCGGAGAACACCATCTCTACCAGACATTCATAGAGCCCATTTACCGCGGCTCGCGAACCGATGGGACGCTGCTCGGATTTCTGGTGATCGGTTACGAGATCAACGACCGGCTGGCCGCCTCCGTCAGCAAAGTAGCCGGCAGCCAGGTGGCATTTTCTTGCGGAAACGACGTCGTCGCCACCACCCTGCCCCAGGATCAGGTGAAGGGCGACAAACTTCAGGCGCTGATTACCGGCTCGGTGCCGGAAGAGCCGCGCGATGTCGAGATCGGCAAAGAACGGTTTCTGGCGGCCGCCCTGGAGCTGTCGGGCTCGCGAACCACACCGGTCCGGCTGACCGTCCTCGGTTCCTACGATCAGGCGACGAAATTCGTCGATGAACTGAATCAATATCTTCTGCTGCTCGGACTGGCGGCCATCGTGGTCGGCAGCGGGCTGGTATTTTTCATCTCGCATACCTTTACCCGGCCACTGGGCAGCCTGGTCGCCGGCGTACGAGCTCTCGAGGGCGGCGACTTTCATCATCCGCTGGATCCCCGTGGAGGCGACGAAGTCGCCGAGCTGACACGCGCCTTCGACCGCATGCGCGCCAGCCTGCTCAAGAGCCAGCGCGATCTACTCGAGTCCGAACAACTCGCCACCATCGGGCGCATGGCCAGTTCCATCTCGCACGATTTGCGTCACTCCTTAGCGGCCATCGTCGCCAATTCCGAGTTTTTGTGCGACAGCCATCTCACGGCCGTGCAGCGCGAGGAGTTGTACCAGGAAGTGCGGACCGGCGTGAATCTCATGACCGACCTCATCGACTCCCTGCTGGAATTCGCCCGCACGCGCGAATCGCTGAACCCGGCGTACGGCAATGTCTCTGAAACCATTCAGCGCGCCGTGCAGGCGGTGCGTCTGCATCCCCGTCACCATGCCCGCTCGATTGACGTGCTGTGCGGCCCGCAGCTTTCAGGATGGTTCGACCAGCGCAAGCTGGAGAGGGCGTTGTACAACCTGCTGCTGAACGCCTGTGAAGCCGCTCCATCGAGCGGAGGCGTCGTCGAAGTCACCGCCGGCGAGATCTCTGGAGCCATTACCATCTCGGTCGAAGACAACGGACCGGGCATCGCGGAATCGATTCGCGAACGATTGTTCCATCCATTTGTCAGCTACGGCAAAGAAAACGGTACGGGACTCGGGCTCGCGGTCGTCCACAAGATTGTGCAGGATCACGGCGGCGAGATTTTCGTGGAGCGCACCTCGCACGGCAAAACGTTGTTTCGCATCGTGTTGCCCGGCCGGGTTCCGGAAACCGCGCGCAAAGACGGCGATGCCGCGACGCATGCTCTGGTCTCCGCCGAGGGCGATCAGCTCCGCCCCAATTCGATTTCGCATCGGGGCCTGTAGGCACAACTCGCATTTTCCAGGTGCCAGGTCCCGAATGGTGTAGGAGGACGGTGTGAAGAGCCACAGGACCCTTGCCCTGCGCGGCGCCGCGATGACGGCTGCCGCATTCTTCTTGTTCAGCTTCGGCAGTTCCGCACAGAACGCCACGTTGGCCATCCCTGCTTCGGCAGAGTCAGTCCATGAACTACAGGACCAGGTGCGGGAGCTGCGAACTCTGGTGGAAGAGATGCGCGCCGAGAACGCCCAGTCCCGCACCGAGATGCATCGACTCCGCGAGGATCTGCAGGCTACGCGGGCCATGCTGGAGCCGTCGGCGGCCAATCCTCAGGCATTAGCGAAGTCTGTTCCGGCGGAGAGCGAAGTGACAGTCGCCACTTCCGGCGTACCGGTCAGCCCGACAAGCCCGCCTGCTCTGGAAGAACGCGTGCAGAAACTGGAGGACTCGACTGCTTTGATCGGCGGCAAGATCGATGAGCAATATCAAACAAAAGTAGAGACCGCCTCGAAGTATCGCGCCCGTCTGCACGGCATCGTATTGATGAACGCCTTCCGCAACGTCGGAGGCACCGATAACCTCGACTTCCCCAGCTATGCCGAATCCTTGCCAAGCACTACTCCTCAAGCGTCGTTCGGTGCGACGCTGCGCCAGTCGGAAATCGGTCTGGAACTGTTTGGACCCTAATGTGGCCGGAGCCAGAACCTCGGCTGACGTTCAACTCGATTTTTCGGGAGGCTTCGCCGCCACCGGCAACGGCGTGGACTTCGGAATTGTTCGCTTGCAGACCGCCAGTTTGCGCTTCGATTGGGAACACACGTCCGTCGTCGCCGGGCAGGACGCTTTGTTCGTTTCGCCGCTCTCGCCAACTTCGTTCGCGTCGCTGGCCACACCTGCTTTCGCCTTTGCCGGAAACCTTTGGGGATGGACGCCGCAAATGCGCGTGGAACAACGCTTCTCGCTCTCCGATGATCAGACCATTACGCTGCAGGCGGGCATCCTGGACAATCTCGACTGGGAATATCCTTCCAACTACTTCTACCGGTCGGCGCAGGCCGGGGAACAATCTGGCCAGCCTGCGTACGCGTTGCGCACGGCGTGGTCGCGGCCGGTACAGGGACATCCTTTGAGCTTTGGCGTCGCCGGATATTATGGCCGCCAGAACTGGACCTGGAGCCGCACCGTCGATGCCTGGGCGGGCATGGCGGATTGGCAGCTTCCGATTCTTCCCCGCTTCGCGCTGTCGGGCGAGTTCTACCGCGGCCGCGGAATTGGCGGGCTGGGCGGCGCGATCGGAACGTCGGTGGTTTTCGGTGGAAGTGCACCTTATAGTCCGCTTCGCGGGCTCGATACGGCTGGAGGATGGACTCAGCTGAAGTTCCAGTTGACTCCCAAGCTTGAATTGAACGGAGTCATCGCCGAGGACGACGCTTTTGCCGGCGACGTGCGCGGCTTCGCCACCGACGCAAACAACGGCGGCCCCATCCTCGGACGCAACCGCGGAGCGTTGGCGAACGTGGTCTTTCGCCCCAAGTCCGACCTGATTCTGTCGGCCGAACTTCGCCGCCTGCGCACCTTTCCTATCTATAGCAGTAGCAGCACCAGCAACCAGGTCAATCTGTCGGTGGGGATTCTGTTTTGAAGATTCGTTCGCAAAGCGTTCTGTCGCTCGCCACCGTGCTGGTAGCGTTGACGTGCGCGCAGGCGCAGCCCCTCAAAGCGCATCTTGATCTCGTCCGTAACGGTCATCGTCTGAAAGATGCTTCGCAGGCGGTGGTCTGGCTGACTCCGATTGGGACGACGGTTGAACTGCCGCACCAACAGCCGGCAGAGATCCCGCAACTCGTGCAAAAGGACAAGAGCTTCCATCCTTCCCTGCTCGTGATTCCGGTCGGCGGCAAGGTGGAATTTCCCAATCACGACCCGTTCTTCCACAACGTGTTTTCGCTATTTGAGGGAAAGCGCTTCGACCTCGGACTGTATGAGAGCGGAACCACGCGGTTCGTGCAGTTCGACAAGCCGGGAATTTCGTTCATCTTCTGCAACATTCACGCGCAGATGAGCGCGGTCGTGATTGCACTGGCAACGCCTTACTACGCCATCTCCGACGCGCGCGGGGAGCTGAGTCTGCCCAACGTTCCGCCGGGCCGCTACGAGCTGCAGGTTTTCCATTCCGGAGTAGCGCCTGACACGCTGCGCGGTCTGAGTCGGGAAATCACCGTCACGGCAGCAGAAACGTCGCTGGGGACATTCACCCTTGCCGAGTCGGACGTGGCCGGGGCTCACAAGAACAAGTATGGCCGCGACTATGATCGCCCGGAGCCGGATAGTCCGGCATACGCGAGGCCTTGATCAGGCTGAAGGTTTCGAGGTTTCAGAGCTTCCAGGGCTTCAGAGCTTTCGAATCCCTGACGAACAACCGCCTCGGAATAGCTTGCAAAAAGAAACAGGGCGCGCCGTGAAGCACGCCCTCTGTCCACCTCTGTCTTCACTTCATTTACAGCAACTCACCTCTGTCTTCACTTCGTTTGAAGCACTTGGCAAGCCGTGACCTCCGACACATCGCTCTTAGCGATGACCACCGCCGGAGTGCCCACCGCCGCCGCCGCTGACATGCCCTCCGGCACCACCGCTGGGGGCATGGCCGCCGCCACCGTAACTCGGAGCTCTCGATCCACCGGAGCTCGGAGCTCGCGAACCGCCGTAGCTCGGGGCTGCGCCGCGATAGCCACCATAATTACCAGAGGCACCACGGGAATATCCGCCATACGACGGACCGCGCACGATCGGCTGGTGCATATCCAGTTGCGGACGCGAGCCACCATAGGCGCCGGAGTACGAACCGCCGCGCTGTCCCATCGAACTGCTGGGAGCGGTGCGATTCCAGTACCCGCCACTACTGCTTCCCCGGGCCGCAGATGAATTGGTTTCGCCACGCGATGCCTGGCTGCCCGATGGCGGCGTGAACGGCCGGAATCCTCCGCGATTTTCTGCAGAAGAAGGTGCGGAAGCGCGGCTGGAAGTGCTCGGTGGGTTGAACGAACGCTCAGAGCCGGACTGCATCGCCGTGCCCCGCGAGGTTGAAGCAGTGTTACGGTTTCCGAAACTGTTGGTCTCTCGATTCGCAACGCTTGCGCTGGGACGCTGCATCCCACTGCTGGCGCCGCGCGCGGAGAATTCTCCGCTCGACCGGCCACCAGCGGGAATCGCGCCCACATGGTTCTGCGCCATCGACTGCCGCAGATTGGAGGTCTGCTGCTGGAACGATGCTGGTCGCGCCGCGGTGTTGTGCGTTCCGTAGAAGCTTTGAGAAGTGTTGCGAATGGTCGAAGGAGCTGCCGCGCGTCCGCTGGCCGACAAGCTGGCACGGCTCGGCACCACAGGCAGGTTGCCGGCCATCATGCGAGCTCCGCTAACCTGCTCGCGCGTCGCCGCCACCGCGCTGACCCGGCCCGCGCCGAAGTGACCGGCATTGACCGCGGAAAGAGCCCGGCTTACATGGCCATCACGCATGTTCGCGATATTCGAATACCGCATTCCGTTATGCAGCGGCGAAAAGCCGCCGTAGCGGCCGCCATAGAATCCACGCCCGCCGACCCAACCAAACCGGCCGCCGTATCCACCCCACCACGGATGGAACCAATCGCAGGGGCCGATCGGGAGCCAGCCAAAGCCGCCCCAACCGCCGAATCCGAAGCCAAAGCCGAAGCCGCCGCCCCATCCCCAGAACGAGACATACGCTGGAGCCCAGAACGGGTTATAGCCGGCATAGACCGGTCCCGGCCACCACGCCCACGCGCCGCCATACGGAAACCAGCGGCCATAGTGGTACGGCGCCCATCCCCACGGCTCGTAGCCGACCCAAGTCCAACCGTAGTAGGGCTCGTAGGTCCAGTTTCCATTCCGATACGGAACCCAACCATCGGGCTCATTCGGAACCCAGACGTCGCCGTAGTCGGGAACGTTCTTCCAGCTGCCGTAGGCATCCAGATCCTGCGCGCCCGTATAGCGACGATTCGTGTGGCGCCAGGAGTTAGCATTCTGAATCAAATGATCGCGGTCGCTGTTCCAACGATCCCAGTCGTCGCGTTCGGGAGCTTCCGAGATTTTGTATTGCGCCGAATTCACGTCCCCGCGCACGGTGGCCATTTCTCCGGCGCGCACTTCCGCGCTTCCCTGCGGCGTCGCAATCTGTGCTTCGCCTTGGCGCACGATCACGATGGTGTCGCCATCGGGACGCACTTCCACGCGAAACACGCCATCATGGTGCGCCGGATGGATCGAGACGTTTGGAGTGTCGATCTCAGGCTCGGCTTCGCTGTCTTTCGATACCGTGTAGGTCGCCAGGCCCTGACCCAACTGGATCTGAATGTTTTTGTGCGTCAGGTTGGCGATGTTGACCTTGGAGTTCGCACCGATGCGAAGAATGTTGGCAAAGTCGAGCTGCAGTTCGGTGCGGGCGTTGTCGCCGGTCGAAACTTTATCGGCGGTCATGACGGGTTGATTCAACGCGACGGCCGACCAGTCCCCGGAGTCTCCGCGCTGCGTGGAAACGTCGCCGTGAATCAAGCTGACGCGGGCCACGCCTTGATCGGTACGAGCCGGTGCTTCGCCGGAGGGTCCACCCGGCTGCGCTTCCGTCGGCTGCGCATCGGAGGGCTGCATGTCGGGCCCCTGCATATTTGGACCCTGCATGTTCGGGCCCTGGGCGTCAGGATTTTGCGCCTGCGGCTGACCCACTTCCATGGGAGCGCTCGGCTGCTCCGACGGTCCGGGACCGTCGCTCGTCGTCTGCGCCACGGCGCCAATGGACAGGGCGCCGGATACTGCCAGCATTAAGATTGCACGTTTTCCTAAGAGTCTATTTTTCATAACCCACCTTCTTGGAGCCTGACCCGAGGTTGCAAACGGTCCAATAATGTAGATCTGTCAGGCAAAGTAAAGGGCAACTACCGTGCCAAAAGGGGCGAGAAAGTCTGTTCGCAACTTGTTTGTTTTCAGTAAGAAAGCGGGACGATCAACAGGCGGCACCGACCGGAATCGCTCAAAACGGCTGACCTCGGCCAAGGGTGGTGGTTTTCGGCCACTTTGGCAGTCTTAACCGATTCACGGTTGATTCATCATTTCGGCGTACAGTCCGGTGGAAGGCATGCACGCCTTTCTCCTGCTTTACGCTGTAGCGCCCGCGCGAATAGCTGCGGGAGTGCAGGTTTTTCTGGACGGTCTCGCAGATCGAAACATCTTCCATTTGAATCTGATCACTGAACTCGACCGAGGCTCTCGCCGCGGGTGAACTGTGCTCCTGCTCAGGGAGATACCATTCGAAGATGGCCAGCGATAGCTCCGCATCGATGGGCAGCACAATGTTCAGCGAGACATTGTCGGGATAGCAGTTGAGCATCCAGTTGGGGAATATCCAGAAATAATCTGTAGTCAGGTCTTCGCGTGATTCCTGGTAGCGGCGCGGCGTGGTATCGCCCGGCTGGGCGCCGCGGATCGGGCTGAACTGGCGGACATGCCGCGCGTAGGGCTCAACCACGTAGGCGTTGTAGTCCAGTTCGCGATTCAGCCCCGGATGCACGCTGGGCAGGTGATACCCCTCAAGGTAGTTGTCCACGTACGTCTTCCAGTTACATTTCATCTCGTACGTACGGCGCTCAAACAGCTTCATCGTGCGAAAGGGGTATTTTTCGGCCTGTTCCGGCAGCGTCCCTAAACTCCCGCGCAGAGGATCAGCTTGCGGATCGAGATTGACGAAGACCAGGTTGAACCATTCTTCGGTTCGAACCGGCGCCAGCGCGAAATCTTCGGGGCGGAAATTCTCCACGCCTTCGATCTCGGTTGCGCTGAGGAGAGAACCGTCGAGGCCGTAGGTCCATCCGTGATATCCGCAGCGAAACAGTTTGCGCGATCCACATCCTTCGGCCGGAGGTCCGGCGCGGTGGCGGCATACGTTATAAAAACCGCGCAGCGTTCCATCCGCCCCACGCACCAACAGCAGGGGTTCTCCGACTAATTCAGTAGTGAAATAGTCGCCCGGCTTCTCGACCTGGCTGCTGTGCCCCACCACCTGCCAGGTGCGGGAGAAGATTTTGCTTTTCTCGATCGCGAAGAACAAAGGATCAATATAAGCACGTGCCGGAAGGGTCCACGCCCGCGCAATGTCGTCGTCGATTTGCAATGCGTCTTTGGAGAGATCCATAAGGCGGCTTCGAACTGGCCTGGGACATTCTACGGCCCGCCGGCTGCTGTGGATCCCCATTTTTGCAGGTGCACCATGTCTCGCAGCTTTAGCAAGACGTGGGAATCACTGAATTCACACGAACTGCTCATAAGTTTCGGGGGTTACTGAGCGTTCCCGAAATGGCATTGGTCCAAATTCCGAATTGACACGAATTGTCATCGATTCGCCGAAATTTGCCAGCGGTCGGCCTGGGTAAGACGTTACCTGGGGGTGACGGAACAAGGCACGCAGTGAAAATAAAGCTCTTCCAGACAGGCCCGTAGGAACCAAGGTAACTGGCGGTTTTGGCGTACCGAATGCAATATCAAGCACGACTGCGTCATTCGTGACCAGAGACTTTACCAAAGACAATAAAACAAGGGGACAATCGAGATGCGTAAACAGAAGGGCTTTTCACTGATCGAGCTGCTGATCGTTGTGGCTATCATCCTGATCATCGCAGCTATCGCTATTCCGAACCTGCTTCGCGCCCGCATGGCGGCCAATGAGTCGTCTGCTGTCGCCTCCGTCCGTACCACCAACACCGCGGAAGTCACTTATCAGACTGCGTATCCGACGGTTGGCTTTGCGCCCGCCCTGGTGAACCTGGGTGGAGCGTTGAGCGCGGCCTGCGTGCCGAGCTCGACCACAGCTTGCCTGATTGACTCCGTGTTGGCCAACAACGGCAACCCGGCTGGCGGCGGCAAGAGCGGCTATTCCTTCAAGACCGGCACCGGCACGATCGCGGGCGGCGTGAACGTCGGCTACACGGTCGTCACGGTTCCTTTGACGATCAACCAGACCGGCATCCGCGCGTTCTGCGCTGAGGAAGATGCAGTGGTTCGCGTCGACCCGGCTGGCGCTTGCTCCAACACCGAAGCGGGCATCCTGACCTTCAACCCGCTCAACCAGTAATTGAGCAAGTTGTTTTTGGCAAAGTACTCGGGGGAGGGTACGAGCCAGGGGAGCAGCGAACGCAAGTTCGCTGCTCCTTTTTACTTTTGCTGCCGAAAGCTCCTTCCTGGTCGCCAGACCTGGGCAAGCGTCCCCACGAATTAGAACCTCCTTACTTCTTCGAAAATCTGTGTTCTCCCCTGCAAGCCCGAGGTAACCTGCCGTTCTTATTACCAGGTGACACAAATTGTCAGGCGGGTAGCATTTATCGCCAGTCCGCCAGAAGAAGATTAGAATTGATGAAGTTAGCCCGAGCTCCAGTGGTGCAAGTAAAGATGTTGCGCGAGATCGACTCACTTGGCTGGTTTGGAACGGTGAGTGCACTCATTATTGCGACTGAACGAACTTGAGTCATAACCGACCGGATAAATTTCAAAAATCGAAGGGCTTTGGGGAGAAAAAGTACAATGCGGAAACAAAAGGGTTTTTCACTGATCGAGCTGCTGATCGTTGTGGCTATCATCCTGATCATCGCAGCTATCGCGATTCCGAACTTGCTTCGCGCTCGTATGGCGGCCAATGAGTCGTCTGCTGTGGCTTCCGTTCGTACCACCAACACCGCGGAAATCACCTATCAAACGGCGTATCCGACGGTTGGCTTTGCGCCCGCCCTGGTGAACCTGGGTGGAGCGTTGGGCGCGGCTTGCGTGCCGAGCTCGACCACAGCTTGCCTGATTGACTCCGTGTTGGCCAACAACGGCAACCCGGCTGGCGGCGGCAAGAGCGGCTATTCCTTCAAGACCGGCACCGGCACCGTCGCGGGCGGCGTGAACGTGGGCTATGTGATCGTTGGAGTTCCGTTGACGATCAACCAGACCGGTATCCGCGGCTTCTGCGCTGAGGAAGATGCAGTAGTTCGCGTCGACCCGGCCGGCGCTTGCTCCAACACTGAAGCTGGCGTGTTGACCTTCAACCCGCTCAACCAGTAAGCAGCTGAAACCTAGGCGCAACAATGAGGGGGCAGCGAACGCAAGTTCGCTGCCCTTTCTGATTTCTAGACCCGCTTCGGGAGTTGCCGAACATCCAAACAGCCGAAATCAAGCCGGTAACCGGTTACGAACGATTTGTAGTCTGGGCTGAAATTGGCGAGATACCTGCAAGTTAATTTCAAGACATCCCCCTGTCGTTGATTCACCCGAGTCCATTGGGAGTCATTCTCATGAGTTCGACGAAAGGGTTTTCGCTGATCGAGTTACTGATCGTAGTGGCGATCATCCTTATCATCGCCGCCATTGCGATCCCGAGCCTCTTGCAGGCCCGGCTCTCCGCCAACGAAGCTTCGGCCGTTGGCTCCATCAGCGCCATCAAAAGCGCGGAGGTCGCATACTTTACGGCGTATCCGACGGTCGGCTATTCGCCCGACATTGGATCGCTCGGCGGTGCCGTTCCCTGCACTCCGGCGTCAACCACCGCATGCTTGCTCGACAGCCTTTTGTCGGCGGCTACCCCGGGGAGCCCAGGCAAAAGCGGATACTTCTTTCTGGCTACCGGCATCGTGACCGGCGGCGCTACCTTCAATACGGCCTTTGTAGGGGGAGCGGCCCCAAAGGCCGTCAATTCCACTGGAAACCACGACTACTGTTCGACTAATGATGGCGTTCTGCGCTCCCAGATGGCCACCGTAGGCGACACACCGGTCAACAACCTGGCATCCTGTCTTGCCTTTCCCGTGGCGCAGTAAATCCTGCGGGCTTTATATCAACCTGAGAAGCGACGGCGCCGGAATCTTCGCGCAGGATTTCGGCCGGAAAGCTTTCCTTCACCGGGCGTGACCGTCGTAACCAGCTTCGTCTTCCTGCGTCGGTGGTCTGTGCATATAATTATTTTTCGGAGATAACTTCCTCGACGTCGCGATTCCCAAATGGCTGCGATTGAAATTCTTGGTCTGGAAAAGACGTACATGGTGGGCTTCTGGCGCAAGCGTCCCAAACGCGCTTTGCAGCCCTTGCACCTCACCGTGGAAGAAGGGGAGATCTTCGGCTTTCTCGGCCCCAACGGCGCGGGCAAAACCACGACCCTGAAGATGCTGATGGGCCTGGTCTTCCCGACCTCGGGCAAGGCTCGCATTCTGGGCAAGGATTGGACCGATCCCGAGGTTAAAGCACAGATTGGATTTCTCCCCGAGCAGCCCTATTTCTACGACTATCTCACCGCTCACGAACTGCTCGATTACTACGGGCAGCTTTCCGGCGTTCCTGCAAAAGACCGCAAGCACCGCATCGAAGAGGTTCTGCAGCGCGTCGGTTTGACTGACATCCGGGGCGTGCAGTTGCGCAAGTTCTCCAAAGGCATGCTGCAGCGGACCGGGATCGCGCAGGCCATTTTGCACAATCCCAAGCTGGTGTTCTTCGATGAGCCGATGTCCGGCTTGGACCCGCTCGGCCGCCGCGAAGTTCGCGACCTGATGGAGCAACTCAAGCAAGAGGGCAAGACGGTATTTTTCTCGACGCATATTTTGTCGGACGCCGAGGCGCTCTGCGATCGAGTGGCGATCATCAACAAGGGCGAATTGCGCGGAGTCGGAGCCGTCGAGGATCTGACCTCGAGCGTGCAGGGGAAGGTCGAAGTGGTGTGGCAAGGAACGCAGATTCCTGCTTCCATGAAGGCGCTGGGCGCCGAGTGCCACGTCAGCGGAGAGACGGTTCGCGCGGTATTGCCGGAGAACCAGCAGGATGCCGCGATTGACGCTCTGCGGCGCGAACGCATCCGCCTGATTGCCATTATTCCGCTGCGCACGTCGCTGGAAGCTTATTTCGTCGAGAAGTTGCAGCACTCTCAAACCACGGCGGGGACTCTGGCATGAGCGCACGAATCGTTCACATTGCGTCGAACACCTTTCGCGAAGCGGTTCGCGACCGGGTTCTCTACAATCTGATCGCGTTCGCGCTGTTGCTGTCGGGCGCGGCCATCTTTGTCGGACAGATTTCGATCGACATTGAGCGCCTCGTGGTCGTCAACCTGGGGCTGACCGCTGTCACCATGTTTGGCGTGGTCATTGCCATTTTCATCGGCATTGGCCTGGTTTCGAAAGAAATCGAGAAGCGGACGCTCTATACCGTTTTGTCACGGCCGGTGCGGCGGTGGGAGTTCATTGTCGGCAAATTTTTCGGACTCGCTGGCACCCTGGTCGTAAATACTTTTTTCATGGCCATTGGAGTCTTCGGCGCGCTGCTCTACGTGGCTCACAAATTCACGCGGCCGGATGCTCTGATCCTGGTGGCACTGTATTTCATCATTCTTGAATTCCTGATTATCTGTTCGCTGGCCTTGCTGTTCTCGTCCTTCTCTTCCCCGCTGCTTTCCGCGGTGTTCGCCTTCTCGCTGTTTGTGATTGGCAGTTTTGCGGAAGATTTGCGCGGATTCGCCTACTTGACTCGCGGCGTGACCCGATGGATCGCTACCGGCGCAGCGTATCTCGTCCCGAATTTTTCGGCATTGAATGTCATCAGCGCCGTCGCGCATCAACAGCCGGTGAGTTCGCAACTCATCCTGCAAAATACTCTTTACGCTCTTTTCTATACGGCAATGGCGCTCAGTGGCGCCGTGCTGATCTTTGAGCGCAGGAATTTGAAGTGACACCATGAATGCCCGCACCCGCACCACCATCGTGGCCGCGACCAGTCTTGCCGTCTCGATGACTGCGAGCATCCTGCTGCTGCATCACATTGACGAGATTCGTCCGAAGGCGACCATCGAAGATGTTCTCTACATCGATTCGCCCAAGATTGTGAAACGCGCCAGCCTGGGGTTCGATGGGCTGATGGCCTGCATCTACTGGACCCGAACCGTGCAGTATTTTGGGCATCGGCACTTTCTGTTGTCACACAGTTACAACGAACTGGCGCCACTGCTTGAGATCACGACGACGCTCGACCCGCACATGATTCCGGCGTACGAGTTTGGAGCCAGCTTCCTGGCTCCCGCGCCGCCCAATGGGGCCGGGCAACCCATGCGCGCGGTTCACTTGATGGAATACGGCATCCAGAACAATCCCAACGATTGGCATCTCTACTACGACCTCGGCTTCGTTTACTACACCGAACTCAAGGACTACCAGCGAGCGGGCGAGGTGTTTGCCCGCGGATCGCAAGTGCCGGACGCGCATCCCTTCTTAAGGATGCTCGCCGCGAGAATGGCAGAACACGCGGAGGATTTCGCAACGGCGCGCATGCTGTGGAGTGCGACATACGAATCCGCGCACGAGGCGAACATCCGTCAGAATGCGCTGGAACATCTGCGCGCCCTCGCAGTGGACGAAGAAGTGACCAATCTCGAGGCTGCGGTCGCTCGCTTCAACGCTGCCAACGGACGCCTCCCTGCCAGCCTTTGGGAAGTGGTGGCGGCCGAACACCTGGCGGGCCTTCCGCTCGATCCGGACGGCAATCCGTACGAATTGAGTTACGACGGACAGGTGTTGGTGGCGAAGCCCGATGATTTTCCCTTTATCACCAAGGGCGTTCCGCCCGGATATAAACCTGCCCCCCCGAAGTTCCACGCCAAGTCGTAGCAGATCGATATTTATCGATCGTCAGGTTTCCCCTGTGACCCGCTGTGTCCCCGTGGTGAAAGCCCTTGGCATTTCGTATCATTGCTGCGAAACGAAGCTGACAGGCACGATCTCCGCCAAAATCTTCCCATGGATCCTTCCAACCCAGAGCCGCGCATTCTGTCCGCTGCCCGTAAGTATTGGAGAGATCGGGCCGCCAGCGCTGGAAGTCTAGCCGCCACCCGGGACCTGCTCGCTTCGCTCTGGGAGTTTCTTCGAAACTCGACGCCGGCTCGCCTGCGCCAGCTCTATGGGGACGCCGAGTATGACTGGGATTATCGCGTCAATACGACCAGCGGCGCCGTCGGCTGGCGCGAGCGGCTGCTCGGTATTTTTCACTCGCCCTATCAACCGACTGAGCCCGAACTCTTCCGCGAAATGCTCGATACGCTTCTGGGATTGACACAACTGAACTTCGGCGAATTCACCTTCGTCGATCTCGGATCAGGCAAGGGCAGGACGCTGCTGATGGCCGCGGACTATCCCTTTCGCCGCGTCGTTGGAGTGGAACTGCTTCCGGCGCTCCACCAGATCGCGCAACAGAATCTCGCAGCCTATAAGAGCGATTCGCAAAAATGTTTCGCGCTTGAGGCGGCTTGTGCCGATGCGACCACCTTCCCGCTTCCCGACGGGCCCGTGCTCATCTATCTCTTCAACCCGTTTGCAGAAACGGGCATGCGTCGTACTCTTGCCAACCTTGAAAAGACGCTGCAGAAAAATCCGCGGCCGGCGTTCGTGATTTATCACAATCCGCAACTGGAGCACGTGCTGACCGAGTCCGCGATGCTCGAGAAAATCGGCGGCACTCATCAATACTCGATCTTCCGTGCAGGCGCTTGAGGCCGTCCCGGCGGAAATCAGACGAGCCGCCGCCCCCGCTTTCTGATGAAAGCGCGGTGGCGCTCACATTTTTCAAATTTCAGAAGACGAATCCGACGCCGCCACTGATGAGATCGCTTCGCCAGTTATAGAGGCCGTTGGGATTGCCCGTGGTGGGACTGAACTTGAAGTAGCGTGTCTCGTAAGTGGCCTTGGCGTACCACTTGCCGAACGTGTAGCCCGCACTTCCCCGGATGAAATACCCGTGATCGAGCGTTGGATTGGGTAAAGCGAGCAGTGATCCCGTCCCGGTATGCCATCGCGGCGTGAATTCCGGCGCTCCCTGCGCTTGCAGGAACGCGTGCTTGATGGCACCGGGCGTGCCGAACGTGTATCTCAACACTACCGGAAGTTCCAGCAATTCCATCGTATCCCGAACGAAAAACTGGTTATCGAGGGACTGCGTCGGAAGAATGATCTTGTGGACCTGTGCCTCCACTCCGAACGTCAGCCTGTGATATTGAAACATCGGGCCACCAAATACAGAGTATTCCTTGGCATGATTCCCGGTATCCGTCGGCAGGCGGACTTCGCCTCCGGCAACGATGCTCGGCGACCCGTTTTTCTGCTTGCCTTTGATCACCGTGATCTGGCCATCGACGTCGAACTCCAAACCATTGACCGAAGGCAGTGCGCCGAATTTATCGGAGGTCTGACCTACATCGATGCCCAGGGTCCCTCGTTGACAATAGGCCGGGACCGTGGCCAAGAGAAACAAACACACGCGGACCACATGCGTCTTGCAGCGCTTCATCCCTGCTTTTCCTCCCTTGTGGGAAAAACTGAACACTTCCGCGGGTACAACCAGACAGACTAGCGGTTGTGGTTCTTTTGAATCTTAATTGTATTTGTGTGATGCCGCGGATGGGGGAATCGTTTTGTGTATCGGGAGGGAAATGCCACTTTTCGCCGCAAAGCAGGCCGACGGGGTCGAGACGATGTCCATTTCACCAGGACAAGCGCTTTTTGCCAGGGACGAACCTTCGCTCGTCCCCGGCTAGAACGTTACGAGCCCTGCTTTTCGAGAACGAACTCCGCCTTCTTGAACGCCTGTTTTTCCTTGCGATAGGCGCGGGCTACATCGCCAAGAGGAGTGGGCTCTGAGACCGGGCCAAACTCCCACAACGGCCGCTCGCCCTGGGCGTAGCTGTACGTGTCCGAGCCGCCTCCAACGATGGGCTTTTCAGTAGCCATCGACTGATAACCAGCGTGTTGCGGGTTGTCGGGGATATGGATGACGACCGGCTGGCTCGAGAGCACTCCAGCCGTCTGTCCAAACGCAGTGGCCGTACACAAGATCAACAAGATCAGCAATGTGGTTTTCATAGGTGGTTGTACCGATTCCACAAAGAATAGTGCAACCCCCGTGCCAACAGAAACGGCCTTGTTTTCTTGTGTTTGCAGATGAAAGCTCAGGGCGCACGCAAGACTTTGCACATTTTAGGGAAGACGCTCTTTCGGGGAAGCAAGCGGCAACAAAACTTTGATCAGATTGCGCCCCCGGCGCTACCGGTGTATGTTTCCCAGCTAAACAGAAATGGAGAGCCGTTCATGAGCGCGCTGAACCCGCGAGTGAGAGCATTGCGGTGGGTGCTTCTGCTTCTTGCGCCGACCCTGACCATAAGCACGCTGGTGGCGGGCGCGCAGGCCCAGACCGATTGCGCGGACGGCAACGGCGTTCTCGACACGGCGCCCCCGAAAAACATGACGCCGCAGGAACTGATCCAGAAATTCACCGCGGAAGAAACGCAAAGTAAAAGCGGCGCGGCTGCATTACACCTATACGCAGGATGTGCTGGTGCAGACGCTCAATGACAAGACGGTGGACGGGCAATTTCATGAAATCTCCACCGTCTCTTACGACGACAAAGGGAAACGACAGGAGACCGTAACCTTCGCGGAACAGCCGACCCTGCGCGGCATTCAACTATCGGCGGAAGACATGGACGACATCCACACCTTCATGCCTTGGATCCTGACCGCCGACGATGCCGCACAGTACAACCTGACTTATGCCGGGCAACAGCACGTGGATGATCTGGACACGTTTGTTTTTCACGTCTCGCCGAAAAAACAGGAGAACAAGAAGCGGTATTTTCAGGGACGCGTCTGGGTCGACAGCCGCGATCTCCAGGTGGTGAAGTTGTGCGGAAAGAGCGTGCCGGACGTGGTCCCGAAGAAGAAAAAGCAGCCGATGGATGTGCGGCCTATGTTTGTCAGCTACCGGCAGATCGTGGATGGATTCTGGTTTCCGGCTTATACCCGGGTGGACGACACTTTGCACTTTCGAGTCGAGTCGGTCCATGTGCGCGAGGTTGTGAAATTTAAGGGATACAAGCGATCGGGAACGGTCCCGGCGGAATCAAAGCCGTAAACCCGTGAGTTCCGGGGAAATTCGCATGCCACTTGAACCGCGATTTCAGGTGTGGTGTACTGCCTGCTATGGCTGACGAAAAAGAAAAGAAGGGCAGCAAGGATATTATTCTCTGGGTCATCACCATTGCTCTGATTGCGCTGGCTGTCTTCCTGTACAAGCGTTAATCGCTTCGAGATGAGCTCAGCATCGATGCCTGTCCCGGATTTGCTCCCCCAGTCGCACGAAACCTGGTAAGTATTTCCGCGCATTATTTTTTCCGCTGCGAAATCTCCCGGAGAAATCCCTGTCTTGAAATACAGAACTCGTAATGGGGTGAATCGGCGCAGGTTGCAAGAACCTTCACAGTTGACAGAGACCGCGAACCTGAGCAGAATCAATCCCACCTTTCATCCCCTGCTTCCGGAGATGATCAAGGATCTTCCGGATGCCAACAGTTTCATTTCCAGCTGCGAACAAATAACTTGTCTGAAAACTTCAAGGAGAACCAATTCACTATGAAGCGACGAAATACCGTGCTCAGCCTCCTGGCTGCGTTTGCTTTACTCACCTGTTTCACCTCGACAGCGATTGCCCAGGAAGTGCAGGCCGATACGATTCCGGGACGTCCCCTGTACGCGCATCCGAAACCAAATCTTCGGAGTGACATTGCCACGACAGCGACTCCGCTCAAGACGTGGAATGGATCGTTCACGTACCAGTCAACCGCCTACCACTACAACATGGTGGGAAGCGTACCCTCCTCGGGGGCATCCACCACAGTTCCGGTATTTGTGATTCCCGTCGTGCTGCAGTACGTCACGTCCACGGGCACGACCACGTTCAGCCCGAACAAGAAGATCTCGAACGGGCAAACCGTCATGCAGAATACGGTTGGTTCCCCAATTTTCGTGAGCGGAGTCGACTTCACCTCGGGTGGCACGGACCTGGGGACGACGCAGTATATCGATGCCTTCCAGCGCGGCAACTTCTGGGGCCAGGTATCGGCTGCTCCCGGATATCACCTTTTGCTGGGAAAACCGCGGATGCTGCCGGCTCTGACCCTGACTGTTCCCAAGGCGGATGGCAGAATCGAAACCGTGTTTGGACTCAAAGTGGGCACTGCCGACATCAACTGGTTCGACGTTCAACTGGAGGCCTACATCACCGCTCATCCCCAGATCACGCCGAGTTCACTGCCCATCTTCATCACCTACGAAGCCTACCTGACGGAGTCGGGCGGATGCTGCGTGGGCGGATACCACAATTCCATGGGCAGCGCGGCAGCGCCCCAGGCTTACGCGTACTCCACCTACATTGGCACAGCGGGGGTTTTCGCGCAGGACGTTTCGGCGTTGTCGCATGAAATTGCCGAATGGGCTGACGACCCCCTGGTCGTCAACATCAACGGCAACCCGGTAGCCTGCGGAATTCTGGAAGTGGGAGATCCCGAAGAGGGCTTCACCAACTATGGAGCTTTCCCGTACGCGCTGAACGGATTCACCTACAACCTGCAGGATTTGACCTTCCTTGGCTACTTTGGAGCACCGACGAGCACCTCGGTCGACAATGAGTTGACATTCCACAATAACCCGTTTGGTTTGGGTGTCTGCTCAAACGGTGGCTAGAACCTCGACGTTTTTCATGACAGGGCCCGCTCCGCAAAGAGCGGGCCTTTTTCTTTGTCGGTCGGATTCTTGTCGCTCGAAATGATTTGGAACTGTGGTGGCGTCTGCGGTGTCTACTGTTCCAAGAACACCGGGTCCCCAACGAAAACTCCAAGGAGTCCGTCATGAAGCCCTGGTTCGCAGCATTGACTGTCGTAGCCTGTATCTCATTGGTCGCATTCGGGCGGCCAAATTCAGCCTCTTCGGCGGCAACTCCCAGCGAAGACGATTTCCGGAAGATGGAACAGGCGTGGCTCGACGCAGCGGCCGTTCCCGACCTGGACGCGCTGCGCAAGATGTTTTCCAACGACTTCATGGGCACATCTTTTGGCGGGGGCGTGCTGAGCAAGAATGACGTTGTGCCGCCCAGCGGATCCAGCCCGAATCACATGCCGAAATGCACCTTGCAGAATTCCTCGGTGGGAATCTTCGGCGACACGGCAGTGGTGATGGGACAGGTCGAGATGGAGGATCCGCAGAAGCCGGAAGAAATTCGCATGACGACCGTGTTCCAGAAGCATGGCGATGTCTGGCAGATCATCGCGGTGCACATGTCCAAAGCCTAAAGTTTCGAGCTGCGCTCGAACGGACAGCTCGGGGCGGCTGTCCCCAAATTTTCTCGGCACAACAGTGCTCCCAACCTGGCAATTTTGACGAGACAGCGGGGATATCTCCTCTGCCCTAGGGCTTTCGGGGTTTCATCGGGTAAGATACTTCGTCTGCACGGGGACATCGCCCAGCCATGTCCTGGGACCGCAGCGCGGGGAACGTTTCTACCTTTCACGATGAATCGCGAATATCACAAAGCCTACAGCCAGGAACTTGGCCGCGACATGGAGGCGCTCGTCTTCGGTTATGCGGGCACTCCGGTGCTGGTCTTTCCTACTTCGATGGGAAAGTTTTTCGAGTACGAAGACCGCGGGATGATTGGCGTGCTGGCCCCGAAGATCGAACGTGGGGAGCTCCAGATATTTTGTCCCGATGGCGTCGACAGCGAGAGTTGGTACAACAAGGGAGTGCATCCGCACGTGCGCGTCATGCGCCACTTGCAGTATGAGCGCTACATTCTGCATGAGGTCCTGCCGTTCATTCGCTGGAAAAATCAGGCGTGGCAACTGGCCGTCACCGGATGCAGTTTTGGCGGATATCATGCGATGAATTTCGCCCTTAAGCATCCGGACGTGGTGACGCATTGCGTCAGCATGAGCGGGGCATTCGATATCCATCAATTTCTCGACGGCTATTACGACAATGATTGCTACTTCAACAATCCTCCAGACTTCATTCCGAACATGACAGATGATTGGTTCCTCAGCCGCTATCGGCAGATGAGGATTGTGCTGGGATCGGCGGATTGGGACATCTGCCTCGACCAGAATATAAAATTCTCGGCGATTCTGAACGGCAAGGCGATCCCGCACTGGCTAGATGTTTGGAACGACAATTCGAAACACGATTGGCCGCTCTGGCAGAGGATGGCGGCGAAGTATTTTTAAGTACCATAGGGATCCTTCGACTGCGTCGCTGGTTCGCTTCGCGACCAACGACTTCGCTCAGGATGACAATTTCGAATGTGCAATTTTAGGAATGGAGATTGAGTCGTGAAGAAGATTGGGATTTTGTTTGGCATGGAAAATACGTTTCCGCCGGCGCTGGTGGAGAAGATCAACGCGATGAAGATCGAAGGCGTTGAGGCGGAGTTTGTAAAGATCGGCGGCATCCGCATGGATGAGCCGAAGAAATATGACGTCATCATCGACCGCATTTCGCAGGACATCGAGTTCTACCGGGCGTATTTGAAGAACGCGGCGCTGCACGGCACGATCGTGGTGAACAATCCGTTCTGGTGGACGGCGGACGACAAGTTCTTCAACTACGCTCTGGCACACAAGATGGGCGTGGCCATTCCGCCCACGATCATTCTGCCGCATAACAAGCATCCTGAGGGAACGACCGACCAGTCGATGCGGAACCTGATGTTTCCGCTGAACTGGCAGGAGCTATTCGATTACGTCGGCTTCCCCGCTTTTCTGAAGCCTTATTCAGGTGGCGGATGGAAGCATGTGTACAAGGTGCATAATCCGGAGGAGTTCTTTCATCACTACAATCAGACCGGCCGGCTGTGCATGACACTGCAGCACGGCGTGGAATTCGACGAGTATTACCGCTGCTATGTGGTGGGGCAGGAAAAAGTGCACATCATGAAATACGATCCCAAGGCGCCGCATCATGAGCGCTATGTGAAGGGAAATCCGCCGCCTTCGTCGGAAGCGTTGCGGGATCGCATCATCAAGGATTCTCTCAGCTTGTGCCGCGCTTTGGGCTACGACTTGAATACCGTTGAGTTCGCGGTCGAGGCTGGAGTTCCATACGCCATTGATTTCCTGAATCCCGCACCGGATGCCGAGATTACCTCGGTCGGGCAAGAGAATTTCGACTGGATCGTCAATGCCGTCGCCGAGATGGCGGTGAAGATGGCGCTGAGCGGGGAAAATCCGGTGAAGGAATTGCGCTGGGCGGGATTTCTGGCGGGGGCTTCTGGGAAGCCGGAGAAAAAGGGAGCGCCGGAGTGGGTGGCGGCACGGAAGCGGAAGCCGGGGAAGTAGCAGTTCGCGTACGCAAGTTTAGGCGATCTAATCAGCGGGGCAACTCGCGCGAGAAACACCGTTGTCATCCTGAGGACCGCAGGTTTTGCGGTCCGAAGGACCTGTGCAACCAGCCGGTGGCTCGTGCAGTGCAGGCAAATTACAAAGGTCCTTCGCTTCGCTCAGGATGACAAATTCATGAAAGGCAAACCAGCGAAGACTGTGGACGAGTATCTGGTGAACACGCCGGAGCCTGCACGCACTACTCTCAAGCACATCCGTGCCGTGATTCGGTCGGTGGTGCCGAAAGAGACGACCGAGGTCATCAGCTACGGTATGCCGATGTTCAAGTACAACGGGATGCTTATCGGCTACGCGGCGTTCAAGAAGCATTGCAGCCTGTTCCCGACCGGATCCAGCGTACTCGATCAGTTCGAGAAAGAACTCAAGGGCTACCGCACCTCGAAAGGGACCCTCCAATTCCCGCCCGAGAAGGGCTTTCCGGATGCGCTTCTGAAAAAGATCGTTAAGGCCAGAGTCCGGGAAAACAAGGAATGGGACTGAATTGACGCCGGGGATACTCTTCCCGGGATTGTTATACTGTTAGAACTTCCCCGGCGGGTGGGGTGGCCGGCGAACAGCAGGTTCCTCGACTTCGCTCGGAATCACAGAACATAGATTATGCAGCCTACTTTCACCATCGGAATTGAAGAGGAATATCAGACGATCGACCCGGTCACCGGGCATCTTCGTTCGCACGTGCAGGCCGAAATTCTGGAGAAGGGACGGATGATTCTCCAGGAACGGGTGAAGGCCGAGATGCACCAGTCCGTGGTCGAGGTGGGCACGTCGATCTGCCAGAACATCAAGGAAGCGAAGGCCGAGGTCAAGAAGCTGCGCAGCAACATGGTGCGGCTGGCGCGGGAAAATAATCTGCGGCTGGCATCGGCGGCCACGCACCCGTTTTCCGACTGGCGCGAACAGGAGATTCATCCCGACCAGCGCTACAAGAATATTGTCGAAGACCTGCAACTGGTGGCGCGTGCCAACCTGATTTTCGGATTGCACGTCCACATCGGCATCGAGGATCGCGAGACCGCGATTCACATGATGAATCACGCGCGCTATTTCCTGCCCCACATTCTCGCGCTCTCGACCAATTCGCCCTTCTGGCTGGGGATGAACACCGGATTGAAATCGTACCGCTGCAAGGTATTCGATAAATTTCCGCGCACGAATATTCCGGACTACTTTCCGAGCTGGGGCGAGTACGAAAACTTCATCAAGCTGCTGATCAAAACCAATTGCATCGACAATGCGAAGAAGATCTGGTGGGACATCCGGCCGCATCCATTCTTTAATACGATCGAGTTCCGGGTGTGCGACATTCCGATGCGCGCCGACGAGACCATCGCGCTGGCGGCATTGATCCAGGCCACGGTGGCGAAACTGTACAAGCTCTATACAGCAAATCAGGGATTCCGCCTGTATCGCCGCGCCTTGATCATGGAAAACAAGTGGCGCGCCGCGCGCTACGGGCTCGACGGGAAGCTGATCGATTTCGGCAAGCAGAAAGAAGTGCCGGCCCGCGACCTAGTGCATGAGTACCTGGAGTTCGTCGACGACGTGGTGGACGAACTCGATTCGCGCGAGGAGCTGAATTACATCCATAAGATTATGGAAGGCGGCAGCGGCGCCGACCGCCAGTTGCGCGTCTTCGAGCAGACCGGGGACCTGAAGAAAGTGGTCGATTACATCATCGAGGAGACAGAAGCGGGGCTGGACATTGAAGAACCGGCCGCCGCCAGAAAAATAGGTTGATGAGTATTTCCGTACGTTCCAATCACAAATCACTGAACAAGATTCCTTTTGACGCTGGGTTCGCTCCGGGCGCCCGCAATGCGGTCAACGTGTGCCTGCGCATACAGCCGCAGGAACAAGTATGCGTCATCACGGATGAGGCAACGATCGAGATTGCAGCCGCGATCGTGGCCGAACTTGAGAAACTGGGAGCCCCGTACCACGCCTGGATCCTGGAAGAACTCGCGCAACGTCCCCTCAAGGATCTGCCCCGCGAGATTCTCAACGATCTCGAGACCAGCCAGGTTTCCATCTTTGCGGTGCAGGCCCAGACCAACGAACTGCGCTCGCGCATCCAGATGACCGACGTAGTCAATCGCCGCAAGATTCGCCATGCGCACATGGTCAACATCAACCGCCAGATCATGCTGGAAGGAATGCGGGCGGATTTTCAGCGTGTCGATCGGCTGAGCCAGAAAGTCGTGGAAATGGTGCGCAAGGCCAAAAAGGTTCGAGCGACGACCGCGGCCGGAACCGATCTGACGGCGGATTTGAATCCGAATTACAAGTGGCTGAAGACCAGCGGGATTATTTCGCGGGAAAAATGGGGGAATCTTCCGGGCGGCGAGATTTTTACCACGCCCGGCGAAGTCAATGGAACGTTTGTGATCGACGGCGTCGTCGGGGATTATCTGTGCGCGAAGTTTGGCGACCTGAAGCAGAATCCGCTGACCGTACACATCAAGGGGAACCGGCTCACCGAGGCGCACTCGGAGAATCACGAACTGGAAAACGATTTCTGGAAGTATACCCATACCGATGAAAACAGCGACCGCGTGGGCGAGTTTGCCATTGGAACCAACATCGATCTCAAGGAAGTGATCGGGCAGATTCTGCAGGACGAGAAATATCCCGGGGTGCATATCGCGTTTGGCAATCCTTACGGTGCGCACACCGGCGCGGACTGGGATTCGACTACGCACATTGATGTTGTTGGGCGGAAGTTCAATATCTGGGTGGACGACGAGCAGATTATGCGCGAGGGGAAGTTTCTGGTGGAGGCGTAGAGGGTGAGTTCTGGCTTTCGACTGTGAAGCAAAGTACAGGAACCGTGGTCGGGTTGGCGATCAGCAGGTTCCTCCACTTCGCTTCGCTTCGGTCGGAATGACAAGATTGTGTAGCAGGCTATAGGGATCCTTCGACTGCGAAAAGCGCTCACACAGTGAGCGCTTTTCTTCGCTCAGGATGACAACGGGAAGGTATGATCTCCTCTTTATGATTCCGTCTTTGCGTCGTCAATTCAACGCGAACTTTACTCCTGAAAAGTATCAAACATTCTTGCGGCGCGTGGACAATGTCTGCGGAACGCACGTGGAGTTTCGGCTTTCTGAGACGCCGTGTTTCTTTCCGAAAGAATTGCTCGACCGCATGGCTGCGGATGGCAAGGAACTGATCCGGCAACTGGTCGACAATCCCGCGTACCGAGCGAAGTCGGAGGAGGCGGTGCCAGCTGAGTTCAAGGTGCCGAATGAAGCACCGCATCCAATGTTTGTGCAGGTGGATTTTGGGCTTGTTCGAGACTCGCAGGGCCAGCTTCAGCCGAAACTGGTGGAGTTGCAGGCCTTCCCTTCTCTTTACGCCTACCAGGGGCCGCTGGCCGAAGCGTACATCGACGTTTACGGACTGGAAAAGCTGACGTCAGACCTCGGACCTCGGACCTCGGGCGCGTCCCGGCTGAAGTATCTACTGAACGGACTGGAGACGGATTCCTATCGCGACCTGCTGCGGCGGGCAATCGTCGCGGATCACGATCCGGAGAATGTGATCCTGATGGAGATCGATCCGCAGCATCAGAAAACGCTGCCGGATTTTCTGCTGACCGAAAAGATGCTAGGCGTTCGAACCGTCGATATCGTCGACATCAAAAAAGATGGGGCGCGTCTGTATTACGAGCGCGCCGGAAAGCGCGTGCCCATCGAGCGCATCTACAATCGTGCCATCGTCGACGAATTGGAGCGAAAGCAGGTAAAGCTCGCGTTCGATTGGCGCGACGATCTCGACGTCGAGTGGGCGGGACATCCGAACTGGTACTTCCGCATTAGCAAGTTTTCGATTCCGTATCTGCATCACGGCTCCGTGCCGAAAACATGGTTCCTCGATCGGCTGAAGGAGATTCCCGCCGATCTCGAAAATTACGCGCTCAAGCCGCTGTATTCCTTTGCCGGGCTGGGCGTGATCATTGCGCCGAAAAAAGAAGACATTGCGGCCATTCCGGCCGAGAAGCGACCGTACTACATCCTGCAGGAGCGGATGAACTTTGAGCCGGTGATCGAAACTCCCTTCGGCAGCACGAAAGCGGAAGTGCGCGTCATGTATATCTGGCTGGAGGAACTGACGCCGGTGCTGACGATTATCCGCACGGGGCGCGGCCTGATGATGGGCGTGGATCACAACAAAAACATGGAGTGGGTGGGGGCGTCGGCGGGACTATATCTGGACGAGTGACGGCGTCATCTCGACCGGAGCCGCCTTTCAGGCGGAGGGAGAGATTTCCCGTGCAACAAATTTGTCCTAGAGGGAGATCCCTCGGCCCACTGGAGAAGACGCGGGTCTTTGGGAAGACGCCGGCAATTTTGGGAATTCGAATTAACTACTACTGACTTGAGCGGAGCTTTGGCTTAAACTTCTCCCGCAGATGGGGAGGACTACGCGATGAAATGCTTCCGAGTAATTTTCCGGATGAGTTTGCTGCTGGTTGCCGCCACAGGATTTTCGCAGGCGGGCAAGCCGAGCGAGAGAATTGTATTCGTGCGGCCCGATCCGATCGTCACGGGGACGGCGGAATCGGTGCACCTTTCGGCCGACGTCGTGGGAGGCGCCATCAATTCGGTCGATGATCCGGGCATGCGGTTTCATGCCTCCGCCGACGCGCTGATGAACCTGTTGGCGATGATGAATCCGGATGGATCCGGGATTACCGAACTGCACATCAACGGCTACGATCCGTCGGTTTCGCCCGACGGCACCAAGATTGCCTACTGCTCCCTGCGCAAAGATCAGTATTCGCAGATTTACGTGGCGAACTCGGATGGCTCCGGCGAGAAACGGATCACCACCATCAATTCCGGAGATTCCTGCGGCCCGGTGTGGTCGCATGATGGAAAGAAGATTGCGTTTTATAGCTTTGCACTGCCACATCCCAGCCGCAATCCAGCCATCTGGGTGATGGATCCCGACGGCTCCAACATGAAACGGATCGCCGAGCATGGCTTGTCCCCGTCGTGGTCTCCCGACGACAAACAGATGGCGTTCGCGTCGAATCGCGATGGGAAGTTTCAGATCTACGCCATGAACGCGGACGGTTCAGGTGTGCGGCGGCTGACCAACAATAAGGCCGAGGAGTCCGCGCCAGCCTGGTCACCGA
Organism: uncultured Acidobacteriota bacterium; assembly: GCA_963765015.1. Taxonomy (GTDB): domain Bacteria; phylum Acidobacteriota; class Terriglobia; order Terriglobales; family Acidobacteriaceae; genus Sulfotelmatobacter. The sequence continues at coordinate 73,711 of CAVXVD010000091.1, read as the reverse complement.
ATGGCCAGGATATTGTGTTCGTCTCGGACCGCGAAGGCGAGCATCCGGCATTATTTACGATGGCGCCGGATGGTTCCGGGCAGCAACGGCTGGTGTTTTCCAAGCGCCAGGACTTCTGCTTTCCGGCGTGGTCGCTGGACGGGCAAACGATCGCATTCACCGCATTGAATCGTGTGGGCGCCCAGTACGTCGCGGTCGGCGAAGAGCGTCCCAAGTGCGAAATGTGGACCGGGGAATATCAGATGTTCGTGCTCGACAGCAATATGAAACTACACCAGCTGACCAATACGAAATACATGGCGATGAAACCGACCTTTGGAAGGATGCCCGCGGCTCATTAGCGACAGTGCCTCAGTCTGCGGAGGCCGGTTCAAGCCGGTGGCTGACGACGACTCCTCCCCAGACCATCGCGCCGATCAGCGCCATGGCCACGATGAGCCATCCCCAATGCTGCAAGGGATGACGCAGCACGCGCAGGAAAGAGCGGCCGTAGTGGCTGGCGACGTAAGCGATGCCGAAGTATCTGGCCGCCCGGCAAACTCCGACAATCACCAGGAATTGGCCCTGCGGGTAATCGGAAGCGCCCGCCGCCGCGAAAAACATGCTGGTCGGCGTGGGAATGGGAACCAGAGTCGAGGCTGCCAGGGTTCCCGTCCCCCACTTCTTGAAAAACTTGAGGAACTTCGACATTTTGCTCTTCTTGAATTTCTTTTCGAGGTAGGCCGAGCCGGCTTTGCGAGCCAACCGGAAGGTGAAAAACGCTCCAATCAGCGATCCCACCGTCGCCGTGGCGGCATACTCGTACCACAGAGGATGATGGGCCGCAGCCAGGAGGGCTGTCAGGATGTCCGGACCTCCGAAGGTTGGCAGGGGGGAGCTGTCCAGAATCGCGAGAAAGAATAAACCGGCTGCCCCCAAATGCCGCAGCGTCGAGGCAAAGGAGCGTGTAGGCGGCCGCCTCTTCTGGGTCTGGAACAGGACATCCAACATCTCTGCACTATAGCAAGTCCGCTGGCGAGATAGCGTAAGGATGGGTGAACCGCCGTAAAGCGCTAACCACTAAGGGCACGAAGGTACAGAGGAAACCAGGCCGCCACGAGCGACATTCACAAACCAGCCTCGTTCAGCCGATCTTCTTCACGATCGTCGTTTCCATTTCTTTGCCGTTTGGGCGCTTTACAATCATTTTTTCCCCGTCGAAGCGCACCGAGACCGGCGCACCAGGACGAAATTCCCCGGGAACGTATCCCTGCGCCGAAGACTTCTTGTATTCGCCAACGTATTGCACTCCATTGACCCGAATGACGATGGCCGACCGTCGGTCAGCCGATTGCGCCTCCAGCAGAACCTCCCGCTCGGCCTGCGCCCAGTTCTCAAGGTCCCGCCCCGGAATTCTGCCGCTTCGGTTGTAGATTTCTTCGGCGCGGCGCCGAATGGCTGGCTGCAGATCTGGAAGCGCGGGAGGACGTGCGCCGGAAGTGGAGTCGGGGCTAGAACTGGTTTTCTGCACGGTAATCTCCTGATCGAAAGGCATCGAAAATCGAAGAATCCTCCTGTGTCCATGCTAGTCGATCCAAACCGCAATGCGGACAAGACGCATCTTACTTCAGGACGTAGACGAGATTCGTTGCGGGAAACACCGCGCACTACGTCCGGAATCCGGAACATCGGAACTGGCGCGAGAAACCTCAACTCTTGCACGGGCAGGCCGAACAAGGCAGTTGACCGGATTCGGTTGGCAGCCTAACATTACCGCCGAGCAAGGTCGCACGCTCTCATGATCGGCCAGCAGATATCCCATTATCGCGTCCTGGGCAAGCTTGGGGGCGGGGGTATGGGCGTGGTGTACGAAGCGGAGGACCTGAAGCTGGGCCGGCACGTCGCCCTGAAGTTCATCCCGGAAAATTTGGCTGGCGATCCCAAATCGCTGGAGCGGTTCACCCGCGAAGCCCGCGCGGCATCCCTGCTTAACCATCCTAATATCTGCACCATACACGGCATCGAAGACAACAACGGCCATCCCTTTATCGTCATGGAGAAGCTGGATGGCGAGAGCCTGAAGCAGCACATCTCAGGTCACGCCATGCCGCTGGAGGAAGTTCTCGACGTCGGCGTGCAGGTGGCCGACGCGCTGATCGCCTCGCACGTGAAGGGGATCGTCCATCGCGATATCAAGCCAGCCAACATCTTCATGACGCCCAGCGGGCAGGTGAAGGTGCTCGACTTCGGGCTCGCGAAGCTGGTGCACAACCTGGGATCGGAAGAGGACGGGGGAGATCAGTCGTTAACCGCGGTCGGCGTGATTCCGGGAACGGCCGTTTACATGTCGCCGGAGCAGGCACGCAGCGAAACCGTCGACGCGCGCAGCGACCTGTTCTCCTTCGGGGTCGTGCTCTATGAGATGTCCACCGGGAAGAAGCCGTTCACCGGGGCGAACTCGCTGGTCACGCTCGATGCCGTGCTGCACGCCAAGCCGGTTCCTCCAAGAGACCTGAACCCGAAGATTCCGGTGGAACTGGAGGGAATTATCGGCAAAGCTATGGAGAAAGATCGCACGCACCGCTACCAAAGCGCTGCGGACATGCGGTCGGACCTGGCGTTGCTGAAGCGCGAGGCCGAATCCGGATCGATCAAGACTCCCAGCAATACCGCGAAGCTGCGGGTCGCGACGCGCACCTTCGGCAGAAATTCGAAATTGCAGACGTACGCCCTGCTGGCCATGGCCGGTTTGCTGATTACCGTGCTATCGGCGGTGGGCGCATGGTGGTACAAGCATCGTGAAGTCGCCAACGCGGAGCAGCGCAACGCGATCGCGGTTCTGCCGCTGCAAAACATGAACGGCGACATCGGAATTGACTACCTGCGCTTCGCGCTGGCGGATGAACTCACCAGCGTGCTCACCTATTCGCGGACGCTCGAAGTGCGGCCTTCGTCGGTCACTCGCAAGTACGTTGCGCTCGATCTCGACCCCAAGAAGGTAGGAGTGGAACTCCGGGTTGGGCGGTTGCTATCGGGATCGTTCCGCAAGGTTGGCGACAATCTGATGGTCACGCTCGAGGCGATCGACGTCCCGACCGACCGGCTGCTTTGGCAGGCGAATGTTACGGAAAAGGTCGACAATCTGATCGGGCTCAACGATCAGATCACGACGCAGGTGCAGAAAGGATTATTGCCGATCCTGGGAGGAGCGGCCGGATCCGTCGACGCGGCCGCCTCGCGGCCGAAGAACCAGCAAGCCTACAACTTTTATTTGCAGAGCGTAGCCCAGCCCCACGATCCGGCGCCGAACAAAGAAGCGATCAAAGTGCTGGAGTGGGCGGTCGGGATCGATCCAACCTACGCACCGGCGTGGGAGGCTCTCGGGCAACGATATTATTTCGATTCGCTGTATGGCGGAGGCGGCGAGGCCATGTTCCAGAAGTCGAACGCGGCTTATGAACGCGCAGTCACGCTCGACCCGAACCGGGTGATGGCGGCCAGCCTTCTGATTACCAATCGTGTGGAGCGCGGCGAACTGGGGCGAGCCTACGATGCCGCCACCGACCTGGTGCGGCGCCGGCCGCAGAGCGCCGATGCCCATTTTGCGCTCAGCTATGTTTTGCGCTATGCGGGGATCCTGGATAAGTCGACGCAGGAATGCAACACGGCCCGGCAACTGGATCCGGGAAACTTCAGCTTCCGTTCGTGCGCGTGGTCGTTCCTCGAGATGGGCAAGACGGACCGAGCGATGGATTTCGTCCAACTGGATGCTGGATCCGAGTGGGCCGCGTGGGTCACTCCGTACATCTACCTGGGCGAAGGCAATGTCGCTGAGGCGCGCTCGGCGGCCCGGTCGATGGGCAAGGCGTCTTCCTATCACCGCGATCTGATGGAAGCGTGTACGGCGACGCAACGTCCCGCGGATCTTGCCAAGATCGTGCGCGAGACCGAATCGTCGGTCATGATGGAACCCGACGCGGAGAATTGGTATCACGTGGGCGCGCTGATGGCGGCCTGCGGGCAGAACGAGCCCGCCCTCCGCCTGCTCAAGGCTGCCGTCCAGCAGAACTACTGTGCGTATGGTGCGTTGCTCGATGATCCGCTATTGAAAGACTTGCGCAAAGACACAGCCTTCAACCAGGTGTTGACTGCAGCCAGCAACTGCCAGACTACCTTGAAAGAAGGGCGAGAGTAGGGCAGTTTGCAGTTTGCAGTTTGCAGTTTTCAGTTCTCAGTTCTCATTTTTTCCGATCTCTTCATCCTATGCGGCGATTCACTCGGCGGACACTGCTCAAATCATCCTTTGCCGGCGTCGCTGCGATCGGCCTTCCTGCCGGCGCATTGCAGGCTGACGTAACGCCGCGCAAGGGGCGCATCCATCAATCGGTCTGTCAGTGGTGCTACGAGCACATCCCTCTCGAAAAACTGGCCGAGCACGCCGCGAAGTTCGGATTGCAGGGGATCGATCTGCTACAGCCGGAGGAATACGAAATCCCGCGTCGCTATGGGTTGATCTGCACGATGGGATACGCGGGCGGCGGAGACATTGGCAAAGCTCTCAACCGCGTCGAAAATCATGCCGCGATCGAGGCCGCATTCCGCAAGAATATCCCCCTGGCCGCGAAGGCCGGCGTCCCGAACGTCATCACGTTTTCAGGAAATCGAGCTGGGATGGCTGATGACGAGGGCGCTCGCAACACCGTTGCTGGCCTGAATCGCGTGAAGAAGATCGCGGAAGATCATGGCGTAACGATTTGCCTGGAGTTGCTCAACAGCAAGCGCGATCATCCCGATTACATGTGCGACCGCACAGCCTGGGGCGTGCACGTCATGCGGGAAGTAAATTCCGCGAACGTCAAACTTCTTTACGACATCTACCACATGCAGATCATGGAAGGCGATTTGATCGAGACGATTCGCCAGAACATTCAGTGGATTGGACATTTCCACACGGGCGGCGTTCCTGGACGCCACGAACTCGACGGCACGCAGGAAGTGCGGTGGGATGGCGTGATGCGAGCGATTGCCGAGACGGGATTCAAAGGCTATGTCGCGCATGAATTCATCCCCACAGCCGATCCGCCGGAATCTCTGCGGAAGGCGGCGGAATTGTGCGACGTATAGCAAGACCGAGGACTCGGGGCAAGCGGTTTAAAGAACCACCGAGTACTGTCTCCGTTATAATGCCGCGAGCTTTCGTAGACTGTGCGCGAGCGCAACCGTGTGAAGGAGCGTCCGATGAAGATCTGTTCCACTCTGATTTGCTGTATTCTCCCGGCTGTATTCCTCAGCGGCTGCAACAAGAAGAGCGACAGCGCGCAGGAAGCCAAGCCCGCTCCCAGCACGAGCGCCGCCCCGGCAAGTCCAGCACCCGCAGCCGCGCCCGCCAGTGCGGATGCGAACGCAACTGCTGACGCGAGCGCCAAGATGGCTGCCGCGGACTGGGCGATGAAGCAGGATGAGATCAAAAATGATCCCAACGGCGAGTGGGCCATTCAGGCCACCGCGTCCTCCACTTACGGCGACGCCCAGGGCACAGCGCGCTTCTCGGCCAATCAGGCGACAGGAGCTCCCAACGTGGACAAATATGGGGATGACGGCTCAGCGTGGGCGCCGAAGACTCCGGATAGCGGCATCGAATGGCTGGACTTGAAATATCCCAAACCGGTATACGCGAACGAGGTGCGGGTGCGCGAATCTTGTGGCTCGGGAGCCGTGGTGAAGGTTGAGGTGTTTGATGAGAAGGGCGAGGCTCACTCCGTGTGGCAAGGCAACGATCCGACGAAAGAGTTGAACTATCTCATCGTGAAATTTCCCAAGACTGCATTCAAAGCAGATCGCGTCAAGGTGACGCTCGCGACCAACGTCGTCCCCGGGTGGAATGAGATTGACGCCGTTCAATTGGTGGGGACGGATCAACCGTAACCACAGACTGCGCAGATCCCCACTTCTCGCAAAGAACGCGAGACCCTTCGGCTCCGCTCAGGGCAAGGATGGGTCATCCGGCAACGTATTGAATCCCTGCGGTTGACGAAAGAATTTGCGTCAAAGCGCGGGTTGGCCCCATCCTTGTGATGTGAGACATTTCGGACTTTCCACCCTGCCGCGGGCCGTTCGGCGCCGCGAGTCATCTATACTTCAGCGCATGCGATTTTTCGGCCCGAAGTCGGTTTGTTTCGTGGTGATTCTTGCTCTCGTAATGCCCACCCTTGCGCAAAATGAGCGCAAGGATGGGGCACCCGCTTCACATCCTTCAGCCCCGCACTCGCAGAGTTCCGGCATGCTGTCCTCTCCCGACGTGGATCCTCCCGGGCTGCGGTATCAAGGAACTCCGGCCCCGATTCCACAGGATGAGGGAGCGGCCGGGCTGAGCCTCGAACTGAAACGGCTCGGAACCACGGCCCGGTTGATGCAAGTGGTCGCGCATCCGGATGACGAAGATGGCGGTATGTTGACGCTCGAGGCCCGAGGCCACGGCGTAAGCACTTTGCTGATGACCCTGAATCGCGGCGAGGGCGGGCAGAATAAAATCGGCAGCAACTTGTCGGACGTGCTGGGCGTGCTGCGTGCCGAGGAATTGCTGGCTTCGGATCAGTATTACGGAATTCAGGAACGTTTTTCGCACGTGGCGGATTTCGGCTTCTCGAAGAGCGCCGACGAGACCTTTCAGAAGTGGGGCGGCCACGATACTGCCCTCGCCGACATCGTGCGCGTGATTCGAACCTTCCGTCCGGATGTGCTGGTCGCGCGTTTTTCCGGCACCGAGCGCGATGGACACGGGCATCATCAGGCCTCGAGCATCCTGACGAAAGAAGCCTTCCGAGCGGCCGCCGATCCCAAACGATTTCCCGAACAGATCGCGCAGGGCCTTCAACCTTGGCAGGCCAAAAAGCTTTACATCGGAAATGTGTGCGGCTTTGGTGCGATGACCTGCCCGGATGCCGACTGGACGATCAAGCTGAATACGGGCGAGAAAGATCCCGACCTGGGAATGTCGTATATACAGTTCGCCATGGAAGGCCTGCGCCATCAGAAGTCGCAAGGCGCCGCGAACTGGACCGTCGATGACGGAGACCGGTTCACCTTTTACCGGCTGGTGGATTCGGTCCTGCCTTCTTCCACTTTAGGCAAAGACGGGCACGAGAAGAGTTTCTTTGACGGGATTGACACGACGTGGCCCGGACTGGCTGCACGGCTCGGAACCGAAGAGAAACAAGTTCCGTGGTTCAAAGAGGAACTTGGGGGAATCGCGGGCGATGACGCGCAGGCACGAACGTCCGCAAAGGATTCCGCATCCGCGGCGAAGCCGCTGATGGCAATGCTGCGCGGTCTCGATAGTGTCAGCGCCCGGTTGCAACGCAGCGCTATCAGCAGTTCGCTGAAGTCGGATCTACTTCTGGTCCTGGCGGAGAAACACCGTCAGGCCGAGACCGCACTCAATCTGGCACTCGGCGTTGGCCTCACGGCAGATGTCTCGAGCGACGGCCCGAATGCGACAGTTCCGAAGGAAGCCGACGCCCTGACCGCGGTTTCCCCGGGGCAGGAATTCATGGTCAACGTGACCTTTCATAACGGATCGAAGCTGCCGTTGCTGATCGATCACATCAAGCTGGAAGTTCCTGCAGGCTGGAACACGATCAATGGAAGGACCAAGCCAGAAACGGTAAAGCCGGGAGAGGATTTGCATGCCAACTTCCGCTTGAAGGTTCCGGAGAACACGGCCTACACGCGTCCCTACTGGCATCGCGACAATCCGGACACGGAAGCCGTGAATCATGTCGACAACGAGAAGTACATCACGCTTCCCTTTCCGCCTCCGGCGCTGCGGGCACGAGTGGAATACTCGGCGCAAGAGCCCGGGGAAGCGCACGCGCGCAATGGGATCAATGCTGTCGTCGCTACGCCTTTCCTCGATGACTCCGGCAAGCAAAGGTCGAGGCCGCTCGCCATCGTTCCCGCATTCTCCGTGATGCTCGAGCCAGGAACGCTAGTCATCTCAACGCACAATGGCTCGACCTCCAACGTCACCGTCGGCGTAACCGGCAACCTAGAGCACGAAGCAAAAGGTGTGCTGCGGCTGGAGCTGCCGAGCGGCTGGCGATCGGAGCCGGCGCAGTTTGCCGTTGAGTTAAGAAAGCGCGGCGAGAAGCAGGATTTCCAGTTCAAGGTTTTCACCACCGGATTGCAGCAGGGCCGCACCACGATCCGCGCTATTCTGGAATCGCAGGGCGAGAAGTACAGCGAAGGTTACACGCTAGTCGCGCGCGAGGATCTGGGCAGTTTCTATTACTACCAGCCGGCCCGGCAGCGGGTCAGCATTGTCGACGTGCAGGTGCCGCATGATTTGAAAGTCGGCTACATCATGGGTGCGGGAGATGACATTCCCACCGTGCTCGAGCAGGTGGGAATGAATGTCACCATGATTCCCCCGGAAAAACTCGGCAGCGAAGATTTGAGCAAGTACGGCACCATCGTGCTCGGTATTCGCGCCTATGACACGCAGAAGGAAGTAGTCGCAAATAACAAAAGACTTCTCGATTTCGTTTTCGCCGGCGGAACGCTGGTGGTGCAATACAACGCCAGCTACGACGACTTCAACAAGGGAAACTTCACGCCGTATCCGACGGTGCTCCGCCGCGCGCGGGTTTCGGTGGAAGAGGCTCCCGTAGAGGTCCTAGCGCCCGACGATTCCGTATTCCACTATCCCAACACGATCACGCAGCGCGACTTCGACGGATGGGTGCAGGAGCGCGGTCTTTACTTCATGGACAAGTGGGACGATCATTTCAAACCGCTGCTGTCGTGCCACGATCCGAAAGAGGATCCGCAGAAAGGCGGCCTGCTTCGCGCCCAGTACGGCAAAGGCACCTATATTTATGCGGCCTATGCGTTCTTCCGGGAGTTGCCGGCCGGGGTGCCGGGAGCTGTGCGTTTGTATGTCAATCTCCTGAGCGCGGGGCACGAGAAGCAGTAGCCGCTTGTCAGCAAGAAACGGGTTCGAACGATGAAGCGCCGAGAACAATGGAAGCCAGTGTTAGACGCTGAGGTCAAGAAGTGGGGCGCGAAGTCTTGTGCCGAGCTTGTCGCTGAACTGCAGGGCGAACAAGCCTATGAAATCGATTTTGAGGGCGAGAAATTCACGGTCGAAGTTCAACTGCTTGAGAATACCGACAAGTACGTTCATGTTGGGGTCGATGTCGACGACGGAAGTCTTCCTGCATCGATTCGGCCCTTGAGTTCGAGCTTTATTCGCGAAAAGTAGGAAGGCTGGTGCGTTCGCTCGCGAAGGGTAACAACTAGCCGTAGAGACGTAGCTTGCTACTTTTTTCTTCGTGGTGAAAAGACGTTGCGAGCAACGCGACGTCTCTACGAAATGTCATCTTCCTCGCACGACAATCCGAGTTCTCCCACTCTAATCCGGGGCATGGGCCTGGGCAGCGCGACTGCGCTGAACATGATCGACATGATCGGCGTGGGACCGTTCATTACCATGCCGCTGGTGTTGAGCGCCATGGGCGGTCCGCAAGCCTTGTTGGGATGGATTGCGGGCGCGCTGCTGGCTGTATGCGACGGGCTCGTGTCGGCGGAATTAGGCGCGGCGCTTCCCGCGTCGGGCGGATCGTACCGCTACCTGCGCGAGATTTACGGTCCGCAAAAATGGGGACGGCTGATTTCCTTCCTCTTCATCTGGCAGGTGCAATTTTCTGCACCTCTGTCGATTGCCACGGGATGTATCGGCCTGGCCGGCTACGCGGCCTATTACTGGCCATCACTCGATACCGTCTACGCGCATCACGACGCCGTGCTGCACATTCCCGGCGCTGGCCCGCTGCAGGCAAGTTGGATCGTCACGCCGGGCACCGCCGTCGCCGTCGTGATCTGCTTCTTTACCGTCCTGCTGCTTTATCGCCGCATCACGGTGATCGGCCGGCTTTCGAAAATATTGTGGTTTGGAGTGATGGGCACCATTGGGTGGATTATTTTCGCCGGGCTGTCCCATTTCAATTCCAAGCTCGCCTTTGATTTTCCTCCGGGAGCCTTCCACCTGAATCACCAGTTCTGGGTCGGGCTGGGCGGAGCCATGCTGATCTCCACCTACGATTACTGGGGATATTACAACGTCGCTTTTCTGGGCGATGAGATCGAGGATCCGGGAAAGAACATTCCGCGGGCCCTGTTGCTTTCCATTCTGCTGGTGGCCGGTCTATATCTAATGATGAACGTCTGCATTATGGCGGTGGTGCCCTGGCGGGAAATGGTGACTGCGGGACAGAACAGCAACCACCTGTATGTTGTGTCGTTGTTCATGGAAAGGATTTACGGTGCCTGGGCCGCCCGGCTGGTCACGGGGCTGGTCATCATCACGGCGTTCGCCTCCGTTTTTTCTCTAATGCTCGGCTATTCGCGCGTTCCTTACGCCGCGGCCAAGGATGGCAACTATTTCAAAGCTTTCGCGAAAGTCCATCCCGTCCACCGCTTTCCGCATGTTTCGCTCATGGCGCTGGGCGTCGCCGGAGCGCTCTTCTGTTTTCTGCGGCTCAAGGACGCGATCGCGGCGCTGGTCGTCATTCGCCTGATTCTGCAATTTCTGGTGCAGGCCGTGGGCGTGATCATCCTCAGAATCCGCCGGCCAGAAATGCCCCGGCCGTTCAAGATGTGGCTGTATCCGTTGCCGGCCATCCTCGCGTGCGCCGGGTTTCTTTTCATCTTGTTCAAGCGGCAGAACTGGCAAAAGGAAATGCGGTATGCAGCGCTCATTCTGCTGACGGGCGTGATCATCTATTTGATTCGGGCGTGGAAGGATTCGCAGTGGCCATTTGCCGGAGGACTAAAGGCAAGAACGTAACCACACGGGACACTGAGGAGCACAGAGGAACGCGGGAGCATGGCTGATCACATCACAGTTCCGTCGGTGGGAGGGGCGCCCAGCCGCCGTCGTGCGGACGCAGCTTGGGCGCCCCTCGGCGAGCCGCTGTTCCGCTCGCTGTGGATCGCCGCCGTCGTCTCTTACACCGGGACTTGGATGCAGAACGTGGGCGCAGGCTGGCTCATGACCCAGCTCACGATTTCCCCGCTGATGGTGAGCCTCGTCCAGGCCGCTGCGGCGGTGCCCGTTTTTGTCGTGGTGCTGCCTGCCGGCGCGCTAGCGGACATGGTCGATCGCCGGCGACTTCTACTGCTCACGCAGAGCTGGATGGTCGCCGCCGCAGCTTTTCTGGGCGTCTTAACTCTTCTCCATGCCGTCAGTCCATGGCTGCTGCTGCTGTTCACGTTTCTGATGGGCATTGGCGCGGTGATGAACGATCCGGCATGGCAGGCGATGACGCCCGACGTAGTTTCTCCCGCGCGGCATGCGTCCGCCGTCGCACTGAATTCGGCTGGATTCAATGTGGCTCGAGCCGTTGGACCAGCGCTCGGCGGAATCATAGTCGCGGCCGCCGGATCCGGATGGTCCTTCCTGCTGAATGCAGCTTCGTTCTTCGGCGTGATTTTCTTTTTGTACAACTGGAAGCGGCCCGCTCGTGAACCTTTGCCGGCGCAGCGGATCGGCAACGCCATCACGGAAGGCGTTCGCTATGTCCGTGGCGCGCCGCAGGTGCGTTCTGTTCTGATTCGTACCGGCGCGTTCAGCGTGGGCGCGACTTCCCTGCTCGCGCTTTTGCCGCTGATCTGCCAGCCGCACGGAGCGCAAGGATATGGCTTCCTACTGACCTGCTTTGGACTCGGCGCACTCGCCGGAGCCGCGCTGCTACCGCGCCTTCGCCTGCAATATTCCGTCGACGGTTTGGTTGCCGGGGCAACGGTCGTGTTCGCTGCCATGACCTTCGCGGCGGGACAAGTGCATGCCTTTGAATGGCTCTGTCTGGTATTGTTTACGGCGGGCGCCGCCTGGATCGGCATTCTGGCCTGCTTCAACGTTGTCGCGCAGACCATGTGCCCATCCTGGATGCGGGGGCGGGCTATCTCGATGTACTTGCTGGTGCTGCAAGGTGGCATGGCCGTAGGCAGCGCGCTGTGGGGTGAATTGGCGGCGCGGCAAGGCGTGCCCGCGGCGCTGGCGTGGTCGGCGCTGGCGATGGTCGCCGGCTTGACCACCATCGGCAGGCATCGCCTGACCGCGGCCGAACTGCAGAGAGCTCCTGCCGTCGTGCGGGACTAACAATTACGGGGGATTCATGAGCAAGAAATCGAAAGTGATCGGATGCGCATTCCTGCTGCTAGCGGTGGCGGCATCGCTGCGGGCTGCCACGCCCAAGGCTGCCGCGCCGAAGGAAGAACGTCGCACCGTCACGATGGTTTTGAATAATACGGTCCGCAATATGGAGGAGGAATTCATCCCAGCCGCCGAGGCCATGCCGGAAGACAAGTTCGGATTCGCTCCGACGGGTGGCGAGTTCAAAGGCGTTCGCACCTTTGGGCAACAGATCAAGCACGTCGCCGCGGTGAATTACGAACTCGGCGCCGCGCTGCTGGAACAAAAACCTCCGGTCGATATCGGCGACGAGTCGGGACCCGCCTCCATCACCAGCAAAGCGGACATTCTCAAGTATCTGAAAGAGTCTTTCGAATACGTGCACAAGGCCCTCGCGACAATCAATGAAACCAATGTCGTCGGAACGGTGAAGAGCCCATTCGGTGAGGGTACCGTCTCACGCCTTGGACTGGCCACAGCCGTGTCCTCGCACGGCTACGATCACTACGGACAGATGGTGGTCTACCTGCGGATGAACGGAATCGTTCCGCCTGCGAGCCGCCGTTAGAGGGCCTCGCACCTGCGCATCGAACCTTTATGGCAATCGATTGGCAAACTTTCCGGCTAACACTGGCACTGGCGATCATGGTGTCGGCTATCTTGCTGGTGATAGGTTTGCCGATTGCGTATTGGATCGCGTTTTCCCGCTGGCGCTGGAAGTTTCTGGTCGAAGCTTTCGTGGCCTTACCCATCGTGTTGCCGCCCACCGTGCTCGGCTTCTACGTTCTGGTCGCTCTCGGGCCACGCAGCCCGCTCGGTCGCTGGTGGATCTCGCTCACCGGACACACCCTGGCCTTCACCTTCGGCGGCCTGGTCATCGGATCCATTCTCTACAGCCTGCCCTTCGCCGTGCAGCCCTTCGCCGCATCGTTCGCCTCCGTCGACCGCAAACTGATGGCCGCCTCGGCGACGTTGAGTGCTTCCCCGCTGCGAACTTTCTTACGGGTGATCGCGCCGCTGTCGGTCCCCGGGCTGATCACAGGCACGGCCCTGACCTTCGCCCACACCATGGGAGAATTCGGCGTCGTACTCATGGTGGGCGGCAATATTCCCGGCATCACGCGCACGGTGTCGATCGATATCTTCGATCGCGTGCAGGCCTCGGACTACGCCGGAGCCAACGAAACCGCGCTGCTGTTGCTGGTGCTGTGCTTCGCCCTGCTGGCAATCGTCTACGGCGTGAATCGGAAGGCGTGGGCCATCCCCGTGAAGCTGTAGCCGTCTCGTTTGAAAAACCTATCGGGACGGGGTTTTGGGAAGAGCAAGCCCGGTACACATCTAGTCGTCTTGCTCGAAAACCCCATTGGGAGGAGCACGAGGTTTGGGAAGGGGACGAGTTTCACTCGTGCCGTCCAAGCCGCCAAGAATAGGTCGGCGCTTTAGCGCCTGCGGTTCGCTCCCGGCGCATGGAATAACTTTCTCACCAAACTGCGAGCCAATCCGATCACCAATCCCGGCGACCCTCTTTTGCCAAGCCAGCCCCACCTCCCTAAAATACCTAAGCAATGAATCCAGACCGTGCGCGGCCAGATCCCACATCGCCTCGATCCGAAGCCGAAGCACGAGTGGACCGCGCTGGGCCTTGCCTCGCCGCCTGCTTCCGCAAACACTTCGCCGGCAACGCGCAGGATTTTCTCCTCGAAGTCGATTTCCAGACCGCGCCCGGCTTCACCATTTTGTTCGGCGCATCGGGAGCCGGGAAGACAACGGTGCTCGATTGCATCGCGGGCCTCGCCCACCCCGACGAGGGACGGATCAGCGTCGGCGAACGAGTCTTGTTTGAATCCGCTCAGAGTATCAATCAGCCGGTTGCGAAACGGCGCGTCGGATACGTCTTCCAGAGCCTGGCTTTGTTCCCGCACATGACCGTCGAGCAGAACGTCGGATACGGCCTGGCACACCTGCCGCGTGCGGAGCGCTCCCAGCGAGTCGCAGCCATTCTGAATACGTTCCATATCGCCCCGTTGGCCAGGCGTTCGGCGAGACAGATTTCCGGCGGAGAGAGCCAGCGCGTCGCCCTGGCTCGAACCCTGGTCACCGACCCGGAAGTGCTGCTGCTTGACGAACCGCTGGCCGCGCTCGACTCGCCGACCAAAACGAAAATCATCGACGACCTGCGGGAGTGGAATCGCGCCCGCCGCATCCCGATCCTCTACGTCACGCACAGCCGCGAAGAGGTCTTCGCCCTCGGGGAACAGGTCATCGTCCTCGATGCCGGACGAATCGTGGTGCAAGGCACGCCACACGAAGTCATCAGCGCTCCGCTGCAAGAGACCGTCGCCCAGTTGTCAGGTTTCGAAAATGTCTTCGACGCAGTAGTCGACGCGGTCCGTCCCGAACGCGGCACGATGAACTGCCGCATCGCAGCGGATGGCGGCCCGGTCGTGCTCGAAACTCCGCTGGTGCGTGGCGGCGTGGGCTCTCCGGTCCGCGTAGGAATTCGCGCTGGAGACATCCTGCTGGCTACCTCCGCGCCGGTCGGCTTGAGCGCACGCAACGTGATCCCGGGCCGCATCGCGTCGCTCGAGCAGCGCGATGTGATCGTCTCCGCGCGCGTGAAATGTCGTGTCGAGATGGAGGTCCACCTCACGCTGGCCGCCCGCGACTCGCTGCAACTGGCGCCGGGCAAGGAAGTTTGGCTGGTGATCAAGACCCACTCGTGCCACTTGATGCGGAGCTAAAGGATCTGGCACAGGAGCAATACAAATGCCTATTCCCGGTGATTTCCAGTTGCTGGAACCTTGGATCGTCATCCGCGACGATCGCCGTTCGGAGCTTCTGGTGGGACAGGTGAGGTCTGACCTTCCACCGTCACATCCCTTTTATGGTGCGGGGCTCAAAGCAGTTGCGGAGCGCTCGGATCGGGACGACGTGCTGTTTGAAATTGAGGGAGGTCAAGAAACTCTCGCCGTAGTTCACTTGACTTGGCATAAAGAGACTGACCCTCGATGGCCGAGCACACGACTATTCGACAGCTGGGAACAATGGACGCAGGACGAGATGCTCCCTGCAAATCTCGAATACAGTTAATGCTCCGGAGGCGAAATCGCGGAAAACTCTTTAGCGTTGATCATCTCCTCGCGCTCCATCTCAATCACAGCCACCCATTGCCCCTTCCGCTCCTCCGAAAACACAACCTTCCCGCCGAGAATCTGCGCGGCGGCGGCGGGCGGCAGATCGCGGTGATAGCCGAAGAATCGTCGCTTGAGATCCGCCCATTCTTTTGAGCGATCGAGCAGCGGATACGCCGGTTCGTACTTGGTCGAGAACACCAGCGCTACTTCGAAGTGCGAGCGAAACTCAGCGGCCGAGAGAACTTCATCGAGCGAGAAATCTTCGATGCGCACCACCTGCACCGGACGCGTCGTATAGCCCAGCCATGGACGCGTCAATTCGTCCGACGCCGGCCACGCCGTGAGCACATGCGCCATGGGATAGCGGGCCTCGAGAAATCGTTCTCCATTTTCATGAAGGATGACGTAGTCGCGGTATGCGAGATTGTCCTCCGGCGAAAATCCGTAAGGCGGATTCCAAAACCAGCCCACCACAAATGCCAGCGCGATCACAGCCACAGCTCCGGGCCAGAACGGGACCCGGCGCCGCAACGTCGAGACGGCAAGAATAATCACCAGCGGCACGGCGGGCAGCATGTAACGAGCCAGCACCGCGCCGCCAATCAGCGCCATGGCGACGACGTAGGTTGCGATCACGACCAGAAAGATGATTTGCACTGGAATCGCGATTCGTTGGCGCTCGATGCCGTCATCCCGCAGCGGCGGTAAAAGCATCGCCAGCAACATGGCCAGCGTCAGCAGCCACAAATGCAGGTAGCCAAAGGCCTGCCACAAGCGCAAGACGAGTGCCAGCAGGAATCGCAACGGATTTAGAGTAGAGGCGACGTTGTAGCGGAAAAATTCCGGGTTGCCAAAGACGTATCCCGTGCGCGTGTAGTGATAGACGTACCAGAGCGCCAGCGGCAACAACGGAAGCGCCAGCGGCAGGATGCGGCGGAGAAAAGCTATCGAGCTGCGCTCGACCGGACGGCCGGGGGCGGCCGTCCCCACATGGTTCATCCAGAACCGCTGGGGCGCGACGAATCGCAGAAGTTCCCAGCACGCCAGGCCTGCCGGCGCCAGAATCGCGGTCTCTTTGGCCAGCACGGCCAGCGAGAACCAGATCGCGACCGCGCCGCGACGGTCGTCCAAATAGGCGCGCAATCCCCAGAAGGTGAGTCCGGCCGCCGCGAGATCCACTTGCGCCAGCGAACTCTGCGCGAAAAATACGGGATACAGCGCGGTGCACAACGTGGAAGCGATCGCGACGTGCGTATTCGCCACGCGCTCGGCCAACCGGAACACTCCCAGCAGCGAGAACGCGGCGACCAGCAACATGGCCGATCGCGTCACCAGCGGCGCGTAGCCGAAGCACTTCCACCACAGCGCAATCCAGGCCAGCACCAGCGGCGGATGCGCGTTCGAAATCGTGGTATGGGGAATCAGGCTGCCGGTAAGCAGAAGATCGCGGGCGGCGGGAACGTAATATCCGGCCTCATCCCAAAAATACGGCAGCTGCAATAGCGGTATATGCAGCAAAAAGATGACCACAAACGCGACCGCGAACACCACAGCGGGGTGCGGGCTGGAAGATCGCATGCGAGGGTCATTCTAACCGCAGAGGCGTGGCTTGCAACGCCCTTCTCGCCAGCACGCCGAAAGCTGGCCGTAGAAGCGCGCCAACCCTCGCCACAGCGGTGCCCTAGTGCACCGGCCCCGCCGGCCCCATGCGCGGATCGAGCTTGATCTCGCCAAACGCGCTTTCGTAGCTGGCGACGTTCTGCTGCAGAAGTCCCAGCAGCGCCTTCGCCTGCTGCGGGCTCAAATAAATTCCCTGAAAGTTGCGGATGTCGACCAGCGTCTCGCTCTGTTGCTGCAGCGTGCCAAACACGAGGAAGAAATCCCAGATGTTCACTCGCATCTGTACGCTGTTCGCATAGTTCTCGCGGTAGTTGGGGTCGTTCGTCAGTTTCACGTTGGGCTGCGTCGGATTATTCATAGCAGCAAGTTTAAACGAGTTGCGGATTCCGGAGGAGTGGCCAGTTACGAGCATTGATATTTTGAACGATCAACGCTGTCGCGACTATGCTTCGCGAGACGCGGTTCCTGGACAGGAGTTCGCATGAGCACAGAGAAGGCCAAGAACATCTTCGACTCAGCGCAAAGCTTTGCACACGTGGCTGTTCTGATCAGCGTTCCGGGCAACGTGCCGGAGCAGGTCTGGCAGGTGTGGGGTGGGACCAGCGTCGCAGTTCCGATGTTCTCGGGACTGTGGGCGATCGCAAACCAACAGGCGGGTGCTCCGAGCGTGACCGGGTCGATCGTCGACTCTAACGGCACCACAGCCTACAATGCAGACCAGGTCATGGGGGGTGAACCGACGGCGAAATTCGTCAGCGCCATCTGGGATTACTCCTTCCTGCAAGACACGGCGCTCACCATCTCCTTAGGCACGGATTGCAGTATGGCCTATGGATTTGGCGTTGTCGTCCAGTGCAATCAGTCCAACGCGCTGCACACCAGGGCGGGTTGGGACAACGTCACCGGCGTAGGGACACCGAACGGACAAGCGTTCGCGCCGCCTGCCGCCCCAGCGAAGCAATAACGAGTACTGCTGTTCAACCCCTGCCTCCGTCGCCTCTCCGGGCGGCGGAGGCATTTTGTTTCTGCCGGAAATTAAAGCGTTTGCAGGAAGTTAACCAGGTCCTGCATCTGCTGCGTCGTGAGGCCGATTTGGAAACGTTGGTTATAGAAATTCACGACTTGCGACAGATTGGCGGCGACTCCGTCATGGAAGTACGGCGCACGCGCCGCCAGGCCACGCAGAATGAGCCCCTTCCCTCGTCCGATGTCGCTGCACTGCCCGGTGATCAGCGCTTTGCCGGGATCGGAAGTATAGTATGTCGTGCCGGCGAGCGGTCCCTGGGTGCAGACCAACTCGAACACGGGCAACGTCGGCATTTGCAGTTCCTTGAGCCCGGCCAGAATATTCGGATCGGTTTCATACAGCGGCGAGCGGGCAGTTCCAATATCCAGCGGCAACGGGAACGAGTGATTCCCCACGTTAAACGTATCGTGGCAGGTGGTGCAGGTTCCCGCTATCGTCTGAGTGCCGGTGGTGAGTCCGGGGACATTGCTGATCGTTAGAGGTTGCGTATTGAAGATCTGCTCGCCGCGCGCAATGGACGCCTGCTGCGGATTCCGCGAGTTCTGGAATGACTCATAGATCGTAAATACGTTGGGCGTGAAAGCCTTTCCCTGCGGATCGGCACCCAGCGAATCGTTGATTCCCGGATAGTAGGCTTGGGTAGACAGGAATTGCGCTCCGCCCTGCGCCTTCTTCGTGAGATCTCCAGCGGCGAAATCAAACAACTGCGCGGAATTGAGTGCCAGTTCAAAATTCACGATGTTGCTGAGCTGCGCTGCCGTGGGAGCCTGCGCGGCCTGGGCATGCGTCAAAGTGGCGTCAATGGCCTGTTGCGTTAAGTCGCTGTTCAGATTGTTAGCGAAACTTGGTTGACTGTTCAGAGGAAACGTAAGCGATTCCCGGCCATCAAACATCACCGCGCTCAAAAAGCCGAGATTAGTCGTAGGCAAGGGCCGGCGATAAACGGAGACGGTCTGCACCCCTTGGGAATCGGTAGTAAGGGCGCACCCGTACGGATCCTGCACGGCCGTAATCGTGTATTGCGGCGGAGCTGTGTCGGTGGTGTTCGGCGGAACGGTCAATCCGATTCGAATCAGTCCGTTGTTCAAGACAAGGCTGTTGTTGACGGGACCAGTGGGACAAGTCGAACCATCGATCTGCGCAAACAGAGGATCCTGCCCGCGGGTAATCAGATAGCGGAGTTGGGCGTCGACGGCACTCAATCCGAATGCGTTGTTGACCTGGTGGCAAGTTGCGCAGCTTCTGCCATTGGTGCCGAGACTCTGGAAGAATGGCCCACTCAGGTCGACCTTCCCGGCATTGTTGTATGTGCCGGAAAGACCGGTGAGATCGAGAAACGGAAAAAGATTCGGAAGGTACACGTCGGCAATTGCAGTACCTGCGATCAGGAAGGCGGCTCCAACCACGCACGCCACGCGCATTCTGCCGCGAACCAGAGCACGCAGAGGTTGACCTGCTCTCTGCAAAAAAGTAACCGCTCGAAACTGGTCAGACATAGGTAATTCTCCTTTATCGGCTAGCCGTTGCTGCTTCCGCAGAATTTGCAGGGAACAGGGCTAAGGTCTCGATCGTCCCGCGCCGGTCACCCGACTTGTGTTGAATCCCGCCACCGAACTTCAGTTCCATCTGCGACGCGTGGATCAAGGACAGCCGGCGCAGTCCTCCGTCCCGCTCGACAACGAGCGCATTTCGCGATGGATGATTCTGTCTTTGCGCGATTCCTTGAAGCCTGAAAGCCTGGCCCATTCGAAGCAGGGTCACATGGGCAATTTCTCCGTCGGAATTGACCGTCATCGAATACTCGCCTGGCGGCAAGCTCTGACCTTCGCAACGCAACGTATGAGGTAGCTTGACCTTCCCCGCGTAATGCATGGCGGCCGTGGGCGCAGCGTCTGTCGTTTCGTAATGATCGGGATCAATCTCCGCTTGGGCGTATACCTTCGAACTGCCAGGCAGCGTGATCAAGATTGTCAGCCCGAGAATGTATCCTGCAATCCGAACGGTCTTCATAATTCATCTCCCCGGCTCAGCGCGCCGGCTCGCCCCCCTCACTGATGGACCCGAGCGCTCATTCAATTCGTCTCTGCTATGAATATCGAGAACGCGTAAAGTAACCCGACACCGAAGGGAGAAAAAATCTTGCGGAACGTCCCAACTGACAAAAACTGTCATCCGAATGATGGTTTGCGCGCGTGAAAATCATCCCGCCCTTCGCGTAGGTCCCCTCATCCGATTGCCTGTTTATTGATAACAAATGGGTTACAGGATTTTGGTGCGTTACTTTGGGAAGTACCTTGTGGCGGCTAAAGTGCGATAGAGTTTAGGTTCCCTGAGATCAATGGGGGCCATGCGGGGCTATCTATGACCCACGAGCACGATCAGACAATGATGGAAGAAGTTGTTCTCCCCGAGCACCTGCTGCCCTTGGGAACGGTGTTGGGCCCAGGAGTCTCGGCCATGGACCTGTGCATGGTCCTGGCGAAGATCTTTAAAGTGCAGTACACCGAAGTAGCGCTGCTGCGGTTGGAGGGCGGCCTGTTACGTTTTATTTTCCCGGACCACCTGCGTACCTCCGGCGCGATTCCGCTGTCGAGCAAGGCCGTCGCTGCCCACACCGCGCTCAGCAAGAAGGCGGAGATCTTCAACAACTTCGCCCGGGTGAAGCATGCCAGTATTTTTGAAACCGTCAAGCCGGACGCGAACGGCTCGGATGAACCCGCGCCGCCGGCTCCGATTCAGAAGCTCATGTCGGTGCCGATTATCGACCAGGCTACGTCAGTAGTAGGCGTGATCCAGATCTCGCGCAAAGGGCTCGACCCGAAGTTTGCGCAGGATTTCAGCCGCGAGGACTTGCACGATCTGGAACTGATCGCCGGATTACTGGCCACCGCTCCCGCGTTGCTTGCAAACTGATTTCTGCAGAAAAGATAAAAGGGACGCTCGGCAGCGAGCGTCCCTTTTTCTTTTCATTCCTAGCGGGAATCCTTCAGGAACATCCGCAAGTCGGTTCCGGTCATCTCTTTCGGCTCGTCAAGGCCGAGCATCCCGAGCACGGTCGGTGAGATATCGCGCAACGAACCGTTCGGCTTCAAGGTAAATTGTTTCGCATTCTCCGCAACGACAATGAAGGGCACCGGGTTGGTGGTGTGCGCCGTGTGCGGACCGCCGGTCGCGGGATCAATCATCATCTCCGCATTGCCATGATCGGCAGTGATCAGCATGGCGCCGCCCTTGGCGCGAATGGCAGATTCAATGCGGGCCAGGCAAGCATCCACTGTTTCGACGGCTTTCATTGTGGGTTCGATCTTGCCCGAGTGTCCCACCATGTCCGCGTTCGCGAAGTTCACGATCATGACGTCGAACGTGCCGTCATCGATCGCCTTCACCACCGCGTCGGCAATGCCAGCGGCGCTCATTTCCGGCTTGAGATCGTAAGTCGCGACCTTGGGCGATTGCACCATCACGCGCTCTTCGCCGGGGAACGGAGTTTCTACGCCGCCGTTAAAGAAGTAAGTGACGTGCGCGTACTTCTCGGTTTCCGCCACGCGCAGGTTCCGCAGGTTCATCCCGCCCATCACATTAGCCAGGATGTTAGCCATGGACTCCGCGGGAATCACGACCGGCAGGCTAAAGTTCTTGTCGTACTGAGTCATGCAAACGTAGTGCAGATTCTTCGGCACGCGGTCGCGTGGGATCGCCGCGTCCAGATCCGCAGCGCCCGGAAGATCGCTGCCGCCTTTGTCGTTGAGCCCGCTGTTGCGCGCGAGTGCGCGCGTAATCTGGCGAACCCGGTCGGCCCGGAAATTGAAACAAATACAAGAATCATCGTCGCGAATCGTTTGTGTGGAGCGGGCACTCTTGCCCGCTTCTTCTACGACAAACGGGATGACGAATTCGTCGGTAACGCCCTTGTTGTACGAATCCTTCATGCCCTGCACCGGATCGGCCTGCTTGCCGCCCTCGGCGTCGGCAAAGACCATCGCGTTGTAAGCCTTCGAAATCCGCTCCCAGCGCCGGTCGCGATCCATGGCGTAGTAGCGGCCGTTGACGGTGGCGATCTTGCCGCAGTTGTACTCGCGCATTTTCTGTTGCAGTTGCTCCAGGTATCCCGCGCCGTTGGTGGGCAGCGTGTCGCGCCCGTCCATGAAGGCGTGGACGAAGACGCGATCGAGCCCGTTCTGCTTCGCCATCTTCAGCAGAGCGTAGAGATGCGCCTGCTGCGAGTGCACACCGCCATCGGACACCAATCCGAACAGATGCAGCCGCCGTTCGCCCGTACGCGCGTGCTTCATGGCATCGAGCAGCACTGGATGCGAATAGAATTCGCCGTTCTGGATCATCAGATCGATGCGCGTGATGTCCATGTGGACGATGCGCCCGGCGCCAATATTGAGATGCCCGACCTCGCTGTTGCCCATCTGCCCCTCGGGCAGCCCAACGAAAGGCCCGCTGGTGTGAATGAGCGTGTTGGGATACTCGCGCAGCAGCCGGTCATACGTAGGCTTGCGCGCGAGCGCGATGGCGTTGGCTTTGGTTTCGGCGCGGTATCCCCAGCCGTCGAGGATGATAAGAACGAGAGGTTTAGGACGAGACATAAATAAGCTTCTAGCTCCTGGCTTTTGGCTGCCTTGGAAAGAATGAAGTCTTGGCTTCTAACTTGCGTTGTCATCCCGAGCGAAGCGAAGATCCTATGCAACCGGCCGCGAGTTACATAAGGTCCTTCGGTCCGCAAAGAACGCGGACCTCGGGATGACAATCATTCGGGAATCAGGCGGCCAATCAGCCCTTGTAGTTCAGCGCCCCCAGCCCTAGGAACCGCGCCGACCCGCCCAACTCCTCTTCGATCCGGAGCAGCTGGTTGTACTTGGCAATGCGGTCTGTGCGCGACGCCGATCCCGTCTTGATTTGTCCTGCGCCAGTCGCCACCGCCAGATCCGCGATGAATGTATCTTCAGTCTCGCCCGAGCGATGCGAAATCACCGACGTGTATCCGTTCCGACGGCCGAGATCGATGGCATCCAAAGTCTCGCTCACCGTGCCGATCTGATTCAGCTTGATCAGGATGGAATTGGCAATGCCCTTCTCGATGCCTTCGTTGAAGATCTTGATATTGGTCACAAAAATGTCGTCACCCACGAGTTGAATCTTCCCGCCCAGCTCCTTGGTCAGCTTCTGCCATCCGTCCCAATCGTTCTCGGCCAGACCATCTTCGAGCGACACGATTGCCGGATAGTCACTGACCCACTTTGCCCAATACTTCACCATCTCATCGGAGCTCTTGGCCGACTTGTCGGACTTCTTGAAGACGTACTTTCCGTCCTGGAAAAACTCGCTGGCTGCGGGATCGAGCGCAATCGCAACTTCTTCGCCCGGCTTGTAGCCCGCCTTGGTGATGGCCTCCAGCACGACTTCAATGGCCTCTACGTTCGACTTCACCGACGGAGCAAATCCGCCCTCGTCGCCGACCGCCGTGTTGTATCCGCGCTTCTTCAGAACGCCTTTTAGCGTATGGAACACTTCCACGCCCCAGCGCAGCGCTTCGGAAAACGAAGGCGCGCCCACCGGCATGACCATGAATTCCTGAAAGTCGACGTTGTTATCGGCATGGGCACCGCCGTTGAGGATATTCATCATCGGCGTAGGCAGCGTGTTGGCCCCGGCTCCGCCCAGATAGCGATAGAGCGGAATGTCGAGACTGAAGGCTGAAGCGCGCGCCGCCGCCATCGAGACCGACAGAATCGCGTTCGCACCCAGCCGTCCCTTATTCTCGGTCCCGTCCAGTTCGATCATCTTGGCATCGAGACCGCGCTGATCGAAGCCGTCCCATCCTGCGAGCGCTTCGGCGATCTCGCCGTTCACGTTCTCGACGGCCTTGAGAACGCCTTTCCCGGCGAAGCGGTTGGTATCGGCATCGCGCAACTCGACCGCTTCGTGCTCGCCCGTGGAGGCGCCACTGGGCACAATCGCCCGGCCCATCGAGCCGTCGGCCAGAAATACTTCCGCTTCTACCGTAGGATTGCCGCGTGAATCCAGAACTTCCCGTGCATGAATAGCTGCAATGTTTGACATAGATTCTTCCGTTTCCTTAAGTGGAATAAGTTCAACACTACGATGGAGGTGAATGCCGCCGTCGAGTAATCGGCCGAAGTCTCAGAAAGGTGAGTCCTCCGACATCGGCGACAAGTCCTTCCCACGATGTGATGTGAAACTCACGATTATATCGGATGGAAGTGAATCGAATGTGACGCCGGGCACACATCTTTCCGCCGATTTCCACTCTGGGGACTGTCCGCTCGGACATTATTCCGTCCCTCTTACCTCTGCTGGTTCAATGTACTCGCTGGCGCTTGTCCGGGAGCGCAGAAGTGGTCTAAAGTCAGAAGAACTCGCGGCTTCTACTCGCGATCTCGGTTCGCGATTTCTGCCCACGCTTTTTGTTCGTGATTTTTTGGAGGTA
The DNA here is from genome assembly GCA_963765015.1 of uncultured Acidobacteriota bacterium. Classification (GTDB taxonomy): domain Bacteria; phylum Acidobacteriota; class Terriglobia; order Terriglobales; family Acidobacteriaceae; genus Sulfotelmatobacter. The sequence continues at coordinate 49,301 of CAVXVD010000091.1, read as the reverse complement.
CCATGAAAAAGTGGACGCTACTCCCGTGCATGCTGCTCGCCTCACTGCTGGCGGCGGCCCAGACCAATGGCCCAGTCCCCGCAGGAACGGCCCTCATCGTCCGGCTCGACACCACGCTTGCGACCTTCAGCAATAAGGCTGGAGATCCCTTCCGCAGCAGTTTGACGCAGCCGGTGGTCGTGAACGGCCAGACCCTGCTCCCCTCGGGTACCGTGATCGAAGGCCGCGTCACCAAAGTCAGCGAGCCGCGCCGCATTTCCGGGAAGCCCACGATTGGCATCCTTCCTGAGGCCGTGATTCTGCCTACCGGCGAACGCTACTATCTGGACGCCACGCTGACCGACACCAACATCCGCGGCAGCGACGTGAGTTCCGAAGGGCAATTCAAGGGAAATGGCCACGATCGCCGCGACACCGTCGAACAAGGGGGCGGAACCGCAGGGGGCATGCTGATTGGCGGGCTGGTCGGCGGACCTCCAGGAATCCTGATCGGCGGCGCCATCGGCGCCGGTTCCACCACCGCGCACTGGCTCGCCAAGCACCGCTCCGCGACCTTGCCGGCGGGAACCCAGTTGACGCTGGAACTGAACCGCCCGCTGACCATGACCACGACCGCAGCCAGCTCCACCGGCGGCGGCAGCAAATAGACACGTTCTTCCGCGCAGGAAAAAGCCGGACGGCACCAGCCACCCGGCTTTTTGACGTCTGAACCTTTCTCTAGCCGCCAAACAGTAGCTCGCCTTCGCTCACCACGTGCAGTTCGATCCAGCCTTCCAGCGGCAACGAATCGACGGGCAGCCGGTTCTGCCACAGACTGAAACGCAGCCGCACTTTGCTCGTAGCGGAAACCGCGGTCGCGCCCGGCTTGCGATCCACCGAAACCGGGCCATCGTGCGGAATCGCCAGCAGCCAGGCCAGCGGCAGCTTGAATTCGAAGTTGCGCAGCAAAGCCACTTTCACGTGCTCGTCGACTGTCGCTGACGACGCCAGCACGCGCCCGGCTACTCCATTCTCGATCTTCCATTCGACCAGTTTGCCGGCCTTGGCCGAAGTCTCAATCCGCAGCGTGCGGCGCGAACGCTGCTCGCCGCTGGCCCACGACTCCACGTTCACCACAATTTCAAAGTCCTCAGCCGGAACTTTGCCCGCAAAATCCAGCCGCCCGTACAAGCATGTGGCATCGATTCCGGCATAGACGGAGTCGAGCAGGAACTGCTTGCCGTGCATCGCGCCCGCGCGATGATCCGCCGTGTAAATCGCCGCTCCCATCCACTCGAAATAGCGCACCTTGTCTCCGGCCACGCGCGGATGAATGTACGCCGTCTGCGGCACAAACGACGGGCGCACCTCCGCTCCCGCGATCGGCTGCGCCAGATAATCCGGCGGCACCGCTCCCAGCGCCTGGTAGACGTTGGAAAGATGCTTGCGGTAGAGTTCGTCGAAATCGCGGTCGTTGGCCGAGTGATGCTCGGGGCCATACCACCAATTCCAGTCACTGCCCTCGGCAATCAGGATTTCTTCGAACGCGAGCTTGCGCTGCGCCTCGGTGCCGCGCGCCGCATTTTGCGCGTAGAACTGACGTGCGTGGTGCAGGTAGTCCCAGGCGCGGTTATCCTCGGGAGCGCCGATCCACACATTGAAATTCGCATTGATCCACGACCCCGGAACCAGCGAGTTCATCTTGCCAAAATCTTTGTGCCGCGCAATCGCCTCGGAAATCGTTACCGCCTCAATTCCCGAATCGCTCTGCAGCCCGTCGTAGAAGCGCCGCAGGAACTCGCGTCCCGACTTCGGATAATATTCCCAGGCATTCTCGCCATCGAGAATGATCGACACCACGGCGTCGCGCCCTTTCGCCAGCACCGGCCGCGCGGCATCTTTGATATTGCCTATCAAATGCCGGGCCGCGTCCGCCGGAGGCATCCCCGAATAGACGAAGCCAATCAGATCGGAAATCGTGTGATCGCGAAACACCAGGTGCATCGCGGTCGAGCCGTTTTCATAGCGATGAATGTTGTATAGCTTCTCGGCCAGATGCGCGGGCAAGCGCCCATTGCCGTCGCGGGCGAAAAACAATCCGGTGCTTCGTCCCAGCACGCCTTCGTCGGTGGCCATCCACTCGACGCCCACGCTGTGCGCGATGGCCAGCACCTCCTCGGAGACGCTGCCTTCTGACGGCCAGATTCCCTTCGGGCGCACGCCGAAAACTTGTTCGTGCAGGTCGAGGCCCCGGGTAAGCTGCTCCCGCGCGTCTTCGGGATGGCGAAATCGATTTTGCGGCAGCGGTAATCCGGGCGACGATACCGCGCCCACGCTCGTATCGCAGACCAGCGGCAGGATCGGGTGGTAGAAGGGCGTCGCCGAGAGCTCCACAGATCCTCGCTTCGCCGCGGCCGCATGCGCCGGCAGTACCCTCGCAATCAATTCCCGTTCGCGCGCGATGACGAATTTCTGGTCGTCAAGCGAGAAGTTGTGGCCTTTGGCGACCAGGGCCGCTACGTCCTTTTCTTCCAGAAAATATTCGTCAAACCACGCGATCTGCGACAACACCTGCAGGTCGGTAAAATCCTGCGGACTGAAATAGCGCTCCGCCCGCTCCGGATGATCGCCGTGCTCGCGAAACCGCTCCCACAACTCGCGGTAGCGTGGATAGCGCCCAATGACGTTTTGCGGATTCGCCTGGAATAGGTACTGCAGCGCAAACCGCCGCTCTTCCAGCGACAAATCCTTGGCGGGCGTCGCGGCTACGCGCAGGAATGGATCCTGCGCCGTCCCCTCCGCATAATCCTGAATCTGGACCATCAGCGACGGGACCAGGTTGAAGTTCTGATGGACGTTGGGGAACTCGTCCAGCAGTTTGACCATGCCGTAGTAGTCTTTCAGCGCATGCAGCCGCGTCCAGGGCAGACGGTATTCGCCGCTGACCAGATCTTTGTAAAAAGGCTGGTGTTGATGCCAAAGCAGAATGACGCGAAGGGCAGGCATGGCTGGACAGCCAGTCTAGCACGCGGATTCAGGGAGACTTGCGCGGATGATGCAGCCCAACGAAGAAGTGCAGGCTCCTGTTCAGAGAAAGATGCTAAGCTGCTGCCGGGAATTTCCGTGGAGGCTTAAGTATCGATGAGGAAACGCATCCGCGAGTGGTGTAGAAGCCAGCCGTTGTGGATCCAGTCGACCAACTATTGGCTTTCGGCTTTTACTGATCATTGGCCTCCTCTCCGCATTTGCGAAATCAGGCACCGAGTTGAGGACGATTGCGTGGCACTTTCGCCACGGCAATTCCGCAAGCGTAAATGGCGTCACATTTTCTCTCTATTATTGGTACGCACCAGATACGCGTCGCGACTGGCTACTCGTTCTTGATCAGCCCGGCCCGCTACGCCCAACCAACGGTACCTCCGCCACTATCATGATCGACGGTCGTCCCGACAATAATCGTGTCGGAACGCCTCAGGTGTGAGCCCAACATATGATGGACGAATACAAAGAGCGATATCAAGATGTGAGTATCGTTCAATGGAAAATCCGCTCTCAGACATTGGAATGCATGAACATGACAAAGGCAGTTGGGTCATCTTTTGTTACGGAGATGGACCAATCTACTCGGTCTTCTTCACGGGCGAAGACGATAGCCTAGACCGACTTAAGGAACCCAGAATCCGAACTCCGCCCGCATCCCGTAGCCACGTCTTACGGTACACTTAGGCTCGGCCCAAATTCGGCGCCCTTATGAGCCAGGACTCTTCCGTTTCCGCCCCACAGTTCCTCACCGACCAGGATCTCTACCTCTTCAACGAGGGTAGCAACTACCGTATGTACGAAAAGATGGGCGCTCATCCCATCACGCAAAATGGCGCAGCGGGAACACTCTTCAGTGTGTGGGCGCCCAACGCCGGCTCGGTGTCGGTGGTCGGCAGCTTCAACGATTGGGATCGCAAAAAGAACTATCTCAGTCCGCGCGGCTCGTCGGGTATCTGGGAAGGCTTCATCCCCGCCGTCACGAAAGGCGCGCTCTACAAGTACCACATCGAATCGCGGCAGCACGGATACCGCGTCGACAAGGCGGATCCGCTTGGCCTGATGCACGAGAAGCCTCCCCGAACCGCGTCCGTCGTATGGGATCTCGACTATCAATGGGGCGATCAGGAGTGGATGCAGAAGCGCGCCGCCCGCAATTCGCTGCGCGCCCCGCAAGCGGTGTATGAAGTCCACCTCGGCTCGTGGATGCGCGTTCCCGAGGAGCACAACCGCCCGCTCACCTATCGCGAAACTGCGCCGCGCCTCGCTCAGTACGTGGGTCAGTTGGGCTTCACCCACGTCGAGTTCCTGCCCGTGATGGAGCATCCTTTCTACGGCTCCTGGGGATACCAGACCACGGGATACTTCGCGCCGACGTCGCGCTACGGCACTCCGCAGGACTTCATGTACCTGGTCGACTACCTGCACCAGCACGGCATCGGCGTGATTCTCGATTGGGTGCCGTCGCACTTCCCTTCCGACGCGCACGGCCTCGCCTATTTCGATGGCACTCATCTCTACGAGCACGCCGACTCGCGCCAGGGATTTCATCCCGACTGGAAGACGCACATCTTCAATTATGGCCGCGCCGAAGTGCGCAGCTTTTTGATGTCGAGCGCCATGTTCTGGCTCGACAAGTATCACATCGACGGACTGCGCGTAGATGCGGTCGCATCCATGCTCTACCTGGATTATTCGCGCAAACAGGGCGAATGGATCCCCAACAAATTCGGCGGACGCGAAAATCTCGAGGCCATCGACTTCCTGCGCCGCTTCAATCAGGAAGCCTACAAAGAGCATCCCGAAATCCAGACGACCGCGGAAGAATCCACCAGCTGGCCCATGGTCTCAAAGCCCGTCTATCTGGGCGGACTTGGCTTTGGCTTGAAGTGGGATATGGGATGGATGCACGACACGCTCCGTTATTTCCAGAACGATCCCATCCACCGCAAGTATCACCACAACGATCTCACCTTCCGCATGCTGTATTCGTTTCAGGAAAATTTCGTGCTGCCGCTTTCCCACGATGAAGTTGTCCACGGCAAGGGATCGCTGATCGGCAAGATGCCCGGCGACGAATGGCAGAAGTTCGCCAACCTGCGCCTGCTGTTTGCCTACATGTACGCCCAGTCGGGCAAGAAACTCCTCTTCATGGGCTGCGAATTCGGGCAGGTGCGCGAATGGGCCCACGATACCAGCCTGGAATGGCACGTGGTGCAATACCAGGTACACCGCGGCGTGCAGGCCTGGATGGAGCAATTAAATCGCTTCTACCGCAGCGAGCCCGCCATGCATGTGCTCGACAACGACCCGGCGGGATTCGAGTGGGTCGACGCCAACGACAATGCCACCAGCACGATCTCTCTGCTGCGCAAGAGTGAGAACCCGCAAGACACAGTGCTGGTCGTTTGTAACTTCACCCCCGTCCCCCGCAAGGAATACCGCGTCGGCGTGCCCCATGGCGGCTACTGGCGCGAAATGCTGAACAGTGACGCCCGCGAATACGCCGGCAGCGGCATGGGCAATCTGGGCGGAGTTCACGCCGAAGCCATCCCCACGCACGGCCGCCCGTTCTCACTGAAGCTGACCCTCCCGCCGCTGGGCGCGTTGTTCTTCAAAGCCCAATGATTCCCATCTGGCGACGGACGCATTCGTCCGTCCCGCGAAGGCGAAGCCGAGCGGTCTGGTGTTGAATCGCGGTCGAAGAACGAGCCGCAGACGAGTGCCGCTCCTACGGAGCTCGCATGTCCTCTCTATCGACCACCCAGCGCTTACGCGCTGGGCTAACGACTGCCCGCCGCTCCGCGGCTCGACAGTTCACCGATGAACGCCTTTTTTCTGAAGCCCACCTGAAATCACCACGGCGCATGTGGCGACGGCCGCCTCGGCCGTCCGCTGCGTAACTATCAAGCACGTTCGGGCGCCATCCCGGATCCTGCAGCCCGCCGCGTATAATGGCCCGACTCATGGCCCTGACCTCTGGCAGCAAGCTCGGCCCCTACGAAATTCAATCGCCCCTCGGTGCGGGTGGAATGGGCGAGGTGTACCGCGCCCGCGACTCCCGCCTCGGCCGCGACGTCGCTATCAAGGTGCTCCCCGATCATCTTTCCGCCGACCCCGAACTGAAACAGCGTATGGAGCGCGAGGCCCGTGCCATTTCTTCGCTGAATCATCCCAACATCTGCACGCTGCACGATATCGGCTCGCAGGACGGCGTGAACTTCCTGGTCATGGAATACCTCGAGGGCCAGACGCTCGCCGATCGCCTCAGCAAAGGCCCGCTGCCTCTCGATCAGATCCTGAAAATCGGCTCGGAAATCGCGCAGGCGCTGGAGAAGGCACATGCCCAGGGCATCACCCATCGCGACTTGAAACCGGCCAACATCATGCTGACCAAGACCGGTGCGAAGCTGATGGATTTCGGCCTGGCCAAGCCTTCTGTCTCGATTCCCTCGCAAGCCGTCGGCCCGTTCACTCCTTCCACGCCCACGATGAACATGGCCACGCTGGTCTCGGCATCGTCGCCGCTCACCCAGAGAGGTTCCATCGTCGGCACGTTCCAATACATGGCTCCGGAAGTGTTGCAAGGAGCGGAAGCCGACGCTCGCAGCGACATCTTCAGCCTCGGATGCGTGCTTTATGAAATGCTGACCGGCCGTCGCGCCTTCGAGGGCAAATCACAGCTCAGTGTCTTCACCGCGATTCTCGAAAAAGATCCCGACCCGATCTCGGCCTCGCAGCCGCTCGCGCCGCCCCTGCTCGACCTGGTCGTCACCGGATGTCTCGCCAAAGATCCCACGGAGCGCTTTCAATCGGCGCATGATGTCGCGATGAATTTGCGCTCGGTCTCCGCCCTGCGCGCCGCGCCTGCCGAGAAAGAAATCTCCGCCCAGCCAGCCGCGCCGAATCGCATGGCATGGTTCGCCGCTTTGGCCGCCGCGATCGTTGCCGGCCTTCTCGTCGGATTTTTCCTTCATCATTCCACTCCCGCCACGCCGAGCGTGGTCGCCCTTATCAATCCTCCCCCCGACGCGCACTTCCGGCTGACGTCCGATCTTGCCGGGCCGCCGGTGCTCTCGCCGGACGGGACCACCATCGCTTTCACAGCCACGACGGCCGACGCCAAAACCGAGCTCTGGGTTCGTCCCGTTAATGCCGCCGACGCCCATGTGCTGCCGGACACCAGCGAAGCCATCTTTCCCTTCTGGTCGCCCGACAGCCGTTCCATCGGATTCTTTTCCGGCGGCAAGTTGAAGATCATCGAAATCGGCGCCACCACCTCGCAGACCCTGTGCGATGCGCAACTCGGGCGCGGCGGGGCATGGAGCGCTTCCGGAGTCATCGTGTTCTCGGCGTCTCCGGTCACCGGCCTGTTCCAGGTCAGCGCCAGCGGTGGCTCGCCCTCCCCGCTCATCCAACTCGATTCGGCGGTGCACACCTCCTACCGTTGGCCCACGTTTCTTCCCGACGGCAAGCACTTTCTGTACTTCGCCATGAATCACGATCCGTCGAAGGTGTCGAACAATGCCATCTACTACGCGTCGCTCGATGGCCACGAAAATCGGCAACTGGTTCGCACCCAGAGCAATGTCGTCTACGCCGCGGGATACCTGCTGTTCAGCCGGGGCGACCAACTGATGGCGCAGTCTTTCGACGCGGACCGCGGCAAGTTGAGCGGCGAACCGCAGGCCGTGGCTTCCGGTGTGTTGAACGATGTTTCCACCTGGCACACCAGCGCTTCGGCCAGCGACAACGGTTTGCTGACTTTCGGAAACGGCAGTTCCGGCGCGGTGCAACTGGTGTGGATGGGCCGCGATGGAAAAGAGGCTGGCCTGGCCGCCGACAATCTGAAGAACCTGAATTTCGCCCGCCTGTCGCCCCAGGGAGATCGCATCGCCCTCGGCATCGACAACGGCGTCAACGACATTTGGCTGCTCGATCTGGCACGGGGCGTTCGCACCCGGCTCACCTTCGGCCCCACGGGCAATACGATTCCCTTGTGGTCACCTGATGGCAAATGGGTTGCCTATAGTTCGCTGCGCGCTTCGAACGGCGGCATCTATCGCAAGCCGGCCGACGGCACCGGCTCGGAAGAATTACTCGTGCCCGACGACCCCGGCATGGTCTACGCGCCCGACGACTGGTCGCACGACGGCAAGACTCTGTTTTACTCTCCCAATTCCTACACGCAGAAATCCGACGGCGTCTGGGCCATCTCGATCGAAGGAGACCGGAAGCCGCGCCAGATTCTGGCGCATGGGAGCAGCGCGACTCTCTCGCCCAACGGCCGCTGGCTGGCCTACAGTTCCAGCGAGTCCGGCCGAATCGAAATCTATGTGCAAGCCTACGGGGGCGGCCAGGGTAAATGGCAAGTCTCACCCAACGGCGGACAAGTGCCTCATTGGAGTGCCGATGGCAAGGAACTTTACTACTTCGACTTGAGCCAGAATCTACTCGCGGTGCCGGTGAAGGAAGCCGGCAGCGCACTGGAGTTCGGCGCCCCGCAAACCCTGGTCAGCCAGTGGACCGTCCTGACCTTCCCTTTCTACGGCTCAACCCCCGACAGCAAGCGTTTCATGCTGGAACGCGTCTCGCAGCAGGTCAACCAGCCCATCACCTTGGTCACCAACTTCACCGCCAGCTTGAAAAAGTAGATCTCGAAGTTTCAAAGGCTGATTGCGCGCGAGACCAAATCTCCTGCCGGCGCCGCTACCCGAAGGCCTGGTGCTCCTCCCAAAACTGCGGCCACGGCTTCCGCAGACCATCACAAACAAAAATGTCGGGATGCCACCGGCTCTCTTCATTCGTGATGCCGAGAGCATTTCCGTTGTGTCCCGCCACGCGGCAGGCATTAAAATTCTCCACCATATCTTTAGACGAAAAGCCCACCACGATCAGCGTCGATGGCGGTGGCTCCGGATATCCCCGCAACCAGGCCGAATTCGTGCGACTGATGGGCGGCGGCAAATGATAGGCCGGGCCCAGCATTTCCAACGCTCCCTGCTCGCCATAGTTACCGACGATCACGCCAACGTGATCGCGCTGCTCCGGTGGCAGAGAATCTCGAATGCCGGCAATCGTCTTCACCAGATCGGCCCAACCAAACTCCTCGCGCAAGTCGCCATTTTTCTTCAACGCAAAATCCCGCAGCGGGCCCTCAGACGCGAGCGGAATCACGAGTGCACTGATATACGCTCCGCCGAACAATACCGCCGCGAAGAAAACCGCTGCGATCGCAATCCGAGGCACGAGCCGCAGGGATTTCACCCACCTCTCGCTGACCACCGCTCCCATCGCCGTCAGCATGGGATACGCCGCCGCCAGGTAATATCCGCGCCCCTTCCCCAGCACGAACAGTCCGAGAGGTATGAGATACATCCATGCCAGCATGCGATAACGCCGGTCTCGCAGATAGGCAATGAGTCCCGCAATCCATAAAGGCGCCGCAAAAACATTCGTGCAGATCAGGAATTGATCGCGGAAAAATCCGTCGTTGCGCCCCTCGCCCACATCGCGCGCGTGGATACTCTGCAGGAAATGCAGCGAAATGAATCCATGCCTCGCCTGCCAGATCAAGTTGGGCAGGAAAATTAAGAGCGCCAACCCCACTCCGCCCCATAGCCACGGGCTCGCCAGATAGCGCCGCGCGCGCGTCAGCAACACTCCGCCCGCAATGCCCGAAGCGTAAAACGCCATCGTGTACTTGGTCTCAAATCCCAGGCCGACGGTCGCTCCAATCGCCAGCCACCATCGCGGGTCGTCCGTCTTCAACAGCCGGATCACGAAGTATGCAATCAGCACCCACCAGAGGTAGTCGAAGGTGGTGTATTGAAATTCGGTTCCCTCAAACAGTGGCAGTCCAGCCAAGGCCATCGCCACAGCCGCGGTGGCTTGTGCGAGTCGTCCGCCGCCCAGTTCGCGCGCCATCAGGCCCGTCATGACGATCGCCGTCGACTGCGCCATCACCGAGAATAGGCGCAAGCCCACCAGCGACAGCCCGAAGATCGACAGTGAGATTCGCTCCACGAACGGTGTGAACGGCGGATACGGCACAAATCCCCAGTCCAGATGCCGGGCATCACTCAAGAATTGCAACTCATCCCGATGAAACCCATAGCGGCCGTTGGTCAGAACGTGAACGATTGCGATTGCCAAGGCAATCGCGCACACCACCGCCGTACCGCCCTGGGAACGAACACCCTCGGGCCGCAGTTCGATCCGGCGGTTTTCTTGTTCAGTGTTTTCCGATGTCGTCATACTGCTCGGTCCCCAGATACTGTATGAGCTTGGCTTGGGTACGCCGAAAAGCATCGGCATACGCCTCGGAGTTGTAGTGGCTTCCACCCTTCACGAAGTCGTGGTCGGTTTTCGGATAGGTGACAAGCTCGAACGGTTGATCGCCCGCCTTGGCCGCATCCGCCAGTGCGTGCGCCGTGGCGATCAAGCAGCAATCCCGATATTTGTCTTTCTCGCCCGCAAACATCAGCACCGGCACCTTCAATCGGCTCACGACACCAGGTATATCCTTGATGAATGAAGTCGCCGGATACCAGAGGACGACACCGGCAACCTGATCGGGCCACTGCGTTGCGTAGTAGAGGGTGATTCCGCCTCCCGCCGAAAACCCCACCACAGCGACCTTCCCGGGCAGGGCGTGCGGCATGCGCAGCGCCTGATCGATCGCTTTTTTCAGGGCGTCGCCGTGAGTTCCCTCCATGGCGGCACCGTCAAACAACACCGCGTCATATCCCAGCTGGGCAATTTCTCGCGTCACTGTCTCGTAGTGAGCGGTCCCCGACATTCCTGACGCCACCACCACCACCCGGCCTTTGCCTTGCGGAGGCGGGAACTCCTGTTGGGCCTGGGTCAGCGGGGAGCCAGCAAGCCAAGCGAGAACTCCGAACAGCATCACCGATGGGAAAGGACAATTCATGAACCAACCTCCTCACGGGCGTGGAAACCGGGCGCAAAGTCTATCACAGCACTGCAACAGCCCGCCTCGTCCGCATGCTAGACTCGCAATAAGCCAGCGCGTCTCGCATGCGGATTCTCACCCGCTACATTCTTCGGGAAGTGACGGCTCACGCCCTGATCGGCGCGGGCATCTTCACTTTTGTCCTGTTTACCCGCGACCTCGGACATATTCTCGAACTCGTCGTCCGCGCCAGCGCACCGCTGCCCAGCGTCGCCGAAATCTTTTTTTACACCGTTCCGCTCGCCCTCACCTATACGCTGCCGATGAGTGTGCTTGTCGGAATTCTCATTGGACTCAGCCGCCTCGCCGCCGACAGCGAAATCACCGCCATGCGCGCCAGCGGCATGGGCGTTTGGAACTTCCTCCGCGTGCTTTCGATCTTTGTTCTGACCGCCTGGGTCATGGCTATGGCCAACGGACTCTATATCGCCCCGCGAGCGCAAGCGGCGCTCGGTCACCTCGAAGATCGGCTCAAAGGCTCGCAAGTTTCCTTCGAAATCCAGCCTCGGGTCTTCTATGAGGGATTCCCCAAGATCGTGCTTTACGTGCAAGACGTCAAAAGCGCGCAAGGCGCGGCGGTGTGGAAGGGCGTCTTCATGGCGGATGTCAGCGACGCCTCCAATCCCAAAATCACCCTTGCCCGCGAAGGCGTCGTAGTCAGCGAAGGCCCTGACCGCCTGCACCTTCACCTGATCGACGGCTCCGAACACGAAACCGATCCCAAAGACGCGAATCACTACCAGATTTCCACCTTCCAGCAGACCGACATCCCCATCGAACTACCTTCCACCGAGAGCAAGGCGGACGACTTGCTGCCCGCCACTCTCATGGATACGCGGGCCCTGCTCGAAAGAGCCAGCCGCTCCGATCCCATCTCGGCGCGCTGGTATCTGATCGAGTTTCACCGCCGCTTCGCCCTGCCCACGGCTTGCCTGGTGCTCGCTCTGGTGGGCATTCCCCTCGGACTCTCTTCGAAGAAAAGCGGCAAGTCCGGCGGATTCGTGCTGACCATCCTGCTGGTGTTTGTCTATTACGTGATCTCGCTGGTAGGAGTCTCGCTGGCGCGGCAGGGCAAAGTGTCTCCCTGGTTTGGAGCCTGGCTCGCCGATCTGGCTTTCCTCGGACTGGGGTTGTTTCTCTTGTTCCGCGCGGAAAAGCGTCCCATCGAGTTAGCCTCGTTCCGCATTTCCGGCAAAGGCAACGACGCACTCCGCCAGGCCGCCGCCCGCAACCGCCGCGAGAATGCCTTCGAGCGCGCTTCTACGCGGCGCCGGGTGTTTAGTGCCAGCTTCCCCACTCTGCTCGACGACTACATTCTTCGCGACTTCTTCATTTACCTGGGGATGATCCTTTCCACGTTCCTGGTGCTGGTTCTGGTGTTCACTCTGTTCGAGTTGCTCGGCGATATCCTGCGCAACCGGGTTCCAGCAGCAATCGTCGCCGAATACCTGCTCAACGTCACGCCCTACCTGCTCTACAACGTGGCTCCGCTGGTCATGCTGCTCGCTGTCCTGGTCACCTTCGGGCTGATGCAGCGCTCCAATGAAATCACGGCAATCAAGGCGACCGGAACCAGCATTTACCGCATCGTTACCCCCGTGATCGTCGCGGCGGGAGTACTGGCAACAGGTCTATTCTTCGCCGACCAGTTTTACCTGCCGCACACTAACAAGCGGCAAGAAGCGCTGCACAACCAGATCAAGGGCAAGCCGGCGCAAACTTATTTGCGCCCGGACCGCAAGTGGATTTTCGGCCAGAACAACGACATCTACTACTACCAGTTCTTCGATCCCGACCGCGATCAGTTTGGCAACCTCACCGTCTTTCAACTAAACCGCCCGACCTTCAGCATTATCCGCCGCATCCATGCGGAACGCGCGAACTGGAACAAAAACCTGAATCGCTGGGTCTATGAACAAGGGTGGGTCCGCACCCTCAACGTCTCTGCGATGGGCGACTACCACCCTTATGAGGTCGCGACCTTCCCCGATTTGCCGGAGACGCCGGCTTATTTCAAAAAGGAAGTAAAGCAGTATTCGGAGATGAACTACGAGGAGCTGCGGCGCTACATCCGCGACCTGCAGCAAGGTGGCTTCGACGTCGTGCGCCTGCGGGTGGAACTCCAGAAGAAGCTCTCGTATCCGCTGATCACGCTGATCATGGCCATTCTGGCCATTCCATTCTCTTTATCGACAGGGAAAAAGGGTGCGATCACCGGAGTCGCAACCGCCGTAGGGATCGCCGTTTTCTATACGGTCGTGTCCCGCCTGTTCGAGGCCATGGGCGACATCAGCCAGCTTCCGCCCGCTCTGGCAGCCTGGTCCCCCGACCTGATCTTCGTGCTGGTCGGAGGCTATTTGATTCTGAAGGTGCCGACGTAGAAGAAAGCCGACTTCGGACCTTGGACCTCGGACGTCCGACCTACTTCACTGCCAATCCCACCGGATAGTTGTCCGTCTGAATTGGATCCGCGGCATTCAGGATCCCGGTAGCCGGCACGACCGAGTATTGCGAGACCGACGTACCGCCCAGGGTGCCGGTTCCCTTATTCGCTACAAACAGCCAGTTGTCGTCGGCTCGAATCACTATCGACACCGGGCTGGCTCCGGTTTGCACCGTGGCGGGAGTCAATGACGATATGCTTCCTGAACTCGCGATCTTGAACGGCGAGATCGTGTTGGAGCCCGTGTTCAACACGTATAGATAATTTCCAAAAGGATCGACGACCAGCGGGCCGGGATAGGCCGTAGCGCCCGCCGAAAGGCTGAATGGCGAACCAACGACCGGAACCAGGCTCCCATCCGCCAACGGGCACTGTCCGCCCGAGATGGCGACAATGCAAATCGTATACGCGCTGATCTGGCTCGTCGTGGTATCGCTCACATACACAAACCGGTCGCAGGGATCGACGGCTACGCCTGCAGGCGTGTTACCCGTTCGAAAGTACGCAACCTGAGTCGCGCCCGGAGGATTACCCAACGCACCGGTCGTGGTGTCCACGGAGAATTCCCAAACCACGTAGTTCGCGGAATCGACCGCGTAGAGAAATTCCGAAGTCGGCGCGGGGGTGCCCGGAGCCGAGCACACGGAATTTTGCACCCCGTTGATTCCAATTGCCGGAAAAACCGTCGGCGTGGGCCGCGCAGCCACGAAGTACGGAGTTTGGAAGCTGTTCGGAAGGTTCAAAGTGTACGTCCCGGCCACTTGGGTCAAACTTGCACTGCTTCCAATCGCAAACACATCCACTTCAGTGGGTTCCGTCACGAACAGAAACTTGCCGGCAGAATCCATTGCCAGCGACGTAGCGCAGTTCTGCGTTTGATTCTGGGGAGGATTGCACCGGGGATCCTGAATCGGGGTTGTTGTCACTTGCGTTAACGTTCCGGAGGAATTGATCTTGAACGGGAGGATGCCGATGCCGTTTCCGCATCCGGTGCCATCGATAAGGGCATACGCATAAGCGCCGGCCGGATCGATCACGATCGACGTGGGCGCTCCACCCAGCACGCAGGTCTGGCTCGACGTGTCGATCGGCGTGTTGGCGATCGCCGAGACGTGGCCACTGTTCAGGCTAAAACCGAACGTCTCGATCAGCCCCGATCCCTGACTGCCCACCAGCAGCAAGCCATCCGACGAGGCGTTGTAGTTGCTACCGCAAGCTACCAGAATTCCGATCGACACCAGCACGAGTACCCCGAGCAGCCACCATCGTTTCGACATTCTCTCGTTCATCTCCATCTATATGTGAGGTTTGCGTGCAGCACACATCCCCGGGCGCCCCGCCATCCGGGTCCTTCGCAGTCTGAAAATGCGGGAAATCTCAACCCATTTGTGTATCAGGAAAGCGCGGGAAGAGCAAACTCCCGCATCGGTTGATTGGAACCCAGGAAGCTGTCCGGAGTTGCCCGCCTGTTCGCACTGACAGTATACGGGACGGCGCAGCGCGGCGTCAGGCCCCAGGCGTTGGAATTTGGACATGGATCCAAACTGGCGCCGAGAATGGAGGCTGAGAGGGCTCGTGGATCCGTTCGGGAACTGCGGTGGTACTCCATCCTCGGAGTTATCCCGAGCGGAGCCGCCTTTCAGGCGAAGCGAGGGATCTCCTTTGCAACAAATGTCTGCTGGAGGGAGATCCCTCGGCCCGCTGGAGAAAGACGCGGGCCTTCGGGAAGACGCCGGCAATCTGAAGTCTGAGGCCTGAAGTTCCGAAGGTCCGCAGTTAAGCTTCCCGTGTCTCCGAAACCGGCTCCGCCTGCTTCGGAGCTCGCACGCTGCCCGCAATCAGCGGCAGCCGGATCTCTACCATGAGCCCGGTCCCGGGGCGATTGAAGGCCGAAACTTTGCCCCCGTGGAAGCGCACCGCCCTCTCGGTAATCGCCAGTCCCAGTCCAACTCCCCCGGTCAGCCGTCCCCGGGCGTCGTCCAGCCGGTAGAAGGGCTCAAATAATTTGTCCAACGCATCCGAAGGAACGCCTGGCCCGGCGTCACTCACGCACAAGACCGCCTCCGAAATGCCGGCGCGAACCTCGCTCTTCAGCTCGATCTCGACCGACGTGCCCTCCTGGGTGTAGCGGACCGCATTGCGCACGACATTCTCCACGGCGCTGTGCAGCAGCGAAGCATTGCCGCGCACCTCCCAGTTGCCCTCCGCGACGAAGGCCACTACGTGACAGTGGCGCGCCTGCGCCTCGAATTCGGCATCTTCGCTGACGCTGGCCACGATCTCGTCCAGCGCAACCGGGGTTTGAGGAACCAGTTGCTCGCCGTCTTCCAACCGGGCCAGGGTAAGAATTCTGGCGATCAATTCGTTCAACCGGCTGGCCTCGAGTTCGATCCGGTCCAGCATATCGACACTCTCCACGCCTGCCCGCTGACGCGCCAGTCCCAGCGCCACGTTCAGGCGCGCCAGCGGCGACCGCAGTTCGTGGGAGATGTCATTGAGCAGACGCGACTGTGCCTTCACCAGCGTCTCCAATCTCTCGGCCATCGCGTCGAAGTCGCGCATCAATCCCGCCACCTCGTCGCGTCTCATGCTGGCAGGAGCGCCGGTTCTAGCCGTCAAATCGCCCGCCGCCAGTCGTCTCGTTGCCGTGCGCAAGCGCACGATCGGCTTGGTCAGTACCCACGCCAGCAGGTAGCAAATCAGCCCGGAAGTGATGACTCCGATCACCAGGCCTGGAATCGGCACCCCTCGCGGCCCAATGAAAACCCGCGGTCCAGGTGGCAAACTCAGGACTACCGTGTAGCGATGCTTTCCGTCAGACGAAGCGCGCGAATCCCGTTGCACTGGTGGCGCAGGAAAAAGAAATCCGTCATGCGGCGTGCGCGGCCCGCCGGCCGCGACGCGCATGGCCCAATCCGGCGCGCCCCGCCCCGAAATCTCGACTCCATGCTCATCGAACAAATACACCCGCACGTGCTGCGTGGCCTCGACGCCCTCCAGATATTCGCGCAGCTTCTCTTGGGAGCCCTCTTCGTAGTCGCTCACACCCTCCGTCAGCACCGCGGTTCGCAGAGCTTCCCAAGTGGCGTTACGAGGGCGGAAAGCAACCGTCACCAGGATGGCAAGCACGATGAACAGAGCCTGCGCGATCCAGAACGAAAGAAAAATTCGTAGAAAAAGGCTTTTCATAGCCGGCTCGTCCTCTTACGTGACCTTCGCCTTCTCCCGCGGACGGGCGAAAATATAACCTACTCCACGCACCGTCTTAATGTGCTCATCATTCTCCGTGTCGCCCAGCTTCTTGCGGACTTTGCTGACGTGCATATCGATGCTGCGGTCGAATGGCGAAAATTTGCGGCTGAGTACTGCGTTGACCAGGCGCTCGCGCGGAACCACCCGCCCGGCCTCGCGCAGCAGCACCTCGAGCAGATTGAACTCCACCGAGGTCAAATCCACCGGCTTTCCTTCCAACCGCACGGTGCGGGTAGCCGGATCGAGTTCCACGTCGCCCACGCTCACCACATCGGGCGCTGCGGGAGAACCGCTGCCGTCCCCGCGCGTGCGCCGCAGAACCGCGCGGATCCGCGCGACCAGTTCCCGCGGATTGAATGGCTTCGGCAGATAATCGTCCGCTCCGATTTCCAATCCCACAATGCGGTCCACATCTTCACCGCGCGCGGTGAGCAGCAGCACCGGCAGGCGCGAAGTGGCGCGAATTCTGCGCAGCACTTCAAATCCGTTGATCCCCGGCAGCATCACGTCGAGCACCGCCAGGAGATATTCGCCCGCGTTCGCTTTTTTCAGCCCGCTCTCGCCATCGTGGACACACTCGATCGCAAACCCCTCCGCCCGCAGATATTCTCCGACTAGGTGGCAGAGCTCTACATCGTCATCAATTACCAGGATTCTTTCCATCGCGTAAATCATTGTGCACCCGAACGATGGTATTCGTGGTAAAGAATTGTCAAACCCACGGGTTCCGCCGAAGTTCCCCACGCGTCTCCAGTCGAGTCACCCTGACCTCGGGGGATGAAGTTCTACCGGTAACTTTGGCCGTTCCGTCGCTGGGGCTTAGAATTGACAAAACTTTACTCGGCTTGACCGACTCTTTACCGCCTTTTCGCGCCGAGCCGTGTTTCCATGAGAGTACGGAAATGTCCCCGGACAACCGGAGAACCTTTTAGGAGTGACCAATGAAATCGTTTCGTTTCCGCCTTATGATTGCCGCGCTGGCCGTTTTGATGGGCTCAGCCATCGCCAAGTCCCAGACCGTCACCGCTGACACTCCTCCGCCGCCGCCCATGTATGGCCACGCCTTTGGCATGGACGACCACATGATGGGCTTCTTCGCCAAGCAGCTCAACCTGACGGACGAGCAGAAGACGCAGATGAAAGCGGTCATGCAAAAAGAACATCCCGCCATGAAGCCGTTGATGCAGCAACAGCACCAGATCGAGCAGCAGCTTCGCCAGTATGTGGAAGGCACCTACGATGAAGCCAAGGTGCGAGCTCTGGCTACGCAAAAAGCGCAGGTCGACGTGGAACTCACCGTCGCCCAGACGCGCGTTCACAATGAGCTGTATCAGCTGCTCACGACCGACCAACAGGCGCAGTTGAAAGAGATGGAAGCCAACCACGAAGCGCGCATGCAGCAGCACATGCGGCAGGCGCCCCCGGCTCCTCCGTCGGAGTAAGTTGGGCTGTTCTGATCAAGGTGGTCCGCGAAAGAATGTCGGAAAGGCCCGGCCGCACGCCGGGCCTTTTACCGGAACCGCCCGCGCTGGGCTGGCATTCGAGAAAGTTCAAGATTTGGAGTTCCACTCATGATGGCAATGAGTGATTCGTTCCTCTCCATCGCCGGATGGCTGTTCTTCACCGTCTGGACCATGATCGTCGGCGCGGTCAGTCTCGCAGCCTTCGGGCGCGACCTGCTCCCTTCCAGAGCGGCCCTGACCCCGCCCGCATTGCCTGCGGATCAACTCTCCAGAACTCAAGACTCCTCACGTCTCCGCTGAGGTCGCGCGATCATTTTGAAATCCGAAATTGACGGTCGTCATCCCGAAGGCCCGCGTTTTCTCCAGCGGGCCGAGGGATCTCCTTTCAGCGAGCGTTTGGGGTACATGGAGATCTCTCGCTACGCTTGAAAGGCAGCTCCGCTCGAGATGACGCCGGCGGAGGACCGCCGTAGTTTAAAGTGACCACTCCCCCTCCGAACTCCTGCACCCTGCCTGCTAAAATTACATCTATTCACTTTGCATGCTTCTTAAGAACCTCCGCCCGCTCCTGCCCTACCTGAAACGTTACCGGTGGAGTTATGCCTTCGGGACCGCTTGCGTATTCCTGACGAACGGCATCTGGATCCTGTTTCCTCTGGTCCTTGGCAAGGCGGCCGACGATTTGCACGAGGGCGTCACCCGCCACAAACTCCTCGTCTATGCCGCACTCCTGCTCGCCATCGCTACCACCAAGGGAATCTTCCAGTTTCTGACCCGCTGGGTCGTCATCGGCATCTCGCGCGATATCGAGTTCGATCTGCGCAACGATCTGTTCGCGCGCCTCGAACGCCTTTCGTTTTCCTACTACCAGCGCAATCGCACCGGCGACATCATGGCGCGCGCCACCAATGACCTGAATGCAGTCCGCATGCTGCTCGGGCCCGCAATCATGTATTCCGCCAACACCATCGTCTATACCGCCGGCGCTCTGGCCTTCATGATCTCCATCAGCCCCTGGCTGACGCTTTATACTTTCTTCCCGCTGCCCGCTGTCAGCATCGTCATTCAGACCTTCGGACGCCGCATTCACGAGCGCTTCGAACGTATTCAGGCGATGTTCTCCGACATTTCGGCACGGGCGCAGGAGAATTTCTCCGGAGCCCGGCTGATCCGCGCCTACGTGCAGGAAGAAGCCGAGATCAAGCTGTTCGAACGGGAAAATCAGGAGTACATCCGCCGCAGCCTGAAACTGGTTCGCCTCATGGGCATGCTCTGGCCCACGCTGGAATTGATGCTGGGCTGCGCCGTGGTGCTCGTCCTTTGGCTTGGCGGCCGCGAAGTGCTCAGCGGCCAGTCGACCGTCAAGTTGATTTCAAACCTGGCAACCGTGATTCCCGGCGTCGCGGCGCCCGCACTGACCACCACGCTTTCGCTCGACGGCTCCATGACCGTCGGACAATTCGTCTCCTTCAGCACCTACATGATGCAGCTCACCTGGCCGATCATCGCCTTGGGATGGGTCATCAACATCTTTCAGCGCGGCACCGCGTCGCTGGCTCGCATTAACGAGATCATGCTGGAGCAGCCCGCCATTCAGGACGGGCCCGAAGCCAAAGACCGCGAGATCGAAGGCACCATCGAATTTCGCGGCCTCAATTTCGACTACGAAGGAAAGCAGGTCCTGCACAATCTGAACCTGACGATCCCTACCGGCACGAGTCTCGCGATCGTCGGTCCGACCGGATCAGGCAAGACCACGCTGGTCGATCTCATCCCGCGAATCTACGACGCCGATCCCGGCATGGTTCTGATCGACGGCCGCCCGATCCGCGAATATTCTCTGGCCTCGCTGCGGCGCAGTATCGGCTTCGTGCCCCAGGAAACGTTTCTCTTCAGCGACCGCATCCGCGAAAACATCGCGCTCGGCGTGGAGTCGGCCACCGACGCCGAGATCCGCATCTCCGCCGAAGCCGCCAACATTGCCGCCGACATCGAAAGCTTTCCCGAGTCCTACGACACGCTGGTCGGCGAGCGCGGCATCACTCTCTCTGGAGGACAGAAGCAGCGCACCGCCATCGCCCGCGCCCTGATCCGCAATCCCAAGATCCTGATCCTCGACGACGCGCTCTCCAGCGTCGACACCCACACCGAAGACAAAATTCTCAATCACCTGCGCGACGTGATGCACGGCCGCACCACCATCTTTATTTCGCATCGCGTCTCCACCGTCCGCAATGCCGACCGCATCGCCGTCCTGCATGGCGGCCAGATCGTCGAGCTCGGCACCCACGACGAACTCCTGGCCTTGAACGGCTACTACAGCGACCTGTATAACAAGCAGTTGCTGGAAGAAGAACTGGCCGAAGTCTGAGTGCGGGCTTCGCCGGTCATCCAAGCCCGGAGCCGGAATTGACTGAAACCGCCGAACTCACCCGTCCCGTCAGCCGCTGGCAAGGCGGCCATTTTCATCCTCATGAGACGCAGCGTGTCCTGGCGCTCGAGGGAGTCGAACTGGCCTCGTTCCGGCGGCGGGCTGCAGCGCTCGCCATTGACATGCTCGCCATAATCCTGGTGTTCATCGTCCTCGCCCTCCCGCTCGCGATGTATTACCAGCGTCATCAGATTGACGCGCACTTCCAATTCAATCCCTTCGAGAACTGGTACAGCACGCTCCTGCCCGTGATCTATTGCGGCTTGAGCGTCTGGTTAACCAACGGCCAGACGCTCGGGAAGCGGCTGATGGGAATTCGCATCGTGTCCCTGGGAAAGGAACGCATCAGCTTGTGGCAATCGGTCGAGCGTGCGCTGGGTTATGGCGCCTCGCTTCTGGAAGCAGGATCAGGCTTCATTCAATACGGCATTCATCCCAACAAGCAAACCGTGCATGACCGGATTGCGGAAACCATCGTGGTGCGCGTGCGCAAGTGATATTGCCGGATGGTGGCCCAGCCGCCATTGACTTGCGTGTGACAGCTCCGGGCGTCGCGGCGTCTACACTGAACTGGGACACACATCCCTCCATGCAGCGAATCAACACTGCCGAAATCCTCGACTCGAACGAATGTCCGCCCGCCGAGGTGGAAATTTCCCTACAGGATCTAGGCCGTGTTAACCGCTGGTTCGGCGGAGTCGCGACCACTCGCAAGCTGATCGAGCGCGTCGCCTCCGTGACCGGGCAAAAACACTTCTCCGTCCTCGAAGTCGCCGCCGGCCACGGAGAAGTTCCCCTGCTGGTCGCCGAGCAACTCGCCGGCAAGGGCATCACTCTCGACGTACTCTGCCTCGACCGCGCGCACTCTCATCTGCGCAATGGCAACGGACGCTGCGCCGTGGTCGCCGATGCGCTCGCGCTTCCCTTCCCGGATGCGAGCTTCGATCTGGTCAGTTGCAGCCTCTTCGCTCATCACCTGGAGCCAGCCGAGTTGGTGAGCTTTGCAAGAGAAGCGCTGCGGGTCAGCCGCCGCGCCGTCCTGATCAACGATCTCATCCGCCATCCGCTGCATGTGGCGCTGGTCTACGCCGGCTTCCTGCTGATGCGCAGCTACGTCTCCCGCGTGGATGGCTTAACGTCCGTGAAACGAGCGTATGTCCCCGCAGAGATCCGCAAGATTCTCTCGAACGGAAACCAGTCCCCCCGGCTCGAAATCTCACGCCACTACTTGTTCCGCATGGGCGTCATCATCTGGAAGTAAACGCAGGCGAATCGAATCTTCGCAAGCCCTCGGATAACCGGAAGGACAGAGCGGGCGAGATTTTGACTGGGCGATTCCAAGGAACCCTCGAAGGTCTTTCCTACACAACACGGTTACCATAGTAACCGTCGAAAGATAAGCGGCTCTCCTCCATGATCCGCCGCAAAGGCCATGCTGAATGGATTAGAAATGTAACGTTTGGGGCTTGCGCCGGGTCCGGACATAAGCTATAGTAACAATGTCGATTGACATAGTAGACATTAGGATGAAACTTTATGCCTGCGAAAATCCAGCCCGTCCGAAGCGATCGTCATACCTGCCCAGACTGCCAGAGTGAGGAGGCACACGGCCGAGACAGTTTTGGCCACCCTATGCCGTGCGTCCGCTGTGCATTGGTACGTCTGGTGAAGGCCTCTCAAGCTGACATGGCAGACCCCATGATGCGAAGCTGGAGACGACGCCCCCACTCCACGAAACAAATAGAAAAACTCTGAGAGCCGGTTTTATCAACGGCGTCCGTGTTGCAAAAGAAGGTCACCTGCTGGGCAGTCTCCGCCGGGGCCGGCCAAGTCCGCTGTAGCGCCGCGTCGCGGCGGCTGTCGTGAGCGAGTCTCGCCTTCGCGGCAAGATGCCGGCACTAGGAAAATTACCGCACCACCAGCACTTCCCTCACATTGTCTCTTGCGAGAAAGAACTTGATTGAGGCAAAGTCGCGGAACAGCGTTTCGATGTGCCGGTTGTTGAAGACGCGCTGCAGGCGGAAGCCGTCGCTGATCGCCGTGTGGATCGCGCCCGTAGGCCCACGGCGCGCTTCCCGCTTCAGCACGATGCGCTGCATCTCCAGCATGTCTTTTTCGAGGATGTGAAAGCGGTAGCAGGGCGAATCCGGCCCTGCGTCTTTGGTGTGGAAGAATGCCAGCAGCATCCCGCCCGGCTTCAGCACCGACCACAGCCGTCCCATCACAGGACGCACCAGGCTCTCGTCCAGATAGTCCGGCAGGTTCCAGCACAGCACCACATCAAAATGCGCCGCCGGATAAACCAGGTTGTCCGCCAGAAAGCGCCGGCTGTCGAGAATCGTGTTTCCCTGCTCGTCTTTCGTGACCAGATGAGGTTCCGTCGAGGCCACGAGCAGGTCTTCGCTGTAAATCTTGTGGCTGCGTTCGGTAAAGAATCGAATATTCGACGGCGAGGTCGACCCCAGATCGAGCACGCACAGAGGATTGTCGGAATCCCACAGCCGCGACAATTCGCCGAGACCGCTCGACCGGCGCGTCAGTTTCTGCGCGGCCTGCTGCGTCTCCGCCTGGGTTGCGCTCGATGAGCTGCGAAAGAGCTTCATGAAGTTCTGCGTTACGGATGCCATCAGACTTGCGCCGCCTTGTCCGAGGCAACTGCTGCTCTGGGACTTAAACCGACTTCCAGAATTAACACTTTAAACTCGCTCGGGCCTTCTGCAGGAGTTACTTTCCTGCGGCCTTCTCGGCTTTGCCCTGAATATCCACTTTTCCCTTGAGGTACGCGCCCTCTTCAATCGAAATGCGCTGCGTCGAAATGTCTCCCGTCACCACCGCCGACTTGCGCAGTTCCACCCGGTCGCTGGCCAGCACGTTGCCCTCAAGCTTGCCCTGCACCACCACTCCCTTGGCTTCCACCGTGGCCTTCACCGAACCGTTCGGCCCCACCGTCAAGCTGTTTCCTTTCAGAGTGATGCTACCCTCGACCTGCCCATCCACGTAAAGGTCTTCGCTGCCCGACAATTCACCTTTAATGACCACCGATTTGCCGATCTGCGCCAAATCTGCCGACAACGGAGCACTCATGGGTATTCTCCTTTAGGAAGCGGATGCTGCACTCAGATACTGGGATGGCAGGTAACGGACAGGCCGCCCACTGATTCGACTATACGCAAGTCCGCGAGCAGGCGGCAAGCGACGGAACACTCAGAGGTCGCATCCGCAACCACAAGAACGCCTCGCCCCGCAACTCCCGCCCATTGCTTGAGCAGTAATGCGGTTTCTTGGTTTCCTTCGTGTAACTTCGTGTCCTTCGTAGTTAAGGGTTTTGCAAACCGCGCCGCGCCCATTACCACCACTCCGATTGCTAAACTAAAGGGAATGTTGCGCCCTGGGCAAAGGCAAAATCGACCAAGTCTCTCTCGCTACAGAGTAGCGGCATTGCTGGCGGTTGCCTCCGTGGTGTGCGCCCAGCAGTCCAAACCTCCCGACTCAAAGCCTCCCGACATTCCACCCGGCCAACTGGTTCGGCAAACCGTCGTGCGTGAGGTTGCCGCCGCCAACCATGCTTCCATCAAACACATGTTCCGCGACCGCAAACACACTCCGAAAGGAACGCAGACCCGGCTCTATGTCGAGACTACGGACGCCATGGCGGGAATGCTCATCTCCCTCAACGACCAGCCGCTGACCGCCGCGCAGAAGCAGGCCGAACGCGATCACCTGACCTGGCTCGAAAACAATCCCGATCAGCTTCGCAAGAAACATGCGCGCGAAACCGAGGACGCGGAACACACCCTTCGCATCGTGAAAGCTTTTCCCGACGCTTTCCGTTACGAGTACGCCGGCACGGAGACCGGCACCGCAGATCTCGGCAAGCTCGGAGATCAGCTCGTCCGCCTGAAGTTCACGCCCAATCCCGACTACTCCCCGCCTTCGCGCGTCGAGCAGGTGCTCTCGGGCATGGAAGGCTATCTTCTGATCGACGCCGACGCTCGCCGCATCGCGCGCATCGACGGCACCCTCTTCCGCGAAGTCACCTTTGGATGGGGCATCATCGGCCATCTGGACAAAGGCGGACACTTCATCGTGCAGCAGGCCGACGTTGGCGACGGTTCGTGGAATATCACGCAAATGGATCTGAAATTCACCGGGAAAATTCTGCTGTTCAAGAACTTCAGCCTCGTCTCCGACGAAATATTCACCGATTTCGTCCGCGAGCCCGACCGTCTGACTTTTTCTCAAGGCGTGAACCTACTGCTGGAAGCAGAGGAAAAGCCGGCTCAAAGTGCAGCCACCCCCGCAAATTAGAAAGCAGGGGCGGACGCATTCGTCCGCCCCGAGCGTAGCGAGTCTTGAAGTCTGCTTGCGGTAAGGATGCTTCGACTGCGCATTGCGGATCGCTTCGCTCTCCTGATCGCTTTGCTCAGCATGACAGCGAAACTTGAACGACGGTTCGGCACACAAAGTCCGCTATAACCAATTTTCTGTCATGCTGAGCGGCGCTGGAGGGAGCGGAGAGATCCTCCGGCGGAGGCGAAGCATCCCTACCCCAGCCAGTTTCCGCGATCGGAGCGAGTTTTCTAGAATTTATTTCATGTCCCGTTCGCTCGACGCGACGCACGAATGCGTCCGGCCCCACACAAACCCTTCTGCAGCAAACACCGTAGAACTCCCTACGCGATCCTTTCCTGCAACCTCCCGCAGTAGTTTCCGAAACTAATTTCGTATGACTCGCATGGAACAAATCGATGGATGGGCAAGGCTCACGGCTGTCGGCGCCGTCGTCGCGCCGATGTTCCTGGCATCGATCGCAGCTCCGGTCCTGGCCCAGGAATCAAAGGCTCCAGCGATCTCCCCTGTCGACTTGGTGCGAGCCACGGTCAACAACGAAGTCGCCGCCGGCAACAATACGGCGATCAAGTTTATGTTTCACTCGCGGAAACACACCGCCAAAGGCGATCAGAAAAAGATTTATGTGGAAGGCAATGAGGCGCTCGCCAGCATGACGGTCAGCGAGAACGACCATCCATTGACTCCCGAGCAGGAACGAGCCGAGATCGACCAGCTCCAGCATTTGGCCAGCGATCCCAACCGCCTCCACAAAGAATACGCGCGCGAACGGGAAGAAGTGGAACACACTTTGCGCATCGTGAAAGCTCTACCCGATGCCTTCTGTTATGAGTACGCCGGAACCGAGAAAGGCGATGCTAGCCTCGGAAAAGCCGGAGACGAACTGGTGCGCTTGAAGTTCAAGCCCAACCCCTCGTACGTGCCACCCTCCCGCGTCGAGCAGGTTCTTGAAGGGATGGAGGGTTACCTCGTCATCGACACGAATGCCAGGCGCATCGCGCGCATCGATGGCACGCTCTTCAAGGAAGTGACCTTCGGGTGGGGAATTTTCGGCCGGCTCGACCAGGGTGGACGTTTCATCGTACAGCAGGCCGACGCCGGCGGCGGCAACTGGGCCGTCACCGAAATGAATTTGAAGTTTACCGGAAAGATCCTGCTGATCAAGAGCCTCAACCTCATCTCCGACGAGGTCTTCAGCGATTTCCGCCGCCTGCCGAACGACGTTCCTTTCGCCCACGCGGTCGAACTGCTGCAGAACGAGCAGGTGAAGCTGGCGCAGAATACTCGTAGTGGCCAGACCACCGAGGCGAGCATTAATACTCAGTAAACATCAGGCCTTCAGCGTCTGCTTTCTCACCGTGAGCTTCTCAATAAGATCTTCTCGCACGCGGTAGCCCGTGCCCTGCGCATCGCTGATCGCAATCATCCCCTGCGGCGACACTTCGACTTCCGGCTCGATGATGTCTTCCTTCCAATAGCGCTTCGATGCGGAAACGTCGCCCGGCAACCGGAAGTTCTCCAACGTGGAAAGCGCAATGTTGTGGGCGCGCCCGATGCCGGTTTCCAGCATACCGCCGCACCATACCGGAATATTGTGGGCATGGCAGAGGTCGTGAATCTTGAGCGCTTCGGAGAATCCCCCCACCCGTCCCACTTTGACGTTGATAATCCGGCAGGCCGCGGTTTCCACCGCGAAAGCCGCGCTCCGCACGCTGACAATGGATTCATCCAGGCAGATCGAAGTCCGTAATTCCTTCTGCAAGCGCGCGTGATAGTAAATATCGTCATTCCATAATGGCTGCTCGATCATCAGCAGATTGAATTGATCGAACTTGCGGAGATGCTCGACCTGATCGAGCGTGTAGGCGGAGTTCGCGTCGCAACTCAGCGTGATGTCGGCCCAGCGCGAGCGAATTCGTTCCAGAACATTCACATCCCAGCCGGGCTTCACCTTGACCTTGATGCGCCGGTATCCGGCAGAGAGTTCGATCTCGATCTTGTCGAGCAGTTGCTCGACCGAATCCTGAATGCCGATCGAAACCCCGCAGAGAATTTCCTTGCGCGTTCCGCCCAGCAACTTCCAGAGCGGCTGCTGCTTCTGGGTGGCCTCCGCGTCCCACAGCGCATTTTCAATGCCGGCCTTCGCCATGCGATGGGCGCGGACTTTCGCGAACAGCGCAGGACACTCCCGCGCCGACTCGATCTTCTTTCCGAGAAGGGCCGGGATCAGGTACTCCGTCAGCGTCGGCCACGCGCTCTCGATCCACTCGCTGCTGTAAAAGGGATCTTCCCCGACAACGCTCTCGCCCCAGCCGTCGGCGCCTTCGCTGTGGACCGTGACCAGCAGAATCCGGCGGCTGTAGAGGCGTCCAAAACTCGTCTCAAAGAAATTGACGAGCGGCATCTGAATTTCACGTAGCGTGATGGCTTCAATTTTCATAGATCAAAGTTTCAAAGTTTCCACTAGCTGGTGCGTCTTGATTCTAGTTGCACGTCGTCATCCCGAAGGACCGCGTCTTTTCCAGAGGGCCGAGGGATCTCCCTCCAGCTGAGAGACTCGCGAGGGAGATCCCTCCCTCTGCCTGAAATACGGCTGCGGCCGGGATGACGGGGAACCGGCGTTACACTCTATTTTTCCGCCGCATACGACCACTTCTCATCCCACCGTCCCAGCAGAAACTTCCCATTGTTTTCGGCGTCCCGCTCGTACCCGATCACGGCCAATCCTTCGGCGAATGTTCGCAGAAACTGCTCCCGGTTGCGCTCCTGTACCTGCTGGGCTTTAAATCGAGTTTCCGCCGCCGCCTTCCACTCATAGATCTGCGCCGGAACTTCAATCGATGCTTCGCTGTGGATTGGCGGGTTCTTCCCCGTCCCCAGCAAGGTTTCGACGCGCTTCGACTTCAGCCACCATTCCGCGATAAGCCGGTCGCTGGGTAGCCCTCCCTGCAGCGGCGACGAGGTGATGCCGTACTGGTTGATGTTATACCGGCGCGCGATGGCGCCCAGCTTCTCAATGTTCAGATACGCATTCTTGATTTCCAGCGGATCGAAGGTCCACTCGATCAGCTCGATGCCGCGCTTCAGCGCATCTTCGCGTTGCATCAGCTTCAGCCGCCGCCCCAGGCCGCCGTTGCGATGGTCCTTGCGCACCGCCAGCATGTGCGAATGCAGGTAAATGTGCCCCGAGCGCGTACCCGGCACCGACAACGCGAAGCCCACCATCACGCTGCCCTCGAACGCGCCCATCACCTGCCCGCCAACTTTGTCGGCCACCACGAACATGCGCAGCGGAACCAGTTCCGCGTCGGTAAAATTCCAGACTTCTTTCTGCAGAGCAACGCAAGCGCGAAACTCCTCAATGCCGTGACAGCGCCGCAGTTCGATGGAATGTTCGATGGAATCGGTCGTCATGCCGTGCGCTCCGCGGATTCTTTCTCGTTCTGCTTCGCCCGCTGCCAGAGCACTTCCAGTTCCTCCATGGACGCCTGCTCCGCAGAGCGGCCAGACTCATGCAGCCGCGCCTCCATCCACTGAAAACGCCGCTTGAATTTGCGGTTGGTCTTCCGCAGCGCCGATTCGGGATCAACCGAGAGATAGCGCGCGATGTTCACCAGCACGAAGAACAGGTCGCCCACCTCTTCTTCCAGCCGCGCCTGCAATTTTTCCGGGACCACCGTCCGCCCCGATCCCGCCACTCCCCGGCCTTGCGGACGCGGCCCCGGCGCAGGAAATTCCGCCAGTTCCTCCCGCAGCTCTTCGGTTTCTTCGTGCAATTTCTCGAACAGCCCATCGACGTTCGGCCAGTCAAAGCCCGCCTGCGCAGCGCGCGAGCTCAGCTTATGCGCCTCGAGCAGCGAGGGCATGGCCGAAGAAACTCCCGCCAAAATCGACCGCTTCTCTTCACCAGCCGGCAGAACGCTTCCATCGCTGAGTTTTTTCTTCTCTTTCTCCTGCAGCTTTCTTTCCTCGACCTTGATCGCCTCCCAGTTGCGCTTGACGTCGGCCGAGGTGTCGGCCTTCACGTCGCCAAACACATGTGGGTGCCGGTTGATCAGCTTGTTCGACAGACGGTCAAGCACATCGTCAATCGAGAAGGTCGATTGCTCCTTCGCCATCTCCGCATAAAAGAGCACCTGCAGCAGCAGGTCGCCCAGCTCGCCGGCCAGTTCGGGCCAGTCGCGATTGTCAATCGCCTCCAGCACCTCATAGGTTTCTTCCAGCGTATAAGGCTTGATCGAATCGAAAGTCTGCTCGCGGTCCCACGGACAACCGCCCGGGGCGCGCAACCGCTCCATGATGGCAACCGCCCGTTCGAAACGTTCTCCTGTGGTGGACATTCGGCAACCAATGTAACTGACCGTGGACGCGTGAAGCAATGCGCCCACGCACGCAGCCCACCCAATTGCCGCAGAACGCAGAACCCGCGCCAACCGCCGGACTCCCCGCGGCATCCTAGCCATGCCGGATCCTCACGCTCATTCTGCAAATTAACGTCTATCCGAGCCTCAACCATTTATAAAGGAGAAACAAAAATGACCAATACGACTCTGCAAGACAAGAAAATCGCCATCCTTGTAACCGATGGATTCGAGCAATCCGAGTTGCTGGAACCTCGCAAAGCCCTCGACCAAGCCGGCGCCAAGACCCAGGTCGTTTCCCCCTCTGACCAGAAAGTTCGGGGATGGAACCACAAAGAGTGGGGCATCGAAGTGGCTGTCGATGTTCCTCTGAGGTCGGCCAATGCCGATGATTTCGACGCGTTGCTGCTGCCCGGCGGGGTCATGAATCCCGACCAGCTTCGCATGAAGCCCGAGGCGGTCGAGTTCGTGAAGCGCTTCACCGACGCCGGCAAGCCGGTCGCGGCGATCTGCCACGGGCCGTGGACTCTGATCGAAGCGGGCGCCGTTCGCGGACGCACCATCACCTCATGGCCGTCGCTCAAGACCGACCTGAAGAATGCGGGCGCCAACTGGGTCGACAAAGAAGTCGTCGCCGATGGCCCGCTGGTCACCAGCCGCAAACCCGACGACATCCCCGCCTTCAACCGGGAAATGATCCGCGTCTTCGGTGAAGGACGCGAACAGTTGGGCGAGTTGCGCAAGACGGCATAGTACGGGCTTGTGTGGGGACGAGCTTGTGTGGGGACGGACGCCTTCGTCCGTCCCGCCGAGCTTGTGGGGACGGACGCCTTCGTCCGTCCCACCGAGCGCATCCAGGCGTGCCTGGAAGCCATCTCGCTGAACCCGCAGCCGAGCGGGAGCCTATACGATCCGAAAGTCACGCTCGTGGTTAGAGCCCGAAGACTCGCTTCGCTCAGGGCGGACGTATGCGTCCGCCCCTACATTTCAGCTTTTCTGGCCGTGCCTTTTGTTACTTTCGGTACCAGTTTCCGTCCGCGCCTCCGCTGGACTATAGTGACCTACATCTTTTCCGCCTCTGGGCGCACAATAAGCAGGATGGGCATGCGGCCGAATCCGTTTCCGGCTCCGCCCGCCATTTCCCAGTACCGCTTGCATCTAGCTTAAAATCATGGCTTTAGCCGTTAAACCTCGCGCGTCTCTGGAATCACAGCACTTCCAAGTGGTGGTGATTGGCGGCGGCATCAATGGCGTCGCCGTCGCCCGGGAATGTGCTCGCGCCGGCAAGCGCACGCTGCTGGTGGAGCAGAATGATTTTGCCTCGGGCGTGACCAGCCGTTCCACCCGCATCATTCATGGTGGACTCCGCTATCTGGAGCACGGAGAAGTCGGCCTGGTGCGCGAGTCGGTGCGCGAGCGCGATCGCCTGTTACGCGAACGCTCTCACCTCGTCCACCCCATGCAGTTCCTCTTCCTGCTGAACGAGCAAAGCCAGCGCAGCGCGATGAAGGTTCGCGCCGGACTCTGGCTCTACGAACGCATCGCGGGAAAGAAGACCGCCAACCTGGGCGAGATGGAATTCGCCCGCGTGCAGCGTGCCCTCGACGCCGGCCACCGCTGGCTGATGCTCAATTACGAAGATGCGCAATGCGAGTTTCCCGAACGCCTGGTCGCCGAGTGGATGACCGAGGCCGCCGCCGCCGGCGCCGTCATCCGCAATCATTGTGAAGTGCTGGCCATCGACGTAGCCCAAGGACGGGCGCGCGGCGTGCTGCTGCGCGATCGCATCACGGGAAAAGATCAGCGCGTCGATGCGGGATGGATTCTGAATTGTACCGGTCCCTGGGTCGACCGACTTTGCCAGCGCTCGACCGTGCGTACCGGAAAGCCCCTCGTGGGCGGCGTGCGCGGATCCCACATCGTTCTACCCCGCTTTCCCGGCGCACCCAGCACAGCCCTGTACACCGAGGCTGCCGATGGCCGTCCAATCTTCGTTCTACCGTGGAACGAGCAACTGCTGGTCGGCACCACCGAAGTTCCGGATACGACGGATCCCGGCAAAACGGCGCCCTCCAGCGAAGAAATCGAATACCTGTTGCGCACCGTCTCCAAACTATTTCCCAAGGCGAAACTCACGGCGCGAGATATCAAGTACACCTTCGCAGGCATTCGCCCCTTGCCGAGTTCTCCCGGAGGTTCGCCTTCCGCGGTGACGCGCCGCCACTTCCTGCACGACCACGCCGACGACGGCGCTGCCCGGCTGATATCCGTCATCGGCGGCAAACTAACGACCGCCGCTTCCCTGGCGCGAGAGTGCGCACGCAAGATCGGCCTCGCCGTCGAGGAGCCGAAGACCATCATGGTCGGCCCCGGAAGTGCGCTCGATCCCATGGTCGATCAGGAAGTGCTCGAAATTGCCCGCGCCGGCGCGGTCAGCGAAGAGACCGCCCGCGGCATCATGGAGTGGCACGGCGAGCGCGCCATGGATATTGCCCGCACGGCTCTGGTAAGCGCCGAGCTGCGCGCACCCATCTGCCCGCACACTTCGCACATCGTCGCCGAAGTCGTCGAAGCCTATCGCAAGGAATTTGCCGTGACCCTCGGCGATGCGCTGTTGCGCCGCGTTCCGGTCGCACTCGGAGCCTGCTGGTCCGAATCCTGCAGCCGCGACGCCGCCTTGCGCATCGGCGCGGTTCTGGGCTGGACCGATCAGGATCTGGGCTCAAACCTCGAGGCCTTCGAGACCGAGCGCACCGCCTTCCTGCATCGCCCCTCCAGCCACACTTCTGCCTTCGAAGCGGCTGCTGATTAATCCAACATACCCGGTTACTAAAGATTGGTCACAGCCTTGCGTTATCTGGGAATGAATTTCTGCCAAAACTAAACTGGCGCAGACTCGGCCGAATCTTGCCGAAACAGGGGCGCACCCACAATGTTGGTTCCCATCAAGCACGAAAACATGGCGGCCCGGCGCTGGCCCGTGGTCACGCTCGCCTTGATCGCCATCAATGTCGTGGTTTTTCTGTTCACCATGACGAAGGTGGATGACGAAACGCCGCAGCTGGTCGAGGTCAAGAACCGCATCCTTATCCTTGCGGCCCTCCATCCGGAATTGAAAATGGGGACCGAGTCGCAGCATTTCGTCGGCGGCTTCAAGCAAAGCCATCCCAACGATTGGAAGCAGATCCAGAATCCCTATCGCGATGTGATCAACGCCTACGACGCGAAAATCAAGATGATGGAGGACACTTCGAAGCTGCAAGACGAGATGGATTCGCTCAACACCCAGCTCGCCGGCCTGTCGTCTTCTTCAGTGCTCGAGCAGTATGCCTTCGTTCCCAACCGTCCCAATCCCATCAGCTATCTGACGGCGAATTTCATGCACGGCGGCTGGCTGCACCTCATCGGCAACATGTGGTTCCTGTGGCTCGCAGGATTCGTCCTCGAAGATGTCTGGGGACGCTGGCTGTATTCATTCTTTTATCTGATCGCGGGCGCGGCCGCGTTGCAGTTTTACGCCTGGTCCAACCCCGGGAGCCTTACGCCGACGCTGGGAGCATCCGGCGCCGTCGCCGCCCTGATGGGAGCCTTCCTCGTCCGCTTTCCGAAAATGAAGGTCGAGATGGCGTGGCTGCTCTTCTTCCGCATCTATCGCTTCCAGGCCGCGGCCTACTGGCTGCTTCCGCTCTGGCTCGCGCAGGAAATTTTCTACGGATCCTTGGTCGGCTCCTCCAGCGGCGTCGCCCATTGGGCGCACGTTGGCGGATTTGCCTTCGGAGCCGTTGCCGCCCTGGCCATCCAGTACTCCGGCATCGAACACAAGACCAACCAGGCCATCGAGGAGAAACTCAGTTGGACGCCCGATCCCGACATGGATCAGGCCAACAATCTAATGGAGCACGGTCAACTCGCCGAGGCTCTGGAACTGCTCACACAATATGTCGCGATGAAGCCCGACTCGCTCGACGCCTGGAATCATCTGCGGCAGATCCACACGCGCCAAAATAATCCGCAGCTTTATCTCGAAGCAACCGTCAAGACCTGCGCGTTGCACCTGCGAGCGCACGAAGTCGAAGCCGCCTTCCAGGATTACGCCGAGTACATTGATTCTGGCGGCGTGAAGTTGCCCGCCTCCACCTGGCTCGAACTCTGCAAAGGCGCCGAAGAATTGCAGGAGTTCGATCGCGCCCTCGACGAGTACCTGCAGTTAGCGAAAGCCTATCCCGCAGACCGCCAGGCGCTCACCGCACAACTCAGCGCGGCGCGCCTTTGTCTGAAACGCCTGCAGCGCCCGCAGGATGCCCTCGCGCTGTACCAAACCGCAGCCACGTCTCCCATCCCGCACCTCGATTGGGACCAGCACATCCAGTCCGGCATCAAGGAAGCCAAAGCCGCCATTACCGCCGCGGGCAACGCAGCCGCCGCCGGCGCTTCGTAAGAATTCAGATCCTAAGTGTCGCGCACGGGAACCCGTAAACCTAATCCTCTTCCTCAGAACCCCGTCCTTGTGAATTATTGCCCCAGCCACTCTCTTGAGATTTTGCCAACCCCACTGCTCTCATTGACTTGCCCCATTTCGCAGTCGTAGGATGCTGGCTCCAATGGCTAGCTAAACCATCTCGCACTACCGTACCGGGTGAAATTGACTCGCTTCCCAGGCAAGGGGCAGAGGAGAACCTTATGAATCGAGAACGGGCACTGAAAGTTGTATTGGTGTTGGTGGGGGTGATCTTTTTGCTTGGGGTCTACCCGCTGATGATGTTTCTATGGCCGAGTGGGTGGCGATGGCAGCCCAACCAGCCGGAATACGAGCAGATGATCCTCGGAGTGTATGGCACGCTCGGGATCTTCCTACTGCTCGCGGCGCGCAACCCGTCGGCAAATCGCAGCCTGATCGCCTTCACGGCGTGGTCGAGCCTGGTGCACGCTGCTATTATGGCCGCGCAGGCATTGCAGAATACGAGCGAACGCGGACACCTGATGGGGGACGTACCTGCGCTTCTGGTTGTCGGCCTTGCGCTAATCGCGCTCGCACCAGCAAAACAATCGGCGTAGCCGGGCATCCGATGCGCAAAACTTGAACAGGCTAGCGCTCCAAATTCTCCTCGCAAGGGTCGATGAGCGTAATCGGAGATTCGACAGCGAATCACAAATGTGCAAAAAGAGCCGCGTAGCATCCAAGGGATACTGCGCGGCTCTTGCTCTTGCACGCATCATGCAAGTCATGGCAAAGACTCTCCGTAACAGCGTTTACGGGGTGAGTTTGTAGATCACTCCATCGTTGCTCGAGCCGCCGTAGTTCGTTGTTCCGTAAAGCAATCCGTCGTGTAGCAGCAGATCCTCGAAAGGATTGAGCAGCGATCCATCGGTGCCATCGAACTGGTGCAGCACCTTCACGCTTCCATTGCCTCCGCCAGTGGGCGTCACTTGCAGAATTTGTCCGTAACCGAAAGCTCCTCCGCTGGCGGAAGCGTAGAGGCTTCCATTCGGACCAATGATGATGTATCCGATCTGGGCGACGTACGACCCGTTATAGGCAATCGAGAAATCTCCCTTGGAATTGATCTCAAAGATGGCGGCTACGGCATTGTTCTGAGTTTTGGAGAGACCATAGAAATTGCCTTGGGAATCTCCAACCAACTCATACGGATTCAGTCCGTCACTACCGCCGGTGAAGTTATAGAGCACGGTTTCTTTGCCCGCTGGAGTGATTTTGAATACGGTGCCACACCCACCGTTGTAGCAAGTATTGGCGCCGCCCCCGATGGTAACTCCGTAGTAATTCCCGCCATAGCTGACCGGTCCTGAGCCCGGTTGCGTGCCGTCCGGGGCATTACCGAAAGAGTAAAGAACCTTTTCCGCACCGGCTGCTGTGATTTCATAGAAGGTGCCATTACCGGTAGTCCCTCCACCAAAGGTGAGTCCATAAAGGTCGCCCGCGGAATCCAGTGCCTGAGTTCCGATAGGGCCTGCTCCATCCTTGAGCCCTGCTTGGAAAAAATGGATGGTCTTGTAGTTGCTTGTTGTCAGGTCGTAGGAGAATGCCAAGCCGCAGCCGAGCCTCGGGCTACACGATCCACTCTCTTTTCCACCGTAAAATGTGGTTCCGTAGAGAGTGTCCCCGTTCTTGCTGAGCAGCAGTCCTTCGGGAACTTCCGGTTGATAGAACTCAGGCTCGGAAAAGCGATACAGAACAGTCTCCGTGCCGTCGGAGTACTTGAAGAGAAGGTTGCAGGCGCAATTGTAGTATGACGCCGCTCCCAGGATGGACCCATTGTTGGTAACCACGAAATCTCCCGGTTGCAAGCCTTTCGATCCTCCGGGGAAGTTGTACAGCAGGGTATAGGTTTGCGCCTGAGCGGGGGCGAGGAGGCCAACTGAAACAATCGCTACCGCCAGCAAGACAAGGATCTGGCGAGAGGATCGATGGAGGGGGTACTGCATAGCGAAACTCCTGAAGGATGAGGTCCCTAAGCTCGAAGCGGAGCGACGGTGGCGGCCAGTCAGACGAGTGGGCCGGTATTTTGAGGCCTCAAACCTGCGGAAGGTTGGCCATGTATGAGCCTTGTCTCCGATGAGTCCGAGGAACTGAGCATAGGCGTGCCTCTCCGGCAAGACGGAGAGTGGTCGTCAGTCTGGTGGCCAGCACCTTACAGGCCCCTCGACGGTTTTTCTGGTTGGGCGTGGTAGCAGAGAAACCTCCACCGGGTAAGCGACGGCAGAGCCTTCATGGTTATGAATTCGTTCGTAGCCAGTGCAGACCGGAATCTGCCTGTTCCCAAGGCCAGCCTGCACCTTGATTTTTTCCCAACACGAGTTTCTCTCTGTTGGGAGATGGAGGTCGCACTCATAGACTTCCACGTGCAAGTATCTCAGCGTTATGGCCCCGTCCTGATCATTGATGATGCGCAGCCGATTGAAAGGAGACGGGGCAGGTTTCCTGTCCCAAAACACTGGATCGTAAGCCGAATCCGCATAGACTCGCTTTCCGCTCGTTGCATCGAAGAGGGAAAATGGCCTGCCTCCGCTATTTCCGTCAGCCCATTCAAAAAACAAGAGATTCCCTTTTGCCCCAACGAAGTGGTCGCCTTGCCAATCCGGTTCGCCTAGAGAGATCTCACCGGGGTCGTGCGATCGCGTGCAGTCCACAGTAGCGCCTTCGATCACGGGGACGACGACCTCCGAGGTCATTGCCTTGTTCTGTTGCTCATACACTTCCTTTACCATGAATCCCGGATAGAAAAAGCAGGATAGCGTCACCCGGAATTGTTGGCTTCCTGGAAAGTTGGTGCTCGATGGCCCGAGATCTACGACTCGCTTTCTTGTCGGTCTATCAAGCGAATCAATCCATACTTTCTCCGATTGCCCCGATGCGATCGGACAGAACAACGAAAGAAGGAGCATCGCTCCGAGCCAGGTCGCTTTCATGACAAAGAATGTACGAGCGATTGCGACGTGGAAGCAAGAGACCGTCGAAACCAGGCCCTGGCACTCAGAATCCCGCACAGGCGGGTCGGACAGTAGCATCATTCTCGTTCGGCTGCCAGGATCACGAAGAAAAGGCCCGACCGAAATCGGGCCTTTCTTGGATTTCTGCCATCCGTAATCGTTTCCGAATTGCTTTAGTGCATGTGCTGCATCGCATCGCTTCCGTTCACCGCCGAACTGAAGAACAGGAAGAAATTCGACGGAGCCATGACCGCCGTACCTGCCTTGAGCGCCGCGCGAATGGCCGGGACCGACGTCAGCCCGCTGCTTCCATCTTCGGTCGGCCAATCCGACTGGTTCATCACGAGCACGGGAATTACCTGCCACCAGATAGCTCCCACGGTGATGTCGGCGTCTATGACCACGTGGCTGTGATTCGGCGTGGGCACGAATACATTCGAGACCGGACCCGGCAGCAGTCCCAGGTCAACCAGCACAGGACCCAGATCCAGCCGCGACGCGTGCATGGTACAAGTGCCCGGAGCAGAGCCGGGGCCGGGGCACTGCGTGTAAACCAGTGGCTTGGCTTTGAAAGCTTCAGGAATGGCGCCAAACAAGGAGACGAGCGTGCTGCCCAGCTTGGTTCCGCAGAGCGTGCCCACGACAACCCCGTCGCAGCGGATCGCGTCCCCGGTATTCTGGTCGTTATTGACCGAGAACATGGGAACCAGCACATAGAGCGGTTCGGTCGTGACCGTTGGGCTACCGACCTGTCCCGGCGGATTGATGCTGGGCTGTATGCCGACCTGGCAAATCGGAATCTGCATTTCGCCGGGATCGCTTTCCGCCAGGATTCCGTTGAAATTCAGGTCATCCTTCGGTTGATCGATGCAGTCGAAATTCTGCGTGTATACAAAGTTGAGCACCTTGCCGTCCCCGTAGCCCAGAGTCGTGTTGGGTTTGGGGGCTTGGGCGGACTGGGCGGATGCAGTCAGGGCAATCGAGGCAACAGCAGCGGCCAGCCACAGAGCTGACCGAAAACTTGCAAGTTTCATGGTTCCTCCACAGGCGGTATTGGGGACCGCTCTGCGGGATGTACGGTGGGAGATGAGAATTGGATTGGAGCGAAGAAACTTCAGACCTCGGACCTCAGACTTTAGGCTTCGGACTTCAGACCTCAGCCTTTGGACTTCAGACCTCAGCCTCTGTGTTCCCCTGTGTCCTCTGTGGTAAAAGGTTTTGAGCCGACCGCTGCACGTTGCCAGATGGGAGAAGGATCACTTGCCGATCGTCCGGCACAGCAGGCTGGTCTCGTCGGAGATGATGCCGTCGACGCCCAAAGTCCGACAACGTACCATATGGTCCGCTCGGTTCACGGTCCACACGAGAATCTTCTTGTCCGCCGATCGCAATTCCTTGGCCAGAGATTTCGTCAGGTAATCATGACGGGGAATCACGTATTGGATCGGGAGACTCCGCCACCGGCTGAGCTCCGCACGGCTCTCGCAGATCAGTCCAAGCGGAAGGTTCGCGTTTTCGGAGTGCAAGGCCGTCAATACATCCGGGAGGAATGAAGACAGGACGAATCCTTTTTCGACCCGATAGGAACGCAGAAGGCTGGATGTGACTTTCTCGAGCCCCGCAACTTTGAGTTCGATGTCGAGAAACGCCTTGTGCTGGTAGCGAGCCAGCACCTGCTCGAGCCTCGCGAGCTGTGGCAGCTGATCGGAGGCCGTCTCTTCGATCCTCTTCCCGTCCGCTTCCGGATCGTGCCATATGACGGCTTCCCCGTCGGCCGCGAGGCGCACATCAAATTCGAAGCCGTCGCAACCGTCCGCCAGCGCCCGGTCGAACGACTCGATAGAGTTTTCACGAAGCCCCCCCACCGCGCGCGCGCCGCGATGACCGAGGAATAATGGACGGGAACTCATTGGCGTTCCAGGATTGCGCGGAGATCAGTCGAGATCGAAGTTAGTCCAGAACCAAGCTAGTCCAGATCGAAGTCTCGAATCGGCTTGCCCGTGTCGGGCGTCTCTTTCGCCTTTTTCAGCGCCTCTTGAAATTTCTTCTCCAGGAGCGAAGAAGCATTCTTCTGCGCCTCGACCGATTGCTGGAAGATCGATTCGCGCCGGCTGTCCTGCTCCCGCATGGCCTTCGCAGCCGCTTCCATGTCATTGAAGGTTTTCGGCTTCACCGCCGCGGTGTGGGCAATCACGGCGCGCGTTTCGGTGTCGATCTTCAGCACGGCGCTGCAGCAAGGACACGTTACTTCGAAGTTGGGAGACTTTTTCGACATCTACGCGAATCATACCGCAAAGAGTCCTGAGCCGTCAGTCGTGAGTCCTGAGCCCCAACCAGAGCGTTATTGCTGAGGTCCAAGGTCCAGAGGTCCAGAGGTCCGAGATCCAAGGTCTTCGGGACTAAGGACTCAGTGCCGTATCCGGATGGGAAAAATGTGAAACAAATTCAGCATCTCCCAACCCAGCATAAAGACGGAGATGATGACGACCATCACGGCCATCACTTCCCCAAAGGTCAAGCCACGACGCGCCGGCTCCATGCGCCGGGCCGCCAGGCTCAGAATATTGAGAGTGGCAAAGCCAAACACGACAGCCCATAGAATGTTGTAAACATCCTGCTTCGACCCGCGGTAGAAGGCCGCGACCGCGACCCCAACCAGTACGGCGCCAGTCGCGCGCGCAGCCGGATACACCACCATCACCGCACGAGTCGTTCGCGCGAAGCCGGAGATGAGCGACACTGCTGCGGCAATTGCCATGAGCGAAAGCGCCCGGACCAATTCCCTGCCGGGCGAGAAATTGCATATTACATCAGTTCGCGACCGATATTCACTCGGTCTAAAACGGGAGGACACAGGTCAGGGTGAACTCCTGAAGTGGACTGGCGTCATCCAGAAGGCCCGCGTTTTCTCCAGCGGGCCGAGGGATCTCTTCCTGGCAGGTGTTTTGAGGGAAACCCTCCCTGCGCCTGAAATGCGGCTCCCGTCGGGATGATTGCCGGCTGTGGAGAACCATCGTGGTTCGACCCGACCCAACTAGGTTCTTGGCTCCGGTTCCTCCAGCCGCATGGGTGCCGAACTTCACCGCCCTTCGTTAATATGGATTCATGGCCCAACGCCGCTTCATATTCTTCGACGTCGGAAACACCCTGCTCTTTCCGAATCGGGCGCAGATCCTCGCGCCGTTACCCAAAGACCGCCATCCGACGCTCGGCGGCTGGCAGGCTCTCGAGCGCCGCACGAAAAAAGAATTCGATCAGGGCCTGATCGCCAACAAGATCGATCACGGCTTTTGGTGGACCTTCCACACCTATCTGCTGCAAGACCTCAATGCCGCTGACGATCGGCTGCGCGACTCTCTGGTCGCCAACACACAGAGTTCAGCGAATTGGGATCAGATTCTTCCCGGAACACGCGAGGCGCTCGATCGAATCCGCCGCGACTATGCCATCGCAGTAATTTCCAATGCGGACGGAAAAATCGACGCCGTCCTGCGCCGCTGCGGCATCGACGATTGTTTTGCCAGCATCACCGACTCCGGCAACGTGGGCCATGAGAAGCCGCATCCGGCCATCTTCGCCGCCGCGCTCCAACAAATGAGGGCCAATCCGGCAGAGAGTCTTTATGTCGGCGATGTCTATTCCGTCGACTATGTGGGCGCGCGCAACGCCGGAATGGACGCGGTGCTCTTCGATGTTTCGGGAGCCTACCGCGAACAGAAGTTTCCGCGTGTCGAATCGCTGGGGGAACTCGAGCAGTGGCTGAAGGCATAGAGCTTTTGTTGTCATCCTGAGCAAGGTTGAGCAAGCGAAGCGCAGGTCAACCGCAGTCGAAAGACCCCTACCTTGATCCTAAGCAAGGATAGAAACTATGTTTGATTCGACGAAATTTGTTCTTTTCTTGACGGCAGCCGTGCTGCTGGCAATCGCTCCCGGCCCCGGGATGCTCTACGTTCTGGCTCGCAGCCTGGCCGGCGGAAAACGTGAGGGCGTTCTGTCGGCCTTCGGCACGTTTCTCGGCGGCATGGTGCATGTCTTCGCGGCAGCGCTGGGAGTGTCGATCATTCTGGCCAGGTCCGCCGTCGCGTTTGCGGCAGTGAAATATGTTGGCGCGGCTTATCTCTGCTTTCTCGGCGTCCGCATGATTCTCGGTGCCCGTAAAGACATCCCCGCTGACGAGCCGAGTCCCGACAACAGTAAGCCAACACGCAATCCGTTGTGGCAGGGCGTCGCCACCGAAGTTCTGAATCCGAAGACGGCGCTGTTCTTTCTCTCGTTCATCCCGCAATTCGTAGTTCGAAGCAACGGCCACATCTTCTTGCAGTTCGTCGCGCTAGGGACCATCTCCGTAGTAATGAACACCACCGCCGACCTGCTCGTGATTGCCCTGGCAGGTCCGCTCGGAGAAAGAATCCGTTCGTCGGCCACATTTCGGCGGCGGCAACGAACCGTCACCGGCGCCATCATGATCGGCCTGGGAACCTATCTGGCCACGACCGAAGGCAAATGACCTAGCAGCTATTAGCCCTTCCACAACTTCGTGCCACAACGAACGCCGCAGGCCCGTGATCTTCGAACCCAACCACCGGATTTGGCATCCATAGCCTTCATGAGAACGCCGTGCGACGAAGCCGCAATTCGATCCGCGCGTCGCGGAACTCCGTGCGCGGCGAAAGCAAGAATCTGGATCCTGGTCGCCACCATCCTGGGCTCCAGCATGGCGTTCATCGATAGCACGGTCGTCAATGTAGCGCTCCCCGCCATCCAAACCACATTTCATGCATCGGTCGTGGATGTGCAGTGGGTGGTCGAATCGTACGGGCTGTTTCTGGGAGCTCTGATTCTGCTCGGCGGTTCGCTAGGAGATTGGATTGGGCTCCGCCTGACGTTTGTCGCCGGAACCGCGATTTTTGCGCTGGCTTCGGCCGGCTGTGGCGCCGCTGCCAGCATTCCCGAGTTGATTGTTGCGAGGAGCATTCAGGGCGTCGGGGCTGCGTTACTCGTGCCCGGCAGCCTGGCCATTATCAGCACAGCCTTCGACGAACAGAGCCGGGGTCAAGCGATCGGCACATGGTCGGGCTTCACGGCCATTACCACCGCCATTGGACCGGTTCTCGGAGGCTGGTTGGTCGAGCATGCTTCCTGGCGATGGGTTTTCTTTATCAATCTACCTCTCGCGGCAGTCGTCATTGCCATTTCGTGGTGGAGAACTCCAGAAAGCCGCAACACCAGCGCTGGCCGAGTGGATTGGCTGGGAGCGCTCCTGGCCACCTTGGGACTTGGCGGCCTCGTCGTTGGGTTTATGGAATCCGTGAACGCGGGTTGGCAAAATCCGCTGGTGGTCGGAGGACTCATCGTTGGCTTCGGTGGCCTGATCGCCTTGGTGGCCGTCGAATCTCGAGTCCCTTCCCCGATGGTACCGCTGGCGCTTTTCGAGAGCCGCACCTTCAGTGGCGCGAACCTGCTTACTTTGTTCTTGTACGCCGCCATCGGAATCTTCTTTTTTCTGTTTCCGTTGAACCTGATCCAGGTGCAGGACTACTCCGCCACGGCCGCCGGGGCTGCCGTCCTGCCCTTGATCCTGCTCATGTTCTTTCTCTCGCGTTGGTCGGGAGGCTTGGTTGCGCGCTATGGCCCGCGCACGCCTTTGATCGCAGGACCTCTTCTCGCGGCTTTGGGATTTGCGCTGTTCGCCGTCCCTTCCATTGGAGGAAACTATTGGAGAACCTTCTTCCTGGCATTGCTGGTTCTTGGGTTCGGCATGGCAGTCACGGTAGCGCCCCTCACCACGGTCGTGATGAATTCAGTGGGAAAAGGAAGAGTGGGCGCGGCTTCGGGAATCAATAATGCGATCGCCCGCGTTGCCGGAGTGTTGGCGATTGCAATTCTTGGGATCGTAA
Organism: uncultured Acidobacteriota bacterium; assembly: GCA_963765015.1. GTDB lineage: Bacteria > Acidobacteriota > Terriglobia > Terriglobales > Acidobacteriaceae > Sulfotelmatobacter. Next base: position 6,662 of record CAVXVD010000091.1, on the reverse strand, counting down.
TGGTGAGAGTATTCTCGTCCCGGCTGAACGATCAGCTGAATCAAATCTCGCTCTCCCCCTCGGTTGTACAACGGCTGAAAGCAGAAGAGATCAAACTCGCCGGCTTACAGCCTCCCGGCGATCTTGATCCCGATATGAAGAAAATGATTCAGGATTTCATCCGGCAGGCATTTGTCTCAGGATTTCGCATCGTCCTGTTGATTTGTACCGGCTTGTCGCTGGCAAGCGCCGCGGTAACCTGGCTCATGATTGGAAACAATACGGAACGCTCTGGTGTCAAGGAGGTCTCGTGAAGCAGCCGGCAGCATCGAACCGGAACCTCCATGTGCATCCGCGCTGGAAGCCTTCGTTCCCGCTCCTGGGCTTTCTTTGTTGTCTCGCGCTGCTTAACTCGTCGAGCGCACAGAGTGCTCGGCAGTTTCCCCGCATCGAAGGCGACAGTCTTGCCGGTCACCGTGTGGTTCTACCCGACGCCGCGGCCGGCAAGGTGGCCGTCCTCATCTTTGGCTTCACCAAGGCTTCGAAAGTCCCCACGAGCATGTGGGCAGAAAAGCTTCAGACCGACTTGGGATCGCGGCCGGGATTTGAGATTTACCAACTCCCGGTCCTCGAAGACGTTCCGCGGTTCGTTCGTGGAATGGTGATTTCCGGCATGCGAAAGGGCGTACCGGAAAACAAGCGCAACTATTTCGTTCCCATTCTGCAGGGCGAGGCGGACCTCAAGAAGCTGGTTGGTTACAAAGAACCGGACACTGCTTATCTTGTGATCCTGGACCGCGTGGGCAACATCGTCCAACAAACCGTTGGCGCCCCGAACGATTCGAACGATGCCCAGCTACGATCCTCCATCGAATCGCTGCTGAATCAGAAATGAAGTCGCGGTGCGGTTTGGAAGTTACAGTTCCACGATCTGGTGGTCGTGGCAATCGGAGTGAATCGTTTCGTACAGGTCGTGCAGAAGCTGGCCGCCGTAGCGAGCCAGAAAATAAATCCCGCCAATGCCGCGCTCCTGCAGCCCTTTCTCCGGATACAGCGCCTGGCTGAGATGGTCGGCATGGCGCGTGACCAGTTCGCCTTTTTGTGCTTCCGCCCGCGCCGCCTGCGCATGCAGCTTTTCCAGCTGATGCTGCACCTTCGAGCGCGCCGTCTCCGCTGCGTCGACCAGGGTGCGGTCGAGTTTTTCCAGTTTCTCTTTCACCACGGCAAATTTTGAATCGACCGCCTCGCGCGCGGCCTCCAGCGCGGCTTGCAGATCTTCCGGCAGACTGCGGACCGACAGTTCTTGCCGCAAAACCTCAGGACCGCCGAACGTGTCCTCGACTGCAATTCCGTATCGCTCCAGCAACCGCTGCGTCTTGGGCTCAATGATGGTGGCGGAAAAGCGCGGGACAATGGGCGTCACGCGTTCGACCAGAGCTTCATACACCGCAGCCGCCTGCCCAAAATAGGCGGTCTCCGCCGCGCCTCCGGTGTAGGCCAGCGTCGGTAGAAGATAATCTTCCACCACCGGCCGCAGAAGCACATTCGGACTGAATTGGTCAGGATGGGACGCGATTTGCGCAATCAGTTCCGCTTTCGAAAGCTTCTCCGTTCCCGCTTCGCCACCGATTACAAATTCACTGGCTCCGCCAATGTCGCGACGATAAATCGGAGTACGCGCGCCATTCCGGGTCGTAAACAACAGCACCGACGACGCAGTCACCTTTACTTGCTGGTGATAGCCGGCCGCCTCCAGCGCTTTGCCACGCTCCAGCAGCGATGTGCTGAGTTCTTCGGCGCGCTCAATAGCTGCGCGGTAAATGGGCTCAGCCACGCGCGACAGTTCGCCGTCTGAAGCATCCAGCAGAATCACCCCCCACTCGGCAAAGGCGCGCGCGTAGAAGCGGGCAAATGCGGTGCCGAGAGTTTCGCCGGGGCGGTACGACTCCTTTAAGAACTGCGCCGCTTCCGTGTCGCCGAGCAGCGCCGCGGCTTGTTCGACGACGGGAACAATTTCATCGCCGAAGCGCACGGCACCCACTTGCGCTCCGGGAACGTCGTGGCTGGGCGTCGAGAGCAGTTGCAACGTCCCGTCCGTTCCCGGGATCGATACATGATTCACTTCCGCCAGATCATGATCGTAGGTCGCCAGCCAGAACACGGGCACCGCGTCCACTCCGGCCGCAGTCGCTTCTTCAGCCAGCTTCACCGCGGTCAGCGCCTTGTAGATGGCGAACATCGGTCCGCCGAACAGGCCCACCTGCTGTCCGGTGACCACCGCGGCCGCGCCCTTGCGCAGCCGGTCGAGATTCGCCAGCGTCTTCGCCGAGGCATTCCAGGTTTTGTTCTGACGTTCCAGAATCGCCGCCACCCGCTCCCGGCGCGAAGAATCGTAGGAAATCTTCCCCGCCTCGTCTTTCAGCCACTCCCCAAACTGGGGCGGCCTGCGATAAAACGGTTGTACTTTTGGGGAATACGCCAGGAAGTCGGTGAATAGCCGCGTGGTATGCGGGATTTGCGAAAATGGAAGACAGTGCGCCTTCACTGACACGGCTCCTGACATCGTTTGGTCATCGATTTTGTGATCGCTGGCGGCATCGGTTGTTGGACGGACAAGAACATAGTTCGAAAGCGCGTCGTTGTTGAGATGCCGGAAACGGCCCCGCGATGCAAGATAATGGGCAGCAGACCTAGTTTAACCACCCACCGCGGAATGCACCACCCGACGAAGCAAAATCGCAGAGTATTCCCCTCAACCCATGGTTACTGGAGATTGTTCGTTGCAAGGATCTGCGTTGTGGGAAGCCTGGTGACCCGCTATGATTTCTGCGATTCTCCGTCGTGGCTTTCGCCATACGCGTGAATCATTCCAATACAAGTTTTTCCAATAAAATCGTGCGATGGAGGATCCTGATGGACGGCACGCAGGTTCTGTCGATGATGGTCGTAATCATTGTAGGTATTTTCTTGCTGGGCACAGTTCTAAGCGGTTTCTTCCAGGTACGCACCGCCGAGGCCGTTGTCGTGCAGCGCATGGGCAAGTTCCAGCGCGTGGCCAGCGCCGGCATTAATTTCAAGCTGCCCTGGCTCGACCAGATCGCCGGACGCATCGATCTCCGTGTGCAGCAGCTCGCACTCGACGTCGAGACCAAAACCAAAGACAACGTCTTCGTCAAGATTCCCGTCTCCGTGCAGTATCACGTCATCGCGGACCACGTGTACGAGGCCTTTTACAAGCTCGCCAATCCTCGGCAGCAGATTTCTTCCTACGTTTTTAACGTGATCCTCGGCCACGTCCCCAAGATGAACCTCGATGACGCGTTCCTGCAGCAGTCCGACATCGCCGTCGCCATCAAGCAGGGACTCGACGATGTCATGAAAACCTACGGCTATGCCATCGACCAGGCGCTGGTCACCGACATCCAGCCTGATGACAAGGTAAAAGCCGCCATGAACGAAATCAACGCCGCCCAGCGCGAACAGGTCGCAGCCACGGCGCGCGGTGAAGCGGAAAAGATTCTGAAAGTAAAACAGGCGGAAGCCGAAGCAGAAAGCAAAGCGCTGCAAGGTCAAGGCATCGCGAACCAGCGCAAGGCCATCATCGAAGGCCTGAAGGATTCAGTCGAGGCATTCTCCAAGGCGGTGGAAGGATCGACTCCCAAAGACGTGATGATGCTGGTACTGGTCACACAGTATCTCGACACGATGAAAGAGATCGGCAGCAACGATCGCAGCAACACGATCCTGATGTCGCATTCCCCGGGGGCAGTCAGCGATCTCTATCGCCAGATGCAAGACGCAGTTTTGATTGGCCAGAAGATGGCAAACCCGGGACCATAAGAAATTCAAGAGGATGAAAGAGCGGCCCAGTCAAGCCTGTCTTTGGCTTGACTGGGGCAAGTTCTACCGCTAGGCGATTCCCGTGAGGCCACCAGGTTTTGGGTTTATACTCCCCAATCGAAAGGTCGGACCAGCCCCTTGCATAAGATAGATATTCTCCGAGAGAGCACATTTGGGAGCCGAATAGCCGAGGACGAACTAGACGAGATCCAATCCTACTTTGTAGAAACCGAGCACTGGAGGAAGGTTATCAGCGGCGCCGTAGACGTAGTGTACGGACCAAAGGGGTCGGGAAAGAGCGCAATTTATCAGTTGCTCCGCATCAAACGCGATGAACTGAAGGCAAGGGACATCCTCCCTGCGGCAGGAGAAACAATCCGCGGAACTCCTGCCTTCGAAGCTCTGGTCACTGATCCTCCGTCATCTGAAGAGCATTTTCGAGGATTATGGAAGTTATATTTCCTGTCGCTCATCGGGAGCGCGCTCGCAATTTACGGAGTGGACAATTTTTCATCCAAGCGCCTCATCGGGGCGCTTCAGGACGCAAAATTGATTGCTGCTGAAGGATGGTCTCCTCGCAGAATGCTCAGTTCCGTTCTCGAGTACATCAAGCGCTTTGAGTTTACCGGGGAGGTAAAGATTGATCCGGCGACCGGGGTTCCCACAGCAGGCGGCAAAATCACGTTGCGAGAACCAAGCCCCGAGCAAGTTGAGAAGGGCTACTTGTCGCTCGACACTCTCTGGCGGCTTGTCGATGATTCCCTTGAACTGGAGGGGAAGCAGTTCTGGATCATCCTAGACAGGCTCGACGTAGCTTTTGCAGAGTCCACGGACCTCGAGACGAACGGATTAAGAGCTCTTTTCCGCGTTTACCGGGATGTTGCTGCACGCAAGAACGTGTCGCTGAAAATCTTTCTTCGAGATGACATCTGGAGGCGTATTACTGAGGGAGGATTTAGGGAAGCCAGCCATGTGACTCGAACGCTAACGATAACGTGGGACAAACTAGCACTGCTCAACCTCGTAGTGAAGCGCCTTGTTTACAACAAGGCGATCACTGAGCATTTCAGAGTGGAACCAACTGCACTGCTCAAGAGCACGGAAGAACAAGAGAACCTTTTCTACAGAGTCTTTCCCCCGCAGGTCGACAAGGGTAAGGGCAAGTCGACGACCCTAGACTGGCTTCTAACACGGACGGCAGACGCGACAGGGCAAACGGCACCGCGGGAGTTGATACATCTCCTGTCGTGCGCGCGCGACGAACAAATAAGGCAACTCGAAATCGGTGGAGCGGAGCCCCCCGGCGAGGCGCTCTTTGATTCCACGGCTCTCAAAGCCGCCCTCCCCCAAGTCTCGCGGGTCCGATTTGAACAGACGCTTTGTGCGGAGCACCCGACGCTCAGGCCGCTGCTGATGCCGCTTCAAGGGAAGAAGACGCAACAAAGCATTGGAACGCTAAGTAAGATTTGGGGCGTACCTCCGTCAGAGGCACAGGCCAACGCCGAGAAACTAGCTGAAGTTGGCTTCTTCGAGAAACGCGGCAGCAGAGAAAAACCGGCGTACTGGGTTCCCTTCCTCTACCGCGACGCGTTGCAAATGGTACAAGGCGAGGCCAAATAGTCGAGTCGGGGCTCGATGTCTCGACGAATACGGGGACAGACAGTACGTTCACCTATTTTGCTGCCCAGGAATTGGGGTCGGTGCCGTCGGTTCCCACTTTCCTCGTCGTCGGCCGCGCCTGGCTGGTCGCCTCGTTCATAGAAATTTTCGCGCTCTTCTTGCGAAGATATGCCTCGCCGCCGCCGTACTCGGCATACAGTTCTTTAAGGATTCCGCCTAGGCTGAGCCAATTGTCCCGCCGCGAGACTTAGTCTTGTCCGGAAGTAGGTTTTCGTCGGCCATAAAGGTCTGTCGATCATAACGACAAATGCTCGGTCTAAGCCACAATCGAGAGCCCAGTTGAATCTTCTACCCGAACTGGCGGGAAATTGGGGTACACTGACCCGTCTGCCCCCCGGTTTTCGTGAGGGCCGCGCAAGCTTCTTAGAATTTGATCCTTTTCCCATTGGCGAAAAAGTCAAGACCTCGACTGGCTCCTGGCTGCACCATAACTGATGCAGTCTGGCCGCAAATGCATGCAGGCGCAGCGGCTTTTTTGCTTTAAGCGCTGTGTAAATTAATCCTCGTAATGTGCTTATTTTAAACGATTTAAATATGATCGTTAAATCGGTTTAACTCGCCGCCAGGGCGAGGGCGCATCGCGCCGATGTTTCGTATAGGCATCATCCTCAGAGTTGCACCAAGGGCCCCCGCTGGCTCGCCGTAGGCCATTTCTGCAACCGGGCAAGAGTCCGTTTCCCGGTCTGCAGCATCAATCACTTACAGGGGCTTTCCATTCGTGCTGCGGCGGGGAGTTCGCCGATTGACTTCCGTGCTCAGCACCCCTAGTCTGGAAGTAGTTCTTTGAGTAGGCCAATCCCACAAAGTGGGGGCGTCACGGCTTCGACGGAGATGCTTGCGGCCAAGAGGCATGCCGGGGTCCACACACCCGTAATCGCGTGGAAAATGATAATTGCCAATCAACAGATGGCATACGCAGCCTAACTAGTTTAGGCAGCCGTCCCAAGAGGCTTCGCCCGTGGGCCTCCGAAGGACGTCACACAGCGGGCTGCTCTTTTCATCTACGTCTGGGATGAGAGGCTAAGATCACAGGCTAGCGGAACGCGTTTCTTGTCGGTTCTGAGCGCGGGCCGCGAACGTCCTGGGGTAATGCCCAGGGCATGAACACGACTAAGCATGTAGTTCTCTTGACCAGTAACATTTTCGGACGCGGGTTCGACTCC
>CAVXVD010000090.1:0-10677 GCA_963765015.1 uncultured Acidobacteriota bacterium | reverse complement strand
GACAAACGCGCCTTGTGGACGACGGTGATCGCGTCGGCCGTCCTCATCTTCGACTGATCGAGATCGCGCCCGCGCGGATCGGCTTGGAATCTTCTTGTCAGGGGCAGACTGATTTTGAGAGGCTAGCAGCCATGCGAAATCGCGCTCGGCTGCTCGTTTGTTCTTTCCTCCTTCCCTGTCTCACCTGGGCCGCTGACGCCCCCGTCCAAAACTGCTCCAGCCTGAAGAAACTCGTGCTGCCCAATGTCACGATCACCCTGGCTGAGCCTGTAGCCGCTGGCGTGTTCGTACCGCCGCATCAAAAACCGGACGAGAAGGTCTCGCCGCTCTACAAAACTACGCCGGCATTCTGCCGGGTCGCTGCTACGCTGGCTCCCACAACCGATTCCGACATCAAGGTAGAAGTGTGGATGCCTGCGAGTGGCTGGAACGGGAAATTCCGCGGCGTGGGAAACGGAGGATTTGCCGGATATATCAATTACGAGGGCCTCGCTTCCTCCGTTATGCGAGGGTACGCCGTCGCCAGCACCGACACGGGACACTCCTCCAACGGGGCCGACTGGGCGCTGGGGCATCCAGAAAAGATCGTGGATTACGGTTTTCGCGGAATCCACGAAATGACCGTCGATGCCAAAGCTGTCGTGAAGAATTTCTATGGCGCCGGAGCCAAGCGCTCTTATTTTGCCAGTTGCTCCAACGGCGGCCGGCAGGCGTTGATAGAGGCCCAGCGCTATCCCAACGACTACGACGGCATCATTGCCGGCGCGCCGGCGAACGCTTGGGCTCCGATGCTCACCGCCGGCCTGAAAGTTGTGCAAGCCCTCGATCAGGCGGGCTACATTCCTCCCGCCAAGATTCCCGCCATCAGCCAAGCCGTGCTCTCCGCCTGCGACCAACTCGATGGCCTCAAGGATGGCATCCTCAACGACCCGAGGCAGTGCCATTTTGATCCTGCCACGTTGCGTTGCAGTGGCAAAGAGTCCGATTCCTGCCTCACCGAGCCGCAGGTCGCGTCCCTTCGGCAGATCTACTCCGGCATTTCTGATGCGGCTGGCAAACAGCTATTTCCCGGCCTCCTTCCCGGAGCTGAAGATGGAGACGGCGGTTGGAAGCCGTGGATCACCGGCTCGGAGGAAGGTAAAAGCGCGGTGATGTATTTCGTGTCCGGATACTTCGCCAACATGGTCTACAACCAGAAAAACTTCGACCTGGAGCATGCCAATGTCGGCGCTTCTCTCAAGCTGGCGTATGAGAGAACCGGTGATGCCATGGATGCCATGGATCCAGACCTCAAGCCCTTTCTGGCGCATGGAGGCAAACTGATTCTCTATCACGGTTGGAACGACCCCGCGATCTCCGCTCTGAACACCGTCAAATACTACGGAGATGTGATCTCAGCTCTGGGCCAGCAGAGCGCCGATAGCTCGATGCGGCTTTACATGGTCCCCGGCATGCAACATTGTGGAGGCGGTCCCGGCGCGACGTCCTTCGGCCAGGACGACGAAGACAGCGTCAAAGGTGACGCCCAACGCGACATCTTCACCGCGCTGGTGCAGTGGGTTGAGGAGGGCAAGGCGCCGCAGGCTCTGGTAGCGACCAAGGTGAACGAAGGCAAAGTCGAGATGACTCGGCCACTCTGCCCCTATCCCCAAGCGCCGAAGTACAAGGGGGCGGGTGATCCGAATGTTGCCGAATCGTTTTTGTGCTCAGCTGTGAAAAAATGAGCTCGAGCGACTTGGACTTTCTCGTCATTCGCCACCTTCAGCAGATATCTAACCCATTGATTCAAAGCTGCTTGCCTCCTACCCGACTGAATCCGAAGGGGTTAGAACTTTGGTAACATCATCCTCCTTCCCAATGTAATCTTTCGTTAACACTTTTGAGGTATCATAGAAATGGAAAGAAAAGGCTCAATTGGAGCCGAGGGATAACGTTGGATATCGAAACACGTAGGAAAAAGCAGCAGGCCATGATGGTGCAACTGGTGGAGCGGAAGGTGCGATCACGCGCCAAACAGCTCTACGAGACGCGCGGTCAGGAAGAGGGCCAAGCCCTGCAAGATTGGTTTCAAGCAGAGTCGGAAGTACTTGAAAATAGCATCCTTGCGCCTCTATACCGGCGCATGCGAACACCCAGCCAGGAATCCGAACCGGAAGATTCCACGCCTCAATTTGCGGCCGAGAACGCCGCGGGCTGCGAGTCTGGCGCATAGTCGCGCCGGTTCCAAGACCCTAATATAACCCTCAGCGAGTCCCCCGCTTACCCATGTAGAACAAGCACCTGCGGATGAGGTAGGTGCTCGGTACCTACTTTCTAAGCACTGCCTTAGCGGCTTTACGAGCGCTCCCACCCTTTTTGCCCTTGTCGAGCCGTTCCAGAACCGCAGCGACGATGATGGGCAGTCCGACGGTGGCGTCCACAAAAACTTCGCCAAACTTGCCGCCCTCGGACGGCGGGACGAACTTACCCCAGGAAATAGCCTCGCTGTAGGGACTGCCAGACAGTCCTCCCCAGTGAACCGGTTCGGGACAGATCCGTAACCCGTAGTGATAGCGCTTCAGCGGCACGTTCTCGCCCAGCCGCCGGTGCCTCAACTCGATGAATGGACCAAACTGCTGAGACCAGTTGCGGGGCACACCTCCGCCAATGGTAAAGATTCCCAACTTCTTCTGCCTCAGCAACGTAGCCGCGAAATGCTCAAGATCTTCAAAAGGATCGAAGCGGATCTTGTGCCGTCCGGTGGACTCGCGCAGGCGATTATTCAACGCCGTGTCAAGGCCCAGTTCCGAGTCGCTAAAGGCGGGAACAAAAACCGGCACTCCGCGCTCGTAGGCCGACTTCAGGATGCCGCGCGATCCCTGAGCGTGCTTCGCCAAGTGCTCTCCGATGGCATGGTTGAGCTTGTACGAACACATGATTTCATTGTGGTCCCAGGCCTCCAGGACGGCCGACATGACCTCTTCGACGTCGTCAAGATTCTGCTCGGGCTCGAGCGTGTCGTAAACGCGGTTGTAGCCTTGTTCGTAGAGTTCCTCGTCGGAAACCTCAGGATTAGCGCGGAAATGAGCTCGTCCGGTGGCTTCCACCAATCCATGGGCCATGAGGGCGCCGGTCGACACGATGGCGTTCACAATCCCGCGATCGATCAGCTCGGTGATGATCAGTCCCTGCTTGGCGACCGTCATCGCGCCCGCGAGGGTCATTACGATGAAAGCATCTTCGTCGAGGGCCATCGCTTCCAGAACGTCGGCGGCCTCGCCCAGTTGCCGGCCCGTGAATGCGGTCTTCGACATCGCCCGCACCAGGCTGTCGATGGAAGTAACCTTGGACAGATCGAGCGGCTCCAGCGGGATCAACCGGTCTTCGATGGGGTTGTGCAGGTGACGGTCTTTTCCCTCCCCGCCATCGTGTCCCTTGCCCTGCTGCGAATTGCCATGATTGCCTTGTTTCACCACGAGCCTCCAAGCCCTGACTTTTCCCAGACCACTTACTTTACAGGAAGCATGGGAACGGAGACCACACGCCAGTCCAGGCCTGAGGCGGAGAGCTTCGGAAATTCACTCGCCACTCGGTTAAACTGCCAGGAATGGCCGGGAAGCGAAGCTTCGAGGAACAGATTGCCGCTCTCGACGCTCTTCGGGAGTTGCCGGAAGAATCCCGGATTGAGCCCCTGCGTAAAGCGCTTGCCGCACGCAATAACTTCACGGTGGGGAAGGCTGCCGACCTGGCGCGGGAGTTTCGTCTGGCGGAACTGGAGCCGGAACTTCTCGCCGCCTTCGACCGGTTCTTCGAAAATGCGGTCAAGACGGACCCGCAATGCTGGGCAAAGAATGCACTCAGCCGCGCATTGGCTGCGCTCGAACATCAGGATGCCGAAGTCTTTCTTCGCGGCATGAAGCATATCCAGATGGAGCCGGTCTGGGGAGGCCGCTCTGACACCGCAGGCACTTTGCGGGCGACATGCGCCTTCGCCCTGGTGCAGTGCCGCAGCCTGACGGAAACCGAGTTGCTCGCTCATCTGGTCGATCTGCTGGCGGACAAAGACAAATCCGTGCGGGCAGAGGTGGCGCGCGCGATTGCCCAACTTGACTCGCCGTCCGCTTCCCTGCTGCTTCGGTTGAGAGCGGTTCTCGGCGGCGATGAACCGGAAGTCCTCGGCGCCTGTTACAGCGGTGTTTTGCAAATCGAAGGGCTGCGGGCGATTCCCTGGGTGAGCCGGTTTCTCGACGCAGGAGACGATCCCGCCGCGGAAGCCGCATTGGCAATCGCGGGAACGCATTCTCCAGAAGGCTTCCAGGTTTTGCGGGAAGCTCTGGCGAAGGCCAGTGATCCCTGGTTTCGATCGGTCCTGCTCTCGGCGATCTCCCTGACGCGCCAGGATGAGGCCATCGAATTTCTTCTGGAACTGGTCCGGACGGAAACGATGGATGCCGAAACCGCCATTGAGGCGCTGCTGCGCTCCATGCCGTCAGCGGAAATTACCTTGCGCCTTCAGCGGATGGTCTCCGGGAATGCGCGCCTGGCCCGCGTCTTCGCAACCCATCACCCGCCATCTTCGTAGCGCCACGGATGCTATATTGAAACGCGGAGGTGGCAAGGCGTGCCCCCTGAAAAGTTTCGCGTGGCCCTGGTGCAGATGTCGTGCGGACCAGAGCCGGAACAGAATCTGGAAAAGGCCATCGGCCGCGTCGCCGACGCCGCGGGACAGGGCGCGCAGGTCGTCTGCCTGCCCGGAACTCTTTCAGACGCAGTATTTCTGCCAGCGCGAAGATCATTCCCTGTTCGATCTGGCCGAGCCTATTCCGGGACCGACCACCGCGAAGCTGGCCGCCGCCGCAAAACAAAACGGCGTCGTCCTGATCGCATCTCTCTTCGAAAAACGCGCTGCCGGGGTCTACCACAACACCGCCGCCATTTTTGATCGCGATGGATCTCTCAGCGGTCTATACCGTAAGATGCATATCCCGGATGATCCCCTGTATTACGAGAAGTTTTACTTCACTCCCGGCGATCTGGGTTTCCGTGCGCTCGACACCAGCGCGGGCCGGTTGGGAACACTCGTTTGCTGGGACCAGTGGTATCCGGAGGGTGCGCGGCTGACGGCGTTGCAGGGGGCGACCGTGTTGTTCTATCCGACCGCGATCGGCTGGCATCCTGCCGAGAAAGAGGAGTTCGGCGTGGCGCAGCATGACGCCTGGCGCACCATTCAACGCGCGCACGCGATTGCCAATGGCGTCTATGTTGCCGTCGTGAATCGAGTCGGGTTCGAGACCGGGAACATCCGCGGGAAGTCGGCTCCCGGCCAAGGTCTCGAATTCTGGGGCGGCTCGTTTTTCTGCGATCCGTTTGGCCGCGTGCTGGCTGAGGCATCCCATGACCGAGAGGAAATCCTGATCGGCGATGTCGATCTGAAGGCGCTCGAAGACATCCGCCGCAACTGGCCATTTTTGCGCGACCGCCGCATTGACGCCTATGCGCCCATCACTAGCAGGTTGCTCGACTAAAACAAATCCATGATGAGATCGAAACATTTCCTCCTGAACAGTGTCGTAATTTTGACCTTAGGTTTTCCGGGCTTCACCAAGACTCCAATCGTGAGCGGCAAGATGGTCGCCTATAACCCGCTCCGGCACGCTGGCAAGGTCGCCTCGTACGAAGCCAACCGAGAGGAAGTCATCCTGGAAACTCCCGCGCGGAAGAAGGGGTTTGTGAAAGTTGTGTTCATCAGCTACGGCACAACTCAGATCGATCCGAAGTATTTTGACGGCACGATTCCCCTCGAAGTGCACGTTCTGCGCGACCACGAGTGTGACGAGAAGTTTCCCAGCATCGCCGCCCAGATGAGTCTCGATCAAAGGGCAGGAACTTATCTCCTGACCGACGCCTTCAAGAACAACCCGCCCCCCAAGATCAAGACGCTGGAGTGCTATGACGCAACGGGAAAGAAATAAGGGCAAACTTAGCGCTTCCGATCCTGCGCCTGCCACTCTCGGTTACCGCATGCCTGCCGAGTGGGAAGCGCACGCCGCCACTTGGCTGGCATGGCCTCATTACCACGGAGACTGGCCTGGAAGGTTTGAACCGATCCCATGGGTTTATGCCGAGATCATTCGGAATCTGGCGAAGCATGAGCGCGTCGAGTTAATTGTCAACGATGCAACGGCGGCCCGGCAGGCGCGCCGAGTGCTGCAACGCGCCGACGCCCTCTCGACCAATATCCGCTTCCATCGCTGGCCCACAAACCGGGTATGGCTGCGCGATTCTGGCTGCATCTTTCTGAAGAATCAGCCGGGCCTTGCCCGGCCGGATAGCCGGGGGCGGCTGTCCCCACGTGGACTTCCATTAGCCCTCAAGTTTCGCTTTAATGCCTGGGCGAAATATTCCAACTCGCGTCACGACGAAAAGATTGGCGGTTTGATGGCCAAAGCTGCATCCGCCGCGGAGATTCGCCCGGTGTCGGTTGGCACGCGCATCGTGCTCGAAGGCGGATCGATCGACGTCAACGGCGCGGGCACCATCCTCACCACGGAAGAATGCCTGCTGAGCAAGGTGCAGGAACGTAATCCGCACATGAGCCGCGTGCACTATGAGAAAGCCTTCGCCGACTATCTGGGCGCGCCGCATACCATCTGGCTCGGACGCGGCATTTTTGGCGACGACACTCACGGCCACGTCGACGACCTTACGCGCTTCGTCTCGAAAGACACAGTCGTCACCATGGTCGAGCCCAACTCCAGAGACGTGAATCACGCTCCGCTGCGTGCCAACCTGCGAAGGCTGCAGGCTGCCCGCAACCCAGGACGGACGTCAATTAACCGTGGTCGAGCTTCCCATGCCGCAGCCGGTCGTTTTCGAGGGCCGCCGCCTTCCCGCCAGCTACGCCAACTTCTATATCGCCAACGGAGTCGTGCTCGCGCCCATCTTCAATCGCCCCAACGATCGCACCGCGTTGAACACCCTGGCAGAACTGTTTCCCACACGAGAGATTGTGCCGATCTATTCCGGAGATTTCATCTGGGGGCTGGGAGCGATGCACTGCATGACGCAGCAGCAACCTGCGTAAAGCGGCTCCGCACCGAGGCACTGCGGCGCGGAGAAGATGGAAAATAGATTTATGATCCGGTGCCTCTCTCGTTTTTCTCTTTTTTTGATTTCCTCCGTGATTCCGTGCCTCCGTGGTAAATTCACCGCATGCCGCACCAGGAAATGACCACCGGCCGCCTGGAAGCTTTCAGTGACGGCGTGATTGCGATCATCGTGACCATCATGGTGCTGGAGCTGCGCGCCCCTTCGCAGCCGACGCTGGCGGCACTGTGGAAGGTCGCGCCAGTCTTTCTCAGCTATGGGCTGAGTTTTCTGGTGGTGGCGATCATGTGGGTCAACCACCATCACCTGATCCATGCCGTTCACGGAGTCACGGCGCGATTGCTCTGGTCGAATCTGTACCTGCTGTTTTGGATGTCGCTGGTGCCGTTCGTCACCGACTATCTCGGCAAGAACTATCGGGAGCCGCTGGCCGTAGCGTTGTACGGGCTCGACCTCGTGCTCTGCTCGTCGGCGTTCTACTTCCTGAGGATCATCCTGGTGGAGCAGGATCAGCACGACGGCAACCTCGCCGACTATCACCGCACCATCCAGCGGAAAAATGTCTTTTCGGCGGCGCTCTATCTCTCGTCGGTGCCGCTGGCCTATGTCTCGATCTACGCCTCGTTCTTCATCTTCGCCCTGATCCCGGCCATGTATTTTCTGCCCGAGAAGAAGCTGGCGGGAACGCAAACCTAGTCAGGTGCGGAAGTCGGGTGGCGACGTCAGAAGAAAAACCCATTCCCTATTTCTTGTACAGCGTCGGCAGGGGGCCTTTTTCCAACGTCTCGCGGTCCCAGATCCAGCCGACGCGGTCGTAGCTGGCCAGTTCGAAATCCTGCGTGAGTTCCAGCGCGTCGGTGGGACACGCGTCCTCGCACAAGCCGCAGAACATGCAACGGCTCAGATCGTAGGTGAAGTTGGTGAGTTCCTTGCGGCGGGTTTTTTCGTTGCGTTCGCTCGAAACCACAATCAAATGCTCAGGACAGGCCAGCGCGCACAGGTCGCACGCGATGCACATGGTCTCGTCGGTGTCAGGGTTCACGTTCAGCCGGGGCGCACCACGATAGCGCTCGGCGACTTGCGGCCGCTCCAGCGGATACTGCTCGGTATAGATTTCCTTGGGATCCTGATAGCGGAAGGTGATCTTCAACCCCTGTAGCAGGTCGACGAGGAAAACCTTGCGGAGCAAGCTCGGCATGCCCATAACGCGCTTAGGATACCACACGACGACGATCGCCATTGAGTCGATGGGTTGTTCGGAAGAATGCCGAGCTCCTGTCTAAGCCCCTCAATTCACTGTTGTATACGGCAGTCCGCGAAGATGGAACTTTTTCGGACGGCCATGCGTACTCACCCTTAGAGAACGCCATGAAGACCTATTTTACAAAGCTGCCTACAAGAGCATGGCTGCTCGTCATCCTTTCCGTGGTGGTCGCGGCTTATCCGGTAGCGCGAATTGTGGTGCCGGCGGTCGTCCATGCCGTCGTGCCCGACGTGGTGCGGTCGGTGCTCAGCGTAATCTGAACTGCGCAGGGCGCTGTCCGAACTGCGCTTTGGGAACTGTCGCCCTTCCGATCAGGCAAACTCGGTAGAATAAGCCGGAGTCTCGCCCGTGCCATCACACAAGACAACAGTCAAGGGTCAAGCCGTGACCCCTGAGCCATCACCGAACGCCGCCGCCTCCGACGAACTCTGGATGGAGGAGGCCCTGCGCTGCGCCCAGCGCGCCCTCGAGATGGGAGAAGTGCCCGTGGGCGCGGTCGTGATCCTCAACGGCCAGATCGTCGGCCGGGGATGGAATCGGTCGATCGCGGACATGGACCCCACGGCTCACGCGGAAATTGTTGCGCTGCGCCAGGCGGGTGCCACCGTCGGTAACCATCGCCTGGGAGAGTGCGAACTGTTTGCTACAATTGAACCGTGCCCGATGTGTGCCGGAGCTTTGGTGCATGCCCGGATCAAGCGCCTGGTCTATGGTTCGGACGATGCGAAGGCGGGCGCGGTGCATTCCCTCATGGAAGTGCTGAATCACCCGCAGCTGAATCATAAGATCGAGGTTCGGAGCGGGGTGCTGGCGGGCCGCAGCGCGGAAGTGCTGCAAACGTTCTTTCGAAGTCGCCGGTAGTGAGGCGTTTCGCCAGCGTGACCCTGAGCGTAGTCGAAGGGGAAAGCCCGCAGGCGAAATCCTGAGCGCCCTGCCGTTTGGGCGCGAAGGACCGAAGCTGCCGGCCCACGATCGGTAAAGCAGCGAAAACAAATTTGTCCGACGCGGAGAGGTGCGTGAGTGGTTGAAACGATCCGCCTCGAAAGCGGACATACCTTAACGGGTATCGTGGGTTCAAATCCCACCCTCTCCGCCATTTCATTACCTGCAAGAAGCAATTCCCAGCCTTCCACTCGAAGCGCAAGCCTACCTTCGACATGCCTCCGGGAACGAACAGTCGCTATCTCAGCGTGAAGTTCACCTGCACCTGGGTCTCAACCTCTACGGGATTTCCATTCAGCAGGTAGGGCTTGTATTTCCACTGCTCGACGGCTTCGATGGCGGCGGGCGCGAGCAGCGGATGGCCGCTGATCAGTTCAACGTGGTAGACGTTTCCCTCTTTATCGATCTTCACACTCATCACGACCGTGCCCTGTATGTGCTGTTCCCTGGCTTCCTGCGGATACACGGGAGCTACCTTGGTTAGGATCAGCCCCGATTCCACGCCCTGCGAGACGCGAACACGCTGGGTAAGATTCGCCCCCGGCGCGCTGCTCTCCGCACTCTTGCTGACTCCGCGCAGCGTATCGTCGCCGGCTGCGGCGTCCCCAGGGAGGGTGAAGTTCAGGCGGACGGTCGTCTGAACGGTCGCGGGATAGCCATTCAGCAGGTAGGATTTGAACTTCCACTGCTTCACGGCTTCAACGGCAGCGGGCACGAGCATCGGGAGGCCGCTAATGAGGTTGACTCTCTCCACATTCCCGGACGCATCGATCCGAAGCTCGAGTTCAACCACACCCTGAATCCCCTGTTCGATGGCGGCCGGCGGATAGATCGGATCGACCTTTACGGTACGAATGGTTTCCATCTCGGACTCAGATACCAGCACGGCCGAGCTGACTATCCCGCCACTTCTACCGGCCTCGCGAGATCCGCTGCCGCCAGTGATGCCCTTGGGCGGCGCAGGCCCGCCAGCCAGCATGAAGTTCACTTGCACGGTGGTTGCGATCTCAACGGGCTCCCCGTTCAGCATGTAGGGCTGATACTTCCACTGCTTTACGGCTTCGATCGCAGCTGGCGCAAGCATCGGGTGACCGCTGACCAGTTGCTCGCTCTGGATCTCTCCTGACTTGTTAATGATTACTTTGAGCAAGACGGTTCCCTGGATCCGGGCCTGGCGCGCCAGCGGAGGATAGACAGGGGCCACCTTACGGATCAGCAGAGTTCCAACCGTGTCAGGCGAGACCTCGGTCGGGGCAGGCGCAGCTTCCTGGCCACACAACATTCCGCAACAAATGAAAGCCGCTACCGAGACACCAAGAATTCGTGTCATGAGAGCCTCCGCCGACTCAGACTTCTACCTTGTTAGGGATCCTTGCCATTCACCA
>CAVXVD010000089.1:0-49191 GCA_963765015.1 uncultured Acidobacteriota bacterium | reverse complement strand
CATGTCGGTGGGGCAATTTTCTTGGTTTGGTCATTTTGTCTGGTGCCAAAATTTCATCCAATTCAGACTTTGACAAAAGTTTCTCTTTCAACACCAAATCGTAAACAGAGCCTCCAGTTTTAAGTGCAGTTTTGGCAATTCTGTAAAAAAAAAAAGAGATTGGGTTGAATCCAAAAGGATGTTAACAAACCTGCATGCATTATCATATCTGATAAAAGGATTGAAAACAGTCACAATTCCAATTGAATTCTTCACATTGTTCAACAATTTGACCTCATTTGTGGTAATACCTTCAGATTGAGCAATAAATAAAATGGTCGATAAGATCCATTCAATGTTACCAGTGATGCAAGTTCTAATTAGAGTTTCGATTGCATTGGTCATAATATCCATGCTAAAGAAGATATTGAAAGCCATAATTGGTTCCATAGCATTCAATTCCATTTGTCCACCTCTGAGGCCATAGTATTTGCGAAATCTACTTCCATCACAAAAATGCAGTCTGGTTCATAACTTCTGGAATAACAGGATTTACTTTTCCTATTGCATCAAATTAGACTTAAGGCCATTTATTTCAAATGAAACCTGGCATGATAGAGGATCCTGGTTGAACTGCTGGTAGATTGATTTTTCCAAGTCTACACCTGGGGCTTGAAGACAAAAGTCGAAGGTTGTTGCAGATCTTTGAAATTCTAACACCCATATTCTTAAGCATGCTTGAAAAATTCAAAAATGCACTTGTGTTTTGAGTTGCCATCACAAGATTTTCTGTTGCTTTCAATTTGAGATTGCAAAGTGCTGCCAGTTCATGAATCACAAGACCAGAATATGCAGAGAGAGCATTGAGTCCAGTTCCAATAGCTGTAGCACCCATATTAATCTCTTCTAGCAAATCTGCTGCTCTCTAATTGAAAAGAAATGAGCATGTATGAGCACAAATGTTGTACTTACATGGAGTCGTATTCTTTCTTCTTTGATCAACTCAGTCCAAGCTTCAAACTCTTGACCAATGTCATAGAGACTGCATCTTGTAATTAAGTTCTGCCCATCTTCAGAATTCCAGAAAACTCTTCTGCTTTCTTTTGCAGTGAGTGGTAAAGAGATTTTAGAGCATTATCCATAGTTGTGGTACAGTCAAAAGTGCAGCAATGTGAATTGCAGTTGGATATACGTCATTTGTGGACTTTGGAAAATATAATATTGTCAGAAATCACTCAAAATTGACAAATTTCACCTGTGCATTGTTAACATCATTGTTGGGATGGAGGAAATCATATTCTTTTTTCTTTTTTCCTAGAAGTTCCAAAGCTCTATTAGCAATGACTTCATTTGCATTCTGATATTTTAAAACAAAGTTATAAGAAAGATAACATTGCAATTTTCTCACCATATTGGATGAAGCTCCTGCTCTTTCTTGAATCATATCAACCACAAAATGTTCGTGATGTTTTCCATCAAGGATTTCATCACAAGCTAAAGGTTGAACACATGAGCAAGATTTGAAAGAGATTTATACTCAATGAATTACCTGCAACAATTGCCTTTTTCTTTTTTATAGTCAGTTGTCTGAGTCTATTATTTGTTATTTCAGTAGCCTTCTTGATAAATACTAGAGCTTTAATAAAGTTGGGAAAATTGGCCAACGTGATTCCAGAAATGAGGAAGTTGAGTATTGCTTTTCCTGTTTGCACACCATAATAAACTTGATTTGGTACTTCAAAAGCTCCGATCATATCCTTTTCTACTCTGGAATCTCCATGTCTTGCAAAATCTTCAATACCAATATATGCTGTAGAATGAAAAGTCAAAATTGGAGGAAACTCAAGATAAGACTCCGGTTACCTTTGAAAGAGTAAGTGAGTTGATTTCTCATAACAGTAGATGCATTTCTCATAATTTTAATGGCCAATCTTGGATGTTCATCGATCAGATTTTCAAATTTGTTGAGAGGTAAGACCCAAGCAACAACTTTGGCAAGGGCAGTAGCAGTGGAAGAATGGGCTGCCTTATCCAAGAAACCTTCTTTCCAATGGTATCAAATTCGAACAAAATTACCAATTGGTGTTTTACTCCCCAAATGCTCTTCCATTTCCAACTCATCCTGTTTCAATGATGTAAAAAGCAGAATGTTCCTGTCCATGAGTAAAAATATTGGAGTTCTTGGAGAAAGTTCTCTTTTCAAAATATTTTGAAATGATTTTGAGTTCTTCCTAAGACAAATTGTCATATTCCATATAACAAAGATGCAGTGAAATTTCACCTTATTAAAACCTCTAAATGAACCAGTTGAGGATCGGCTGTTCTGAGATGAAGCAAATCTGTAAACTGTCCCACCCGATTTTCTGTTTGGTACTAGGGAATCTGGAGAAAGAACTGTTCATCATTTCATGGAATGATTCCTCATCATTTTGGCAATTTGTAATTTAAAAGGACTCTGTCACAACCAGAAAAAAAAAATTTAAAGGGCTCCGCCACAACATCACCACAACCACAACAAATATTTAAAAACTGATATTCTACAAAAAATATTACTAGATTTTTTATCATTCTCTTACCAAAGCTTCAAATTCAGCAGATTGGATGTTGCTGAATGGAAAATAACATTGGAATAAAAGAATGATTACCTTTATTTCCTAAAAAATCTATCAGTAGAAAGTCAACAATTTATATTAGTTTTTAATACCTGTATTTCGAACAATATTGTACTTACTCCAGACAGAATTACTTTTGAATCGCAATCGATATCCTATTTGCAATTGATTATCCAACCAAGTCTTTGAGCTTGCAATCCTTGATCCTAATTTCGGAAATTCCTTTTGCAGTGCATGTCCAAATTTTGAGAGAAAAAAATGCTTACTAAAGAAAGATTTAAAAGAAATACGATGATATAATTACCAAGTGGGCAATATGTTCAAATATGAACAGGCAACTTGCACAAGCCGGGATTTTGGAAGTCCAATACAATAAAATGGAGATCCATTGATTACTACAATGTTTGGCTCCAAAGATTGCAAAAAATATTGGAAATCAGTTTCTGTATATTCCATCTTGATTTTAATAATTGCCAATCAGATCATATTTCTCTACAGATAAAGCAAGCAAAAGCTCACAGTGGAGAAAGAAACACTTTCCAATCGGCAAAACTAATTTCAAAAAAGAATGAACTTCACTTTGTTCCAAAGAAAAAAAATAACAAAATAAACAACTGTAACAAAAACAGCGGTTAAGTGACCGTTTTTTGCTGTTGGTTTTGGAGGGAAATTTCTATTTTTGAATTTTTCCTTCCAATACGCTCGAACTAGATCCATTTGATTATAAAAGGTTGCTTTCTGGACCAATACTTTTAAAGCATTGAAGACATATTCAATTGGATTAAGAAAAGGTAAATATCCATTACCTCAACATAACATCATCCAGGAACAAGAATTTATCAACACAAGTGTTTACATTATATTTTTGTTAGCCAAAGTTTGGTTATTCAACTTCATTCTCAAAGACATTTAGGATCCTAAAAACCCCACAAAAAGTGAAACAGATCATCTTACATGACTTGCAACAAGCACCAACACAAAAAAGGTGCAAAGTGCTAAATGTCAGAAAAAGTTACAGCTGCATGGTACTGAGTGTAATCTTCAATATCACAATCCTACTTTTGTTATTATCGATGAATAAACACTTTTCTGTTCAATTTTTGCATTGAAATTCACTATGTACAGGTGCCACCAACAATTGGTGTGTAGGTAATGGATATTGAAATTTCTGAGAGTGCAAATCAATAAAGCTCTTAAATGTATGAATATTACATGGAAAAATGTTTTCTGATTCCAGTCAATTTCATCATGGTGTTATCTTTCAGTGAAACAAACCTCTTTTTAATTTTGTTGCAATCCTAAATTGAATTTTGATACTGAATAAAATGAATCAATTTCATTCGAAATTACCCACAATCTGAATGTGAGGATTGTGAAATCTCAATTCACATGCACCAAGATGAAGAGAAGGAGATCCAGGACATTGAAAGCAGCATTTAGAAGTTTTTTTCTTGCAAACTTTGCAAAGAAGCTGTTTTCCTTGATTATTAATAGATTCTAAAGGATGAAGTAAAATAGAGGCTGGGGGAAGTGGCAGATGAAGATTTCTTGCTTTTGGTTTTTTGGTTCGAATTGAGTTTATGATGTTCAGAAGAAATGAAGTTGGATCAATTTCAAAA
Organism: uncultured Acidobacteriota bacterium; assembly: GCA_963765015.1. GTDB lineage: Bacteria > Acidobacteriota > Terriglobia > Terriglobales > Acidobacteriaceae > Sulfotelmatobacter. The sequence continues at coordinate 44,981 of CAVXVD010000089.1, read as the reverse complement.
TCCAACAAGTGTTTGATTGTAATGTAAGAATTTGTGAGAAGAGAGTTATGAGTTGCCCAAAATTTGTGCTTCCATGTGTACTTAAATTTTCTTTTGGGAGCAAATTCTACAGCTTGTTGATGATGGTGATCTACACCACCATGGTTCTTGTTGTATATTGTTCGAATTGCTGGGATTTTTCGAATAACATCCTGTTGTAGTTTTCGATCTCGAAAAGTTGCTTCTTCTTCTACTATTGATATCTCTAAGTTTGTCAACCAATTCACTATTTTGGGAGCTTTGTTTGAATTCTGTCTCACTTTCCAAGAGATAGCTATCATTTTGTCATTTCTTATTGATTTCCATTTCCATTGTTCCAAGTCCAAATGTAAGTACTGGAATAAATCAGAATAAGTGGTAGATTTACAAGATATTGCAAATTGTCTCTTTTGATTGTGTAAATAAATTGCATTTTGATATGTACCAAGGCTTCCTGCATCTATCCAAAAAATAAAAGGAAGGTTAGGTGGAATAGCTGTTTCTAACTGTTGCAACATCCAAGTTCCAAACTTTAAATTTCTATGAACAACAATTATACATTTTAATAAATTGATTATACTTACAAAGGATTGGCTCCTTCTAATTTTGATTCATGATTCCATACCATATGTCCACAAAATGATTCAGTATCTGAAGCTTTCCAACTTGGAACCCCTTCTTTATCTGCTTTCTTAATATTATGAACCTTTTCTCCTCTACAAGTACTCTTGTCCAAATCATCATCCAAAGAAACATTTGGAAACAAGTTCCAATATATCTTTGACACATTGTTGAAATGAGCAACAAAAAATGCTAAATCTGCTTGAAGAGCTCTTCCAATTAAAATATATTTATCTCCTCCCATTGTTTCTTGAAAGAATTGATTTCCAAATAAGTTATCATTAGTGTCACCTTTTTTCCAAGCCATTCTAGTATGTTTATAAGTTACCAACACACTTGCATATCGTAAAGCCAAAAAGTTCAAAATATCTACTGAAGTTACTTGAAAGATACTGGAATTGAGTTTTTTTTTCCCTCTAGAACAAGGGACTTTTTTTTCAGACAACCACTTGTTGGTTTTTGTAACTAGATGATCGTCCAGAAAAGCCACACGGATCGTAGTCTCAACCGCGACCGCTGTGCCGTTTAGCACGTAAGGCTTGTACTTCCACTGTCTCACAGCGTCGATGGCCGCAGGCACCAACAGCGGGTGTCCGCTGATCAGTTCGAGGTGCTCGATATTTCCGTTTTTGTCGATCTGCGCCTTCAACGCCACTTCACCTCTGACATGCGCATCGCCGGGCCTCTCAGGGTCGATTTTCTTGATCAACAAGCCCTGCATGATTGCTTCGGAGACGCGCACGCGCGCTACCCTGACCTGAGCAAAAACCGCAGGAATACAAGGGATGAGCAACAGAAAAAGTGCAACGAGAGAACGTGGCATCGACACCTCAGCGGCTCCGCAGTCGGGAGCCATTTTACCTCCGCATTCGCAGCCGCGCAGTGGTTTAGATCTCAGATCTTCGAGGTTCTAGACGCTGCCACCGCCCGTTTTGCCCCCGCGAACACCCGCTACGAATTTTGTGATTGCCGCGAGCACCGCTTCGGGCTGGTCGCGCTGCGGGGAGTGCCGGCAGTCCGCGAGCGGCAGCACTTCCACCGGTCCGCCGACCTGTTGCCGAATTGCCTCCACTTGAGTGATGGTTCCGTACTGGTCGTCGAGACCCTGAATGATAAGAATCGGGCATTGAATGCGCGGCAAATATTCTTCGATATTCCAGCGCCGGAAGTCAGGATGCAGCCAGATGTCATTCCATCCCCAGAACGTGCGGTCGGCATCGCGATGATGACGGGCGAGTTTCTCCGGAAGATTCGTAGTTTGGAATTTCACTTTCGCTTCGGCGATGCTCGCGACGCTGAGCTCCTCGACAAAGACGTGCGGCGCCAGCAGCACCAGGCCGCGCACGCGGTCATGAACTGCAGCATGAATCAGCGCGATGGAAGCGCCGTCACTGTGCCCGACCAGAATGGGATTTTCAATCCGCAGCCGCGCCAGCAGATCGGGCAAGGTGTGCAGAGCCTCGTCGTGCATATAGGTGACGGCACGCGCCTCGGTCAGGAGATCGGAATTGCCGGAACCGTAACGAGAATAGATCGTGATGGGACACCCACTGGCGTCGGCGACGCGTGCGGGAAAATCTTTCCAGTGTGAGATCGATCCCAGGCCCTCGTGGAGAAACACCAGGCTCGGCTCATGAGCACCCGCAGCGGCGATCCGCTGCACCTCAAGGCGGCGATTCTGCACGTTGAGAACGAAGGTTTCCTTGGTAAAGTCGTGGCTGGTCATCATTCTTAGGTTGGCGTTCTTTGTTGCCTTTGGGCCGTTATTTTTCGGATGCTCTCTTCCCCGCTCTACCAGCATCGAACCTTTAAGATATCGTAAGCTGTAGAAGGAAGCTTGGAAGGTTGGACGCCCGGAAGCTTGGAGGTTCGGTGCGCTGCGCTCGCTGCGGCAATGAAAATTCGGACTCGAACCGCTACTGCGGGATGTGCGGCGCTTCCATGCTGCCAGCGCCGGCGGCGGCCGCCCAGCGAGTGACTACTCCTGCGAATCCTCCCGCGACTACCGCTGCCCGGCCTGTGGCGACTGAAAAACCGGTATCGGCTCGCGTTTCCAACGATTCTCCCTCCATCAGCGGACCTTCGTTCCTGGGATTGAATGATCCCGCTCCGCGCAAGCGCGCGAGCTTGAGCCTTGATCCGCATTCGTCTCCCAGTTCGAACAATCTTGATTACCTGCTGGATGACGAGCATGAACATCGCGGCGGCGGAGCCGGCAAGATCGTTTTGATTCTGGTTGCGCTGGCTTTGGCTGCTGGCCTGGGATACCTGCGCTGGAAAAATCATGGTTTCGGATGGCTCGGTTTATCGTCGAATAAGCCGTCCGCCGTCGCTCAGGATTCGGGCGCGACCGACGCATCTCCATCCGGGGCAGCGCCCGACACTGTGACCGGGCCACAGGCACCAATTGCAAACCAGCCCGCGGCGAGCGCGGCCCCATCCCAGCCGGACTCTGCGCCCACTTCCGCCAATTCCTCTCCCAATCCAGCGAATCCGGCTACCATTACGCCGCGCGACACAACTCCAACGAGCAGCGAGCCCGCTACATCGATGGCACCCGCAAATCCAGAAAACGCGAAACCAGCGGCGACTCCGAAGGAACCGGCCCCGGATACCACTGACTCAACCGATACGCCCGTCGCGAAAGATTCCAAACCAAAGGCTGCGAAGCCAGCCCCAGCGCCGAAACCGTCTGCGGCAGCGGCAGCGACCAAGCCCGCACCGCCGCCCACGGATACCGTCGCCGAGGCCCGAAAATATCTTTACGGAAAAGGCGCGGCGCAGGATTGTGAGCGTGGGCTGCGGCTCCTGAAGCCGGCGGCCAATCAGTCGAATCCGAAGGCGATGATCGAGATGGGAGCTCTGTACTCGGCAGGACTTTGCACCCCGCACGATCTTCCGACTGCCTACCGTTGGTTTGCGCTGGCGCTGCGCAAGGATCCGGAAAACGATGCGGTGCAGGCTGATTTGCAGAAACTGTGGGGTGAGATGACGCAACCCGAGCGGCAGCTCGCCATCAAATTGAGTCAGTAGGAGTTATTGGGTAGCAGGAATCCTCATCCGCGGCAATCCGGTGGGGGCTGATCGCACGTATTCTTAGTAAGAAAGAGACAGAGAACGTTTGCCGACGCCTGAACGACAAGCGATATCACCCGATCTGGCTACGGTAACGGCCATGAAGTCGGGCGATCAGAGCGCCATTGCGGAGCTCTACGACCGGTACTCGTCCGTAGTGTATGCGGTCGCGTTGCGCGTGCTCGGTGACACTGGGGCGGCGGAAGATGTGCTGCAGGAAGTTTTCCTGCAGTTGTGGCGGAATCCGGGGGCGTTTGACGCCGCAAGAGGAAATCTGGGGCCGTGGCTGGCGGTCATCACGCGCAATCGCGCGATCGACGCGCTACGGCGGCGGCGCCCGGAAACCGACATTGAAGATGTGATTGTTTCGGTGGCCCCGGACCTGGCCGCGGAAGCCGATCGTTCGCGGGCGGCGGAAAAGGTTCGGGGCATACTCGGTACAATGCCGACGGCTCAACGAAGCGCGCTGGAGATGGCGTACTTCGAGGGCTTGAGCCATTCCGAAATCGCGAGCAAGACAGGAGAACCATTGGGTACGATCAAGACCCGCATTCGCAGTGGACTGACTGCGTTGCGGAAAGCCTTTCAGACGTAGAACGACGAGAGACAAGGACGAAGCACTCGAAGCAGAAGCAGTGATGAGCGGACACGAACAATTCGGCGACGATCTCGCACTCTATGCGCTCAACGCGCTAGAAGGCGACGATCGCCTGCAGCTCGAAAAACATCTGGCTACCTGCTCTGAATGCCGGATCGAACTCGAGCAGTTGCGAGGCGACGGAGCCTTGCTCGCCCTGTCGACGATCGGGCCGAAGCCCCCGCAGCGCTCACGGCAGCGACTGCTCGATGCCGTGTCGAAGGAAGCTGCGGCATCCCCTGCCTCTCGCGCGCGCAACGTCAACACCCGCAGGTCTTGGTGGGGCTGGCTGGGGTGGGCCGCGACGGCGGCGGTGATCGTGTTTGCCGCCTCATTGTGGAAGGAAAATGCCGGGTTGCAGCAAGGGATTTTGACCGCGCGATCGCAAGCCGCACAATCCACGCGCGAATTGGAAGAACTGCGGCGCATCGCCGCTCCCCTCATTTCCCCGGAGGCACAACGCGTCACACTGGTTGCCCTGAAGACTCCGGCGCAACCGCAGGGGAAGGTGTTTTATCTGCGAAACCGAAGCAGCCTGGTATTTGTCGCTAACAATATGCCGGCGCTGCCTCCACAGAAGGCGTACGAATTATGGCTGATTCCAACGCAGGGAGCGCCGATCGCGGCGGGCGTGTTTAAGCCCGACGCCCGCGGTAGCGCAACGGTCGTCAATCCGCCTTTGCCTGCCGGCGCAGAAGCCAAGGCGTTCGCCATCACGGTGGAGAATGAGGCCGGCTCCGACGTAGCCACAAGCCCGGTCTTGATGATGGGCACGGGCGAGTAGTGCAGCGAATCCTTACCGCCACCGAAACGCGATTGATGCGCGAAAGCATCCAAACCCTTAGAGTGACCTCCGGAATGTTCAGTACACGATCAGGCCTTTCGACGATTCTGGTTTTCGCCTTGCTCTCGCTCTGCCCTGCCCAGTCGGATCAGGCTTCCGTCCCTTCGCAACATTCCATGGGAAGCCGGAAGACGGCGGTCGGGCTGCCCAACTTCGCCGAGGTAACTCCGCGTCTGTATCGCGGAGGCCAGCCGGGAGCCGACGGACTTGCTGCGCTCAAGAAGATGGGAGTCGACATCATCGTCGACATGCGTGGCGGCGGGAGTTCCCACGAAGAAGCCGCTGCCACGAAACTTGGAATACAGTACATTTCGATTCCATGGCATTGTCCGTTTCCATCGGATGAGCCCTTCGCTCATTTTCTTCGGGTCATTCGGGACAATCCCGACAAGAAGATCTTTGTGCACTGCCGGCTGGGAGATGACCGCACCGGCATGGCGATCGCGGCTTACCGCATGGCGGAGGAAGACTGGACGGCCGAGGAAGCTCTCAACGAGATGAGAGCTTTTGGATTTTCAACGGTGCATCACGCGATCTGTCCTGGGCTCTCGTCGTACGAGCACAGCTTTCCGAAGCGCTTAGAGAAAGACGAAGTTTTTAAGGAATTGCGCGCGCACGAAAAGAAGTAAGCGCCTCGAGCCTAAGTCATTCCGAACGCAGCTGCCTTTTCATGCGGGGAGGATTCCTCTCGGGGTGCCCCGCGTCTCGCCGTTTTTGCGAGACTTGGGAACACCGACCGAGAAAACGCGGGCCTTCGGAATGACGACGAGCAAATCAAGAAATCAAACTCACCCACTACTCGACTTCTAGACCTCGTCTTGCTCCTGCAATTTCGCGATGACTCCGAAATCTTCGAGCGTGGTTGTGTCGCCTTTCACGCTGCCGTTCGTGGCTAGCTCTCGCAGCAGTCGACGCATGATTTTCCCGCTGCGCGTCTTGGGAAGCGTGTCAGTGAAGCGAATGTCGTCTGGCTTGGCCAAAGCGCCGATTTCTTTTGCCACCCACTTCCGTAATTCTTCTTTCAGCTCGGGGGTCGGTACTCTTCCCTGCTCAAGCGTAACGAACGCCGAGATGGCCTGGCCCTTCAGGTCGTCCGGACGGCCGACTACCGCAGCTTCTGCCACCGCTTCGTGAGCCACCAGAGCGCTCTCGACTTCCATCGTGCTGAGCCGGTGCCCGCTGACGTTGAGCACATCGTCGACCCGGCCCATGATCCAGTAGTAACCGTCTTTATCCCTCCGGGCGCCGTCACCGGTGAAATACATTCCCGGAATCTGCGACCAATAGTTCTTCACGTAGCGGTCCGGATCGCCGTACACCGTTCGCAGCATGCCAGGCCACGGGCGCTTAATCACGAGGAATCCGCCAGAACCGAGCGGAACCGACTGTCCTTCCATGGTGACGATGTCCGCAACGACACCTGGAAACGGCTTCGTCGCGGAACCCGGCTTCGTCGCAATCGCGCCGGGAATCGGCGTCAGCATGATGTGCCCCGTCTCCGTCTGCCACCACGTGTCAACAATGGGGCAGCGATTCCCGCCAATGGTTTCCCGGTACCACATCCAGGCTTCGGGATTGATGGGCTCGCCGACCGTTCCCAGCAAGCGCAGGCTGCTCATGTCGTGCCTCTTCGGCCACTCGTCGCCCCACTTGATGAACGTGCGAATCGCCGTCGGTGCCGTATAAAAAACGTTTACCTTGTGGCGCGCGATGATCGACCAGAATCGATCCTGTTCGGGAAAATTCGGAGCCCCTTCATACATCAGGCTCGTAGCCCCGTTTTGCAGCGGGCCATAGACGATGTAGCTGTGCCCGGTGACCCAGCCAATGTCAGCCGTGCACCAGTAGGTGTCTTCTTCCTTAAGATCAAAAACCAGTTTGGTCGTCAGGTAGGTTCCGACGGAATACCCGGCGGTGGTGTGAACCACACCCTTCGGCTTGCCCGTGGTTCCGGAGGTGTAAAGAATGTATAGCGGGTGCTCGGAATCGAGAGGCTCTGCCGGACAAACATCGCTGGCCTTGGCCATCAACTCGTGCCACCAGTGATCGCGCCCCGGCGTGATGTTGATGGCCGTCCCGGTGCGCTTGTAGATGACGACATTCTTGACACTCGGACAGGACTTCAACGCCTCTTCAACCGCCGGAAATAATTTCACTTCCGCGCCGCGCCGGAACGATCCATCCTGCGTAATCACGGCGGAAGCCTGGCAGTCGTGGATGCGGTCGACCAGCGCATTCGAAGCGAATCCACCGAAGACGACGGTATGCGGAGCTCCGATGCGCGCGCAAGCCAGCATCGCAATCGGCAACTCCGGCGTCATGCCCATATAAATTGCGACGCGGTCGCCCTTCTTCACTCCGAGAGACTTCAGGACGTTCGAGAACTTCTGCACCTCGCGGTGAAGCTGCTGGTAGGTGAGGACGCGAACCTCGCCCGGTTCGCTCTCCCAGATGATCGCCGCTTTATTCTTGCGCCACGTCGCGACATGCCGGTCGAGGCAGTTGTATGAGAGGTTAATCTCTCCGCCGACAAACCACTTTGCCCAGGGGCAATTCCACTCGAGAACCTTGTCCCACTTCTTAAACCAGTGCAGTTCGCTGCCAACTCGCGCCCAGAACTTGTCCGGATCGTCCACCGATTCCTGATACATCCGTTCGTATTCTTCGAGATTCTTTACGTGCGCGTGCTTGCTGAATTCTGCCGGCGGTTCGAACGTGCGCTGCTCGTTCAGAATGGAATCAATATTGGGACCCTGGGTATCGGATTTCGGTAGAACGACGGCTTTATCGGCCATGATAAGAACCTCGACGCGGAGGAATTATTTCGCGCTCGCAGTATCCGGGCACGAATTCGCAGGAGTTTATTCTACACAGCGGGAGGCGGGATGTGATCAAGATCACAGGTGACGGCTATCGATGATCGTCCCGCCGGACCCTGGGGAACCAACTGGGACGCGGGGCGCAAACCATCCCATTACCCGCTGTTCGAATTCCCGGGGAGCGACCGCAATCGCTCCGCAATGATCGGCATCCGGGACCTCCCAAAGAACCGTCCGCAGATTTCGAGCGTGGATGCTCCGCGAATGACGCACCGGGATATTGCCATCGATTTCACCGTGGATCAGCAAGACCGGTATATGAGTCGTGGCCACGGCCTCTTCGGGCGAGGCCTGTTCCATACGGAGGCCGTACTTCCACCGGGCCCGCAGGAATGCGATCTCCACCAGAGGCCGCAGGACCGTGCGCCCGACCCAAGGTCCCAAATGAAAGGGCTGCCCCATGCGGTCGTAGGCGATTTCGCGAAAATCGCTGAATGAAGATTCGGCGATGACGGCACAAAAGTTGGCCGCGGTTGCCAGTGACTGCAAAAGCTGCGCGGCGCCCATGGATTCGCCCATCCCGTAGACGCAGTGCGAGCTGGTTCTTGCCGAAAGAAACTCGACCCACTGGTGAATGTCATTGCGTTCGAGCACGCCGAACGTAGCGAGTGATCCGCCGCTCAATGCCGTGGGCGCGTGCGTCCGGCAGTAAGACGGTGAACCCGTGGGCGAGCAGCAGTTGCGCGTATCCCGTCATGCCCAACCGGTTGTCACCCAGACCGTGAAGCAGCAGCGCGGCCTCGCCGTTGGCGTGCGCCGGTCGCAGCATCCAGCCCCGCAGCACGGCGCCATCGGGAGTCGTGCTGGAGGCGTCCTCGAGTTCAGCATTCTCGGCTTGGACGGATTGACGAAAGTTAGCCGCTTCGTCGTCCGACAACGGGCGGCGCGCCGGATGCAGCGTGCCATCGGCCAGGTAGATGCCACCGACTGCGCAGAAAGCGAAATACAGGACCAGTAGAAAGATCAGCCAACGCGATCTGCGGCCCAGGCGCATGCGTACTCAATCATACGGGCTCGGATGGCCCGAAGTTCCCGCGCTTCACGGCAATTCGTCGTTCGCGCCTACTCGTTCAGGAATCGCCCGCGAGTGCCTTCGCTGGGGATCGGGCAGGTTTCGTAGCGGCCAAAAATGCGGTATCGATGCCCGGCGATGACACGATAAGCACGGTCCCGCAAACCGCGCGGCAGCAGGCGAATCAATCGGCCAGCCAGCCGCCAAAATCCACCCACGTGGTCTAGCACGTAGAGGACGGCATCGGATCGAGCCAGCAACACTTCCGCGGAAAGGCCGTCAGCGGTGTCCGAAGTGAGTTGATTGGCGGAGTCGTCGCCGATCACAACATAAACAGTATCGAGTTCGTCGGGGTTCACGTGGTGCCGCATCAAAATACGCGCTGCAAACGGGCTCTGCAGCGACGCGAACCGAAACAGGCCGCCACCGTCGCGCTTCAGGATGAACTGCACCATCCGGTTGCACAGCCCGCATACGCCGTCGTAGAGGAGGATTGGACGCGACACGGCGTAGGTTGCTTTGCCAGCGCTCCCGCTCACCCTGCTATTGTTCAATCAATTCGACTTGGACTCACTCGTCGGCTTCGGCTCAGCCGGGGCTCCGGCAACGGGAGTCACGCTCAGGATCTTGTATTCCTGTTCCGCGGCGGGATCGTACGGATCAGTCGACAGATACGCGTGCTTTTCCTTCTTGTCGGTGCGGAGCGTCAGAGTTTCGCCAAGCGCGATCTCTTTATTCGCGAGCTTGCCCGGCTTCGTGGAACCTTCCAACTGATAGACCTTCCCCGCAGTCTGTATGCGGAGCACATGCACCCACTGCGGAGCGGCTCTCCCGCCGATCATCATCGGACTGCCTGCTGGAGGCGCTGCTCCCATTGGTGCGCCGCCAACCGGGGGTCCGGCAACCGGAATTCCCATCACGGGTGCGGTTGCGATTGCCGTGACCGGAGCGCCACCCGTGACCGGAACTCCTGTTACCACTCCACCCGTTGTCGGCCCGGTTGGAACCACCATCACCGGCGCGCCGCCTGTGACCGGAACCGCCATTACCGGCGCCGTCGCGATTACGGGCGTTGTGGGGCTGGCCGTCGTAATCCCGGGCGACATTGGCCGTGGCACGGGAACGGCAGCCGCCGACGTCGGAACCGTGGACCAGCCAACCCCGTGTTGTCCATTCACCTGCATCCCGCTGCCAATGACGACGCCTCGTTCGGAAGCTGGATTTGCGCCCTTCTCGGTGGTTGGCGAAGCGCTAGCGGGAGAAGCAGCGCCTGAGGCCGCGTTAGCCGCGGGAGCCGGCAGCGCCGGTATCACTTTCAATTCCGTCGTCAGGATCCGAAGCTTCTCTTCCATCCCTTCGGATTCTGAAGCCGTGGCTTCGGGCTTCGCCTCAGGCTTGCCTTTGGTCGCCGGAGGCATGTACGCCCAGTCGCCATCAATTCGGAAATGGACTGTGTCGCCGGTGGCGATCGCCTTGTCGCCGACCTTGCACTCCGGCGGACCAAACTGAATGCTCTTCACCTTGTCGCACAGCAGCAGGTAAATACGGCTGTCGGTTGAGACCTGATAGAAGTGCCCATGCTTGTCGGCGGTCGAAAGCACGGTGCCCGTCTCCGTATATTTGTCGGCCGGCTTGTCGTCAGCGCGCAACGGCAGAAGGCACGCCGCGATCGCACCAAGTAGAACAACTCCGTGGAAGAGAGACCTCCGCATCGCTCGTGACATGCAGACCCTCCATTCGGAAGTTTACTCCCAGGGGTGCCCAAGGTCTCGCCGTTCTTGCGAGACCTGGGAGAGGGGCCCGCGATCCCGGGGCTATTTGTCGGTTCGCTACCAGCCGCGCGTTTGTAACATGTGAGCTTCATCTAGGCCACTTATAGCCAGGCCTTTCATCGCTCCCTGCAAGTCTTCGCTCACTTCCAGCAAGATTTTGGGATCTTGATAGTGCGTTGCCGCGAGCACGATCGCCCGAGCCCGCTTGGCGGCTTCTTCCGGATCGGCAAAGGTCGTCGAGTCCTTCATGAAGATGCCGCTGCCGACGAACACCGCTTCGGCTCCCAACTGCATCACCAGCGACGCGTCTGCAGGCGTGGCGATGCCTCCGGCAGAGAAGTTCGGAACCGGCAGCTTGCCGGCCTTCGCCACCAATTTGATCAATTCGTACGGCGCGCCATGTTCCTTCGCCTTGGCGTAGAGTTCCTCTTCGCCGAGCACCGTCAGAATTCTCATCTCCTGCACGATCTGGCGCATGTGCTTCACGGCATGGACGACGTCGCCGGTACCAGCTTCTCCCTTGGTTCGGATCATGGCCGCGCCTTCGGCAATCCGTCGCAGGGCTTCTCCAAGGTTGCGCGCGCCGCAGACAAACGGCGTCTTGAACGCGTGCTTGTCAACGTGGTGGGCTTCATCGGCGGGCGTCAGCACTTCGGATTCGTCGATGTAGTCGACGCCGAGTTCCTGCAGGATCTGCGCTTCCGCAAAATGTCCGATGCGGCACTTTGCCATGACCGGGATCGACACAGCAGCCATGATTTCGCGAATCTTTTTGGGTGAGGCCATGCGCGCCACGCCGCCTTCGGCGCGGATCTGCGCGGGCACGCGCTCCAGGGCCATGACGGAAACCGCTCCCGCTTTTTCGGCGATGACCGCCTGCTCGGCGTTGGTGACGTCCATGATGACGCCGCCTTTGAGCATCTCGGCGAGGCCGGTCTTGAGGCGGAGCGAGGTGGTGTTGGAACCGTTGTTCTGGGACATGGCTTATACCTTGTGGATACCTTTTCGCGATCGCGAAGGATGAGCCGTCAGCTTTCGCCGCCAGCCCTCAGCGAACCCCTATTCTTGATGGTGACGGAGGGGATTTCGCCGTTTATTCATTCTACAGCCGGGAGAGGAGTTGCGGAAAGAGCAGGTCGGTCTTCGAGAGACCGTTACCCGTCGAGACTATGAAACACTCACACCGCTCCCTGCCTTCGCCAGCCGCATTTGGAGAACGAGACTGGCCACGTACGCTCCAATCACGAGGAACATCAGGTTTTGGTTTCCCATGATCATGCTGAGGTATTCGCTGAATCCCCCGATCACCGCCCCAATCAGGTTTGCTCCGAAGAACGAGGATGGGTTCAACGCCTGGCGGAAGGTCGTAGAGAAAATCAGTCCCGCGAAAAAGATTGGCAGGGGCACAACCAGCACAGACCAAACCAGTCGTTCGTCGAAACTCAATGCCAGAATAACGTCGCGCTTCACGAAGTAGAGCAGCAACAACGTGGCAATCAGCGGCAAGTACAGCCACATCCGAAAACCGCTCATGCGCATGGCGACCACATTCGCAGCTAACACCATCAGGAGAACGCCGGCCACAACCACCATGGTCACAAACCAGGTGGTGCCAAAGTAGAGAGAACAGTCCCCGATGCTCTTGGTCTCCAGCAGCAAAAAACCTAACCCGAGAAAAAGAAAGTGCCCGTCAGTCATGCCGAAGCCTTGGCCACTCAACCTGAAGACTGCCGGAATCGTGATCGCCAGCAGAATTCCAATCACAATCAAATAGTCCGATGGAATGGTTTTGCGGGAGAGGTAAAGAAAAGGCCAGTCGTCGGTCGGAACCACGGCTTCGGACAAATTGTCACCCGCCGGAAATAAGGTGCGCACAAATCGCCCGTATTGAGGAAGTGGGTCCGGATGCGCCCCACGGAAGGCGCAGATCACCACCTGTCCCTGACTCTCATATACAACCGGCATCTGATTCGTGGCGACAGCGACCATTCGCACGAGCTTGCGAGCGAGCCACTCATGCCCAGCCATGAAGGAAAGCGACAATACCCCGTTGTCGTTCAGCAACCGGAATGCCGACTGCATACTCTGCACGGTGTAGATATAACCGTCCAGGCGGATATTACTCATCGAACTGAACAGCGTTTGTGAGTCTAAAAAGCCGAACACCACCATGTCGTATCCGCCGCTGGAACGCCGCAGAAACGCTCGGGCATCTTCGACGTGGACTCGCACCTTCGGATTTTCGTAAATGTCCGAAGCATTGAATCGGTTCGACAGCTTCACCAGCATCGGATCGATTTCCACCGCATCGACCTGTTCGGCTCCGTTCAGCACCGCAATCTGCGTGTCGGTGCCACCTCCCGCGCCTAACATGAGCACCCGCCGGTGGGCTGGAGCTACCGCATACGGCAAATCGTATTGCGATCTCGCATCGAGAATCTGGCTTCTCATGGCCGGAGAATACCGGCTCGGGTCGAATGTCCCGTCGCTCTGCAGAAAATAGTGATTTACCCTCACATCGTAAATAGGCGGATCCTGCATTGTGCGCAGTCCCGGTTGTGGCTCTCGTATCGGAGTATTGCCATGCTTATCGCCCTGCAAAACCACGACGATGTAGTAGTACGGCGACCAGATCGCACTCGGGCTCACCGAAAAATAGACTCCAGCCAACGCCAGGACCAAAATCGGGATCGAGCGCAACCACTGCCCGCGCGGAAGAAGCACGAGAATCGCCAACGCCACAAATCCCATTCCCAGCATTGGTGAAAAATACTTCAACGAGAAAAGTCCGAAACACAGCGTCCCCGCAAGGCTGCCGCCCAAGTCCCAGGAGTAAGCCAGTAACGGTGGCAGAACTTCGAAGATCGATCCGATCCGCTGCCCCAGCGGTATGAACACGATTGCGTTGCTGACGAAAATACCCACCAGGCAGACATATCGCACCAACTGTGGGGAAGGCGTATAGAATCTGCTCTCCGAAGCCGTAGACGGCAGTGTTACGAAATGGGCGATCAACAGCCATACCACGTTGATCAGCAGCAAAGCTGGCAGCCATCCAAAAAGCGACTTTCTTTTCTTTCCTACGATTGCTCCGATTCCGAGACCCAGAAAGGAACTGATCAACATCAGATTGGCGTAATAAGCGATCAGCCTCACGACCGCCGGCTCCCAGCGAATCACCATCAATTCGAGGAAGAGCGCAACAAAAGACAGACAGAACAATTCCAGCCCGCGCCGCCGTCTGACATCCGAATCTGTCGCTTGAGATGGCGGCAGTGCCGGTGATTGGGTGGAAACCATGCAAACTTCTCCTTCGCTTCAGCGGTGGGTAGCAGAATTACTTATTATTATTAATCGACGTTGCACACAGACCGCGCGATCTATCGCTCCACGAACTTGCCAAACATCTTTTCCGGATCAATCGCAATGAAGATTCCCTTGCTCCGGGCCAGTACCTCGTTCTTCTCATTCAGGATTTCTGCGCTGTTGATGTGCTGGCGGCCGTGGACGCTGACCTCCCGGCTCTCGACCCGCAACGGTTTATGCAGCGGTACTGGCCTTAGATATTCGACGGTCATTTCTTTGGTGAGGGCGACGACCTGCCGCAGCTTGTTCACCTTGCCCATGGCGTCGTCGAGGATGCTGGCAATGATTCCGCCATGGCAGTGTCCCGGCGGCCCGGTATAGCGGTTGTTCAAATTGAAGTGGCAGACGAACATGCCTCGTTCTTCGTCGAGCGTAAAAGTAAGGCGCATTCCCTCGGGATTGTCGGGTCCGCAAACGAAGCAGGTATTCGTCGGAAGCTTGAGCTCTCGGGTTTCGTGGCCGTGAGGCTTGCCAGTCATGGACGAGATTGTAGCGTGCCGGGTACGCGACAAGGCTTCTTTTCGTAGCGCAATTCCTGTATACATATCGGTTTTGAGCATTCCTCTTCTGCGCGCAATGACAAATCAAGATTGACTTGGAGCATCGAATGAAATCACTCGCCATTTTCGTCGTCGTACTCGCCGCCTGCGGGCCGCTCGCCCTGCTGGCCCAGGACGCGCCCGCCCAGAAGACACAAGACAAAGACGCCGACAAGAAACAGGCTATCGCCGTCGCGGCACACAAGAAGGATCAGAAGAAAGATCAGAAGAAGGACGAAAAGAAAGACGAGCCCAAAGAAGAAAAGAAAGGCGGGATGACCGCCGACACTTTCTCCGGACTGAAGTTCCGGCTGATCGGCCCAGCCGTGGCCTCGGGACGCGTGATGTCGATTGCGGTCAATCCCAAAAACAAGTTTGAGTACTACGTCGGCGTCGCGGCGGGCGGAGTCTGGAAGACCGTGAACGATGGCACCACCTGGACCCCGGTATTCGATGGTGAAGGCTCGTACTCCATCGGATGGGTGGCGCTCGATCCGAATGACTCTTCCGTCGTATGGGTCGGCTCGGGCGAGAGCAACAGCCAGCGCAGCGTGGGCTATGGCGACGGCGTCTACCGGTCCGACGATGGAGGAAAGTCCTTCCAGAATCTCGGGCTGAAAAAATCGGAGCACATCGGCCGCGTCGTGGTCGATCCGCGCGATTCGAAGGTCGTCTACGTCGCCGCCGAAGGACCGTTGTGGGGGCCGGGCGGCGATCGCGGCCTCTATAAGTCGACAGACGCCGGCAGGACGTGGAAGGCCGTGTTGACCATCAGCGAGAACACTGGCGTCGCCGACGTGGCGTTGGATCCCTCAAATCCCGATATCATCTACGCCTCGGCCTATCAGCGGCGGCGGCATGTTTTCACCCTCATTGATGGCGGTCCCGAGAGCGCGATTTATAAATCGACCGACGCCGGAGCCACATGGAACAAATTGAAGTCCGGGCTGCCCTCGGTCGACATGGGCCGGATCGGACTTGCAGTTTCACCCGCGGATCCCAACGTCGTCTATGCGGCTGTTGAGGCCGCCGACGGCAAAGGCGGCATCTTCCGTTCCAGCGATAAAGGTGCAACCTGGGAGCGTCGCAATGAGTTTGATCAGGGCGCGATGTATTACGCCCGCGTGGTCCCGGACCCCAAAAACGTCGACCGCATTTTTGTCATGAACGTCGAACTGCGCGAGTCCCTCGACGGCGGCAAGACCCTGCACACCGTCAGCGAGTCCAACCATCACGGGGACAATCACGCCATCTGGATCGATCCTGACGACACCCGGCATTGGCTGCTGGGTTCCGATGGCGGCATGTACGAAACCTGGGATAACGCGAAGACCTGGGAGTTCAAGGCCAATCTGCCTACCGTGCAGTTCTACGACGTGGCGGTGGATAACGCGACACCCTTTTACAACGTTTGCGGCGGCACGCAGGATAACTTTTCCTGGTGCGGCCCGGCGCGCACGCGGAATATAAACGGGATCGTGAACGCGGATTGGTATGTCACTACCGGCGGCGACGGCTTCCGGTCGCAGGTCGATCCCGTGGATTCGAACACCGTCTATTCCGAGTCGCAATACGGAGTGCTGGTCCGCTACGACAAGCCGACGGGACAGGAACTCGTCCTGCAACCGCAGGAAGGCAAGGGCGAACCGCCGTTGCGCTGGAATTGGGATTCCCCGATCATCATCAGCCCGCATTCGCATACGCGGCTATATTTCGCGGCCAACAAATTGTTCCGCAGCGACGATCGCGGAGACACGTGGAAAGCGATCTCGGGCGACTTGACGCGCCAGATCGACCGCAACAAGTTACCCGTGATGGGCAAGGTTTGGGGCCCGGACGCCGTAGCCAAGAATCAGTCGACCTCGTTCTACGGAAACATTGTGGCCTTGGCGGAATCGCCGAAAAAAGAGGGCCTGCTTTATGTCGGAACCGACGACGGCCTCATTCAAGTGACAAGCGATGGCGGCCAGAATTGGACCAAGTATGACAAGTTCACCGGCGTGCCGGACATGACATATGTGAGCCGACTGGCGGCATCGAATCACGATGCCAACGTGGTCTTCGCTGCCTTCGACAATCACAAGAATTCCGACTTCAAGCCCTATCTGTTGAAATCCACCGACGCCGGAAAAACCTGGACTTCGATTGCCGGCGACTTGCCGGAAAACGGTCCCGTGTTGGCTTTTGCGGAAGACACGGTAAATGCCACCCTGCTGTTCGTCGGCACGGAGTTTGGAGCGTTTTTCAGCGTGAACGGCGGCCAGCATTGGGTGCAGTTGAAAGGTGGCCTGCCTACGATCGCCGTGCGCGATATGGTGATTCAGGCGCGCGAGGGCGATCTCGTCATTGCCACCTTCGGGCGCGGCTTCTACGTGCTGGATGACATCACGCCGCTCCGCCAGATGAAGCCGGAATCGACCGAGCAGGCTGCGGCCGTGTTTCCGGTCAAAGATGCATTGCTCTATGTCGAGAGGCATCCGCTGGGCGGGCCCAAGAAAGGATTTCAGGGTGACGCATTTTATGCGGCGGACAATCCCCCTTATGGAGCCATCTTTACGGCGTACCTGAAAGAGAAGGTCAAGACCAAGAAAGAAAAACGGCAGGAGGCCGAACAAGAGGCGGCAAAGAAGAACCTGACGCTTCCCTATCCCACCAATGACGAATTGCGGGCGGAAGCGGAAGAGGCCAAGCCGGAAGTTTATTTCGTGGTGTACGACGAGAGTGGAGCGCCGATTCGCCGCGTGGACGCCGGCACCGACTCTGGTTTCCAACGCGTCGCGTGGGATTTGCGCTATCCCGCCGCGCGAGTGGTTAAGCATGGGGACGGAAGCGAAGAGGATTTCCCCGAGGCTGCCGATCAAGGGCCGCTGGTTCTTTCTGGAAGCTATTCGGTGCGGATGTTGGAAAAGGTCGGCGAAACGGTAACGGAAGTGGCCGGACCGCAATCGTTCAAAGTGGTGACCGAAGGCTCGCCGCTGATGAATGCGGCAGACCGCGCTACGCAGGCAGAATTCCTGCGCAAAGTCGCGCGTCTCTATCGGGCCGTGTCCGGGGCAACTCACACTGCCGAGGATGTCGAATCACGGCTGAAGCAGATTCGCGATGCTCTGCGCGAAACGCCCGCAGCAGAAAAAGACCTCGCAGCCGTTGCCGATTCCCTCGAGCAACGCAATCGTCTGATCCTGCGCGCGCTTCGTGGCGATGTCGAGGTCGCAAAACGGAGTGAACCCGTTCCCACGTCAATTAATGAGCGCGTGAATTCGATCATGGAGGGCGAGCGCTTTTCGCTGGCCAAGCCCACACAATCAAATATCGACTCGTACAACATCGGGGCCGCGGAATTCACCGATCAACTGGCCAAACTGCACGCGTTGGTGGAAGTCGATCTGACCAAGCTCGAGAAAGATATGGAAGCAGCAGGCGCTCCCTGGACGCCCGGCAGAGTGCCGGACTGGTCCGAGAATTAAGCCGCTTCGCCACGGATTGGCACGCATTCAAACCGATTAAAACCTGCAAGCGCTCCTTCGAACGGGGCGCCCTTTCAGGATCCGTGGCAGTCCGTGCAAATCCGTGGCTGATTTGTCTTCGCTAACTTTCCTCGAGAACTCCCTTGCTTTTTTGCCGCGCGGCTGTGGTACACTCGCCGCCGACTGTTGCCTGCGTTGTGGGACGGGGCAACCGCCGTGGGGAAATCCTTTCGTATTGTCTTTCGTCGTGGGGAGGACTGGGGAATGGGCCTCGCGTTGCTGCTGTTGATCTGGGTAATTACGCTCGTCAGCACATACTTCTTTGTCGCCAAAACCTGGTGGCTACCCGTCGGCGCTTCCGCCGCCACCGGATTCATCGATCGCCAATTTGCCATCACCTTCGTGATTATGGGGATCGTCTTCGTCGCCGCCCAGCTATCCCTGGGGTGGATCGTATGGCGCTATCGTGAGACTCCATCGTCGCCGCCCGTCGCCTATTCCCACGGGAACACGCGCCTCGAAATCATCTGGACCGTGCTGACGGCCGTCCTGTTTATCGGCCTGAATCTCATGGGCAGCCAGGTGTGGGCAAGCCAGCGTTTCGATCCCCCCGAGGCCGGAGCCGTGCAGGTGGAAGTGACCGGCATGCAATTTGCCTGGTACTTCCGCTATCCCGGCCCCGACGGCAAGTACGGCGCAACCAGCGTCAAGCTCATGGATCCTTCTTCCGGCGGCGAAGCAGCGGTCGGTCTTAATCCCTCCGACGCAGCCTCGAAAGATGACGTCGTGACCGGAACCATGTATCTGCCCGTCGACCGCGAAGTTGATCTAAGCCTGCGTTCGGTGGACGTGATTCACAGCTTCTTTGTGCCCAACCTGCGCTTCAAGCAGGATGCGGTCCCCGGGCTCAATATCCATATGCACTTCAAGCCCACCGCTATCGGGGAATACGAAATCGCCTGCGCCGAACTTTGCGGGCTCGGACACTACAAGATGCACGGCATGGTCCACGTCGTCAGCCAGGCGGACTTTGACAAGTGGCTGGCGGCACGGGAGGCAGAGAAACAGTAATGGCGACCGCGGCTACGGTTCACTCGCACGCTCCTCAGGGTTTCATTCGGAAGTACATTTTCAGCCTCGACCACAAAGTCATTGGCATTCAGTATTTCTTCCTGGCACTCACCGCCGTCTTTGTCGGGATGTTCCTGTCGCTGCTGATGCGCATCCACATGATCTGGCCAACAGCGGTGTTGCCGCTGGTGGGCACGATCCAGCCGGAAACGTATCTCAGCCTGTTGACCATGCACGGCACTATCATGGTGTTCTTCGTGCTGACCACGGCGCCGCAGGGCGGATTCGGCAATTACTTCCTGCCCATTCAGATTGGCGCGCCCGATATGGCCTTCCCGGTCCTGAACATGCTTTCGTTCTGGACGACGTTTGTCGGATTCATCGTGATTCTCTGCGCGTTCTTTGTGACCGGAGGAGCGCCGCTGCATGGGTGGACCGGATATCCGCCGCTGAGCGCGTTGAACAACACCGGCCCAGGCGAGCAACTCGGCGCTGACCTGTGGATCACCAGCATCGCCATTTTCTGCGTGGCGTCGCTGATGGGCGCGCTGAACTTCATCACCACCACGCTCGATCTGCGCGCCAAAGGCATGACGCTGATGCGTATGCCGCTGACCGTCTGGTCATGGTTCATCACCGCGATCCTCGGTTTGCTGGCGTTCGGCGTGCTGCTCTCTGCTGGCATCCTGCTCCTGATGGACCGCAATCTCGGCACCAGCTTTTATGTTCCGCTGGTCGTCGTTAACGGTCAGATCATGGGCCACAAGGGCGGATCGCCGCTGCTGTGGCAGCATCTGTTCTGGTTCTTCGGACACCCTGAGGTCTACATCGCGATTCTCCCTGGCATGGGCGTGGCATCGCAGATTCTCTCGACCTTCTCGCGGAAGCCGATCTTCGGCTACCGGGCCATGGTCTACGCCATGCTATCGATCGGATTCTTTGGGTTCATGGTCTGGGGCCATCACATGTTCATGAGCGGCATGAGCCCCTACTCGGCCTTCGCATTTTCGATTCTGACCATGTGCATCGGAGTGCCTTCCGCCATCAAGACCTTCAACTGGCTCGGCACCATGTGGAAGGGACACATTCGCTTCCAGACCCCGATGCTCTATGCCATCGGCTTCGTATCGCTGTTCGTTTCCGGCGGATTGAGCGGGCCATTCCTTGCGCAGCCGGTACTGGACATTCAACTCCACGATACGTACTTCGTGGTCGGACACTTCCACCTGATCATGGGCGTGGCGGCGATCTTTGGCATTTTCGCGGCGACGTATTACTGGTTTCCGAAAATGTTCGGCCGGATGATGAATGAGTCGCTGGGCAAGCTGCACTTCTTTATCACCCTGGCCGGAACCTATGCCATCTTTATGCCAATGCATTACCTCGGCATGGCCGGACAGACGCGGCGCTACTCCCAATTCACCGAAGTCGCCTACCAGGCGAAGCTGCTGCCCCTGCAAACCTTCATGACCTATGCGGCGATCATCACCATCGCGGCGCAGTTTGTCTTCGTCATCAATCTGTTCTGGAGCATGTTCAAAGGTCCGAAGGCCAGCGACAATCCTTGGGAAGCGACGACGCTGGAGTGGACCACGACCACTCCGCCTCCGCACGACAATTTTGGCGGCGTCACCCCCGTGGTAAACCATGGTCCGTACGAGTACGGAGTGCCCGGCGCTGCGAAGGATTACGTGATGCAGACGGATCCGGCAACCGTTTCGACGCACTGACAAACTAAGTAGTTATGGCGACCTATATTCCAAGCACTCCGGTTGATGACATTGGCCACAAACCACCCGCGCCTCCTGCGCGCGGCGGTGGGGATGACGGTCATGGTGGGGACATTCCAAATTACGGGGCGCGCCTGCGTCGGGCACGCCTTGGACTGATCTGCGGAATTGCCACGGTCTGCATGGTATTCATTTCGCTGACCAGTGCATACATCGTGCGTCAGGGATTGCCGACGTTTGACGGCACCACGAACACCTACGTTCGCGATTGGGGCAAGGTCGACCTGCCCTGGCAACTGCTCGGCATCAACACCGTAATTTTGCTGTTGAGCAGCGTGACCATGGAGTTCGCCCGCAGAAAAGCCGCGCGGCAGGCGGCGCTTGCTCCAGTGAGTTCGATTCCGGGGATTTCGCTCGGACACGAAAAGAATATTCCATGGCTCGGCATGACCGTCGTGCTTGGCTTGGCCTTCCTCGCGGGGCAATGGCTGGCCTGGGGCAGACTCCACGATGCTGGGTTCTACGTGGATACGAATCCCAGCAGTTCGTTCGCGTTCCTGCTGACGATTGCGCACGCCATTCACTTGACCGGCGGGATGATCGCGCTGATCTGGGCGGCAAGCGCTTCCCTGCTGCACAAGCCAGTGGAATCACGACGCATCGTGGTCGACATCACGGCGTGGTACTGGCATTTCATGGCCGTGCTCTGGATCTATATTTTCGCTTTAATGGGGTTCGCGCGATAAACCAAAGGGGGAACTTGGGGAATGGCTGACGCCACGCTTCAGCATGATGCTGTCCAGCACGGGTTGCCGGGCGCGTATGAGGCCCCGCTGTTCGGCGCTTATTCGAAGAAGGTGGGCATGTGGCTGTTTCTGGCCTCAGACTCGCTGACCTTCGGCGCGCTGCTGGTTGCCTTCAGTTACAACCGCCTGTACACGCCGTGGCCCACGCCATTTCACATTCAAAGCATCATCAATTCCACCATCATGACCGGGTGCCTGCTTTCCAGTTCCCTGACCATGGTGATGGCGGTGTTCGCGGCGCAGCGCGGCGACCGTGCACGGACCCGAAATTGGCTGCTGGCGACGATGATATTCGGCACCGCATTCATCGTCCTGCATGGCATGGAGTGGAGCAAGCTGATCGGCGAAGGCCTCACCATTCCCGGCTTTCCGAAGCCGGCCGGCGCCGCCGCCGGAGAGCTCGCCGACATCTCGAAAAATACCCCGCAGTTCCCTGCTACATTCTTCGGCCTGACCGCCATGCACATGCTGCACGTGACCATCGGCGTGATTTATCTGGGCGTGGTCGCGTTTCGAAAATGGTTCCTGCCCGTCCTGGCCGTGCTGTGGGCCGCTGGATATTTCCTCATTCCTTCCGACAACGTCTTTCACTATGGGATCCACGCTCTGGGCGTGGCTCTGGTGGTTGCGGCGATCATCCTGTTCCTGAAGCCCAAGGATTATGACGCCCACGATGTGGAAGTGTCCGGATTGTACTGGCACTTTGTCGACCTGGTTTGGATGTTCATCTTCCCCATGGTCTATCTGATGTCGACCAAGATTAACTGAGCGTGACGACGATCTTGAACTGGAGCGAGGACCTCGACCATGCACGATGTCGCGAAGCACGACGATAGCAAAGGACAATATTTCTGGGTGTGGGGAGCGCTGCTGGTACTGACCGCGGTCGAGGTATGGCTCGGCTACAACCAGATCTTCAAGAATCCCGCGCACATGCTTGGAGTTCTGATGATTCTGTCGATCATCAAGTCGGCGCTCATCATCGGATACTTCATGCACCTGAAGTTTGAAACGGCGTTGATGCGCTGGATGATCACCCTGTCGGTCGTGGCCTGTTTCATCATCATGTATTTCTTCTTCTTCCCGGATGCCGGGCGGATCATAAAGCTGGGAGTGCAGTAGCCTATGAAGTTCGCTCGCAGATTTCGCCTGCCCGCGATGATGCTCTTGCTTGCCCTGTGGACCGCTCCCGCCTTGGCGCAAGGCTGTGCCATGTGCCGGGCCAATGCCAAGGCCACGCCGAAAGAAGGTCAAATGGCAATTAACCGGGCAATCCTGGTAATGCTGGTGCCGCCGCTCGGAATTATGACGGTGGGTTTCGGACTCGCCATCCGCTACGGCAAACGCCGCGACCGGGAGAACGACAACTCGTAGCCACCACGCCTCTCTAGCAAGTGTCGGCCCGCCAATTCCGGAGCATCACGCCCCGCCAGAAATCCTTTATACTAGAAAGATTCAGTAAGCCTCGCGGAGGCCTCTGAGCGGGTGCGCTCGGGCTGAGCGAGACGGTCTAGGCCCCTTATTCGATGTCTTCCAATTCGTCCCAGACAGACAGCATTGTGGTGCGCGGCGCGCGCGTTCATAACCTCAAGAACATCGATTTTGACATCCCCCACAATGCCTTGACGGTAGTAACCGGCGTGTCGGGTTCCGGCAAGTCCTCGCTCGCCTTCGACACCATTTATGCCGAGGGACAACGACGCTACGTCGAGTCCCTCTCGGCCTATGCCCGCCAGTTTCTGGAGCGCATTGAGAAGCCCGACGCCGATTCCATCGATGGCATCGCCCCGGCGGTTGCCATCCGGCAAAAGAATACGACACGAAATCCGCGCTCCACCGTAGCCACGGCTACCGAGATCTACGACTACTTGCGGCTTCTGTTTGCCCGCGTCGGCCGGACCTACTGCGCCAACTGCGGACGCGAGGTGAAGAAAGATACGGTCGACGAGGTCGCCGATGCCATTCTCGCCCTCGATCCGGAGACGCGCCTGCAGGTATTTTTCCCTCTGCAGCGGCCCGCAACGGTAATGCAGGAAGCCGCGACCAAGACCGGACGATCGTCACCCAAAAAGAAGAAAGCTGCGCCCGAGCCTCTGACCGATGCGCTGAAGACGCGGCTGTTTGACTTGCGCAAAGCCGGATTCAACCGGCTCTATCAGAACGGAGCGGTGTTCGAGTTCTCCTCCCCAGAGTCGCTGCTCGATATCGACTTCAGCCAGCCCGTCTTCGTGCTCGTCGATCGCCTGGTCATCTCGGCAGAGTCTCGCACGCGCGTGGTGGACGCGATTGAAACGGCATATCGCGAATCAGGCGAAGTGCTTTTTGAGATCCCTCCAGCCGGCGAGCAAGACACCCCAAGAACCCTGCGCTTCGCCCAGCGCTTTGAGTGCAAAGAGTGCAATCTGCGTTACGAAGAGCCGGAGCCGCGACTCTTTTCTTTCAACAACCCCTACGGAGCCTGCCCGCGCTGCCAGGGCTTCGGCAACACCATCGATTTTGACCTCGATCTGGTCATCCCGGACAAGTTGAAAACTCTGGGTGAGGGCGCCATTGAACCGTGGACCAAGCCGAAATATAAGCCGCTTTTTACCGATCTGAAGCGCTACGCCAAGCAGGCAGGAATCCCGCTCGATGTGCCCTGGGTCGATTTAGAGGAAGAACAGCGGCAGCTTGTTCTGAATGGTGAAGGAAAGTTCCTTGGAGTCCGCGGCTTCTTCGCCCACCTGGAGCGAAAAAAATACAAGCTGCACGTGCGCGTTTTCTTAAGCCGGTATCGCGGCTATTCCCTGTGCCCCGAGTGCAACGGATCTCGTTTGCGGCTGGAAGCGCGCCAGGTGAAGATTAACGGTCGCAACATCTGCGAGATTTGCGCTCTCACCGTCGAGGAAGCCCTGCGCTTTTTCGAACAGCTCGCCCTGACCCCGCAGGAAGCCGACATCGCCGACAAACTACTGCAGGAGATCCGCGAGCGCCTGCGTTTTATGAATGACGTTGGCCTGGAATATCTGACGCTCGACCGGCTTTCTTCGACGCTGTCGGGCGGTGAGGCGCAACGCATTCAGCTGGCAACTTCGCTCGGGTCGCGACTCGTGGGCACGCTCTATGTTCTCGACGAACCATCGATCGGTCTGCATCCTCGCGACACCCACCGCCTGGTCAAGATTCTGCAGAATCTGCGCGACCTCGGCAACACCATCCTCGTCGTCGAACATGATCCCGACATCATGCGTGCCGCCGACTGCATTCTCGACCTAGGTCCTGGAGCAGGCGAAAACGGCGGCAAACTGATCGCCGAGGGCACCTACGAGCAGCTTCTTCACAATCCGGCATCCCTGACCGGGCGTTACCTCTCCGAGGACCTCCGCATTCAGGCGCCAGTCACCCGCAGAAAACCGGGAGCGCAGCAAATCCATATCCGAGGGGTCCGCGCCAACAATCTCAAGAATGTAGAGATCAGCATTCCGCTCAATATGCTGGTTGCGATTACGGGAGTCTCCGGTTCGGGGAAGTCGACCCTGCTCCATCAAGTGCTGTACCGGGCATTAGCGCAGGCCAAGCAGCAATCCGGAAATGGGCACGGCACCACGTCAACCGCAACCTGGGAGAGCCTTGAGGGCGATCAGTTCATCGAAGAAGTTGTTTTGGTCGACCAGTCGCCGATCGGTCGCACCCCGCGCTCGAATCCCGTCACTTACATCAAAGCCTTCGACGCCATCCGCGACTTGTTCGCTTCCCTTCCGGAGTCGAAAAAGCGCGGCTTCGGCGCAGGCCATTTTTCCTTCAACATTCCCGGCGGGCGTTGCGAGGTCTGTCAGGGCGACGGAACAGTTACCGTCGAAATGCAGTTCCTCGCCGACGTCGAGCTCATCTGCGAAGAGTGCAAAGGGACTCGCTACAAAGCTCAAGTGCTCGAGGTCCGTTATCGCGGAAAAAATATTCACGAGGTCCTCAATCTTACAGTCAAAGAAGCGCTGAAGTTCTTTGCCGAGGCGCCCAAGATTACCGAGAAGCTGCGATCGCTCGAAGAAGTAGGCCTGGGATATCTTCGCCTGGGACAGTCCGCAACCACGCTGTCAGGCGGCGAGGCCCAGCGCATGAAGCTGGCAGCACACCTGCAGCCCGCGACGCGGGAAGCGGCCCGAGCCGTATCGAGCAGCGAGCCTCGGCTCAAGCGCCGGCTGCTCTACATCTTCGATGAGCCCACCACCGGGCTGCATTTTGATGACGTCAGCAAACTCCTGGCAGCCTTCCGCCGTCTCATAGAGGCAGGGGGATCGATTGTCGTCATCGAGCACAACCTCGAAGTGATCAAGACCGCGGATTGGGTCATCGATCTCGGGCCGGAGGGCGGCAGCCGTGGCGGCAAAGTAGTCGGCTCCGGACCTCCCGAAGCGATCGCCAAGCTGGCGGGATCATATACGGGAAAATATTTGGCCGGTATCCTCAACGGTAATGGAGCTTCGCGTTCCAATGGGCGCTCGTAGAAGTGCGTGCATCGTCCTGACCGTCTGCATCGCTGCAGGCTGGCTGACCGCCATGGGCGCCGAAGCCCCAATCGCACAATCCAGCCCTCTCCCGCCGGCCGATCAGTCCGGAACCGATACTTCCTCCAGTCAGAAGAATCCCCGAAAAACTAACCCGGCGCATCATCACACCACCGTCGAAGAGCAAGTCGGCCCGCCGCCCGAACTGGCCAAAGCGGAAGAATTCATCCAGAAGCAGAATTTCACCGACGCCGAGCCGCTGCTGCGGAAGGTCGCCGACGCCGATCCGGCTAATTACGTAGCGTGGTTTGATCTGGGATTCGTCTACAACGCACTCGGCAAAATCGACGACTCCATCGCGGCCTACCGAAAATCGGTCGCGGCCAAGCCCGATGTCTTCGAGTCGAATCTGAATCTCGGCCTGCAACTCGCGAAAAATGGTCAGCCTGAGGCGCAGGAGTTTCTGCGCTCAGCGACTCAGTTGAAGCCCACCAGTCACGTGGCGGCTGGGCAAGAACGCGCGTGGCTCTCGCTGGCTCATCTGCTCGAAGCTAGTAAACCAGAAGACGCCCTTGGCGCCTACCACCAGGCCGAAGCCCTGCAGCCCAAAGATCCGGAGCCTCATCTTTCCGCCGGACAGCTGCTCGAAAAGCAGAATCAGTTTGCCGACGCCGAGCACGAGTACAAAGAGGCGTTGGCACTCGATCCCGCATCCTCGGATGCGGTCACCGGGCTGGCAAATATCTACATGCGCGGGCGTCGCTTTCCCGAAGCAGAAATCGAGCTGCGGAAGGTGGTCACGGCCAATCCGGATCAGGCGGCGGCTCACATTCAACTCGGCCGCGTTCTCGCGGCTGAGGGCAAGAATGACGCCGCCATCGCCGAGTTAGAACCTGCAGCCAAGCTGGCTCCCGCCGATCTTTCTCTCCAACGGGATCTCGCCGAACTTTACGCGTCTGCTGGCAAGAACGAACAGGCGGAAGCGTCGTACCGTACTCTGCTCGCTGCCCATCCCAACGATGCCGAACTGCACCAGGGGCTCGGGCACAGCCTCGTACGAGAAAAGAAGTTTCCTGAGGCACAGCAGGAATTTCTGGCCGCGGTAAAATTGAAACCAGATTTGGGATCGGCCTATGGCGATCTCGCCTTCGTGGCGGGCGAGAACAAGGATTATCCGCTGGTGCTGAAAGCGCTGGATGCTCGCGTGAAGTTCTTGCCCGAGGTCGCAACCACTTATTTCATGCGCGCCTCGGCATACGATCATCTCCGCGACGTCAAGCAGGCAGCGGCCAATTATCACCTCTTCCTGCAAAACGCCAACGGGAAGTATCCTGATCAGGAGTGGCAGGCGAAGCACCGGCTCATTGCCCTCGAACCGAAGAAATAGCTGTGGGACAGATTCATGCTCGGGGCGAAGACTTTACAGAAACGTGGTAGCGCACCCACCTGGGGGACGCAGAGACGCCTGCGCCCATCCCGATGGATGATGCTGGCCGGAATGCTTGTGTCGGCTCTGGGGGCATTCGCGATCCCCGGCAGTGCTCCCGGAGTCGATGCCATGAAGGCTCGCCTCTCCGCGACCAACCCCGGCGACAAGGTTCACCTGTGCGTTCAAATCGCGCAGAAACAACTCGACGAAGCTGACAGGCAGTACACAGCTTCCGACGTGGAACAGGCTCAATCCGCGCTGACCGACGTGGTCGCCTACTCGGAACTGGCGCGAGATTATTCCATTCAGACGCACAAAGCGCAGAAGCAGACTGAGATCGCAGTGCGCTCCATGGCTCGCAAGCTCACCGCCATCCTGCACACTCTTGCCCACGACGAGCAAGCTCCCGTGAAAGAAGCGATCGACCGCCTGGAGCGTGTTCGCTCTGACTTGCTGGCGTCCATGTTCAAGAAAGGATCGAAATGAGCTCTCGCCACTTCCCCGTCGCACTGCTGCTCGTGGCTTCTGCCCTGCCGGTCACGGCGCAACGCCACCGCGATCCCTTGACCCAGACGGAAATTGCGCAGATACGCGACGTGAGTTGGGAGCCCCGGCAGCGGCTGGCGCTCTACTTGCAGTTTGCTCGCGACCGGCTGGTCAAGCTGGAACAGATGCGGAGCGATCCGAAAACCAAGGATCGTACGAAACAAACGCATGACCTGCTCGATGACTTCCAGTTGCTCTACGACGAATTGAATGACAATATCGACACCTACGTCGATCGCAAGGACGACATTCGCAAGCCGCTCAAACTGATTATCGATGCCGATACCGAGTTTCAGGCCAAGCTGCGGGCACTCAAAGATGCCGCCGACGTGCCTCCGCAAGAGGCCAGCCAGTACGAGTTCGTCCTGACCAATGCGTTAGAAACGGTCGACAGCTCGACCGACGACCATCGCAAGCTTCTGGAAGATCAGGAAGTAGCGGCGAAGGCCAAGAAGCTGAACAAGAATCCGTCGAAGGGGACCGGCGTCAGCCCGGAGTAAGGCCAGAATACGATTCAGTTGTTCGGACGGTAAGCTCTTGCCGTGCCCCGCTCTCTAGCAGGCTGCGGAAAAAACTCCGCACAGTGATCAGGATCGGGAAGGGCACGAGTTCCACTCGTGCCGTAAGCCACGCAAAAGCAACGCGGCTTTAGTCCCTGAGGTGAGCTCTTCCTGCCCCCAAACAATTTTTTCCGCAACCTGCTAGTCCCTGATCTCAGCCTCCGGCGTGCTAACCTACCTTCACCGTGCGCGAAGGCCTGCTTGAAATCTTTCAGGAAACTTACCAGGAACTGCGCCCCGCCTCGTCCATCCCTGAACTGAAGATCGACTTTTTCGCCTTCGCCAACGTCAACAATACAATTCGTCTGCGCAAAGGGCGGCTGCTGGTCCGGCTCTCCGATCTGCTCGAGGGTGCGCCCGATACCGTGTTGCGGGCCATCGCGCATATCCTTCTCGCCAAGATGTACCGCCAGCCGATTGATCGCGCCCACGCGGCACGCTATCGCAAATATGTCGCCAGCCACGAGATCGTCCGCAAGACTCACCTGGTCCGTCAGATGCGTGGACGCAAGCTGCTCCGCTCCCCCCGCGGCCATTTCTACGACCTCGATGCCATCTTCGAAGAACTCAACACCCGCTTCTTTCACGGATTGATGGCCCGCCCGCGCATGAGTTGGAGCCAGGCCAAGACCCGCCGCATTCTCGGCCACTACGATCCCGCGCACAACGCCATCATCATCAGCCGGATCTTCGACCATTACGCGATACCGCAGTACGTGCTGGAATACATCGTCTACCACGAGATGCTGCACCTCAAGCACCCCGTGAAACTGCGCGGCAGCCGCCGCTGCGTGCATTCCTCAGAATTCCAGGCCGAGGAAAAGCTATTCCCCCAAGTGGCCGAGGCGAATGCGTTTCTGAGACGAATGTGAGGGGACGGCTGATCTCGGACGAGTTACTGCAGTCACCCCGTCCGCACGAGCCGCTAAAACATCGCGACACCGCCCGCTTGCCCTGTGGCCACGGTCTTGCGTGTAGGAACCGCCTGTTTACAACAGGCGAGAATCTCGCTACGATTCATGCGCGCCAATTTCCTTCTCGACTTGAGGTGAGCGCAACCGTCCTTGACGATGGAGACAGAACATGGCCGAGGGACTCTTTCAACCGTTCCACCTGCTAGTCATCCTTCTCGTAGCCGTTCTCGGCTATGGCATGCCATTTATTGCAGGTTACTTCTTGGGCCGCTATCTGGAAATGAAGAAACTGAAAGCGCTCACAGAGGCAATGACTTCTTTGGTCGCAACCAAGCTCAAGTAAGTGATCCGAGACCATGCAGCCCAATTCCTTTTTGGATCGGTTGCCATCGGCATAGCCTTAAAATCGCGGGGAGATCGTGACTTCTCAGGCCAAGCGTCAATGAGCGCTATGGCCTGATTTCAACGGTTGAGACCCAACAGTTGAGATTACTTTTCGCTGCCCGTAATCCCCCCAGGATCGCCGTCAAATGACGGATCCCTTTCTACTAGGCGACTTTGTCGGTACAGACGTCTCCCGAGAGACCGTGGAACTATGATGTGTACTCAGTCCGAGAATTTCTAGCTGTATGTTCGGGGGAATGGCGTGAAGGCAAAACGATCGCGTTGGCTGGCAGCGTGTGCTCTCACTGCATATGGCGCACTTCTGATCAGGCTCGTGGTCTTCAAGGCCATACCCGTCATTCGTATAGGACACCTGAGGCTCAGGTTTGCCGGTACTCACACAGGTCCGGGCAACTTCGTCCCGTTCAGGAGCATTGTTCCCCTCCTTAGTGGTCAGGGGAATCAGCTGATAGCCATGGTGAACTTGTTTGGAAACATCATCCCGTTTATGCCGATTGGACTTGTCGCTCCACTGGTCGTTCGATCCATCTCATGGCAGAAGGCGCTCGCGCTGGGAGTTGTCACCGGGCTAACGTGCGAGATCCTGGAGGTTGTCTTCCGTGTGGGCATCTTCGACGTTGACGACATTCTATTGAACGCATTCGGCGTCATGCTCGGCTACGGAGTGTTTGTAATGTTCAAACGTCGGCTCCAACCTCGCCTGGCTGAGCGCCTCAGTCGCGAGAAACGCGCTTGTTGTGATTGACCGGCCTACTCTCGGAGGGCCGGCGACCCGGAAACTGCTCCCCGGTTGTTGAAACATCGTCATATTACTCAAAATCCACTTTGCCGCTCAAAGCGTGTAATCGCCTGGTAACGTCAGTTGACACTTGCTGTGCGAGCGAAGTTCCACGAAGAGTTAAGTTCAGCGGAAGTTCGTGATCAGGACGATGTCGCTGGAAGAACTGCCGCGGGCCACAACCAGTTGCTTCCCGTCGGTTGACCAGTCAAAGGAGTAAATGTGCTCAGAAGAGAAATTGGTTACCTGTTTCGGTTTTCCGCCTGCGAGGGGCTGAAGCCAGAGATTGCCCACGCCCGCGCGAAAATCATTGTAGATCAGCCCCTTTGAATCCGGAGTCCAGGAAACGGGGATGCCTGATGCAGTGAGAGCTGGGAGTTCAAATCGGTTGATCGAAGCTCCGCCGGCAAGTGGAAGAATGTCCACGTACATCGGCGGTCGATCAATCATAGAAATGGCGAGAAGCTTGCCGTCGGGAGAGACCGACGGTGCGAAGGCCGGGTGCGCGATGACCTGAACTGGATCGCCGCCTGTCAGCGGTATCTTGAATACGCCCGGGTGCGCCCACGACTCGAAGAGGACGTCTTTTCCGTCGGGTGTAATCTTCGGCACAAGCTCCAGTCCGTCGCGAGTCAACTGAATCGCAGTTCCTCCATCGACATTTATCCTCCAAACAGCCTCATTACCCGATCGTGTACTGGTGAATACGATTGTGGTGCCATCGCGTGAGACCGATGGATCGAAGTTGCTGCCTTCGCTATGCGTCAGTTGCCGGGGGTTTGATCCATCAGCATCTGCGATCCAGAGATCCAAATTCCCGGATCGATATGACGTGAAAACGATGCGCCGGTCGGAAACCCAGGCCACTCCATTCGCCCCGTTGTAGTCTTTGTCGTTTGAAGTGATCGGGCGTGCCCGTTCGGCCTTTCCTTCCGGCGCAACCCAAAGATTGGATGTGGATTCACGCTGGGTTGCAATGATCGTCATGGCGTCAGCCGACAAACTGAGGCTCTGGTATGAGTTTGCATCGTTCGTGATGCGATGCGCCTCACCTGTGGGATAAGGCAGCAGCCAAAGTTGCTCGGAGTTCGATCCCGGTTCTGCCGCGGACACCACGAGACCGCTATGATCGGCCATCCAGAGTGGATCTCTTACATATGTCCAATTCCGACCGGTGAGCACCTTTTCGGGGCCTCCGGACGTGGGAATTTCGAGGAGTTCGGTGCGGTCCTGATCTGCTTTGGCGGCCAGGATGATGCTCTTGGCATCGGCGGACCAGGCCAGCCTTGAGAAGGGAAGGTAGTACTCCCGCATCTTCCGCGTAGAGATCACGTGTTCGTCGGAGCCATCCGTGTTGTTGGTGAGCAGATCAACACGGTCCTTGTCACCAGAAAGGCGAACATAGGCAATGCGACTGCCATCGGGAGAGAAAGCTGGCGGAGAATCCACGTCCTCCAGAATTTTGCGGGGCGTACCGCCGAGTACTGGCACCTGATACAGCGTCTTGAAAAGATAGTTTCTAGTCTGCGCGGAAATAAAGTAAACGTAGTTGCCATCGGGCGAAAAGCTGAGACCGTGGTAGACGACGTCGGCGGGCGGGACAATTTGAACCTCGCTACGGCTGGCCAGTTGCAACGTCCACAGCGACTGAAGCCCGTTCGCGATCACGGCGTGGACGACGTACTTACCATCCGGAGAAATTACAGAGACCCGCGACTTGCCATCGCTGGTGATGCGCGTCACTTTCATAGTCTCGAATGTCGAGCGTTCCGTTCGCGCATGGCCTGTGCCGAGACGGTAGATCGCATATCCCAAAGTTACGAGGAGGGCGCACAACCCGAACGCAGCTAACACGAGCTTGTTGCGGTGACGCCGGGCCAAGCCACTTACGAGCGCACTGGTGGATGCGGGCTGATTTCCGGGAAACGGCGGCACGACCAACTCACTCGTCTCCGAAAGCTTGCTGCTGCCAGCCTGCCCGGATTCATAATCGCGCTTCAGGCGCTGCAAGTCGGCTCGCATCTCGGAAGCGTGTTGATAGCGCAGGTCGCGGTTCTTCTCGAGGGCTTTGTTGATGATTTCTTCGAGTTTCGTCGGAATATCCGGGTTCAGCCGCACACTAGCGGTGGGTGTCGAATCGAGGATGGCCTTGAAGATCACTCCCGAACTTTCGCCGCGAAAGGGCAGCTGGCCAGTCGCCATCTCGTACAACACCGCCCCGAAGGAGAATAAGTCCGTGCGCGCATCCAGTTCCTTCGCCCGCACCTGCTCCGGCGACATGTAGGCGATGGTCCCAATCGCTTGACCGGGACTGGTGAGATTCTCCTCCAACGTTACCGTCGATTGCATCATGGGGCTGCTGGCGACGTTCAGCGGCAACGTGACTTTCGCCAGCCCAAAATCCAGAATCTTGGCGTGGCCGCGCTTGGTCACGAAGACGTTTGCAGGCTTGATGTCGCGATGAACGATCCCCGTGCTGTGTGCGGCATCGAGTGCGTCCGCAATTTCGATGGCCAGCGAGAGAACCTGTTCGGTCTCCATCGAGCGGCCGCCGATGCAGTGTTTCAGCGTCACTCCGTCGAGAAACTCCATCACGATGAACGACTGTTTCTCGTCCTTTCCGATTTCGTGAATAGTGCAGATGTTGGGATGGTTCAACGCGGAGGCAGCGCGGGCTTCACGTCGGAAGCGTTCGAGCGCCTGAGGATCGTGCGCAACGTCATCCGGCAGGAACTTTAAGGCGACGAAACGGCCGAGTTCGAGATCCTCGGCCTTGTAAACCACACCCATCCCCCCGCCGCCGAGCTTCTCGACGATGCGGTAGTGCGAGATAGTCTGGCCAATCATTGGGCTGAAATCTTAGGACCGGGGCACGGGCAAGTCAATGAAGGTGTGGGAGTTGCTTGCATCCTTAACGGTCAAATGGCGATAAACCCCCGTTACGCTCATGGACCGCCCCTCCCTGCACCCACCCCCCATTCAAACCCTCATTTTCACCGTGTGATCCCAATCACACGCGATTGTGAGGCGGCGGATTGACTGGCTTGGCGCTCCAAGACTATCCTTGATCTTGAAATTGAAATTCATTTTCATAATCATAGGGCACCCATAAATGCTTCAGGCGTTCATTATTACGCTCCGCGAAGGCGTCGAAGCCGCTCTCATTGTCGGCATCACCCTCGCCTACCTGACCAAGATCGGCAGGCAGGAGCTCCGCAAAACCGTATACGCTGCGCTGGCTGCCGCCTTTCTGGGCAGCATCGGCGTCGCCATCGTTATCTCCCGCACGCACCTGAACGAGGACGTCTTCGAAGGCTGGGTCATGCTGGTCGCCGCCTTTTTCGTCGTCACCATGGTGGTTTTCATGATGAAGACGGGCCGCAAGCTCAAGGGCGAAATCGAGGGCAAGGTCGGCCTGCTCGCCGGCAATGACGCCTGGTTCGGCCTGTTCGTCTTCATTTTTCTGATGGTCCTGCGCGAGGGCGCGGAAACCGTCCTGATTCTCTCCGCCGTGTCTCTGAACTCGACCGAGCTGATGAGTTTTCTGGGCACCCTGTTTGGAGTCTTGGCGGCGATCGCGTTTGGCGTGATGTTCGTCAAAGGCAGCGTGCGCATCAACCTGCAGAAGTTTTTCCGCATCACCACGGCCATCATGTTCCTCGTGGCGGCACAACTGGTCATCTCCGGCCTGCACGAACTGTCGGAAAGCGGCGTGATTTCCTCTTCCAAGCGCGAGATGGCCATCATCGGCCCGATCGTCAGCAACGACTGGTTCTTCTTTGTGACCATCTTCGCCATGGCCGCGCTGATGGTGCTGTTTGAAGTGAAGCGCCGGGAGCCGGTGCTCGCCGTCACCTCTCCCGCGGAACGACGGAAAGCCGCCTGGAGCGCCCGCCGCGAGCGTCTCTGGATGATTTCCGTCTTCACCTTCTCCTTCGTGTTTATCGCATTAATCACTGCCGAGTTTGTTTACGCGAAGAGCGTCAGCGGGCTCTCGCCCTCGACCCAGGTGACATTTACGAACGGGCGCGTGAGCATTCCTGTGGCGCAGCTGTCGGATGGCGATCTGCATCGCTTCCAGGCGCAGGAAAATGGCGTGGAAGTCCGCTTCTGGCTCTACCAGAAGCCGGACGGCAAGGTCGCGACTGTATTCGACGCCTGCCAGATCTGCGGCGCGGTTGGATTTTACAAATCGGGAAATGGCGTGGTGTGCAAGAACTGCGCCGCCCCAATCAATCCGCAATCAGTGGGAACCGCCGGCGGCTGTAATCCCGTCCCCCTCAAGGCCACGCAAACCGCGGACGCCATCATCATCGAGGAGACCGACATCGCGGCCGGTAGCCGCATGTTCGGCCAACCGTAAGCGATGTTCGTCCGGCTCGTTTACGAATCTTTCCGGCGCCAGAAGCGGCGAAAGCTTCTGGCGGGCGCGGCCATCACGCTCGGCGTGACGGTCGCCACCGCGATGATCGCAGTCGCCACCGACATCGGCGACAAGATTAATCGCGAACTCCGCACCATTGGCGCCAACCTCGTCGTCACTCCTCAGGAAGATTCGCTCGATGTCGAGATCGGCGGAGTTAACCTCAAGCCTCCCACCGACGGAGCTTTCCTCAGCGAAGCCGACCTGCCCAAGATCAAAGGAATTTTCTGGCACAACAACATCACTGCCTTTGCCCCCATGCTTCCGGTCAACGTCACGCTGGATCACGATGGAAAACAGCAGGATGCAACCCTCCTCGGAACTTATTTTGCGAAAAGCCTGACCTACGGCACCGAGCAGTTCAGGACAGGCGTTCGCTCCACTTATCCGCTGTGGAAAGTGGACGGACAGTGGCCCGCGGATGATTCCCAATCCGTCTTATTGGGTGAGCGGCTGGCAAGTCGCATTGGCGGGAGCGCGTCGCAGGGAATCAACATCTCTGGACGGCAGTTCCACGTGAGCGGAGTTCTGTCGTCTGGCGGCGCGGAGGACGACGAAATTGTCGCGCCGCTGCACATCGCCCAAGAGATTCTCGGTAAGCCCGATGCGGTTCGCCGCGTCTACGTTAGCGCGCTGACCAAGCCGGAAGACGCCTTTGGCCGGCGCGATCCGAAGAGCCTGTCCGGTGCAATCTACGAACGCTGGTATTGCACCCCGTATCCGCAGGCCATTGCGCTGCAACTGACCGAGGCGATGTCCCACTCCAACGCGCAACAGATTCGGCAGGTCGCGCAGAACGAAGGCGCGGTGCTCACGCGGATCGAGGGTCTCATCTTTCTGATCACGCTGGCGGCGCTGTTCGCCTCCGCACTGGCGGTATCAGCGGCCATGGCGACTGCGATTTTTGAACGCCGCGCGGAAGTAGGGCTGATGAAGGCTCTGGGCGCCGGAAAATTGGCAGTAGCTTCCGTGTTCTTTGCCGAGGCGGCGCTGATGGCCCTTTTTGGTGGCATCATCGGATTCGGCGTCGGAGCGGTGCTGGCGCGCCAGATCGGGCACTCGATCTTCGGTTCGGAGATTTCGATTCCGCCAGTCCTTTTGCCGGTCATTCTTGCGATCGCGGTGATCGTCACTTTTGCCGGCAGTGCCGCGGCCATCCGCCGCGCGGTCAGCATGGATCCAGTATTCGCGTTGCGGGGTGAGCTATGAACGCCCCCATGTCGCAGAAAAACGACACGCGCGATCTGGTCGCAAAACGCGCCGACGCTCCTCATACTTCCATGTTCGCACGCATGCTCCTGCGCGCTGCCGTCTTGCGGCGGGGACGCGCTGCCTCGGCTCTATTTGCGATGGTCGTGGCTGCTGCGGTGGCGACCGCCATGCTGAATCTTTATGTGGACGTGCAAGCCAAGCTGCGCCGCGAGTTCCGCAACTACGGCGCCAACATCATTCTCGTCGGCAAAGACGGCGCTTCCCTGCCCACCGACGCCCTGGCCAAAGTAGATTCCGTTCTGGCCGGTCGAGGGATCGCAGCGCCATTCGCTTTGATCGTAGCCCGCACCACTGACGGGCAGCCCATCGTAGTTGCAGGTACGGACTTCGATCGCGTCCGCCAATTGGACAAGTGGTGGTCGGTCAGTGCCTGGCCGTCTGCCGCCCAGCAGGCCCTGATCGGTGTGCGAGCCTTGCCCCTGGTTGCGCCGAAGAATCAGCTCTTCGATCTCAGTTTTCAGGGACGAACGCTGCATGTGACTCCAGCCGGCACGGTGCAGACGGGAGCTTCCGAAGATAGCCGGGTTTACCTCTCGCTCACCGATTTCGTGGCGTGGACGAAGGTGCAACCCTCGACCATTGAGGTGGCTGCCAGCGGAGCCCCCGAAGACATCGCGCGCATCATGACGGAACTCGGCGGCGCGCTTCCCGCGGCAGATGTGCGCCCGGTACGGCAGATCATGGAAGGCGAGGCGCGAGTTCTGGACAAGACTCGAGCCACGTTGCTGGCTGCGGCGGCCTTGATCATTCTGACGGCTGCGCTCTGCGTCCTCTCGACGCTGATGGGATGGGTCTATGACCGGCGCCGCGACTTTGCCATCATGAAAGCTTTGGGCGCTTCCGAGCGCTTGCTGAACGGCTTCTTCGCCGCGGAAGCCGCCGCACTGGGTGCGACCGGGGCGGTGCTTGGATTTCTGGTAGGCATCGGCATCGCCGCGTGGATTGGACGAGTGAACTTTCACGCCGCCGTCCTGCCGCGCTTAAGCGTTCTGCCAATCGTGCTGGCTGGTAGCATGGCAGTAACGCTTCTTTCGGCGATTCTGCCGATTTCCCTGCTGGGGCGGATACAACCGGCGGTCATCTTGAGGGGCGAGTGAAATGATCCAAATCAAAGATGTCACAAAACTATACCCGGCCAAAGAATCGGGGAACGGCACCGGCAAAGACAATGGCGCCATTCATGCGCTCGACCATATCTCGCTGCATGTGACCAAGGGCGAATGGCTCTCGATCATGGGGCCGTCGGGTTCGGGAAAATCGTCTCTGGTCAATCTGATCGGCTGCCTCGACCAGCCGTCGTCGGGCGAAATCTGGCTGGATGGTCATAACGTCGCCGGGCATCTCTTCCGCGGAACTCAACCGCGTGCGCGCCGAAAAAATCGGATTCATCTTCCAGCAGTTTCACCTGATCCCGTTTCTGACCGCCGTCGAGAACGTCATGCTGGCGCAATATTTCCACAGCATGACCGATGAAAAGGAAGCCGTCGAAGCCCTCACCCGGGTTGGCTTGGGAGATCGCGCGCATCACTTGCCCTCCCAGCTTTCTGGTGGAGAGCAGCAGCGCGTCTGCATTGCGCGGGCGCTGATCAACGATCCGAAAATCATTCTTGCTGACGAGCCGACCGGCAACCTCGATGCGGTGAACGAAGAGATCGTGCTGCGGCTGCTGCGCGAGTTTCACCAGCAAGGACGCACCATCGTGATGGTGACCCATGATCCCGTGGTCGCGCGGCTGGCCGACCGCCGCATCGAACTGCATCACGGCAAGATCGCTTCGCAGGAAATCTTCTCGCTGGCTGACGAAGAACAACTCGACGAAGTCCTCGAAGAACTCTGGGTGCTCAGCGAGCACGGCGAAATTGCCGAGGTCGAACGCATGGAAGTCCACGGCGCGCTGCCCGTCAGCATGGCGATTGAGAAGATGATTGAGATGGGGATGGTGGCTTCGACGCCGCATCCGCCCGAGCCGCATGATCACAAGCCGTTCGTGAATCCGTGCCATGAGGCGCTCAAGCCGGTCGCGGCATCTTTAGGCGATGGAACGCTCATCGTCGAACTCACGCCTCGTGGACGCGAGCGGGCCGGCAACATCATCCGGCGTCATCGCCTCGCCGAGCGCCTTTTCACCGACAGCCTGGCGATGGACAGTGAGTCAGAGATCGAGCAGCAGGCTTGCAAGTTTGAACACATTCTGTCGCCGGAGGCGACCGATAAGATCTGCACGTTCCTCGGACATCCGCGAACCTGTCCGCACGGAGCGCCCGATCCCGCCGGGCCCCTGCTGCGGACGCAGTGCTGATTTCTCGGCTGTCGCGGCTGGCGGCGTGCAGACCCGCAGGTCTTCGTAATCAACATCTCCGCGGAATACTTCTCGTAACCGTCGCAGCCCTGGCACGCTGCTATCATCGAACCGATCAATCGCAAAGAATCGATCAATCGCAAACGATCCACTCCAAATGACTCAGCGGCGTCCCACCATCGGCGTATTCGATTCCGGCGTTGGCGGACTCACCGTCCTTAAAGCTTTACTTGCACTCATTCCCGGCGCCGATTACGCCTATTTCGGCGATACCGCGCGACTTCCCTACGGTTCAAAGTCCGTCGAAACGGTGGCTCGCTATGCCGTCGAAGCGGCGCACTATCTCGAATCCCATGGCGCCCAGATGCTGGTGATCGCGTGCAACACGGCCACCGCACTGGCTCTGGACCAGATCACCGCAGCCACTCACGTACCCGTTGTTGGCGTAGTAGAACCCGGCGCGGAGGCCGCGGCAACCGCATCGAAAAATCGAAAAGTGGTCGTCATCGGCACCGAGGCCACAGTGAGCAGCCACGCTTACCGCAAGGCGCTCGAAACCCGCGGTCTCCGCGCCCAGGAAAAGGCTTGCCCCTTGCTGGTTCCGCTGGTCGAAGAAGGATGGGTGGACCATTCCGTGACTGAGCAGGTGGCGCGCATTTATCTTGCGGAAGCTTTCGGAAATGGCTTTCAGGATTCCGATACGCTGGTGCTCGGCTGCACGCACTACCCGCTGCTCAAGCCGTTGTTGCAGCGGGTGACGCCCGGCCACGTCAGCATCGTGGACTCGGCGGAATCGACCGCACACGCGGTAGCGTCACAATTTCAGCAACTGGTTCCGGCCGCAGTCGAAGCGGCCGCAGTCCAAGGGGAAGAACGCCGCACTCTTCCCCGCCTGAAGTTCTTCGCTACTGATTCGACCGAGAAGTTCCGCCGCCTGGGCGAACGATTCCTGGGACATACGATCGAGAACGTGGAGCACGTCGATTTGAAGGAGTGATCGCCGGAATTCACCGCAAGATTCGGATAGCAGGCACCACGCCACGAGAATTACTCTGTCTTCACTTCTATGCATGTCCTCGACAATGTCATCTGGCAGGCCCTGACTACTCGCGATGCTCAGTTTGCGGAGAGCTTCGAGGACGCGCGCCGGTTTGTACGGGAAGTCGGCCCGTTGGCCGGATTCCGCGAATATGGAGCGCAAGGCTATGCGTCCTTGGCCGGGCTGGTGGAACAAGGGGAAACCGTGGGGATCTTCCTTGATGACCCCTATGAAGCGCGCGATGGCTGGACGTTCGTGGTCGGTGCACCTTTGCTGCAAATGGTCTGCGACGATGGCTTCGCCAAGCCCATCTCATCCGAAAATGCTGCAGAACTCGTGGAACTGGGCACGCCAGATTCCCGGGAGATGATGGAACTCACCGCCCTGACCAAGCCTGGGCCGTTTGCCTCCCGCACCCATGAACTCGGCATCTACCTGGGCATTCGATCGCAGGGAAAGCTGGTGGCCATGGCGGGCGAACGGTTAAAGGTTCCGGGACACACCGAGGTGAGCGCGGTCTGCACCCATCCCGAGCACACGGGCAAAGGCTATGCCGCAATTCTCATGTCGGAAGTGATGAGGCGGATTCGCGAGCGCGGAGAAACGCCATTTCTGCACGTTCGAGCCGACAACGAACGCGCGATTCGCGTCTACAAGCGGCTGGGCTTTCGCGAGAGGAAATTCGGACACTTCGCGGTGCTGCGGAAGAGTTGGTAGCACATCGGTTTGAAGTCTCATAGCCTAGAATCAACGCGCGTGGACCGTACAAGAAACGAGGCTGATAATGGAAAACCCACAACGGAGTGAATCATCGATAGAGAGAATCAAAGAGGCCATCCACCGTGCAGAGAGCACGAGCCAGAAGGTAGCCATGTTGCACTTTCAAGTATTAAAAAACGCTGATGAATTGGCAGGTTTCGATCCCAGAGGCTTCTGTAGAGAGGTATCGATTTCGGAAAAATATGCGACCGAGTTTAGAAAAATGATCGCACTGGCTCGGCTGATGAAGGAACAGGGCGCGAAACTTGTTTCAAACTAAGGCACTACCGCAGGGTTAACTTGGCTGACTGACAGGGTAAGTGTGGGGGCGGCGGGACGCCGGCCCCACCTAAACGTCTCAGTACAGATGAAAGTCGACTTCTACCGCAATCTCGACTCGAACCGGGTGGCCGTCTTTCATGGCGGGTTCGAATCTCCAATTCTTGACCGCTTCAATCGCCTTCTCGTCCAGTCCCATGCCCAGGCTGCTCTGCACGCTGATGTCGGTGGGCCGTCCGTCGGTTCCGACGATCAGGCGCAGGGTACAAATGCCCTGGTATTTCGCTTTGCGGGCTTCTTCGGAAAATTCCGGTTCCTGCTGATACGTAACCCTCGGCGGAGATACTCCGGCCCCAACGTGGAAGATTCCTCCACCCGTGCCGCCACCCTCGCCGGGACCGAAACCCGGCCCCTTACCTGAACCAACACCACCCCCGCTACCAGACCCGATGCCGCCACCCGCTCCCGTTCCATTTGATGGAAGGATCGCGTGCGACATGGGATCGCCCAGGTTCGGCATGTTATTCGAAGCCAGTCTCACTTCCGGTGGAATCGCAATCGAGGGCGCAACTTCCAGCTTCGGATGCTCAACGCGAATCACCGCAACCGGAGGCGTAAGCGGCTGCATCGAAAATTTCGGCAGCTTCCCGGCGCTGGCCTTCAGCACGTCGCGGTCTCCGCCGCCGCCGCCACCGCCAGATTGTGTTTTCGAGGGCATCAGCGCAGGCAGCGGACCGGGATCTACCAAAGTCACAGTCACTTTAGGAACAGGAGCAGCATTGACCACGCGACGCCCAATCATCGTTCCAGCAACAATCACAGCTGCGATCAGAACGTGTACACCGGTCGATCCCAGGACTCCGTCTTTCTTGTAGTTGTAAAAGCCCCAGATATCTTTGACCGGCTCGGGCTTGGATTCCAGCTTGAGAGGCGGCAGCTTTTTGGGAAAGAAGAACTCATCGAGCTGCCGGGAGAGCGACCTCCACAGAGGCTCTTCAAAGCTGTCTTTGGCCAATAGCAGGTGCAGCTCCGGTTCGCTGCCGGGGCCATTCGGATTGATCTGTTCGGATCCCATATTTCCCGTCTCGATGTCCTTGCTGCTCTGTGTGGAAACTCTGGCCTAACTTCCTTGAAACGCCCTTCTGACACAGATGAGCGACACCTTCGACAAGTTGCTTCCGTTTCAGCCCGAATTTGCGAATGTGCCGTTCAATCGGCCACAAACGGGTCGAGCCAACCACTACTTCTCTCTTTCTGAAATTGTACCTCTACTCGCCCCCCGGCGTCAGTGCATTTCCGGTACCATGCAAATTCCCCTCAGACATGTCCTTCTCGTTACCCCGCATGGACGTATTCCGCCCCTGCTCCCTATAATGAATGTTTCATATACCGAAGCGATTCAATCAGTTGGGAGACACGACCGAGTGCCGTTCGACCTGAAAAAGACGATTAATCTACCTGCCACCGCCTTCCCCATGAAGGCGAATCTGCCCCAGAATGAGCCCAAAATGCTCGAACGTTGGGAGCAGATGGGCATCTACGAGCGCATCCGCCAGGCCCGCAAAGGAGCGCCTCGTTACATCCTGCATGACGGCCCTCCCTACACCAGCGGGCCCATTCACATGGGCACGGCGATGAATAAGTGCCTGAAAGATTTCATCGCCAAATCGAAGTCCATGGCGGGATTCGACGCGCCCTACGTCCCGGGATGGGATTGTCACGGCCTGCCCATCGAGATCAAGGTCGACAAAGAACTGGGCGGCAAGAAGCTGCAGATGGCGCCGACCGCGGTGCGAGCGGCGTGCCGCAAGTACGCGCAGAAGTTTCTCGATCTGCAACGCACGCAGTTTAAGCGCATCGGCGTCTTCGGACGCTTCGATCGTCCCTATGCCACCATGACTCCGCAGTACGAGTCGGTGGTTCTGTCGACGTTCTTTTCCTTCTACGAAAACGGATTCGTCTACAAAGGCCTGCGCGCTGTCTACTGGTGCATGCATGATGAGACCGCATTAGCCGAGGCGGAAGTGGAGTATGAAAACCACACCAGCAGCACCGTGTGGGTGAAATATCGGCTGCTCGACGATCCCGCCGCGATTGACGCGGCCCTGCGCGGGAAAAAAGTTTCAACCATCATCTGGACCACTACTCCCTGGACCTTGCCCGCCTCGATGGCCGTGGCATTTCATCCGGATGAAGAGTACGTCGCCCTTGAATCCGGCGGCGAAGTCTACATCGTCGCATCGAAGCTAGCAAAGGATGTGGCCGAAAAGTGTGGCTTCGCCGATCCGAAAGAGCTCGCACACTTCCCTGGCCGGAAGATGGAACGGCTGAACTTCCAGCATCCATTTCTGGATCGCAAAATTCTGGGCGTGCTCGCCGACTACGTCACCATGGACACCGGAACCGGCGTCGTCCATACCGCTCCATCGCATGGCGCGGAAGACTTCATCACCGGCATGAAGTATGGGCTCGACGCGACCAGCAACGTCGATGAAAAAGGCATCTTGCGCAACGGCCTGCCGGAGTACGACGGCCAATATGTGTTCAAGGCAAACCCGCTGATCATCGAACTGCTGCGCACGCGCGGGGCTTTGCTGCATTCGGACAAGATCGAGCACACCTACCCGCATTGCTGGCGCTGTCACAATCCGGTGATTTTTCGCGCCACCGAGCAGTGGTTCATCTCGATGGAAACGCCCATGCCGGGCGGCGCGGGCAAGAACGATACCTTGCGCAGCCGCACACTGGAAGAGATCAAGAAAGTGAAGTGGGATCCGGGCTGGGGCGAAGAACGGCTCTCGAACATGATCCAGACGCGGCCCGATTGGTGTATCTCGCGGCAGCGCGTGTGGGGAGTTCCAATCGCCGTCTTTCTGTGTGTGGCCTGCGGCAAGCCGCTGAATGACAAGGCCGTGAATCAGAAGGTGGTCGCGCTCTTCAAGAAATCTGGTGCCGACGCCTGGTTTACTCCCGAGTCGGACACGATTCTTCCCGAGGGAACCAAGTGTCCGCACTGTGGCAGCAGCAAGTTCGAGAAGGAAACCGACATCTTTGACGTGTGGCTCGAATCGGGCGCCAGCTATCTCGCCCTTGTTGACGATGAGCCGGATTATCCCTGGCCCGCCGATCTTTATCTCGAAGGCGGCGATCAGTACCGCGGATGGTTCCAGTCTTCACTGCTCTGCGCCATGGGCACGCACCAGACTCCGCCGTACAAAGGCGTAGTCACCCCCGGCTGGACGCTCGACGAAAAAGGCCAGGCCATGTCGAAGTCTCGCGGCAACGACGTCGACCCCGTCGACATTTCCAACCGGCTTGGCGGTGAAGTGGTGCGCTTTTGGGTGGCGTCGGTCGACTTCCGCGAAGATGTAGTGGGCTCGGAAGCGCTGATGCAGCGCGTCGGCGAGAACTACAAAAAGATCCGCAACACCTTCCGCTACATCCTGGGAAATCTCGGGGACTTCGATCCGCAGGCCGATGCTGTGCCCTTCGACCAGATGGAAGCCCTCGATCAGTACATGCTGCGCCAGACCTGCGCTTTCGCCGCCGAGGTGCGGAATTCCTACGATGAGTTTGCCTTCCACCGGATTTATCACCGCGTGAATCACTTCTGCATCGTGGATCTGAGCGCTTTTTATTTTGATGTCCTCAAGGATCGCCTCTATATCTCGGCTCCGAATTCGCATGGCCGCCGCAGCGCGCAGACGGCGATCTGGCGCATCGGCGAAGCCCTGGCGCGACTGCTCGCTCCCATCATGAGTTTCACCTGCGAGGAAATCTGGCAGTATCTGCCGAAGGTTGCCGCACGCGAAGACAGCG
This sequence comes from uncultured Acidobacteriota bacterium, assembly GCA_963765015.1. Classification (GTDB taxonomy): domain Bacteria; phylum Acidobacteriota; class Terriglobia; order Terriglobales; family Acidobacteriaceae; genus Sulfotelmatobacter. The sequence goes on along the minus strand of CAVXVD010000089.1, from coordinate 138 downwards.
TGCATCTCGCGCACTTCCCTGCTACCGCCGACATTCTTGGCAGTACGAGCCTTGCGGAAACCGATTCGAAGTCCGGTTCCAAGTCCGACGACGAGTGGACGAGCCTCCGCTCCGTCCGCGACCAGGTTTTGAAAGTCC